>NZ_JBIRPD010000006.1:0-331335 GCF_044332485.1 Streptomyces sp. NPDC017056 | reverse complement strand
GGCGGGGGCGCGGGCCGTGTGCGGCCGGCGGGCAAACGACCCCCGGGGGGGGGCCGGGGGGGGGGGGCCCCCCCCCCCCCCACTCTCAGGTGCGCCGCCAGGGACTCGAACCCCGGACCCGCTGATTAAGAGTCAGCTGCTCTAACCAACTGAGCTAGCGGCGCGCGCTGACAAAAGAAATACTACCTGGTCCCGAGGGGTGCTCCCGACCACCCGCGCGACCGCGGCCTCAGAGCGTCAGCGACAGCAGTACCGGAGCCGCCCGCCGGTTCAGCGCGTCGGCGGCCGAGCGCAGCCGGTGGGCGTGCTCCAGCGGCATCGACAGCGCCAGGCAGCCGACCGTGGCGCCCGCCGTGATCGGTACGGCCGCGCAGACCGTGCCGACCGCGTACTCCTGGAGGTCCAGCATCGGGACCGTCGGCGGCTGGCTGTCCAGCTTGTGGAAGAGCACCTTCTCGTTGGTGATCGTCCGCGAGGTGAGGCGGGCGGTCTTGTGGCGGGAGAGGTGGTCCATCCGGCCGTCGTGGTCCAGCTGCGCGAGCAGGCATTTGCCGACCGCGCTGGCATGTGCCGTACGGCGGAATTCCGCCCACTCGTTGACCTTGGGCGCGCGCGGCCCGTCGGCGTAGTGCAGGATCCTGACCTCGCCGTCGATGTAGCGGCTGATGTAGACCGCCGCGCCGACCGAGTCGCGCAGCTCGACGAGGGTGCGCTGGAGCTTGGCGCGCAGCGCGTCCTCGCGGTCGCCGCCCGAGCCGAGCAGGACCAGCGACTCGCCGACGACGTACGCACCGTCGGCGACCTGTGCGACGTAGCCCTCGCGGCGCAGCATGGCCAGCATGTGGGCGAGGTGGCCGGTGGGCAGGCCGGTCTCGCGGGCGACCTGGACGTCCGTCACGCCGTCGGCGTGCCGGGCGATGGTTTCGAGCACGCGGAGGGCGTACTGCACCGAGTGGAACGGCGCGGTCGGCTCGGGCTTCAGCGCCACGGTGTCCCCCTAGCAGGTTGTGACCGTTTGCGTCGCTGCCGTCGCTGGCGGTCACGACCGACGAACATTACCGGCCGATCCCGGGCAGCGGGGCACGTACCACGATAGCGGTCAAAGCCGTCCGCTGGAGGGGGTCTTGACCGAAAAGGGTGCCAACCCATGCACGTGTACTGGGGTGTGGTCCGCTGGCATATGTCGGCGTCATTCCGGGTGGGTTCCGGCGGGCGGACCCGCCGGACACACGTCCGAACATCCGGCGGGCCCGCTCCGTCCGGCGCTCAGAGCACCGCGCTCAGGAACTCGCGGGTGCGGTCGTTCTCCGGCTCGCTGAAGATCTTCTCCGGGGTGCCGAACTCGATGACCCGCCCCTGGTCGAACATCATCACGCAGTCGGAGATGTCACGGGCGAAGTTCATCTCGTGGGTGACGATGAGCATCGTGATGTCGGTGGTGTGCGCGATGTCGCGCAGGACGTCCAGGACACCGGCCACCAGCTCCGGGTCGAGCGCGCTGGTCACCTCGTCCAGCAGCAGCACCTGCGGACGCATGGCCAGCGCCCGCGCGATGGCGACCCGTTGCTGCTGGCCGCCGGAGAGCTGCGACGGGTACTTGTCGATGTGCTGGGTCAGGCCCACCAGGTCCAGCAGCCCGCGGGCCCGTTCCTCGGCGGCGTCCTTGGACAGGCCCAGCACGTGCACCGGCGCCTCGGTGATGTTGCGCAGCACCTTCATGTTGGGGAAGAGGTTGAACTGCTGGAAGACCATCCCGATGTTCTTGCGCACCTCCCGGCAGTGCTTCTCGCCCGCCGGCACGAGTTTGCCGTTCTTCTCCTCGTGGGTGAGGTACGCGTCACCGACCTTGATCGTTCCTTCCTCCGGCTTGAGCAGCGTCATCAGCAGCCGCAGGATCGTGGTCTTGCCCGACCCGGACGGCCCGATCAGCGTCACGTGCTTGCCGGAGTAGACCGTCATGTCCAGCGAGTCCAGGACGGTGTGCGCGCCGAAGCGCTTGGTGACCCGGTCGAAGCGGACCAGCTCGGGCCCGTCCTCCTCGGTGCCGACCGTGGGTTTCGTGGGCTGCGCGGGAGTGCTGTCAGCGGACAAGGCGACGCTCCAGGGCTCGCAGGGCAAGAGAAGTGGGGTACGAGATCACGACGAACAGGACGCCGACGACGGTGATCGGCTCCATGTAGTCGAAGGTGGTCGCGCCGATGCTGTTCGCCTCGAAGAGCATCTCCGCGACCGTGATGGCCGCCAGCATCGGCGTGTCCTTGAACATCGCGATGACGTAGTTGCCGAGCGCCGGGATCACGCGGCGGAACGCCTGCGGCAGGATCACCGAGGTCCAGGTGCGCCGGCGCGGCAGGCTGAGCGCGGTCGCCGCCTCCCACTGGCCCTCCGGTACGCCGTCGATGCCCGCCCGGTAGACCTCGGCGGTGTACGTCGAGTAGTGCAGGCCCAGGCCGATCACGCCGGTGGTCAGCGGGTCGAAGGTCAGGCCCCACCCGGGCAGCACGAAGAAGAGGAAGAACAGCTGTACCAGCAGCGGCGTGTTGCGGACGAACTCCACCACGACGCTGACCGGCCACGTCACCCAGCGGCTGGGGGAGCGCAGGAGCAGCGCCCACACCAGGCCCAGCACGAAGGCCACCAGCGAGCCGAGCAGGGTCGCCTGGACGGTGACCAGCAGCCCGCGGAGCAGGTCGGGCAGGATGTCGCCGACGTACTCCCACGACCAGTTGTTCACGGCTTACCTCCTGGGGTGGCGATCACCTGGGGGCCTTGCTTCTCGACCGGCAGCCGCCGCGAGAGCCAGCCGGACTTCTCCGGGGCGCGGCCGATCGACGCCTTGGCCCGGCGCTCCAGCAGGCGCATCACCCGGGTCACCACGAAAGCGATCACGAAGTAGAGGACCAGGATGATCCCGTAGACCTGGGCGCTCTGGCCCGTGGAGAGGCGGGCCAGCTTGGCCTGGAAGGTCAGCTCGCCGATCGAGAGCAGCGAGGCCAGGGCCGTGCCCTTGAGCAGTTCGATCAGCAGGTTGTTGAACGGCGGCATCATCTCGGGCACGGCCTGCGGCAGGATCACCTTCCGCAGCCGCTGCCAGGGCGTGAAGCTCAGCGCGATCGCCGCCTCACGCTGGGCGGGCGCCACCGCCTGGACGGAGCCGCGCACCACCTCGGAGCCGTACGCGCCGTAGGACAGCCCGAGCGCCAGGGTGCCCGCCCAGAGCCCGGCCAGCTGCCAGCCCAGCAGCGGCAGCGCGAAGAACAGCCAGAACATCAGGACCAGCGCCGAGGTGCCGCGGAAGAACTCCACGTACACGCCGGACAGGAAGCGGACGATCCACAGCCGCGACGTACGGGCCAGGCCGATGCCGAAGGCGACGACGGCGGCCAGGGCGGCGCTGTAGACCATCAACTGGACGGTGATCCACACCCCTTTGAAAAACAGTTCCCACAAGGCTCCGGTCACCGGGCACAGAGCTCCTTCGCCGTGAGGTCGGTCATGAACTCCTCGGTGAACCCGAAGGGCCGGGCGATGCGCAGGAGTTCGCCGCTCTTCTTCATCTCGTGCAGCTCACGGTTGAAGGCGTCCCGCAGCTTCGTCTCGCCGATCCGGAAGCCGTAACCGCCGCCGTCGCGCTGGGGTTTGCCGCCGACCTCCGGTGTGAAGGGGCGGGTCATCTCCACCTTGGGGTGCTTGCCGGTCTTCAGTGCCTCCATCATCGTCAGCGCGGTGCCGGCGAAGCAGTCGATGCGGTCCGCCTCCAGTGCCTCCATGCCGGCGATCTGGTCGCCGTACGTCTGGATCTTGTCCTTCGCGACACCGTTGCCGACCGCGTAGTCGATCTCCGCGTACCCGATGCCGGTGCCCATGCGGAGGTCCCCCTTGGCCACGTCCTCGTAGGAGGCGATCTTCTTCGGGTTGCCCTTCGGCACGAGGAAGCCGTCCTTCGACTCGTAGTCCGGGTCGGAGAAGAGCACGGCCTGGCAGCGGGCCTTGTTGATGAACATGCCCGCCACGATCACGTCGTACTGGAAGGAGTGCAGTCCGGGCACGAGGGCGCCGAACTCGACCGGCACCGGCTCGAAGCGCTGCACCCCCAGCCGCTGGAAGATCGTCTTGGCGACGGCCGGTGCCTCGCCGGTCAGTTCGCCCTGGCTGTTGATCGACGCGTAGGGCGGCTCGCTGGCGATGCCCATGCGCACGACTTTCCTGCTGCGAAGATCGTCGAGTAGGTGTCCCCCGTCCGTAGCTCCGGTGATGTCGACCTGCGAGCAACCGGTCGTCGCCCCCAGCGCACCTGTCAAACCCAGCGCCGCCGCCCCTGCGAGCAGTGAGCGGCGGCGGAACCCTGAAGCGGTGTTTCCTGAGCTGTTCCCCTGTGGTGGAGCCATGGGCGCGCGACTACCCGGACGGGCCGAAAACATGCCGGTCGTTTCCAGCCCTTGATGCAAGCGGTGCGGGAGCGTGGCGCATGTCGGTCATGCGTACATACGACACCAGTTCTGGGACGGTAACTGCTGGGGCGGGGTGGCTTGTTGACGCCCCTTGCGGACGGCCGGACGGCGTGCGCGGCGACCCGCGCGCCGGGCCCCGCGTCCTGTGTGCATTGCGCCGTCCGCTGGTCCACTATGGGTCCGCAAAGCACCGTTAGGAGGCAAAATGGTCGACCGTTTCATCGAAGTCTCCCTCGACAAGCGGGGCGTGAGCTGCACCGCCAAGCTGCTCGACGACCGCGCGCCGGTCACCTGCAAGGCCGTCTGGGAGGCGCTGCCGCTCGGCGGCGACGTCTACCACGCCAAATACGCCCGCAACGAGATCTACGCCCTCGTCCCGCCGTTCGCCCCGGAGGAGCCCCCTCTGGAGAACCCGACCATCACGCCCATCCCCGGCGACCTGTGCTACTTCACCTTCACCGAGACCCAGTTGGGCACCGCCTCCTACGGTTACGAGAGCCAGGCCAAGCACCAGGGCCGCGCCACCGTCGTCGACCTCGCGCTCTTCTACGAACGCAACAACCTGCTGATCAACGGTGACGCGGGCTGGGTGCCGGGCATCGTGTGGGGCGCGGTCGTGGAAGGGCTGGACCGGATGGCCGACGCCTGCCAGGACCTGTGGCGCGCCGGCGCCCTGGGGGAGACCCTCAGCTTCCGCCGGGCGTAGGAGGCGCGGGGATCGTGGCGGCCCCCGACGTATAAAGGGCGTGCGCGGCGCGCAACACCAGCGCGTCCGCGTGCCGCGCGCCCACCAGCTGCACCCCGATCGGCAGCCCGTCGCCGTCCACGCCGCACGGCACCGTGGCGGCGGGCTGCTGCGTCATGTTGAAGGGGTACGTGAACGGGGTCCACCCCGTCCACCGCCGGTGCGCCGACCCGGCCGGCACCTCGGCGCCCGCCTCGAAGGCGGTGATCGGCTCGGTCGGCGTCACGAGCAGGTCGTACGTGCTGTGGAAGCGGCCCATCGCCACGCCCATCGCCATCCGCACGTCCACCGCCGCCAGGTAGTCCAGCGCGCTGCGCCGCGCGCCCTCGTCGCAGATCTCGCGCAGGCCCGGGTCGAGCAGTTCCCGGTCCGCCGCGCCCAGGTGCTGCACCACCCGGGCCGCCCCGCTGAACCACAGTGTGTGGAACTCCTCCACCGGGTCCGTGATCTCCGGGTCGGCCTCCTCGACGTGCGCCCCCAGCTCGGCGAGCCGGTCCACCGCGCGCCGCACCGCCGCGGCGATCTCCGGGCGCACCGGCACGTCCCAGCCCAGCGTCGGGCTGTAGGCCACCCGCAGCCCGGCCACCGGCCGCGCCAGCTCCTCCCGGAACGAGCCGGCGGGCGGCGCCAGCTGCGACCAGTCCCGCCAGTCGGCCCCGGTGATCACGTCCATCAGCAGCGCCGCGTCGGCCGCGTCCCGGGTCATCGGCCCGACGTGCGCCAGCGTCCCGAAGGGGCTCGCGGGGAACAGCGGCACCCGCCCGTACGTCGGTTTCAGCGCGAAGATCCCGCAGAACGAGCCGGGGATGCGCACCGACCCGCCGCCGTCCGTGCCCAGGCTCAGCGGCCCCGCGCCCAGCGCCACGGCCGCCGCGCTGCCGCCGCTCGACCCGCCCGCCGTCCGGGACGGGTCGTACGGATTGCCGGTCACCCCGTGCCGCGGGCTGTCCGTGACGCCCTTCCACCCGAACTCGGGCGTCGTGGTCTTCCCCGCGAACACCGCGCCGTGCTCGCGCAGCCGGGCCACCGACGGCGCGTCCGCGTCCCAGACCGCGCCCGTTTCGCGCACCGTCCGCGACCCGCGCAGCGTCGGCGCGCCGCGGGTCAGGAGCAGGTCCTTGACCGTGGCCGGCACCCCGTCCACCAGCCCGGCGGGCCGCCCGGAGCGCCACCGCTCCTCGGACGCCCTGGCGGCGGCCAGCGCGCCGTCCCCGTCGATCCGGGTGAAGGCGTTCACCCGGTCCTGCGCGTGCCCGGCCCGTTCGAGCACCGCCCGCACGGCCTCGACCGGCGAGAACTCGCCCGCCGCGTACCCGGCGACCAGCCGCACCGCGGAACAGTCGGCAAGATCCGTCACATCAGCCATCCCGGTCTCCCTCCACCTCCACGAACACTCCGGCTCCACGGTCCCGGAGAATCAGGCGCCGGGTACGTATCCGAGCCGCTTGTCCACCACATTGGTGAGCGGCTCGCCCGCGGCCCACCGGTCGAAGTTGTCCATGAACTGCTCGGCCAGGGCGTCGCGCCAGCCCAGCGTGTCGCCGCTCATGTGCGGGGAGACGATCAGGTGCGGTACGTCCCACAGGGGGCTGTCCGAGGTCAGCGGCTCGTGCTCGAAGACGTCCAGGGCGGCCGCCGCGATCCGCCATTCGCGGAGCGCCGCGACGAGGTCGTCCTCGACGACGAGCTGCCCGCGCCCCACGTTGACGAAGCGGGCCCGCTGCCGCATCCGGGCGAAGGCCGACCGGTCGAACATGCCGCGGGTCTCGTCGGTCAGCGGCGCCGCGCACACCACCCAGTCGGCCCGGCCCAGCAACCCGTCCAGGGCGCTGTTGCCGTGCACCCGGCCGAACTCCGGATCGTCCGGGCGCTCCCGTCGGCCGACCAGCTCGACCTTGACACCCAGTGCCAGCAGCGTCCGCCCGATGGCCCGGCCGATCGGCCCCGAGCCCACCACGACGGCGCGGCTGCCCGCCACCCGCAGGGTTTCGCGGTGCTGCCAGCGGCGCTGGCGCTGGAGTTCCCAACTTCCGTAGAAGTCCTTGGCCATGGCGATCACCAGCCCGGCCACGTACTCGGCGATCGGCTGCTCGAAGACGCCGCGCGCGTTGGTCACCAGGGTCTGGTCCGCGGCCAGCTCCGGGCACATCAGCCGGTCGACGCCCGCGCTGGCGGTGTGCACCCAAACGGGTCGCGGGCCGCCGCCCGGCCAGGCTTCGCGGATCGCGTCGGAGGTGAAGTCCCAGGCCAAGAGCACATCGGCGGAGCCGAGTTGGGTGGCCAAGGTCTTGTCGTCGGCGTGGACCACCCGGGCCCGGCCCGCTAGGCGGTCCAGCTTCGGAGGCGGGTCGGAGCCAAGGACAAGGACGGTGCTTTCGGACATAGGCCAGAAACCGTTCTGAAACGTGTGCCCCTTTGAATGAAAGGAGGCGCCGACAGATGCCTGAGATGCGAGGATTGACCACGCTAAGAAGTCGTAACTACCGTGTCAACAACGGCTCTGTCCCGACGTCCCCGGCCCGTGCCGGAAGCACCACAACCCCTGGCCAATGGCCTAGCCCTTACCAGCCCTTCGCTCTTCTGGGGGCAGCATGGACGTCTCTTTTCTGGGGGGCCCGAAGCCTCAGCTCGGCGTGGGTGTCGTCGCTCCCTTCGACTTCGCCCTGGACCGCGAGCTGTGGCGCTGGGTCCCCGACGATGTGTCCCTCCACCTCACCCGTACTCCTTTCGTGCCGGTCGAGGTCAGCCTCGACCTGGCCCGCCTCGTCAGCGAGCACGAAACCCTCCACGCCGCCGTCCAGGCGCTGTGCGCGGTCTCCCCGCAGGTCGTCTCGTACGCCTGCACCTCGGGCAGCTTCGTCGGCGGCATGGCGGGCGAGCGCGCCATGTGCACCGCCATGACCCAGGCGGGGGACCGGCTCCCGGCGCTCACCACCTCCGGCGCGCTCCTCGAAGCGCTGCGCGAGATCGGCGCGCGGCGGATCGCGGTCGTCACCCCCTACACCAAATCCGTGACCGACTCCCTGGAGGAGTACCTGAAAGAGGCCGGCATCACCGTCACCGGCCGCGCCTACCTCGGCCTGACCCGGCACATCTGGAAAGTGCCGTACCGGGACGTCGTCGACATGGCCCGCCAGGCCGTCGTCGGCGCCGCCGACGCCCTGTTCATCAGCTGTACGAACCTGCCGACGTACGACGTCATCCCCCAGTTGGAGGCCGAGCTGCGGATGCCGGTCCTGTCGGCCAACCAGGTCACCATGTGGGCCTCGCTGCGGGCCATCGGCGCGGACGCGGTGGGCCCCTACCAGGCGCTCGTCGACCCCGTCGCCAGACGCGGACCGGCCGCCATGACCTCCTCCTGGGCCCCCGAGGACGGGGCGGGGATAGTGCGGCGCGGCACTCCCGAGGCCGCGTTCGCCGGGTCGGCGGTCCCTTCGCCGGAGGCGGAGCAGGCCGACGGACTGGACGCGCCCCCCTTTCATCCCCCGGAGGAACCGGGCCCGCAGCCGGGCCGCTGACGCGCACGTGCGGCGTGCGCGCGGCCGCCGTCCGTGCGCCACACCCCGACGGCGTGCCCGGCGCGACCGCGCCCGGCCGAGCGCGTAGCAGCACGGACCGGAGCGCGCACGAGTACGCACCCCCACCCGCACCCCCACGCAGTCAGGAGACATGCATGGCATCCACGGTCGGCTTCCTCTACCCCGGCCACTCCGCCGAGGACGACTACCCCCGCCTCGAAACCCTCCTTGGCAACGGGCTGCGCCTCCCGCTCGTCCACACCGACATCGGCGAGGACGCCCACCGCGTCGACGCGCTGCTGGAGATGGGCTCCGCCGCGCGGCTCGCGGCCGGCGTCGAGGAGCTGAGGAGCCGTGGCGCCGAGGCCGTCGTCTGGGCCTGCACCAGCGCCAGCTTCGTCTTCGGCTGGGAAGGCGCCCGGAAGCAGGTGCGCGAGCTGTCGGCCACCGCGGGGCTGCCCGCGTCCAGTACGTCCTTCGCCTTCGCGCACGCCGTACGCGCCCTGGGCGCCGAGCGCGTCGCCATCGCCGCGACCTACCCCGACGACGTCGCCGAGTGCTTCATGGCCTTTCTGAAATCCGCTGGCACGGAGGTCGTCTCGACGCGCGGCAGCGGGATCGTCACCGCCGCCGAGGTCGGCACCTGGGGCCTGGAGGAGGTGCTGCTGCTCGCCCGTACGGGGGACCATCCCGACGCGGAAGTGGTGCTGCTGCCCGACACGGCCCTGCACACCGCCGAGTACCTGCCCGCCATCGAGGCGGAACTGCGCAAGCCGGTGCTCACCGCCAACCAGGTCACCGCCTGGGAGGGGCTGCGGCTGCTGGACCGTACGGTCGCCTGCCCGGCGCTGGGCACGCTTTTCGCGAAGCCGTCCGTGCCGGCCGCGGCGGGATAGCCGCGGCGGGTCCGTCCGCCGGACCGCCCTCCTCGCCCGCCCGGGAATAACCGGAGAACTACTCCGGTTGTCCTTCCGGCAGACCAGAGCGACGCGAGGAGGGCCCGCACCGTGAGCGGCGACCACGACGAGAACCGGGACAACGACGGCATCCGGGGCACCGCCCACGGCACCGCGCCCGTACCCCTGTCCGTACTCGACCTGGTGACCGTGGGCACCGGGCACACCGCCACCGAGGCCGTACGGACCGCCGTCGGCATCGCCCGCACGGCCGAGCGCCGCGGCTTCCACCGGTACTGGGTCGCCGAGCACCACTCGATGCCCGGCGTGGCCTCCTCGTCCCCCGCGGTCCTGCTGGCCCACCTCGCCGCGCACACCGACCGCATCCGCCTCGGCTCCGGCGGCGTGATGCTGCCCAACCACGCGCCGCTGGTGATCGCCGAGCAGTTCGGCACCCTGGAGGCGATGGCCCCCGGCCGCGTCGACCTCGGCCTCGGCCGCGCGCCCGGCACCGACGGCGCCACCGCGGCGGCGCTGCGCCGCACGGAGCGGCTCCACGAGGGCGCCGACGAATTTCCCCAGCAGCTCGCCGAACTGACGCGCTTCCTGGACGACGACTTCCCCGACGGGCACCGCTACAGCCGCATCCACGCGGTACCGGGCCCGGTACAGGCGACGTCCCCCGGCGGCGTCCAGTCGGCGCACCGGCCGCCGCTGTGGCTGCTCGGCTCCTCCGGTTTCAGCGCCCAGCTGGCGGGCCGCCTGGGCCTGCCGTTCGCCTTCGCCCACCACTTCTCGGCCGCGAACACCATCCCCGCGCTGGACCTCTACCGCGAGTCCTTCCGCCCCTCGGCGGTCCTGGCCGAGCCGTACGCGCTGATCGGCGTCGCCGCGCTGGCCGCCGAGGACGAGAAGGAGGCGCACCGCCAGATCCTCACCGGCGCGCTGTCCATGATCCGGCTGCGTACCGGGCGCCCCGGGCTGGTGCCCAGCCCCGAGGAGGCCGCGGCGTACGCGTTCAGCGGGATGGAGCGCGACTTCGTCGACAGCTGGCTGTCCAACATCGTTTACGGCACCCCCGACGCGGTGCGCGGCGGCCTCGACGACCTGGCCAAGCGCACCGGCGCCGACGAGCTGATGATCACGGCCAACGCACACAGCGGCGCGGCCAGGCTGCGTTCGTACGAGCTGATAGCGGACGCGTACGGGTTGCCGGAGGCGTAACGCACTACGTCCCGGTCCGCCGGGCCGTGCCGACCAGGTCGGGGACCCGGTCGGGGGACACCGGGCGGGAGTACAGCCACCCCTGCCCGGTGTCGCAGCCGATGCGGCGCAGCCGTTCGGCCTGCTCCGCGCTCTCCACGCACTCCGCCGTGACCGTCAGGCCCAGCCGGTGGGCGAGCGCGACCAGCGCCTCCACGATCGTCTCGTCGGCCGGGTTGGGGTGCTCCTGCGAGCGGAAGCCCCGTACGAAGGAGCCGTCCAGCTTCAGTACGGACACCGGCAGCCGGCTGAGGTAGGCCAGGTTCGAGTAGCCGGTCCCGAAGTCGTCGATGGCGATCCGTACGCCCATGTCGCTGAGCGCCTGGAGGGCCTGCAGCGGGCGCCCGGCCGAGCCCATCACGGCCGACTCCGTCAGCTCCAGCTGGAGCAGGGCGGGCGGCAGCCCGGTCTCGGCGAGGATGCCCGCCACGTCGGCGACCAGGTCGGAGTCCCACACCTGCCGTACGGCGACGTTCACGCTGACGAACAGGGGTTCGGCGCCGGGGCGCTCCAGCTGCCAGGCGCGGGCCTGGTGGCAGGCCCGTTCCAGGACCCAGCGGCCCAGCTCGACGATCGAGCCGTTCTCCTCGGCCAGTCCGATGAACCGATTCGGCGACAGTGTGCCGAACTGCGGATGCCGCCAGCGCACCAGGGCCTCGACCCCCTGCGCCCGCCCGTCGCCGAGCCCGACCAGCGGCTGGTAC
Organism: Streptomyces sp. NPDC017056; assembly: GCF_044332485.1. NCBI lineage: Bacteria > Bacillati > Actinomycetota > Actinomycetes > Kitasatosporales > Streptomycetaceae > Streptomyces > Streptomyces sp. NPDC017056. The sequence goes on along the minus strand of NZ_JBIRPD010000006.1, from coordinate 319,758 downwards.
TCCAGCGTGAACTCGCCGCGGTCCACCGCGGGGCGCAGCGTGCTGGACAGCGCCTGGCGGGTCATGCGGTGCGCGTTGCGCTCGGGGTCGAAGAGCGTCCAGCGGGCCTTGCCGTCCTCCTTGGCCCAGTACAGCGTGGTGTCGGCGGCCTGCATCAGGCCGGTCGCGGTGGTGCCGGTCGCCGCGCGCTCCACGACGCCGATGCTCGCCGAGACCGACAGCCGCTGCCCGGCCAGGTCGAACGGCCGCTGGAGCGCGTCCAGCACGCGCTGGGCCAGCTCCGCCAGTTGTTCGGTGCCGGCCGAGTCCTCCACCAGGAGCGCGAACTCGTCGCCGCCCAGCCGTGCCACCAGGTGGCCGCTGCTGCCGCGTACCGCGCCGCGCTCGGCCAGGCTTTCGGCGCAGTGCGTCAGGCGCTGGGCCACCGCCCCGAGCAGCCGGTCGCCGACCCGGTGGCCGAGGGTGTCGTTGACGGCCTTGAAGCCGTCCAGGTCGAGATAGCACAGGCCGACCCGGCCCGTGCCGTGCGGCTCGAAGGCGGCCGACTCCAGCGCGCCCGCCAGCCGCTCGAAGAACAGCGCGCGGTTGGGCAGCCGGGTCACCGGGTCGTGCATCTGGAGGTGGCGCAGCCTGGCCAGCAGGTCGTGCCGGTCGCTGATGTCGCAGACCGACAGCAGGACGCACTCCTCGTCCGGCAGCGGCTCGACCGTCACCTCGGCCCACAGGAACTGCCCGTCCGGATGTTTCAGTCGTCGGGTGCAGCGCAGCCGCTCGCTCTGGCCGCACAGCACCTCGCGGTACGCGGACCAGATGCGCGGGTCGGTGCCCAGCTCGGTCAGGTCGGCCGCGGTCGCGGCGACCAGGTCGCCGGGCGCCGCGCCGACCAGCTCGCCGAAGGCGGGGTTGGCGGCGAGCACCAGGCCGTCGCGGTTCAGTACGGCCAGCGGGACGCGGGCGGCCTGGAAGGCGGCGCGGTAGTCGCGCAGCGAGGCCGCGGAGCCGTCGCCGGCGTCGGGTCCGGGGCGGCCGCCGGCCCGTGGGTCGCCGGGGGCTCCGGGCCGGTTGCCGGGTCGTGGCCGGCCGTCGGCCGCGGTGGGGCCGCCGGCGGGTGCCGGGCCGGAGGCGCCGTCCGGGCCTCCGGCGGATTCTTTGGTCGGTTCATTACGCTCCGTCACCGCGGAGAGCGTCGTTCCGGGCGCGCGGCCCGTGCCGCCGGGGTATCCGCTCACTGCTCGCTCCCGCATGGCGCTTGTCTCGTGATGGAGGGGGGAATCCGCGCTGGAAAGTGTGGCGATCATAGAGGCTGCCGCAAGGGCCTATCCAGCGGCGTAACCGTGATCATCGGCACCCATGGCGGAAGTTTGGCCATTTCCGTCCGGCTGTGTTCATGCGTATCCGGTCAACGATCGATAGTGACTTTCCGTTACGGGGTGGGGAGTTGGGCCGGTCACTCGTCTGGGGCCCCGGAACAGGACGGAAGCGGGCGAATCGCCACAAGGTGGTGAGGGTGCTCCGAATCCGTACCGGGAGGTCGATGTGCCACGCGCCCAGCAACCTCCGGAGGTGGACCGTCACACGCTGCGCCGGGTGGCCGCGGTGGCCACCTCCCTCAGCGCGGTCATAGCGACCTCCGTCATCGCAGGACCCGCCACCGCGTCCGAGGTCACCCTGCCCTGCGCCCTCGCGCGCACCGACGCCCACCACTCCGAGGGCCTGGACACCTGGAACCGGGCCTACCCCCGGCCCGCCCGCTCCCTGAACGCCGTCATGGTCTTCCTGTCCTTCCCGGACTCCGACCCGGTCGCCGACCCCGCGGAGCTGGCCGCCGACTACTTCCCGGCCACCTCCCGCTTCTTCGAACGCGCCTCCTACGGCCGCTTCACCCTGCGCCCCGCCGTCCAGCGGCGCTGGGTGCGGATGCCGCAGCCCTCGGGCTCGTACGGCATACGCAGGGACTGGGACGCCGACCGCCGCGGCGCCTACCTGCGCGACGCCGTCGCCGCCGCGGACGACACGGTGGACTTCAGCCGCTACGACGTCGTCTACCTCGTCGCCGACCCGGACGCGGCCGGCGTCGACTCCGACGCCACCAAGGTCGTCAACCTCGACCGGCCGCTGCGCGCCGACGACGCGGACCTGCGCCGGTTCGTCACCGTCTTCGAGCAGAGCCCGCCGGACCGCAACGTGCTGGCCCACGAGACCGGCCACGTCTTCGACCTGCCCGACCTCTACCACCGGCCCGTGGACGGCAAGGGCGACTGGGACACCTACGTGGGCGACTGGGACCTCATGGGCAGCCAGTTCGGGCTGGCCCCCGACCCCTTCGCCTGGCACAAGTGGAAGGTCGGCTGGCTCGGCGACGGGCAGGTGGCGTGCGTGGCCCTCACCGGGCGGCGGCGGGCCGCCGTGCACACGCTGCGGCCGCTGTCGGCCCCCATGGGGCCGGGCGACGAGCGGCGGCCGCGGCTGCTGGCCGTACGCACCGGGCCGCGCAGCGTGCTGGCCGTCGAGGCGCGCGGCGCCGCGGGCAACGACCACGGGGTCTGCGCCGAGGGCGTACTGGTCTACCGGGTGCGCAGCGAGACCGCGTCGGGGAGCGGGCCGGTGGAGGTTCTCGACGGGCACCCCGGTACCGAGGCGTGTTGGGGGACTTCCGTCTACCCGCAACTTGCTGATGCGCCGCTGGGGGAGGGCGAGAGCCTGGACGACACGGCGGACGGGGTGCGGGTACAGGTGTACGGGCGGTCGTCCTCGGGGGACTGGACGGTCAAGGTGGGGCGCAGCTGAGGCGGGCGCTTGCGCGCTTGCACCCGTCCGCGCCCGGGCACACGAAAAAGGCCCCCACCGAGGTGGGGGCCTTCTTCTGTCGGTGCGCCGCCAGGGACTCGAACCCCGGACCCGCTGATTAAGAGTCAGCTGCTCTAACCAACTGAGCTAGCGGCGCCTGCTGACGTGGAAAACATTAGCATCCTGATCCCGTGGCGCAAAAATCGATTCCGCTCGCCGGGGCTCTCACCGGCGCCTGAACGGGACGACGGCGGGTGCGGCGAGCTTTTCGGGGCCGCGGCCCGGGGTGGCGGGGGCGGCCGGGCCGGGCGCCTCGCCGGTCTGCGGGGCCGGTCGCACGGGGGTGCGGGCGGCGCGTATGCAGGCCCAGAGCAGCGTGCCGGGGCCGGGCAGCCAGGGGTGGCGCACCTCGGGGGCCACCAGCCAGCGGGAAGGGGCGGGGGCGTCGGTTCCGGCGGGGTGGTACGGCCGGTCGGGTTGCTGGGGCCGGTGGGGGTAGAAGGGCGGGATGGTCACCGCGTCGCCGGTGCCGTGGCAGAGCAGCGGCGGTACGGAGCCCGACCACTCCTCCCAGCCGAGCAGCGCGGGCAGCCGCCGGGCCGTACCGGGCTCGGCGAACAGCAGGACGCGGCCGCGGTGGGTGGCGACCGGCCCCGACCCGGGCCCCGCCGACCACAGGCGGTCCACCATGCGGCGGCCGAAGAGCGCGGGTGCGTTGATCACGTCGAAGACGGTGCCGCACGGCAGGGTGCTCGGCGCGTCCGGGCGGGCCGCCCACCGGTCGTGCGCGCTCTGCGGGCACGGGTCGGCGGAGGCGAGCCAGTCGGCGCCGGGGAGGGTGACGTAGGCCGCGCTGTGGAAGGGGACGGGGGCCGGGGCGGGGCGTCGGGGGCGCTCGTGCTCGGATGGCCAGTCGCTCATGGGGGACAGGTCTACCGGTCGGTGGCGTTCCGTTTCTGCGGAATGGCCGAAATCGGGACAGGACGGGGCGGTGTGGGGTATCTTCTGGCGCCGCATATGCCAATGGCCCATGATCAACGGCCCACGATCACGGTGCCGGGTGATCGTGGGCCGTCATGACGGGTGCCGGTGGGGCGGCGTGCCGGAAAAGCGGGCGCGTCCCGCGCGCTCCCGGAGCCGTACCGGTCGGTGCCGGTCGGTGCCGGTCAGTCCGCGGCGTCGAGCCGGCCGTTGTCGCTCCGCAGCAGGCCGCGGCCGAACTCGACCATCTTCGCCGCGTAGTCCTCGGTCCAGTCGGCGCGCTCCGCGATCACCGGAAGCGGCAGCCGGTCGAAGCGCTTGGGGTCGGCGAGCCGGGCCGCCGCCACCGCCTGGAACTCCGTGGCCCGGTCCGCCGCCGCGCGGAACGCGAGCGCCAGCTCGGTGGAGCGGGAGAGCAGTTCCTTGGGGTCCTCGATGGACTCCAGGCCGAAGAAGTGCTCGGAGTCGGCCGTGGCCTCCGGAGGCTCGAAGAGCAGCGGAGCCGGTTTCAGGCGCCGGGGCGCGGGGGCCGTCCCGCGCTGCTCGGGAGCCGGTTGCGGCTCGGACATGTACGTACCTCCTGAGTCGTGTGCCGCGTTCCATTGTCCCGCGCCGCGCAAGTGCGCCTGAGACGCGCCCGGTACGGGGACCACCGCCCGCCGTGGACGGCGCGCCCGCACGCCGCGCGCCCTCTCGCCGCGCTCCGCACCACCGCCGTACGACCGTACGCGGCGCACGCCGCCAACCGCGCGCCGCCCGCCGCCGTGTCCGCCCCCCCGGGGCCGGACCCGCCGCCTGGGCCGGTCCCGCCGCCCGACGACACGCCTAAGGCCGCCACGCCACCCGGTGTTCGTTCAGATGGGCCAGCACCGAGTGGTTCGCCTCCCAGCCGTCCGGGAACTTGACCGTGACGCCCAGCTGCACGGGCTCCGCCGACGGGTGTTCGTCCAGCAGCTCCGCCACGCCCGCCCGGCAGACCACGATGCAGGCGTGCCGGTGCCGCGAGGCCAGCACGCACAGCCGGCCCGTCTCCAGGTGGAAGGCGGTCGCGTCCGGGCGGCCGGAGAGCGGGTGCAGGAAGACCGTGACGTCGAACTCCCGGCCCTGGAGCCGGTTGGCGGTGTCCACCGCCACACCGGTGACGCCGAGCCCGGCCAGCGCGGCCCGCACGGCGGCGGCCTGGTCGCGGTGGGCCGTGCCGACCGCTATCCGGGCGGCCGTCAGGGGCGCGGGGTCGGGGCCGCGCTCGCTGGTCGCCGCGCCACCCCGGTCCAGCAGCCGCCGCACCACCCGGGCGATGGCGTGCACCGCCTCCGGGTCCGTACGCGGGGTGTGCCGGGCGGGCAGTTCGAGCAGGCCCCAGCCGGACTCGGCGGCCTCGTCCAGCACCCGGTCCACGCCCGAGCCGTCGGAGGGCACACCGAAGGCGAGCCGCCGGTCGCCGTGGTCCGTGCCGCTGCGGAACGGCGTATACGGGTAGAACGCGTCGGAGACCAGCCGCGCGGCGGAGGCGGGCAGCCGCCACGATACCGGCAGCCGGTGCTGCGGCAGGCCGGGGTTGTGCGCCAGCAGGGTCGTCACGGCGCTGGCCGACGGGTCGTAGGCGAGCCCGGCCCACTGGTCGGCGCCGACCACGCTGAACGGGTCCAGCTGCCCCGGGTCGCCCACGAACAGCGCCCGCTCGAACAGGCCGCCGACGGCGAGCAGCGCGTCCGAGCGCATCTGGTACGCCTCGTCCACGATGGCGTGCTGCCACGGCTCGTCGACCTTCGTGTAAGCCCACTTGGCGGCCGTCGAGACGACGATGTCCAGCCCGGCCAGCTCGGCGACCCTGGCCGACGTGCGCACGGCGGGCAGGTCGGCGAGCGCCGGGTCGAACGCGCCCGGCTCGCTGCTGTGCAGCCGGCCCACCGGCAGCTCGGGGTCCTTCTCGGCGATCCGCAGCACCAGGTCGTCCACTTGGGCGTTCGTCTGCGCGACGATCATCAGGGGCCGTCCGGCCGCGGCCAGTTCGCGGGCCGCCCGCACCACCAGCGTGGACTTGCCCGCGCCCGGCGGCGAGTCGACGACGACGCCGCGGTGCGTGCCGTGCAGCGTGCTGCGCACGATCGCGTCGGTCGCCTCGGCGGCGGCAGCGCCGGGGTCGAAGGGCGCCGCGCCGTCCGGCCGCCTGGCGGCGGGCACGTCGGGGTGCGCGGGGCGGGCCTCGGTCACAGGAAGTCCTCCGCGGTGACGGGATCGGGCAGGTCGGCGGGGCGCACGGCGGGATCGGCAGCGGGCGGCCCGCCGTGCGTCCACGGCGTGTCCTCGGGATCGGGCAGCTCGGGGCCGCCGCGCGGCTGGTGCTCGAACAGGGTCCAGCACACCCGGTCGCCCACCTCGGGGACCGAGCCCGGCTCCGGGGTCTTCCCGCGCCCCATCCCACCGGTCAGCCGGACGGTCAGCCCGCCGGGGCCGTCCGGCGCGTACGCGACGAACTCGGCGGGCTGGCTTCTGCCTTCCGGCAGCGGGCGGTAGAGCTTGCCGCCCTCCGTGAGCTGCGGCCGGTCGTCCGTGCGCAGCGTCACCAGCGGGCGCGGCATCGGCCGCCTGCCCTCGGAATACGCCATCTCGACCCCGGTCACCTCGCCCACCAGGGCCTCCCCGGCGAGCCGGCGGGCCGCCATCACCAGCGGGTCGTCCAGCGCCTCCTGCGCGTCCAGCTGCGCCTGGGCGGTCTCGCGGGAGGAGAGCTTCTGCGCGGCCGTGATCGCGTCGTCCCGCTTGGGCTGCGGCGGCTCGCCGGCCCGTACCCGGTCGCGGTGCGCGGTGTAGGACCAGCGGTCGCGCTTCCAGCGGTCGGCCACCCGCGCGCCCTCCGGCAGGGCCCGCAGCAGGTCGATGCCGTGCCACACGGCCTCCCAGGTCGGGCGGAGCTGGCCTTCGACCAGTTCGCGCACCTCGTCCTCGGCGCCGGGCAGCCCCGCGTCGTACCGGGCCATCGCGGGGGCGAGGCGCTTGTTGTCGAAGGCGGGGTCCGTGGCCGGGCCGGCCGGCGGGCACAGCAGCTGGCCCGCCGCGTCCCGCGCCGACTCCGCGCGCTGTGCGGCCGCCGCGCCGTGCTCGCCCTGCGGCGGGTCTATCCAGGCGAGCAGCGCTCCCAGGTGCTGGTCCTCCAGGTTGCTCTGGCCGGTCGCCCAGTGGCGGGCGAGCAGTCCGGTCATCGGCAGCAGCAGGCTCGCGCCGGGCACCCGGGCGCGCTCGCCGAAGTGGGTGAACCAGCGGCCCAGCAGGGGCACATGGGGCGGTGCCGGGTGCGGGGTGTCCGGTTCCTGTTCGGCGGTCCTGCGGAAGCGCATCGACCGGCCCAGCAGCCGGACGTACGCCACGCCCGCCGCACTCGGCACGATCACCTGCGGCGCGTCGGCGCACAGCTCGACCTCGACCGGCACCTTCTTGCCCGTCTCGGGGTCGGTCTCCTTGCGCTCCTCCAGTTCGACGGTGTCGGCGTACCCGTCCACGTACGGCAGTACGGACTCGGCCAGTTCGGCGAGGAAGGCGAAGCGCAGGTCACGGTCGCGCGGCTGGGGCACCGTGAGCAGCAGCGGCTTCTCGCGGTCCGTGCCGACCAGCGCGCCCAGCGGCGCACCGGCCTCGCCCGAAGTCGTCAACGGGACGAAGACCAGCGGCCGTTCGGACAGGTGCCGGTGCCGGACCGTCGTCAGCGGCTGTGCGCGGCCCGCCGCCACGGCCTCCATCCTGGCGAGCACCTCGGTCAACGACATGCCGGCACCTCCTCGGGGCCCTCGGTCCGGTCCTCGCCCCGGTCACCGCACCGGGCGGCGGCCAGGGCCTCGGCGCGCAGGGCCGCGGCCCTGCGCAGCGCCTCGGCGGCGGGCGCGTCGGGGGAAGCGCCGTCCTGGGACGAGGTGGCCCCGGCCGCCGCCAGCACCTCCTCGACGGTCCGCAGCCCGCCCAGCTCACCGCGCACCCCGCGGCCCAGCGACTCCACGGCACCGGCGGCGCGCGCCCGCCCCCGGCAGTGGAAGGCCAGCTCACAGGCGGCCAGGCACTCGGGTGCGTACGCCGCCTCCACCGCTTCGACCGCCTCGGCCAGCTCGGCGGCGGGCCGGGTCGCCGTCTTCCCGTCGTCCGCGAGGCGCAGGTCGAAGGTGGTGCCGGGCGGGAGCCGGCCGGCGATGTCCTCGACCTTGGTCAGGCGCTGCAACTGGCGCCGGGTCGTCGCCAGTTGCTTGCGGATGTCGACCGCCTCGGCGGTGGGCAGGTTCGCGAAGTCCTTGGGGCAGACCAGCAGCACCCGGTCCCGGACGGTCACCGCACGGCCCGTGCCGGCGAGCACCTGCTCGGCCACCCGCTGCAACGCCAGTACGTAGACGGCGGCCTGCCGGGCCGCGGCGCCCACCTTGGCCGGGTCGGCGGCACCGTCGATCATCGGGAAGGACTTGATCTCCACGACCGTCCAGCCGCCGTCCGGATGCACCACGACCGCGTCCGGCTCCAGGTAGGCGGGCGAACCGGCCACCTCAAGGGTGAGCAGGGGGTGGTCCAGCAGGGTCCAGCCCCCGGCGGTGGCGGCGTCGCGCAGGGCGAGGGCCGTACGGGCCGCGCGGCCCTCGGGGCCGGCGGCGGACAGGTCGGGGAGGGACACCCGGCCGGGCTCGGGCGCCTCGGCGCCGCCGCCCATCCGCTCGTACAGCAACCGCAGCAGGTCGGCGCCGCCGTCCGCCTTGACGCGGGCCTCGAAGGCGTTGCCCCGGGACAGGGCGAACTGCGACTGGCCGAAGGGCGCGGGCGAGCCGAGGGCGCCCGCCAGCGCGGCCTTGTCGACCCCGGCGCCGTCCAGCAGCGCGCGGCGCCGGCAGCCGGGGTTGGCGGCCAGCGCGGCGAGCGCCCGGGCGTCCAGCGGCCGTGGTCGTACACCGGGGCCGCGCAGCTCACCGAGCCGCTGTCGCAGCCCCGTCGTCGGCCGTGGCGGCGCGGTCGGCTGCTCCGGCGGCCGGTCGGCCGCGGCGGGTCGGCTGTCGCGGTATACGTTCACCCGCGGAAGTCTCGCATCCGCCACTGACATCCGCGTGCGTACCGGGTGCCCCGCCGGCCCCGAGCCGTGCGCGCACGCGGTCCGCGGCCCGCAGCGCCGGGCGGGTCAGCAGCAGGCCCAGCCCCATCACGGCCGTACCGGCGAGCGCGTCGAGCAGGTAGTGGTTGGCGGTGCCCATCACCACCAGCACGATGAGCAGCGGGTACGCCACCCCGAGCGCCCGCGTCGACCGCTTGCGGCCGAGCTTCCACAGGACCACGCCGCACCACAGCGCCCAGCCCACGTGGAGGCTGGGCATCGCCGCGAACTGGTTCGTCATGCCGCCGAGCCCGCGCGGCGCGCTCGCGTCCCCGCCCCACCAGCCGTACGAGGCGAACCGCGCCATGGTGTCGGCGAACCCGCTGCCCGCGTCCAGGAGGCGCGGCGGCGCGGTCGGCAGCAGCGTGAAGCCGACCAGCCCGATGAGGGTGGCCAGCATCAGCCAGGTGCGCAGCGTCCGGTACCGCTCGGGCCGCCGGTGCCACAGCCATATGAGGACCGCGGGCGTGACCAGGTAGTGCAGCGAGGCGTACGCGAAGTCGGCGGGTATGCCGAGGGCGGGGGTGGCGGTGAAGAGACGGTTCAGCGCGCGCTCCGGGTCGAGCCGCAGCAGCTCCTCCCACCTGAGGATGGTCTGCCCGTGCCCGGTGGCGGTGTGCGCGTCGCCGCGGGCCACGAGCCGGCCGGCGGAGTAGGCCACGTACACGAGGGCGAGCAGTGGCAGTTCCGTCCACCAGCGGGGCCGGCTGCCGGGTGCCGCGTGGCGGCGCGCTGCGGCGTCCATCCTGGTCGTTCTCCAACGTGAGCAGCCCGTGACCGATCGGCTGCGGGCCTGGTGCGAGGGGTGCGCGGCGCGGTGCGGCACCCGGCGGCGCGAAAGACGCCGACCCTCAACCGTACGCTGTATAGCCGACTGGTGCGACCGCGGGAGGGGGCACCGCCGGGCGCCGGGCGCATGCGCGATGATGGAACGGACGGACTCGTTCAAAGGTGAAGCGCCAAACGGCGGCAAGAGTCGAGCAACAAGAGCCCCGAAACGGGCTCCGAGGACGGAAAAGCCGAGCAATCGGCCAGAGGTATTCCCCATGGCACCGCGCATTCTGCTGGCCCGGCACGGGCAGACGGAGTGGTCCCTCTCCGGCAAGCACACCGGACATACGGACATTCCGCTCCTGGAGGAGGGCCGCCGCGGCGCCAAGCTCCTGGGCGAGCGGCTGCACCGCGCGCCCTGGGACGGGCTGCCGGACGTCGAGATCCGCACCAGCCCCCTGGTGCGCGCGAAGGAGACCTGCGAGCTGGCCGGCTTCGGCGACCGGGCGCAGGACTGGGACGCGCTGATGGAGGTCGACTACGGCGCGTACGAGGGCCTGACCCCGGCCGAGATCAAGGCCGGCCGCCCGGACTGGCTGATCTGGCGCGACGGCGTCCCCGAGGGCGAGACGCTGGCCGAGGTCGCGGCGCGGGCCGACGAGGTCGTCGCGTGGGCGCGCTCGGCCGACCGCGACGTGCTGGTCTTCGCGCACGGCCACATCCTGCGCTCCCTGGGCGCCCGCTGGCTCGGGCTGGACGTCTCCTTCGCCGCCCGCATCCGCCTCGAACCGACGTCCCTGTCGGTGCTGGGCTGGGCGTACGGGGAGCCGGCGATCGAGCGCTGGAACGACACCGGCCACCTGGGCTGACCACCCCCGGCCCGCTGGGCGGGCCCCGCGCCCGCCCGCCTCTCAGGCCGTATGCGCGTCCGCCCGCCGCCCCGCGTGGCCGCCGGGCGCCTGCTGCGTTCCCTGCCGGGCCCCCTTGCGGCCCTGCGACCGGGCCGCGGCGTACCGGTCCAGGAACGCGCCGACCTCGTCGTCCCCGCCCCCGGCCGCACGCCGGTACGGCCGCAGCACCCGCGCCGTCGAGTCGAGCATCGTCCGGATACGGGCCGACCGGACGTCCTCCAGGAGCACGAGCACCCGCGTCCCGGCCGCCGCCGCTTCCTCCGGGGCCCGGCTGTGCGCGAGATCACCCGCCAGTTCCGCGGTGAACAGGGCGATGTTGCGGGTGAAGTGCGGGTCCTGGAGCGCCACCGCCCGGCGCGCGTTCGCCGCCGCGCGCTCCTGCTCGCCCAAGGCCGACCAGCACTGCGCCTCCAGGCCCGCCAGCTCGGCCTCCCCGTAGAAGGACATCCACTCCGGGTCGCGGTCGCCGGGCCCCTCGGCGAAGAGCCGCTGCGCCCGCAGCAGCGCCCGCTCGCAGTTCCTGCGCTCGCCCAGCCCCGCCCAGCCGCCCGCCTCGCGCAGCGCCAGCAGCGACAGCAGGCGCGGCGACCCCGACTTCTTGGCGGCCTGCTGCGCGGCCTGTGCCGCGCGCACGGCCTCCCGGGGGCGGTTCGCGTCCCGCGCCAGGAACGCCGTGTTGCAGAACGCGTGCGCCTCCAGGGCGGCGTCCCCGGCGACCCTGGCGGTGGCCAGCGCCTCGGCGTAGTGCGAGCGCGCGTCCCCGAAGCGCCCCGAGTCGTGCGCCAGCCAGCCCACGGAGATGGCCAGTTCGCCCGCGCCCGCGTGCAAGCGGTCGCTGACCGACCGGCGGTGCACGCCGGCGTCCAGCAGCTCGTACGCGGCGCGCAGCGGCTTGGCGGCGCGCCGGTACAGCCCCTCGCCGCCGTGCCGGTCGTCCAGCACCCGGATGCGGCGCACCGCCTCCTCCACCGCCGCCGCCTCGCTCTCGCCGGCCCGGCCGCGGGCGCCAAGTACGCGGGGGGCGGCGGCCTGCGGGGTGGACGGGGCCAGCGCGGTGAGCCCCAGTGCGGCGGCCGGGCCGCCCGTGATGAACGCGCGGCGCAGCACGTCGCCCTCCTTGCCGGTCTGGATACCTGTATCGCGGTGGCCGGGCCCGGACGCGCCCGCGGCCTGCGGCCCGTTGCCGGCCGCCGTACGGGCCTTGCGGCCGCGTACCGTCTCGCGCGGCGCGAACCCCAGGTCGCCGAGCGTGAGCCCGGGGAACATGTGGCGGAACACCCGTTCGTAGGCGTAGTTCGGGCACCGGATCTCCCCGGCCTCGACGCGGCCGACGTACCGGGCGTCGCACGCGACCTGTTCACCGATCTCGCGGGCCGCCCGGCGCACCGCCGCGGCGAACTCGCCCGGCGACAGCCGGCCGCGCAACTGCCGGAAGGCGCTGTTCGGCTGTGCGGGAACATCCCGGGACGACGCTGATCTCGCGGCTGGCGACGCCATGGCAGACCCTCCGAGCCCTCTCCGTGGCAGTGCCGCGGCCTGGCGGTGCGGCGCGACGACCGTACTAGCTGTGACCGGCCCGACACGCAGGGTTTGGCTACAAAACGGATATCTCACGCACGATCCGCCATGAACTGCCATTCTTTGCGGCGTCACACCGCCGTAGCCGTTGACGTGTCCGGACGTTGAACAGGAGGCAAAGGCAGCGGCGCGTGCGAGGAGGGGTTCTCCGTGTGGGAGACCGGTGTGGGCAACGGCGTCAACACCGCCGTGGGCGGCGAGGCGGGTACGGACGGTACGGCGCACGGCGGTGTCATCGGGCGCGCGGCACACACCAACGGGCGGGCCGCCAAGGCGGGTTCGCCGGCCGCCGACCGGCGCTGGCCCTCCGCGGAGCGCAGCGTGCTCCCCGAAGCCCCCAGGACCTGCGACCTGGTGACCGTGCCGGCCCGCCAGGGCCTGGAGGCGGTCGACATCCTGCGGCTGCGCGACGGCGTCGGCCCGGTCCTGCACGACGGCGCGTGCGACACCCTCGGCTTCCTGGTGCCACCGGGCACGGCCGACGGCTGGGACCTGCCGGGCAGCGCCTGTACGCAGACCTACCGGCGCGCGGTGGCGGACGAGGACGCCGGCGACGCCCCCGCCGAGCCCCCCGTCACGGGCACCGACTGGCTGGTGGCCCCCGAAGGGGCATACGGCGCGGCCACCGACCCCGCCGTCCTGCGCGAGGCCCTCGGCGAGGCGGCCCGCACGATCGAGGCCGTCGACCGCTGCCAGTGAGCCTCGCTCCCTGCCCGCCCCCTCCGCACGGCCTGACCTGGGGATACGCGGCATACTGGAGGGATGGCGAAGAGCAGGCGCGGCCGGTCCCGTACGGGGCCCGAGGCCGTGGTGGAGACCGTGGACGGCGGCGTGGCCGAGCTGCGTCCCGACCGTGACCGGCCGCGCGGCTGGACGCTCTTCATCGACGGTGCCCCGCAGTCGCACGTGGACCTGGACGACCCGACGTACCTGGACTTCGTGTACCAGCGCAGGCTCGGCCACATCGTCGACCTCGCCGCGCCGCCCGGCAGGCCCCTCCAGGTGGTGCATCTGGGCGGCGGCGCGCTGACGATGGCGCGCTACGTCGCGGCCACCCGGCCCCGCTCGACCCAGCAGGTCGTGGAGATCGACGCGCCGCTGGTCCAACTGGTCCGCCGCGAACTCCCCTTGGACGGCGGCTGGCGGATCAGGGTGCGCGGCGCGGACGCGCGCGAAGGGCTCGCCAAGATCCCGGACGGCTGGGCGGACCTGGTCGTCGCGGACGTGTTCGGCGGCGCCCGCACCCCCGCCCACCTGACCAGCACCGAGTTCGCGGGGGAGGTCGCGCGGGCGCTGCGGCCCGGCGGCTGGTACGCGGCGAACCTCGCGGACGGCCCGCCGCTGGCCTTCGTACGGGCGCAGGTCGCCACGGTCCGTACCGTCTTCCCCGAGGTGTGCCTGACCGCCGATCCGGCTGTCCTGAGGGGCAAGCGCTTCGGGAACGCCGTCCTGCTCGCCGCCACCGGGGAGCTTCCGGTCGCCGAACTGACCCGGCGGGCCGCCACCGACCCGCAGCAGGGCCGCGTCGAACACGGGCGCGCCCTCCTGGACTTCACCGGGGGAGCGCAGCCGGTGACGGACGCGACCGCGGTGGCCTCCCCGGCGCCGCCGCCCGCCGTCTTCAAGTGAACGGCACGTCCTTCACGTCGCGTGACTGTCCGTCTGCACCATCGGTGCGTGCCCGTTCCACGCGCAGATCACCGACACGTGGCCCGCGCCGCCCGTGAAGTCGACCCGGATCCAGGTGTCCTGCTTCCACACCTGCATCTGCCAGCCCGTGTCCGGGGTGGCCGACACCAACTGGGCGGACGCGGTGCCCATGTCGAGGACCACCCGGCCGCCGGCGGTGGCGTAGCTCTGGACCGAGCCGCTGGTGGCGGGGGAGGTGCCGCCGGGCGGCGGGTGCTGACCCGGCCCCGCGGCGTTTCCGCCACCGCCGGGGCCTGCGGCCTTGGGAGGTTCTGCCGCTTTCCCGGTCTTCCCCGGGCGGGCGGAGGCGGAACCGGACGGTTTGGGGCGGTGCGTGGAGGAAGCGCGCGGTGCGACGTCGTCGTCGGTACCGGCGTGTCCGGGCGGCGCGCTGTCGGACAGGGGGAGCGCGCGTGGCGGGTCGTACGCCGTGCCGGCCAGCACGGTGTGCACGCCGAACCACGACAGGGTGACGGACGCGCCCGTCGCCAGCGTCCAGGCTGCCGTGTGAACCAGTCCTCTGTGCATCCGGCCCATACTGCACCACGTGCCGGAGGCGGTCAGCGGGCCGGATACGGAGTCCGCGGCGTCAACTCCGGGTCCCACGGCGTCAACCTCAGGTAAAGAAAAGCACTCGAATGGCGTACGGTGCCGCCCATGGCAAGTGTGCTCGTCGTCGAAGACGACCAGTTCGTGCGCTCGGCCCTCATCCGGCACCTGACCGAGGCGTCCCACACGGTGCGCAGCGTCGGTACGGCACTGGAGGCGCTGCGCGAGGTGGCCCACGTCGGCTTCGACGTCGTCATCCTGGATCTCGGCCTGCCCGACCTGGACGGGGCCCAGGCCCTGAAGATGCTGCGCGGCATCACCGACGTACCGGTGATCATCGCCACGGCGCGGGACGACGAGGCCGAGATCGTCCGGCTGCTGAACGACGGCGCCGACGACTACCTCACCAAGCCCTTCTCGGTGGAACACCTCTCCGCCCGGATGGCCGCCGTGCTGCGCCGGTCCCGCGGCGGCGCGGCCCCGGGCGGCGAGCCGCCGTCCCGGATGCTCCAGGTGGGCGGCCTGTGCATCGACCCACTGCGCCGGCAGGCCGAACTGGACGGTACGGCGCTCGACCTGACCCGGCGCGAGTTCGACCTGCTGGCCTTCCTCGCCGGCCGCCCGGGCGTCGTCGTACCCCGCAGGGAACTGCTCGCCGAGGTCTGGCAGCAGTCGTACGGTGACGACCAGACCATCGACGTCCACCTCTCCTGGCTGCGCCGCAAACTGGGCGAAACGGCCGCCCGGCCGCGGTATTTGCACACCCTGCGCGGGGTGGGCGTGAAGCTGGAGCCACCGCTGTGAAGCCGGCGCGGGCCGCGGCCCCCCGGGAGCCGGCGCCGTGAGATGGGCCCTGGTCAAGGTGTGCCTGGCCGTCACCGCGATGGTCGTGGTGGCCTTCGCCGTACCGCTCGGGCTCGTCGTCAAGGAGATGGCCAAGGACCGCGCGTTCTCCAACGCCGAGCGGCAGGCGGCCACCATCGGCCCCGTCCTGGCCATCACCACCGACCGCACCCAGCTGGAGCGCGCCGTCGCGAGCGCCGAGACCGGGCCCGGCGGCCGCGTCGGCGTCCACGTGCCGGCGGACCGGAAGGGCGCGCCGCCCGCCGAGATCGGCTCGCGGCGGGCCAGGGCCGAGGACGTCGAGGCCGCCCGCGAACTCGGCCGCGCCTCCATCGCCCCGGTGCCCGGCGGCTCGGTGCTGCTCCAGCCCACCGCGGTCGCCGCCGGCATCGCGGTGGTCGAGGTGTACGTGCCGGACGCGGCGCTCACCAACGGCGTCGGCACGTCGTGGGCGGTGCTCGCGGGGGTCGGCCTGGCGCTCGTCGTCGGCTCGGTCGCCGTCGCCGACCGCCTCGGCACCCGTATGGTGCGGCCCGCCGAACGCCTCGCGGGCGCCGCCCACGACCTCGGCAAGGGCAAGCTCGGCGTACGGGTCAGGGAGGACGGCCCCAGGGAACTCCGCTCGGCCGCCGCCGCGTTCAACGCGATGGCCGACCAGGTCGTCCAGCTCCTGGCCAACGAACGCGAGCTGGCCGCCGACCTCTCGCACCGCCTGCGTACGCCGCTGACCGTGCTGCGCCTGAACGCGGCCTCGCTCGGCGAGGGCCCTGCGGCCGACCAGACGCGCGAGGCGGTCGCCCAACTGGAGCGCGAGGTCGACCAGATCATCCGTACGGCGCGGCAGCAGAGGGCGCACGCACAGCAGGTGGCCGCGGCGGCGGGCTGCGACGCGGCCGAGGTGATCCGGGAGCGGATGGACTTCTGGTCGGCGCTCGCGGAGGACGAGGGGCGCACGGTGCGCGTCGCGGGCGCGGACCGGCCGGTGCGCGTCCCTGCCGCGCGCCCCGATCTCGCCGCGGCGCTGGACGCGATGCTGGGCAACGTCTTCCGGCACACCCCCGAGGGCACCGCCTTCGCGGTGGACGTGCACAACGCCGAGGACGCGGTGATCGTCCTGGTGTCGGACGCCGGACCCGGCATCGCCGACCCGGACGCGGCCCTGCGGCGCGGCCACGGGGACGGCGGGGACGGCTCCACCGGGCTCGGCCTGGACATCGTGCGGCGCCTCGCGGAGTCGACCGGCGGGGACGTGCGCATCGGGCGGTCCGTGCTGGGCGGCACCGAGGTGCGGGTGTGGCTGGCGCTGGACGGCGCGCGCACGGCGCGCGCGGGACGCCGCCGGCGCACCGGTCGCCGCCTGCGCCGTCGGCTGGGCCGGCGCCTGGGCCGGTCGCGGGGGCGGCGCGCGGCCGGCCGTACGCAGGCGAGCGGTGAGTGAGCGGACCCGCACTCTCTGCCGTACCGGTTGCCGCCGCGCTTAACCGGTCCCTTTCGGTCCCTTAAGGCCGTCCTAAGCCTTGCGGCTGCCGTCGCGTAATGGGCTTTTGTCCGTTTGCTGATCGCTAGCGTGCGGGACGCACCACCGCACCTCCGTCCCCCCATGACGAACAGGCAGGCACGACATGAGTTCCTCGGCACACCGCCGCCGCATGAGCCGCAAGGCCAAGCTGGTCGGCGCGGCCTCGGCCGCCGCGCTGGCGGCCGGCGGCGCCTTCGCGGTCGCCGGTTCGGCACAGGCCACCAGGGCGCCGGAAGCCGGTACGACGGCCAAGGCCGGCGCCGCCTTCTCCCCGTACGTCGACACCTCCCTGTACCCCGCGTACGACTTGGCCGACACCGCGAAGAAGACCGGCGTGAAGACCTTCAACCTCGCCTTCGTCACCTCCGGCGGCGGCTGCGAACCCAAGTGGGGCGGCTCGGGCGCCCTCGGCGACGACGCGGTGGCCAAACAGATACCCGCCCTGCGCAAGGCCGGCGGCGACGTACGGGTCTCCTTCGGCGGCGCCAACGGCTCGGAACTGGGCCTGGCCTGCAAGTCGGCGGGCGAACTGGCCACCGCGTACGGCAAGGTCGTCGACCGGTTCGCGCTGACCAAGGTCGACTTCGACATCGAGGGCGGCGCGCTGCCGGACGCCGCCGCCAACACCCGCAGGGCCCAGGCCATCGCCCAGCTCCAGAAGAAGCACCCCGGCCTGGACGTCTCCTTCACGCTGCCGGTCATGCCCGAGGGCCTGACGCAGGACGGCGTGAACCTGGTCGCCGACGCCAAGAAGAACGGCGTGCGGATCTCCGCCGTCAACATCATGGCGATGGACTACGGCGCTTCCTACGACGGCGACATGGGCACGTACGCCGTCCAGGCCGCCACCGCCACGCAGAAGCAGCTCAAGAAGACGCTCGGCCTCACCGACGCGGCCGCCTGGAAGACCGTCGCCGTGACGCCGATGATCGGCGTCAACGACGTGCAGAAGGAGGTCTTCAAGGTCGACGACGCCCGGGAACTGGTGAAGTTCGCCCAGCCCAAGCACCTGGCCTGGCTGTCGATGTGGTCCTCGACGCGGGACAAGGCGTGCCCCGGCGGCCCGCAGAACTCGGCGCAGCCGACGTGCAGTTCCATCGCGCAGGGCCCGCTCGACTTCACCAAGGCGTTCGGCACGTACAAGGGCTGACACCCCGTGCGGAGCCCCCCTGGCGGGACACAGCGGCCACCCCCCACCGCTGTGTCCCGCCGCCCTTATGAGGCGGTCGCATCGGGGCTCAGGGCGGGCAGCGCGTTGGCGCGCGCGACGTCCGCGTACCAGTGCGCGCTCGCCTTCGGCGTACGGGCCTGGGTGGTGAAGTCCACGTACACCGCGCCGAACCGCTTGCCGTAGCCGTACGCCCACTCGAAGTTGTCCAGCAGCGACCACTGGAAGTAGCCGCGCAGGTCGGCGCCCTCGCTGAGCGCGCGGTGCGCGGCGGCGAGGTGGGAGTGGAGATAGGCGATGCGGTCCTGGTCGTGCACCGCCCCCTCGGCGTCCGGCCGGTCGTCGCAGGCCACGCCGTTCTCCGTGATGAACAGGGGCAGGCCGGGCGCCTCCCGGCGGTAGCGCATGAGCAGGTCGTAGAGACCGGTCGGATCGATGGACCAGCCCATCTCCGTACGGTCGCCCGGCGGTTGGTGAAAAGCCACCCGGTCGGCCCCTGGCCAGGGCGAACGCACCCCGGCGCCGTGCCCGTCGTGCCGCGGCACCGGGGCGTTGTCAGTGCTGCCTGATACCAATGTCGGTGTGTAGTAATTGATGCCCAGCGCGTCGAGGGGGTGCTTGATGACGGCGAGATCGCCATCGCGGACGAAGGACCAGTCGGTGATACGCGCGGTGTCCGCGAGGAGATCGGCGGGGTACGCGCCGCGCAGCAGGGGCCCGGTGAAGATACGCGTCGCCAGCGCGTCGATCTGCCGCTGAGCGTCCAGGTCCCCGGGCGCGTCCGAGCGGGCCCGTACGGCGGCCGGGTTGAGGCTGATCATGACCTGGCCGCGGGCGGGCAGCGTGGCGCGCAGCGCCTGGGCGGCGAGTCCGTGCGCGAGGTTGAGGTGGTGGGCCGCGCGCAGGGCCGCCTCGGGGTCGCTGCGGCCCGGCGCGTGCACACCGGACCCGTAGCCCAGGAAGGCGCTGCACCACGGCTCGTTGAGGGTGGTCCACCACTCGACGCGGTCGCCCAGCGCCTCGGCGACGATCGCCGCGTAGTCGGCGAAGCGCTGCGCGGTGTCCCGGTGCGGCCAGCCGCCTCCCGAGGCGGAGCCGCCGTGGATGTCGGCCTCCAGCTCCTGCGGCAGGTCCCAGTGGTAGAGGGTCAGCAGCGGCCGGATGCCGTGGGCGAGCAGGTCGTCGACGAGACGGCGGTAGAAGTCGAGCCCGCGCTGTACGGCCGGTCCGCGGCCGGTCGGCTGCACCCGCGGCCAGGAGACGGAGAAGCGGTAGGCGCCGAGCCCGAGGGCGGCCATCAGCTCCACGTCCTCGTGGCGCCGGTGGAAGTGGTCGACGGCGACGTCACCGGTGTCGCCGCCGGCGACCTTGCCCGGCGTGTGGCTGAAGGTGTCCCAGATCGACGGGGTGCGGCCGCCTTCACGGGCGGCGCCCTCGACCTGATAGGCGGCGGTGGCCGCACCCCAGAGGAAGCCGGGCGGGAAACGGAGGGGGCTGGACATGGCGGTACTCCCGTTCACGAGGGCGCTGCACACGGCGCGGGCCGTGCGGAGCGCGTGGCGCGAGTGGTGCATGTGGTGCGGGTGGTGCATGTGGTTCGCGAGGTCAGCCCTTGACCGCGCCCTGCATGATCCCGCCGACGATCTGCTTGCCGAACAGGACGAAGGCGACGAGCAGCGGCAGGGTGCCCAGCAGCGCGCCCGCCATGATCACGGACTGGTCGGGGATGTAGCCGCGGCCGAGGCCGGTCAGCGCGACCTGCACGGTCGGGTTGCCGTTCTGCGTCAGCGCGATGATCGGCCAGAAGAAGTCGTTCCACGCCTGGACGAAGGTGAGCAGCCCCAGCACCGCCATCGCCGGCCGGGCCGCGGGGAAGACGACGTGCCACACCACGCGCCAGCTGTTCGCGCCGTCCGTCCGCGCCGCCTCGATCAGCTCGGTGGGCAGCGCCTGCAGCAGGTACTGCCGCATGAAGAAGACACCGAAGGCGCTGACCAGGGTCGGCAGGATGACGGCCTGCAACTGGTCGGTCCACTCCAGCTCGGCGATGGTCATGAACAGCGGCACGACGCTCAGCTGCGGCGGCACCATCATCGTGCCGATCACCAGCAGGAGGAGCAGGTTCTTCGCCCGGAAGCGGAGCTTGGCGAAGGCGAACCCGGCGACGGTGGAGAAGACCACCGTCCCGGCCGCGATCGTGGTGGCGACCACCGTGGTGTTCAGCAGGGCGGCGCCCATGTTGGCGTCGGTCCAGGCCGTACCGAGGTTTTTCAGCAGGTTCCCGCCGAACCAGAAGGGCGGCGGGGTCTCGGCGAGCCGCGCGTTGTTGCGGGAGGCGGCGACGGCTGTCCACAGCAGCGGGAAGAGCGAGCCCGCGGTGAAGAGGACCAGCACCGCGTAGGTGACCTTCCCGCCGTGCAACTGCCGGCCGGCGCGTCGTGCTGTCATGGCTTCCCCTCACTGGTCGGCGCGCAGCCGGCGGGCGATCAGCGCGTTGACCGCGGCGATCACCAGCAGGATCAGGAACATGGTCCAGGCGATGGCCGAGGCCCGGCCGAGGTGGAGGTTCACCCACCCCTGCTCGTACAGGTACAGGCCCAGCGTCTGGTACTGGTGGTCGGCGCCGCCCGAGGCTCCGGCGCTGCCGCTGAACAGCAGCGGCTCGCCGAACAGCTGGGTGGCGCCGATCGTCGAGACGACGCAGGTGAAGAGGATCGTCGGGCGCAGCGAGGGGACGGTGACGTGCCGGAACTGCTGCCACCTGGACGCCCCGTCGAGCGCCGCGGACTCGTACAGGTCGTGCGGCACGGCCTGCATGGCGGCCAGGTAGATCAGCGCGTTGTACCCCGTCCACCGCCAGATGACGATCGTGGAGACCGCCAGCTTGGCGCTCCACGGGCCGTTCTCCCAGTCGATCCCTTCGATGTCGACGGTGCCCAGCAGCCAGTTGACCATCCCGTAGTCGCGCCCGAAGAGCAGCACGAACACCAGCGTCGCGGCGGCGACCGAAGTGGCGTACGGCGTGAGCACCGCCACCCGGAAGAACATGGAGCCGCGCAGCCGGTAGTTGAGCAGGTGCGCGATGCCCAACGCCATCAGCAGCTGCGGGACGGTGGAGACGACGCCGATGACGAAGGTGTTGCCAAGGGCGTTCCAGAAGAAGTCGTCGCCGAGCAGCCGGGTGAAGTTGCGCAGCCCGGCCCACTCCATGTCGGTGGGCGCCGTCAGCTCCACCCGGTGCAGGGCGGCCCACCCCGTGTACAGCAGCGGGAAGAGCCCGAAAACGGCGAAGAAGAGGAAGAAGGGCGCGATGTAGGCATACGGGCTCCAGCGCAGGTCCCGGCGGTAGCGGCGGCTCCGCCGTGCCCGCCGGCGGACGGCGGCGGCGCTGTCGGCACCGTCCGCCGGGGCGCCGCCGGGCACCGCCGGGCGGGGAGTCCGGTTGGTCACGGCCATCGCTCACTGGTCCAGCGCGTTGTCGATCGATGCGACCGCCGCCCGCCAGCCCTGCTCCGGCGTCTTGCCCTGCTGGTCGACCTGGAGAACGCCCACGTCGGTGATGTTCTGGTTGACGGTCAGGTCTTTCGGGCCGAGCACCTGCGTGGGGATGCCCTCGGCCGCCGCGGCGAAGATCTTTCCGATCGGCGCGTTCCCGAAGTACGGATGCTTGGCGTCCGCCACCTGGGGGAGCGAGTATGCCGCCCGCGCGCTGGGGAAGCTCGCCTGCTTCGCGAAGAGCTTCGCCTGCTGTTCGGGCGCGGTCAGCCAGGCCGCCAGCTTGACCGCCTCGCTCTTGTGCCGGCCCGCCTCGGGCACGGCCAGGAAGGAACCGCCCCAGTTGCCCGGCTTGGGCGCGGCGGCCACGTCCCAGACGTCCTCGCCCTGCTTCCCGGACTTCTCCTTGATGTAGCCGAGCATCCACGGCGGGCAGGAGACCGTCGCGAAGCGGCCGTTGGCGTACGCCTGGTCCCACGACTTCTGGAACTGCTGCAGCCGGGCGGTCATCTTCCCCGTCGCCGCGCGCATCGCCGCGTCCCACGCCTGCCGCACCGACGGGCTGTCCTTGTAGACCAGCTTGCCGCTCTTGTCGTAATAGCGTTCGGCGCTGCTGGAGAGCACCGCGTTGTAGACGCCGGCCGCGGAGTCGACGAAGGCCGTGCCGCCCGGGGCCTTGGCCATGTACCGCCGGCCCGTGTCGAGGTACTTCTTCCAGTCGCCCGCCCACAGCGCGGCTACCGCGTCACGCTCGGTCGGCAGCCCGGCCTTGGCGAAGAGGTCCTTGCGGTAGCAGACCGCCATCGGCCCGATGTCGGTGCCCAGGCCCACGGTCTTCCCGCTCCGGTCCGTCGCCTGCGCCCACTTCCAAGGGATGAAGTCGGCCTTGCGCACGCCCGGCGCCTTCGCGAGGTCGACGAGCTTGCCCGCCTGGGTGGAGGCGACCTCGGCGATGTTGTTGACCTCGATCGCCTGGATGTCGGCGAGCCCGCTGCCGGTGCTCAGGTGGGTGAGCAGCTGCGGGTAGTAGTTCTCGTTCCGTTCGATGGAGGTCTCTTTGATCGTGACGTCCGGGTGCTGCTTCATGTACGCGTCGTAGAGACCGGCCTGCTTGTAGCCGAAGACGCCGAAGACGCCGACCGTCACGGTGGTCTTCCCCGCGCCGCCGCCCGGCGACCCCGACGCGCCGGACCGGTCGCTGTCCTCGGCGCAGCCGCCGAGCAGCCCGGCCCCGAGCACGGCGACGGCCGCGCAGGCCACGGCGCGTCCACGGGTGCCGCGGATCGTTGTTCGCATTGCGTCTCCTCCTGGTGCCCTGCCGACCTCGGGTGCGGGAATCGGGGTGTCCAGTACTGTGGGAGCGCTCCCAGTCGTGATGAAGTGAAGAGTCGCCGTTCCCCCGGAGCGTGTCAAGGGATCGCGCGCCAACACCCCTGCGGCGGTTCGTTGTTGAATGTGGGGCCAGGAGCCCGGGCAAGCGGAGGCGACGATGACACCAGACGGACGGCGAGGGGGCGGCCGGCCCACTCTCGAACAGGTCGCCGCGCGCGCGGGCGTCGGCCGCGGCACGGTCTCCCGCGTGATCAACGGCTCGCCCAAGGTCAGCGAACGGACCCGGACCCTGGTGCAGCAGGCCGTCGCCGACCTCGGCTACGTCCCCAACCGCGCCGCCCGCGCCCTGGCGGCCAACCGCGCCGACACCGTCGCCCTGGTCGTACCGGAAACCGAGACCCGGCTCTTCGCCGAGCCCTACTTCTCCGGCATCATCCGCGGCGCCGGCAGCGAACTGGCCGACCACGACATGCAGTTGCTGCTCACCCTGATCCGCACCTCCAAGGAGCGCCGGCGGTTCGCCGACTACCTGGCCGGCCACCGCGTGGACGGGGTGCTGCTGGTCTCCGTGCACGGCGACGACCCGCTGCCCGACCTGCTGGCAGGCATGGCGATACCGACCGTCCTCAACGGCCGCCGCTCGGCCGGGGAGACGGCCGCGTACGTGGACTCCGACAACGCGGGCGGCGCGCAGGCCGCGGTGGAGCACCTCATCGGCCGCGGCCGGCGCCGGGTCGCCACCATCGCGGGGCCGCCCGACATGTACGTGGCCCACTGCCGCCTGGACGGCTACCGGCAGGCCCTGCGCGTCGCGGGCCGCCCCGAGGACCCCGGTCTGATCTCGCACGGCGACTTCACGGAGGAGGGCGGCCGCCGCGCCATGCGCGAACTGCTCGCCCGCCGCCCGGCGCTGGACGCCGTCTTCTGCGCCTCGGACGTGATGGCGGCGGGCGCCCGCCGGGAGCTGCGCGAGACGGGCCGCCGCATCCCGGACGACGTGGCCCTGGTCGGTTTCGACGACTCCGCGATCGCCCGCCACATGGACCCGGCGCTCACCAGCGTCCGCCAGCCGATCGAGGAGATGGGGCGGGCGATGGCGCGCCTGCTGATGGAGCAGATCACCGGCCGCGGCGGGCCGGCCTCGCGCGTCCCCGCGTCCCTGGCCGCCGCGCACCTGGTGCTACCGACCGAGCTGGTCCGCCGCGCCTCGTCCTGAGGGCGGCGCGTACGGCCCCGGGCCCAGGCAGCCGCGCGAACGGGAGCACGCGAACGGGAGCGCCCGGGCAGGAGTGTCCGGACGCGCGCGAACGGGAGGGGCGTAAGCGAACCGCCGCCCCTCCCGCCCGTTCCCCGCGCCGCAGCTACAGGGACCCAGCTACCGCGCCCCGGCTACAGGGCCGGATACGCGTTCTTCAGCAGCTCCCGGAACTGCGCCGGGAACCAGTGCCCGGACAGCGGCGCGTCCGGCAGCGCCCCCGACCGGTGGTAGTTGTTGCGCGGATTGCCCTCGTACGCCGGGTCACACATCCGGTCGAAGCCCTTGCCCTCGTCGTTCGGGATCGCCGTGCTCGAACCGTCCGACTCGCCCGGCGGCTTCATCCACACGTACGCGTCGATGCCCGCCGCCGGCGCCGTCCGCGGGCGCTCGCCCAGCCCTGCCCCAGCCTGGTTGCACCAGTTGCCGACGTGAATCCTGCGGTCGTACCGGCCCCCGTCCACGAACGCGTCCACGCTCGTGCGCGGCCCGGGGCCGGCGGGCCGCGCACTGCCGCCCCAGCCGTTGCGCGAGGTGTCGATCAGCATGCCGACGTCCGCGCGGAACCCGGCCCGCACCGCCTCCTGGCGGAACGCCTGGGCGAACGACCGCTCGTCGGCGTAGCGGTTCCAGTCCACCCACTTCGACTCGCGCACCGAACGGCCCGCCACGCTGTCGCCGAGGGCGAAGTTCCGCTCCTCCAGCGCGCTGTAGTTGGCGGTGTTGGTGATGAAACCGTGCACCTTGTCGACCGTGCTGCCCTCAGCCGTGGCCGCTTGGTACAGCAGCCGCGCCGAGGCGCCGAAGTTGTCGTCCCAGCCGATCCAGCCGTGGTGTCCGGCATCCACGTAGTTGTAGACGTTGGGGACCGCGCCGAGCTTGTTGAGCGCGTACCCGACGCCTTTGACGTAGTTGCCGTTGGCGAGCATGGCGTCGCACTGCGGTGTGGCGGTGGCGCGCCCGCCCGTGTTGGTGACGAGGTTGGGCAGCGAGTCGAGCTCGACGGTGGTCACGATCCGCAGGGACGCGTACTTCGGGTCGGCGAGGACGGCGGCGATGGGGTCGATGTAGCGGGTCTTGTACGCGTCGATCTCCGTCGGGCCCAGTTCGCCGTTGGAGGCGAGGGCCGCGCAGTCCCGCCCCGGCAGGTTGTAGATCACCAGCTGGACCACGAGCGGCTTGCCCGCCGCCTGGCGCAAGGCCGTGTCCAGGTGGCCGCGCAGCCCCATCGTGCCGCCGGTGCCGCCGATCGCCGCGATGCGGTTGAGCCAGACGCCGGTGGGCTGCCCGGCGACCTTGCCGCCGCCGGGCTCGGCCGCCGCCTTGGCCGACCACTCCGGGTTCACGTACACCCCGGCGCCCGCGTACGGGTTGTCGACGCGCGCGGCCGTCGCCGCGTGGGCGGTGCCGGGCAGGGTGTCGGCGGCCCCGGCGGCGACCAGCAGCGCGCAGGCCGCGAGCGCGGCGGCGCGGACGGTCCGGACGGGGCGGCGTGGGGTGCGGGAACGGTTCTGCTGCGGTGCGGGAAGCTGTTCAGCGATGCGTCTCATGTGCGGGTCGTCCTTTCTCGATGGGGAAGTGACATGCCTTGAGGAACCAGCGCCCTGCCGGACCAGCGCTCCACCGGACCAGCGCTCCACCGGACCAGCGCCCTGCCGAACCAGGGGCCCGGCATTCGGTTCACGGCCTGGCATCCGATTCAGGGATCCGGCCCGGCATCCCGTTCAGGAGCCCGGCCCGGCAGCCGGTTCAAGAAGCCGCAGCCCGGCTCAGCGCCCGCAGGTGGTCGCGGAGCCCGGCGCCGTACGTGGTGGGCGTCCCCGCGTAGTCGCGGATCAGCGCGGGGCCGGCCGCGCAGTCCCAGGTGTTCCAGGTCCAGCCCAGGTACGAGGCGCGGCGCCCGTCCAGCCACCGCATGGCGCGGTCGGTGAAGCCGTGGGCGCAGGTGTTCTCGCCGATCTCGCCCGCGACGAGCGGTACGCGGTCGGCGACCGGGCCCAGCGTGCGGGTCCAGCAGTTCTCGTCGGCGCAGGCGTTGAAGTTGTAGCCGTGCCAGGCGGCGGCCAGGTTGCCCGCCGGGTCCTTCGGCGCGTACGCGAGCCACCGGCCGAGGTCGTTGGCGTACGCGAGGCCGCCGGCCAGCACCGGGTTGCGGGCGCCGGTGGTGCGGACGGCGTCCAGCAGCGTCTGCATGCCGGCGACCTCGTAACCGATGCCGGGGCAGTTTCCGCCGTCCCGCCAGCAGGCCCACGCCCGTTCGGTGTCCGGCGTGGCCCGGTCCGGGTACGGCTCGTTGAACAGGTCGAAGACCACCTCGGGCGCGCCCTTGAAGGCGGTGGCGACCGAGGACCAGAAGGCGGGGGAGTAGCGCCGGTCCGGCATGGGCTTCTGGCAGCTCGCGTGCTCGTCGGCGCAGCCGGCCGAGGGGCCGGTGTAGCGGCCGTGGCTCCAGTGCAGTTCGAGGATCGGTGTCAGGCCGTGGGACGTGAGCCGTCGTACGTAGTCGCGTACCGCAGAGGTATAGGCGGCGCCCGCGTACCGGGGGTCGATGTTCGCCGTGCCGAGCCAGCACTCCTCGTTGAGCGGGACGCGCACGGCGTTGGCGCCCCAGCTCGCGATGGCCGCGACGGACGTGTCGTCCACCGGCCCGTCGAAGATCCCGCGGCCCTGTACGCAGGAGAACTCGGCGCCGGAACGGTTCACCCCGAGCAGGCGGCGCTCGGCGCCTGCGGGGTCGGCGAACCGGTTGCCCGCGACGTGCAGCCGGGGTGGCGGCGCCGGGTGGGAGGCGGCGGGTGCGGCTCCGTCCGGCGCGGTGGGGGCGGGCGGCCCGGGCGGCGGCGCGGCGCCCGGAAGCGCGAGCAGCGCGGCCACCGCCAGGGCGTACCAACGTACGGGTCTGCGCATGAGCGACTCCTCGGATCGTGCGCGGGCGCCATGGCCCGCGACGGATGGAATCGCTCCCACTGGTTGCTCGGAGGCTAGTGCCAACTGCGCGGGAAAAACAGGGGAGTTCCGGAACTGTGCGTACCAAGTGCGGCGTCACGTCCCGGAAGTCTCCCTCTTGACGGACCGCCCGCCCGTCCCGATGCTTGGGAGCGCTCCCACTGGTACAGCGGAATCCTCGCGGCCACGGCGCCCCCTGATCACGCCGGGCCGCGCACCTCCGTACGGAAGGAGATCGGCGTACTGCCCGTGCGGTGCTGGAAGAACTTCGCGAAGTTCGCGGCGTCGGCGAAGCCGAGGCGTACGGCGATCCGGGCCGCGGTCTGGTCCCCGTGGGCCAGCAGGCGCTTGGCCTCCAGCACCACACGGCGGTCGATGAACTCCTTGGCGCCCACTCCGGCGGCGGCCGCGGTCGCGCGGGAGAGAGTGCGGGGCGAGTAGCCGAGCGCCCGCGCGTAGTCCTCGACGCGGCGGGTGCGCGTGAAGCCGCGCTCGACCGCGTCACGGAAGCGCAGGAAAGTTTCCCCCGCCTCGCAGACGCCGTCCCCGTCCCGTACGTCCCCGTCCTGCGCGCCTCCTTCCCGTACGTCCCCGTCCTGCGTGCCTCCTTCCCGCGCGCCCCCCGCGGGCGCCGACAGCCGGGAGGCCCGCAGCACCAGTACGGCCAGCAGGTGCCGCAGCACCTCGATGTGCAGTTCCAGCGGCAGGCCGCGCAGGGCGCCGAATTCCTGGTGGAGGTGGCGCAGGGCACTGTCCACCGCCTGCGCCTGTACCCCTTCCGGGTGGTGCACCGCGGGGCCGAACCAGTCCTCCAGGCGGGCCGCGGCCGCCGTGGCCGGATCGAGGAAACCGGATTCGAACAGCACCAGCCGGCCTTCGGCCTCCGACAGGTCGCCGAAGTGGTGGACCTGCCCCGGACGCACCCACATCCAGTCATTCACGGACAGCTCATACTTTCGGAAGTCCACCGTGTGCCGGAGCCGCCCCCGGTCCACCACGAACAGGTGGTGGAAGTCCGGGCGGTGCGGGACGGCGAGGGTGCAGGTGTCCGCGCGCCCGCGCAGCTCGGCGAGGGTCAGCACCTCCACCCCGGCCGGCCGCCCGGCGGGCGCCGTGAACGCCACCGCCGGGATGCTCTCCCCGCCGTCTTCGGAAGCGTGTCGTTTTTTCACCATCAGTGGTCCTGTGCCTACCCCGGTATGTCCTGCTACTGCCTCTAGCGTAGAAGACGTCAGCGCGGCTGATGACGGAAAAAGGAAACCCAGAGCGCGCCCCGACAGGGGCACAGGGAGAAGTGAAATGTCCAAGATTGCGATTTTCGGAGCCAACGGCACCATCGGCAGCCGCGTCCTCGACGAGGCGCTGCGCCGCGGCCACCAGGTCACCGCGGTCGTCCGCGACCCCGCGAAGATCTCCAAGAACGACCCGAACCTGACCGTGATCACCGGCGACATCCTCGACCCCGCCTCCGTCGCGGCGGCGGCGCAGGGGCAGGACGTGCTGGTCAGCGCGGTGGGTGGCGGCGACGGGCCGGGCCACATCGCGACGATCAAGCCCGCCGCCGAGGCCCTGGTCGCCGGCCTGCGCAGCCTCGGCGAGGCCGCACCCCGGCTGGTCACCGTCGGCGGCGCCGGCTCGCTCCGCAAGTCGGACGGCACGCAGGTCTGGGACGCCGAGGGCCTGCCGGAGTTCCTGCTCCAGATCATGCACGCGCACGGCGACGCGCTGGACTACTACCGCACCGTGACGGACGTGCGGTGGACCAACGTGAGCCCGGCGGCCCTGATCGAGCCCGGGGAGCGTACGGGCACCTACCGCACCGCCCTGGACGACCTGGTCGTCGACGCGGACGGCACCAGCCGGATCTCCGCCGAGGACTACGCCGTCGCCCTCCTCGACGAGGTCGAGAAGCCGCAGCACGTCGGCGAGCGCTTCACCGTCGGCTACTGAGCCGCCGCCCGTACGGCAGGCGCCCGGTGCGGAGGGCGCCCCGTACAGCCCCGCCTGACAACCGCAGGCACCAACGACTAGGGCCCCCGGACGCTTTCACGTCCGGGGGCCCTACTCGTTGGGGTGAGTAACGGGACTTGAACCCGCGACATCCTGGACCACAACCAGGTGCTCTACCAGCTGAGCTATACCCACCATGACCGGTGCTGTGTGGTGTCTTGTTCCCCACCGGCTGAGAAAAAGTGTACAGGGTCTGAAGGGGTGCTCGCTCCCGGCTCCGGGGGGAACCGGGAGCGAGCTGCGTCACTACGAGTCCGCGGGCAGGACGTACTTCGCCGCGATGGTCTTCGCGGTGTCCGAGTCCGGGCCGGGCTGCGGCACGAAGACCGCCTCCCGGTAGTAGCGGAGCTCCGCGATGGATTCACGGATGTCCGCCAGGGCGCGATGGTTCCCGTTCTTCTCCGGACTGTTGAAGTACGCCCTCGGGAACCAGCGCCGGGCCAGTTCCTTGACGGACGACACGTCCACGATCCGGTAGTGCAGGTGGCTCTCCAGCTCCGGCATGTCGCGGAGCAGGAAGCCCCGGTCGGTGCTGACGGAGTTGCCGCACAGCGGTGCCCGGCCGGGTTCCGGTACGTGCTGCTTGATGTACTGGAGCACCTGTTCCTGCGCGTCCTCCAGGGTGGTGCCGCTGTCCAGCTCGGCCAGCAGCCCGGAGGAGGTGTGCATCTGGCGCACGACCTCCGGCATGGTGGTCAGGGCCTCGGCCGGGGGGCGGATCACGATGTCCACCCCGTCGCCCAGGACATTCAGCTCCGAGTCGGTGACCAGGGCGGCCACCTCGATGAGCGCGTCGTTCGCCAGCGAGAGCCCGGTCATCTCGCAGTCGATCCACACCATGCGATCGTTCATACGTCTCACCCTACGGGGCGTTCCCGTTGGCTGGGCAGCACCGGGCGGCCCCCCGGCCGTCCGGGGGACTGCTCCGGAACCCGGGGCGCATAGGCGTCGGATTCCGGTTTGCCCGGTTCCGTCGGCGCGAGAGCCGTGGCCTGGCTGTGCACCGGCTGGCCGTGGCCCGCCGTACTGTGCCCCGGCTGGCCGCCCGACCCGTGGCCGCCCGGACCGTACCCGCTCTGCGGGTGGCCGCCCGGACCGTGCCCTCCTTGCGGGTGACCTTGCGTGTGACCGGCCGGGCCCATTCCCCCTTGGACGTGGCTCGCCTGGCCGTGGTGCAGCTGGCCGTGGCCGGCCGGCAGGTGGCCCGCCGCGGCGGCGGCGAACCGGTCCGCGCCGGCGCCGGGACGCTCGCCGCGCTCCGGCCGGTCGGCCCGGCCTGCCTGCTCGGGCACCCCGTTCTGCGGCCTGCGCGCGCGGTACGCCGCGCGGTAGGCCGCGGGAGAGGCACCCAACTGGCGCCGGAAGTGGCCGCGCAGCGCGACCGGCGACCGGAAGCCGCAGCGTCCGGCGACCTCGTCCACGGAGTAGTCGGAGGTCTCCAGCAGCCGCTGGGCCTGTAGAACGCGCTGGGTGATCAGCCACTGCAGCGGAGCGCTCCCGGTCAGGGACCGGAAACGGCGGTCGAAGGTGCGGCGGCTCATGTACGCGCGGGCCGCCAGCGTCTCCACGTCGAACTGCTCGTGGAGGTGTTCCAGCGCCCAGGCCACGACCTCGGCGAGCGGATCGGCGCCGATCTCCTCCGGTAATGACCTGTCCAGGTACCTCTGGTGCCCCAGGTCCGACGCGGTGCGCCGGGGCGGGACCACCAGCCGCCGGGCGAGCGCGTTGGCCGCGTCCGCCCCGTGGTCGGTACGGACGATGTGCAGGCACAGGTCGATGCCGGCGGCGGTCCCCGCGCTGGTCAGCACGTCGCCGTCGTCGACGAAGAGCTCGCGGGGATCGACGTGGACGGACGGGTAACGCTTGGCGAGCGTCGGCGCGTACATCCAGTGGGTGGTCGCGGGCCTGCCGTCGAGGAGCCCTGCGGCGGCGAGCACGAAGGCCCCCGTGCAGAGCCCGACGATGCGGGCCCCTTCTTCGTGCGCCCGGCGCAGCGCGTCCAGCGCGGCCGGTGGTGGTGCCTGTGTGATGGACCGCCAGGCCGGCACGACGACCGTGCCCGCGCGGGCGATCGCCTCCAGCCCGTAGGGGGCCGACAGTTCGAGCCCCCCGGTGGTGCGCAAAGGCGCATCTTCGCCCGCGCACACAAGTAGTCGGTACCGCGGAACACCCGCGTCCTGGCGGTCGATGCCGAAGACCGAGAGCGGAATGGAGCTCTCGAAAATCGGGCCGCCACTGAAGAGGAGCACCGCGACTATTTCGCGGCGTCGTCGGGCGGCGAGCTTGCGTGCGGCATCTGGTACGGCAGCGGAGTCCTGGCTCATGGCACTTAAGCCCCCCTCGGTCGTCTCGCCCTCTCGGTCCTGCACTGTTCCCCCGCCGTGATTGCCAAGATCGAATCTACTGCGTCCCGTGAGGATGGAGTGCCAAGTTCACCACCCGCTCGTATGTCGATATGGCAACTTGGCGCGAAGCATTCGATCACGAAGCGTTCCACTCGTCGGGCCTGCTGGGAAGTACGCCTCTCGCCTCTGCCCGTAAGCCGTAGGGCACAACCATGCCCGGCGGTCCTTTCCTCGCAGCTCAGGCCCAGGTTGCCGGTCGCTTTTGCCAAGAGATGCACCCGAACCCGAAGTTGGCCGAAAACGACCCTGGGCAGGCTTGCGAGCGCGTCATTCCTCCGGCGTACGCCCCTCGGAACGGCGCCCGCCGCGGTGGGCACCGGTGCCGGTGCGGCTGTGCCGGCCGCGGTGCGGGGCGATCTCGTCGCCGGACGGCCGGGCCGCGGTGCGTTCGGACTGCCGCAGCAGCGCCCGGCACGCGCAGGTGACCGTCGCCAGCCCGACGGCGGTGCCGGCGGCCCCGGCGGCGGACGAGCCGCACAGGACGAGGACGAGCGGGACCACGGCACAGCTGAACGCCGCCCAGCGAACGAGATCGCTCACCGGATCGGCTGATGTGTTCGACGGACCGGGCACGGCGTACTCCCTCCAGGCAGGCAGGTACTACAACGGCCGCGGTGGCCATGAGTCACCCCGATGGGTACGTACGGGGGCAGGCCGGGGCATTGCCATCCGGCCCACGCTCCGGCATGCTCCGGGGAATGTTCGAGGGGCACCGCGCGCTGTGCCGCGACGGGGCCCGGTCCCCGTCTCCCGGTCCCGGCATCCGCGTCGGGCCCTGTGCAGCAAGGGAGTGGCGCCGTACTCTTGGGGTAAGGCATTGGGAAGATGATTCCCGGTCGTGTTGTTCCCCTTTGAACTATGCGGCCGACCTCTCGATCAAGCCAGCTCAGTCAACTGCCGGATCAAGTCAATCGCCGCCCCCGTCCGCCCTCCGCAAGGACACCCTTCGCCGAGACACCATGGCCGGTCACGAAATCCCCGAACCCGCGGACCGCAAGCAGGTCGCCGATCCGATGGCGGACCTCGAAGCGGCGGAACAGACACGTCACTCCTGCGACCCCGCCTTCCAGCACGGTGTCGTGGTCGGCTTCGACGGCTCCACGTCGAGCGAGCGCGCGTTGGCGTATGCAATCGGTATGGCGCGGCGTTCGGGCTCGGGCCTGATCATCGTCCATGTGGCCAACCGGCTGCCCACGACGGTCTGGGCAGGCTGTG
Source organism: Streptomyces sp. NPDC017056 (assembly GCF_044332485.1). NCBI lineage: Bacteria > Bacillati > Actinomycetota > Actinomycetes > Kitasatosporales > Streptomycetaceae > Streptomyces > Streptomyces sp. NPDC017056. The sequence goes on along the minus strand of NZ_JBIRPD010000006.1, from coordinate 287,188 downwards.
AGCCGCCGGTCTTCGTGGACGTGCCCGACCACCGCACCGAGGTACTGGGCCTGGAGCTGGCCTGCGCCGACCACCTGGCGGAGATCCCGTGGATCCTCGTGGAGCGCGGCGGCGACATCTGCCACGAGCTCGAAGAGGTCGGCCAGGAGTACGAGGCCGACGCGATCGTGGTCGGCTCGACGCACGGCATCGTGGGCCGGATCTTCGGCTCGGTCGCGGGCCGGCTGGCCCGGCGGGCACAGCGGCCCGTCATCGTGATTCCCTGAGCGTCCTGACTCCGTGTCACCTCGTGGGGCGCGAGGTGAGGGAGCGTCACCAGCCGCGCGGATATGGGCAACCGGCATATCTACTGGCCCGTAGAGGTGGAATGGGCGGCAGTCGCGGGTAGAAATCCGATCAAGTGGGACGCGAACGCAGCGTGAACGACAACACAGCGTGAACGACAGGACGGCGTGAACGACAGGACGGCGAAGCGCCGGCGGCTCCGGGCCGCGGCGCCGGCGGATTCCGGCGGACGAGTGGTCCGCCGTCCCGGCCGTCCTCCCGTCAGAAGCGTGCTGCCGCCCGGGAGGTGACGGTTCCCGGGAAGGCGGCCACCGCCGGCGTAAGGGCGACGCCGGCAACAGGGGAGGCGGGTCCCCGCGCGTATGGTGGCACGCGCGGGGCCCCGCCTCCCGCCCTTTTCAGGGGGCGCGTCGTCCGTCCGGGCGGTCCCCCGTGGGCCGCCCGTCCCCCGGACGGACGCGCGTGACCGCGGGGGTGGACAGGACCCCCGCGGTCCGCCGGGCGACTGCTCGCCCGAGCGAGCTCCCGCCCAGGGCGACCACCGCCATGAGCGCCTGCTCGCCGTCGATCGGCTACTCGACCGTGACCGACTTCGCCAGGTTGCGCGGCTTGTCGATGTCCCGGCCCATGGCCAGCGCCACGTGGTAGGCCAGCAGCTGGAGCGGGATGCCCATCAGGATCGGGTCCAGCTCGTTCTCGTTCTTCGGCACGATGATCGTGTGGTCGGCCTTCTCCTGCTTCTGGTGCGCGACGGCCAGGATGCGGCCGCTGCGGGCCTTGATCTCCTCCATCGCGGCGCGGTTCTTCTCCAGCAGGTCGTCGTCCGGGACGATCGCCACGGTCGGCATGGCCGGCTCGATGAGCGCCAGCGGGCCGTGCTTGAGCTCGGACGCCGGGTACGCCTCGGCGTGGATGTAGGAGATCTCCTTGAGCTTGAGGGACGCCTCGCGGGCGACGGGGTAGCCGCGGACCCGGCCGATGAACATCATCGACTTGGCGTCGGCGTACTCGGCCGCCAGCTTCTTGACCTCGTCCTCCAGCTCCAGGATCTCCTGGATCTGGCCGGGCAGCTTGCGCAGGCCCTCGATGATCCGCTTGCCGTCCGCGACGGACAGGTCGCGGATGCGGCCCAGGTGCAGCGCCAGCAGCCCGAAGGCGACCACGGTGTTGGTGAAGCACTTGGTGGAGACCACGCAGACCTCGGGGCCCGCGTGCACGTACACGCCGCCGTGGGTCTCGCGGGCGATCGCCGAGCCGACCACGTTGACCACGCCGAGGACGCGGGCGCCCTTGCGCTTGAGCTCCTGCACGGCGGCGAGCACGTCGTAGGTCTCACCGGACTGGGAGACCGCGATGTAGAGGGTGTCGGGGTCCACGACCGGGTTGCGGTAGCGGAACTCGGAGGCCGGCTCGGCGTCCGAGGGGATACGGGCCAGCTCCTCGATCATCTGCGCGCCGATCTGGCCCGCGTGGTACGAGGTGCCGCAGCCCAGGATCTTGACCCGGCGGATGGCGCGCGCCTCGCGCGGGTCCAGGTTCAGGCCGCCCAGGTGCACGGTGGAGAAGCGGTCGTCGATCCGCCCGCGCAGCACGCGGTCCACCGCGTCGGCCTGCTCGCAGATCTCCTTGTGCATGTACGTGTCGTGGCCGCCCATGTCGTACGACTCGGCCTCCCACTCCACGGTGGTCGGCTGCGCGGAGGTGTGCGAGCCCTCGGTGGTGTAGGTGCGGTAGTCGTCGGCCTTGATGGTGGCCATCTCGCCGTCGTCGAGGGTGACGACCTGGCGGGTGTGCGAGACCAGCGCGGCGACGTCGGAGGAGACGAACATCTCCTTCTCGCCGATGCCCAGCACGACCGGTGAGCCGTTGCGGGCGACGACGATGCGCTCGGGGAAGTCGGCGTGCAGCACGGCGATGCCGTACGTGCCCTCGATGACCCGCAGGGCCTCGCGGACCTGCTCCTCCAGGGTCGGCGCCTGGGAGCGGCCGATCAGGTGGGCCAGCACCTCGGTGTCGGTCTCGGAGACGAACTCCACGCCGTCGGCGGTGAGCTTGGCGCGCAACTCGTCGGCGTTGTCGATGATGCCGTTGTGGACGACGGCGACCTTGCCCTCGGTGTCGACGTGCGGGTGCGCGTTCTCGTCGGTGGGGGCGCCGTGGGTGGCCCAGCGGGTGTGCGCGATGCCGGCGGTGCCCGCGAAGCGCTTGGGCAGCCGGGACTCCAGCTCGCGGACGCGGCCCTTGGCCTTGGCGGTCTTCAGGCCGCCTGCGGCCTTGCCGGTGCCCTTGGCGTGGATGGCGATACCGGCGGAGTCGTACCCGCGGTACTCCAGACGCTGCAGTCCTTCGAGGAGCAGGGGAGCCACGTCCCGCTTACCGATGTAGCCGACGATCCCGCACATGAAGTGACCCTCCCGGTCAGGCGATTGGACAGGTGGCGCACGATGCGGCGCGCGCCGGGGTGCTCGGCCGGTTCAGCCGTAGACGAGGCGGCGCAGCTGGCGCGCCGAGAGGCTGGGCGGGGAGACCGCGCGGTGCGGGAGCTCCTGGCCGATCCGTTCGAAGATCGCCTCGTTGCGCAGTCCCTGGGACTGCAGCTCGCGGTGGCGTCTGCGGACGTAGTCCTCCGTCGTCTCGTCGAAGTACGCGAGCACGTCGAGTACCACCCGGGCAGCCTCGCCGCGCTGTAGCGGCGTGCTGCGCACCAGGTGGTCGACGAGGTCCTCATGGGGCGAACGGCGATCGAGCACCCGATGAATACTGATGGGTCACTCTGAGTTTCGCAAGAAACCTGCCCGATATCGGGCAAGCGACACGCCGGATGGCGCCAGACGTGGTCTGCACCTTGACCACCAGGAGGGAGAGCGGTACTCAATGTTGACGTTCGGTTGCTCCATGCCACGTACGACGCCCACGCACGGCCCTGCACGATGAGCCCACCGAAGGGAATCTCGTGAGACGAAGCAGACTGTTCTGCTCGCTGCTGCTGGTCGCGGCGGCCGGCCTGTCGACGGCCGGGACGCAGTCCGCCGCGGCCGACCGCGGCAGCCCGTCCGCCCGCCACGCCAAGCCGATAGCCCTCGACCAGGTCATCCCCGCCCCCGCCTCCGTCACGCCCGGCAAGGACCCCTACGCGATCGGCAAGCGGACGCAGATCCGGGTGCCGAAGGCGTCGGCCGAGGTCAGGCGGGTGGCCGGCTACCTGGCGGACATCCTGCGCCCCTCCACCGGCTACTCCCTCCCGGTCACCGGCAAGGACGGCAGGGACGGGATCGTGCTGCGGCTCGGCGGTGACACGAAGAAGCTGGGCGCCGAGGGCTACCGCCTCACCTCCACCCGGCACGCGGTGACGATCACCGCCGCCCGGCCGGCGGGGCTCTTCCACGGCGTGCAGACGCTGCGCCAGCTGCTGCCGCCGTCCATCGAGAAGCGCAGCAAGCAGCACGGCCCCTGGAAGGTCGCCGGCGGCACCATCTCCGACGTCCCGCGCTACGGATACCGCGGCGGGATGATCGATGTCGGCCGGCACTTCTTCACGGTCGAGCAGCTGAAGCGTTACATCGATCAGCTTGCGCTCTACAAGTACAACAAGCTGCACCTGCACCTCACCGACGACCAGGGCTGGCGGCTCCAGATCAACTCCTGGCCGCGGCTCGCCACCTACGGCGGCAGCACCCAGGTCGGCGGCGGCCCCGGCGGCTACTACACCAAGGCCCAGTACCGCGAGATCCTGCGGTACGCCGCCAGCCGCTACATGGAGGTCATCCCCGAGATCGACACCCCGGGGCACACCCAGGCCGCGCTCGCCTCGTACGCGAAGCTGAACTGCAACAACGTCGCACCTCCGATCTACACGGGCGTCGAGGTCGGCTTCAGCTCGCTGTGCGTGCCCAAGAAGATCACGTACGAGTTCCTGGACGACGTCTTCCGCGAGGTCGCGGCGCTGACCCCGGGGCCGTACCTGCACATCGGCGGTGACGAGGCATACTCCACCAGCCACGCCGACTACACGACCTTCATGAACAAGGTCCAGCCGCTGGTGACCAAGCACAAGAAGAAGGTCATAGGGTGGCACCAGCTGACCGCCGTCACGCCCGCCAAGGGCGCCGTGGTGCAGTACTGGGGCTATGACAAGACCAGTGCCGCCGAGCGGGCTCAGGTCGTGGCGGCCGCCAAGAAGGGCACCGGTCTCATCCTCTCCCCGGCCGACCGGTCCTACCTCGACATGAAGTACACCAAGGACACCAAGCTGGGTAAGGCATGGGCCGGGTACGTCGAGGTGCAGCGGTCCTACGACTGGGACCCCGCGACCTACCTCAAGGGCGCGCCCCAGAAGTCGATCCTCGGCGTCGAGGCTCCCATCTGGACGGAGACCCTCTCCACCAACCAGCACCTGGACTACATGACGTTCCCGCGGATGCCCGGCATCGCGGAGCTGGGCTGGTCCCCGGCGTCCACCCACGACTGGGACACCTACAAGCACCGGCTGGCGTCGCAGGCGCCCCGCTGGGAGGCCAAGGGATTCGACTACTACAAGTCGCCGCAGGTGCCCTGGCACAAGTGACCTGACGACGGCAGCGAACGGCCGGGCGAGCCCGGGAAACCCCGGGCCCGCCCGGTGCCGTACGGGAGGGCCGTACGCGCCCTTCCTACAGGCCCAGCTCGCGGGCGATCAGCAGCCGCTGTACCTCGCTCGTCCCCTCGCCGATCTCCAGGATCTTCGAGTCGCGCCACATGCGGGCGACCGGGTACTCGTTCATGAAGCCGTAGCCGCCGTGGATCTGGGTGGCCTCGCGGGCGTTGTCCACCGCGATCTCGGAGGAGTACAGCTTGGCGAGGGCGGCCTCCTTCTTGAAGGGCTCGCCGTGCACCAGGCGGGACGCGGCGTCGCGCCAGGCCAGCCGGGAGGTGTGGGCGCGCAGCTCCATGTCGGCCAGCTTGAACTGGATCGCCTGGTTGGCGCCGATCGGCTTGCCGAAGGCGTGCCGGTCCTTGGCGTACTTGAGCGACTCGTCCACACAGCCCTGGGCCAGGCCGGTGGCCAGTGCCGCTATGGCGATCCGGCCCTCGTCCAGGATGCGCAGGAACTGGGCGTAGCCGCGGCCTTCCGTGCCGAGGAGGTTGCCCACCGGCACCCGTACGTCGGAGAAGGACAGCTCACGGGTGTCGGAGGCGTTCCAGCCGACCTTCGAGTACGGGGCGCCGACCGTGAAGCCCGGCGTCCCGGCCGGGACGATGATCGAGGAGATCAGCGGTTTGCCGTCGTCCTTGCGGCCGGTGACGGCGGTGACCGTGACCAGCCCGGTGATGTCGGTGCCGGAGTTGGTGATGAAGCACTTGCTGCCGTTGATCACCCACTCGTCGCCGTCCCGTACGGCCGTGGTGCGGGTGGCGCCCGCGTCCGAGCCGCCGTCTGGCTCGGTCAGGCCGAAGGCGCCCAGCACCTCGCCCGTACACATCCGGGGCAGCCACTCGCGCTTCTGCTCCTCGGTACCGAAGTGGAAGACCGGCATGGCGCCGAGCGAGACGCCCGCCTCCAGGGTGATCGCCACGGAGGAGTCGACGCGGGCCAGCTCCTCCAGGGCGATGCCGAGGGCGAGGTAGTCGCCGCCCATGCCGCCGTACTCCTCGGGGAAGGGCAGGCCGAACAGGCCCATCCGGCCCATTTCCCGCACGATCTCGTACGGGAACTCGTGGTGCTCGTAGAACTCGCCGATCTTGGGCGCGACCACGTCGTGGGCGAACGCCTCGACCGTGCGCCGCAGCTCTTCGAGTTCGGGGGACAGGCGGTGGTCCAGGGACATCGTTCACTCCTTGTGGGAGAGGGCACGGACGGTGCGGGAGGGGCTCGGACGGCCCAGCTGTTCGGCCATCCACACGCTGGTGGCGGTGAGCCGGCCCAGGTCGACCCCGGTCTCGATGCCGAGGCCGTGCAGCATCCACACCAGGTCTTCGGTGGCGAGGTTGCCGGTGGCGCTCTTGGCGTACGGGCAGCCGCCGAGCCCGCCCGCCGACGCGTCGACGGTGGTGACGCCGTGCTGGAGCGCGGCGAGAGTGTTGGCCAGCGCCTGGCCGTACGTGTCGTGGAAGTGCACGCCGAGCCGGTCGGTGGGCACCCCCGCCTCGTTCAGCGCGGCGAGCAGCGCCTGTACGTGCCCCGGGGTGGCGACGCCGATGGTGTCGCCGAGGCTCAGCTCGTCGCAGCCCATGTCGAGCAGGGCGCGGCAGACCCGTACGACCTGCGCGATGGGTACCGGGCCCTCCCACGGGTCGCCGAAGCACATGGAGAGGTAGCCGCGGACGTGTGCCCGCTCCTCCTTCGCGCGGGCGACCACCGGGGTGAACATGGCCAGCGATTCCCCGACCGTGCGGTTGAGGTTGGCCTTGGCGAACGACTCCGTCGCGCTGCCGAACACCGCGATCCGGCGCGCCCCCAGGGCGAGCGCGCGGTCCAGGCCGCGGTCGTTGGGCACCAGGACCGGCAGGTGCACGCCGAGGCCGTCCAGCATGGGGTAGAGCCGCTCCGCGTCGGCGAGCTGCGGCACCCACTTGGGGTGCACGAAGCTGGTCGCCTCGACGGTGGTCAGCCCGGCCCCGGCGAGGCGGCGGACGAACTCGGCCTTGACCTCGGTGGGGACGACGGCGGACTCGTTCTGCAGGCCGTCGCGCGCGCCGACCTCGTGGATACGGACCCGGGCCGGCAGGCCGGGAGCCGGTACGGGCATCGGAAGTCCGGGAGCGGTCATTTCGCTGCCTCCTCGGCCGGCCCCGCCGCCTGCGCGTCCTGAGCCGTCTCGTGCGGGTCGACGACGGCGAGCACCTGGTCCATGGCGACCGTGCTGCCGGGGGAGACGCCCAGTTCGCTGACGGTGCCGGCGTGCGGCGCCGCGATGACGTGTTCCATCTTCATCGCCTCGACGACCAGCAGCCCCTGCCCCGCGGCCACCTCGTCGCCGACGGCCACCTTCACGACGGTGACCGTGCCGGGCATCGGCGCGGTCAGCGCGTCCATCCCGTGCGCTCCGGCGGCGCCGCGCAGGGTCTCCGCGACCGGGTCGTGGTCCGTCACGTGCCAGGTGTCGCCGTCCCTGCCGAGCCAGTCACCGGACCGGTGGAAGGTGTGCACCACACCGCCCACGGTGACGCGCACCCGGTCGGGTGTCACGTGCCCGCTGCCCGTCGCGTGCACCGGCTCGTGGCCGGGGACCTTCAACCAGTGCGCCACGGGAGCGGTCCGGCCGCCGAGCCGCCAGCCGTCCGGTACGGAGAACGGGTCGGTCCAGCCGCCGTCCGGCACCGGCTCCAGCGCCGCGTTCCGTACGGCGGCGGCGGCCGCGTACACCTCCTCGGGCACGTCCCGCGGCACCAGCGCGTCCATCTCGCGCTCGACCAGCCCGGTGTCCAGCTCGCCCGCCGCGACGGCCGGGTGAGCCAGCAGGCGGCGCAGGAAGCCGGTGTTGGTGGGCACGCCGAGCACCACCGTCCCGGCGAGCGCGGCGCGCAGCTTGCGCAGGGCGGTCGCGCGGTCCGGGCCGTACGCGATGACCTTGGAGAGCATCGGGTCGTACAGGCTGCCGACCTCGGTGCCCTCGGCCAGGCCGGAGTCCGTGCGCACACCGTCGCCGGCCGGCTCACGCAGCGCGAGGACCGTGCCGCCGGACGGCAGGAAGCCGCGCGCGCCCTCCTTGACCGACACCGTCTCGGCGCAGATCCGGGCCTCGACCGCATGTCCGGTCAGGCGGATGTCCTTCTGCCCGTACGGGAGTTCCTCGCCGGCCGCGATGCGCAGCTGCCACTCGACCAGGTCCAGGCCGGTGACGAACTCGGTGACCGGGTGCTCGACCTGGAGGCGGGTGTTCATCTCCATGAAGAAGTACGACGCGGGGTCGTCGCCCGGCACGATGAACTCGACCGTGCCCGCCCCCCGGTAGCCGCAGGAGCGGGCGGCCTGCACGGCGGCCTCGCCCATCGCGGCCCGCGTCGCCTCGTCCAGCAGGACGGACGGCGCCTCCTCGATCACCTTCTGGTGGCGGCGCTGGAGCGAGCACTCGCGCTCGCCGAGGTGGACGACGTTGCCGTGGCCGTCCGCCAGCACCTGGATCTCGATGTGCCGGGGGCGGTCCACCCAGCGCTCGACCAGCAGCGTGTCGTCGCCGAAGGAGCCGCGCGCCTCGCGCCGGGCCGCGGCGATCTCGTCGGCGAGCAGCGCCTCGTCCCGCACCAGCCGCATGCCCTTGCCGCCGCCGCCCGCGGACGGCTTGAGCAGCACCGGCATCCCGATCTCCCGCGAGGCGTCCGCCAGCTGGGCGTCGGTCAGGCCGCTGCCCGAGGAGCCGGGCACGACCGGCACGCCGGCCGCCCGTACCGTCTCCTTCGCGCGGATCTTGTCGCCCATCAGCTCGATCGCCTCGGCGGGCGGCCCGATGAAGACCAGCCCGGCGTCGGCGCAGGCCGCCGCGAACGCGGTGTTCTCGGCGAGGAAGCCGTACCCCGGGTGCACGGCCTGCGCCCCGGTGCGGTGCGCGGCCTCGATGAGGCGGCCGGCGTGCAGATAGCTCTCGGTGGCCGGCGGCGGGCCGATCCGTACCGCCGTGTCGGCCTCGCGCACGTGCCGGGCGTCGGCGTCCGCGTCGCTGAACACGGCGACCGAACGCACGCCGAGCGCGCGGAGCGTGCGGATGACGCGGACCGCGATCTCGCCGCGGTTGGCGACCAGGACGGTGTCGAACATGCTCATCTGTTCCTTCACTCCCCGCACTCCCTCACATCCGGAAGACGCCGTAGCCCGGCTCGCCCAGCGGCGCGTTGCCGCAGGCGGTCAGCGCCAGGCCCAGCACCCGGCGGGTCTCCAGCGGGTCGATGACCCCGTCGTCCCACAGCCGCGCGGTCGCGTAGTAGGCGCTGCCCTGCGTCTCGTACTGCTCGCGGACCGGCGCCTTGAACGCGGCCTCCTCCTCGGCGCTCCACTCCTCGCCCCGCGCCTCCAACTGGTCGCGCTTGACGGTCGCGAGAACGGAAGCGGCCTGCTCGCCGCCCATCACCGAGATCTTGGCGTTCGGCCACATCCACAGGAAGCGGGGCGAATAGGCCCGGCCGCACATCGAGTAGTTGCCCGCACCGTACGAGCCGCCGATGACGACGGTCAGCTTGGGCACCCGGGTGCACGCCACCGCCGTGACCATCTTCGCGCCGTGCTTGGCGATGCCGCCCGCCTCGTAGTCGCGGCCGACCATGAAGCCGGAGATGTTCTGGAGGAAGACCAGCGGGATGCCGCGCTGGTCGCACAGCTCGACGAAGTGCGCGCCCTTCTGGGCGGACTCGGAGAACAGGATGCCGTTGTTGGCGACGATGCCGACCGGGTGGCCGTGGATCCGGGCGAAGCCGGTGACCAGCGTCGTGCCGTACTCGGCCTTGAACTCGGCGAAGCGCGAACCGTCCACGACGCGCGCGATGACCTCGCGTACGTCATAGGGCGTACGGGAGTCGGCGGGCACCGCGCCGTACAGCCCGGCCGGATCGACCTTGGGCTCTTCTATGGGGCGCACCGTCCACGGCAGCGGGCCGCGGTCGCCGAGCGTCGCGACGATGGTGCGCACGATGCGCAGCGCGTGCGCGTCGTCCTCGGCGAGGTGGTCGGTGACGCCGGACGTACGGGAGTGCACCTCGCCGCCGCCCAGCTCCTCGGCCGTGACGACCTCGCCGGTCGCGGCCTTCACCAGCGGCGGCCCGCCCAGGAAGATCGTGCCCTGGTTCCGTACGATCACGGCCTCGTCGCTCATCGCCGGGACGTACGCGCCGCCCGCCGTGCAGGAGCCGAGGACCGCCGCGATCTGCGGGATGCCCGCGCCCGACATCCGGGCCTGGTTGTAGAAGATCCGCCCGAAGTGCTCGCGGTCGGGGAAGACCTCGTCCTGCATCGGCAGGAAGGCGCCGCCCGAGTCGACCAGGTACAGGCACGGCAGGCGGTTCTCCAGCGCCACCTCCTGGGCGCGCAGGTGCTTCTTGACCGTCATCGGGTAGTACGTGCCGCCCTTGACCGTCGCGTCGTTGGCGACGATCACCGTCTCGCGGCCGGAGACCCGGCCGACGCCCGCGATCACGCCCGCGGCCGGCGCGGCGCCGCCGTACATCCCCTCCGCCGCCAGCGGCGCCAGCTCCAGGAAGGGCGAACCGGGGTCCAGCAACGCGTCCACCCGGTCGCGGGGCAGCAGCTTGCCGCGCGCCGTGTGCCGGGCCCTGGCCTTCTCGCCGCCGCCCAGGCGGGCCGCGGCGAGGCGCTCGCGCAGCTCCTCGGCCAGTTCCTGGTGGGCGGCCTCGTTGGCGCGCCAGGCGTCCGAGGCGGGGTCCGCGGTGCTGTCCAGCACCGGCGCCTGCTCCGTCGGGTCCGTGCGCATCCGTCCCCCCGTCCGGGTCGGCTCCATCGCTACCGGCTCCATCGCTTGGGCTCCCTCACTCGGCTGCCGCGGACGTCGGGGGTGGCCCGGCGGTTCGACTGGCGCTGGTGGTTAATGGGCGTTAACTCCATTCCCCTCAGGTTAACGACCACTAACCCGCCTGTCTACAATTAGTTGTATGAGCAGCACACACGCCCCGACCGCCACCGGCCGACGCGAGCAGATCCTCAAGGAGGCGGCCCGCCTCTTCGCCGAGCGCGGCTTCCACGGCGTCGGCGTGGACGAGATCGGTGCCGCCGTCGGAATCTCCGGGCCCGGCCTCTACCGCCACTTCGCCGGCAAGGACGCGATGCTCGCCGAACTGCTCGTCGGCATCAGCGAACGGCTGCTGGAGGGCGGCCGCATCCGGGCCGCGTCCGGCGGGGACAGCCCGGGGGCGGTGCTGGACGCCCTGATCGACGGGCACATCGACTTCGCGCTCGACGACCGCCCGCTGATCACCGTCCACGACCGCGAGCTGGACCGGCTGCGCGAGGCCGACCGCAAGCGGGTGCGCCGCCTCCAGCGCGAGTACGTGGAGCTGTGGGTGCAGGTGGTGCGCGAGGTGTACCCGGCGTGCGCGGAGGCGGACGCGCGCGCCTCCGTCCACGCGGTGTTCGGCCTGCTCAACTCGACCCCGCACCTCAGCCGCCCGGGCGCGCTCCCGGGGCGTACGGAGATGTCGCAACTGCTGCACCGGCTGGCGCGCGGGGCGTTCGCCGCGGTGGGTGCGGGCGGGGTCGCGGACGGGGCTGCGCACGGGGCCGCGGGCGGATTCGCGGGCCCGCCCGCCCCCTTGGACACCTCTGGACAGTCCGACTGACCGGCGGGTAGCTTTCGGCTGAGCAAGCGCTTAGTCGACGGCCGGTCCTGGCCGGCCGGTGAACCGGAGGAGGGCGGCGGATGCGTCGTACGGTGTTCAACGAGGATCACGAAGCGTTCCGGGAGACCATCCGCGACTTCATCGCCGCCGAGGTCGTCCCGGTCTACGACGAGTGGATGCAGGCCGGCCAGGCCCCCCGCGACTTCTACAAGAAACTCGGCGAGCTGGGCGTCTTCGGCATCGAGGTGCCGGAGGAGTACGGCGGCGCCGGCGAGAGCAGCTTCAAGTTCAACGCCGTCATCACCGAGGAATGCGCGCGGGCGGGCGTCAGCTTCGGCGGCTCCGGCGTACACACCGCGCTCTGCCTCCCGTACTTCCTCAAGTACGCCACCGAGGAGCAGAAGCGGCGCTGGCTGCCCCCCTTCGTCTCCGGCGACATGATGACCGCCATCGCCATGACCGAGCCCGGCACCGGCTCCGACCTGGCCGGCATGAAGACCACCGCCAAGCTCTCCGAGGACGGCACGCACTACGTCCTCAACGGCGCCAAGACCTTCATCACCGGCGGCGTCCTCGCCGACCGCGTCATCGTCTGCGCCCGTACGGCCCCGCCCACCCGTCGCCCGGCCACCACCCCTGATGGGCTGCGCTCCGCGCAGGCAGCACCTCGGGAGGACCGCCGCGGCGGCATCACCCTCCTGGTCGTCGACACCACCTCCGAGGGCTACGCCGTCGGCCGCAAGCTGGACAAGCTCGGCCTCAAGACCTCCGACACCGCCGAACTCTCCTTCACCGACGTCAAGGTGCCCGTCGAAGACCGCCTCGGCGAAGAGGGCAAGGCGTTCTCCTACCTCGGCCAGAACCTCCCGCAGGAACGTCTCGGCATCGCCGTCGGCGCCTACGCCCAGGCCGCCGCCGCAGTCCGCTTCGCCAAGGAGTACGTCCAGGAACGCGAGGTCTTCGGCAAGTCCGTCGCCTCCTTCCAGAACACCAAGTTCGCCCTCGCCGACTGCAAGTCCGAGGTGGACGCCATGCAGGCCGTCGTCGACCGCGCCCTGGACGCCCACGACGCGGGCGAACTGACCGCCGCCGACGCCGCCTCCGCCAAGCTCTTCACCACCGAGCGCGCCGCCGTCGTCATCGACAAGTGCCTCCAGCTGCACGGCGGCTACGGCTACATGCAGGAGTACCCGATCTCCCGCCTGTACGCCGACACCCGCGTCACCCGCATCTACGGCGGCACGAGCGAGGTCATGCGCTCCATCATCGCCAAGTCCATGGGCCTGTGAGGGCCGGCAGCCCGCCGCCGCGCCCCGCACGAACGAAAGCCGTACGCGCGTGAACGACGCCCTCGCCGACCTGCTCGAACAGCTCGACCTGGAACGCATCGAGCAGGACATCTTCCGCGGCACCAGCCGCCCCTCCGTCGTGCCCCGGGTCTTCGGCGGCCAGGTCGCCGCCCAGGCCCTGGTCGCCGCCGGGCGCACCGTCCCCGAGGACCGCCCGCCGCACTCCCTGCACGCGTACTTCCTGCGGCCCGGCGACCCCGGCGCGCCCATCGTCTACACCGTCGACCGCATCCGCGACGGCCGGTCCTTCACCACCCGCCGCGTCGTCGCCGTCCAGCACGGCCAGCCGATCTTCCACCTCTCCGCCTCCTTCCAGGTGTACGAGGAAGGCATGGAACACCAGGAGCCGATGCCGTACGCACCGGACCCGCTGACCCTGCCGACCGCCGCCGAAATGCTCCCCCGCTACGCCGACCGCTTCCGCGAACCGGGCGTGGCGCAGCGCCTCCTGGAAGCACGGGCAGCCGTCGATCTCCGCTACGTGGACGAGCCGCCGTTCGGCACCGCCGGCCAACCGCGCGAACCGCGCTCCCAGGTCTGGTTCCGCACGCACGGCAAGCTCGACGGCGACATCGACCAGCCCCTGCTGCACATCTGCCTGGTCACCTACGTCTCCGACATGACCCTGCTGGACTCGGTGCTGCTCGCACACGGGCGCGGCGGCTGGGCCGTCGGCGACGTCGTCGGCGCGAGCCTGGACCACGCGATGTGGTTCCACCGCCCGTTCCGCGCCGACGGCTGGCTGCTGTACGACCAGGAGTCACCGACCGCCCAGGGCGGCCGGGGCCTGGGCAAGGGCCGGATCTTCACGGCGGACGGCCAGCTGGCGGTGTCGGTGATCCAGGAGGGGGTCATCCGGGTGCCGCGGGGGTGAGGGAGCCGTTTGCCGCGGGGGTGAGGCGTCGTTCCGGTGTCCGCGTCCGCCCGGTGCGCATACTGGACCGCCATGGACGCCTCCAGCAGCTCCGTACCCCCGTCCGATCCGTCCGACCCGCATGATTCGTCCGACCCGCCCGGCCCGCGTGACGCGTCCTCGGAGGAGAGCACCGGCACCGTCCTCGTGGCCGCCGCCGCGAACCTCGGCATCGCCGCGGCCAAGGCCGTCGGCGGTGCCGTCAGCGGTTCCGGCGCGATGCTCTCCGAGGCCGCGCACTCCACCGCCGACACGGTCACCGAACTCCTCCTGCTGACCGCCCTCAAACGCGGCGGGAAACCCGCCGACGAGGACCACCCGCTCGGCCACGGCGGCGAGCGCTACGTATGGGCGCTGCTCGCCTCCGTGGCCACCTTCGTCGGCGGCGCGGTCTTCGCGGTCCACGACGGCATCCACACCCTCACCCACGGCGAGGACCCGGGCGACCCCCTGCTCTCCTACCTCGTCCTCGCTCTGGCCTTCCTCCTGGAGGGCGCCTCGCTCCTCAAGGGCGTACGCCAGGCCCGGGGCGAGGCCGCGCGCTTCGGCGTCTCCCTGCACCTGTACATGGCCCACACCCCGGACACGGCCGTGAAGGCCGTCGTCATGGAGGACTCCGCGGCGCTGGCCGGGCTGGTGCTGGCAGCGGGCGGACTGCTGGGAGGCCAGCTCACCGGCTCCGGCGCATGGGACGGCGCCGCGTCGATCTGCATCGGGCTGCTGCTGGTGTACGTGGCCTGGGTACTCGGCCGCAGCAACGCCCGGCTCCTGATCGGCCGCCCGCTCCCCGGGCCGATGCGCGACGCCGTACGCGCGGAACTCCGCTCGGTCGCGCACATCGTGGACGTACTAGAGCTGGTCACGCTCGTCCAGGGGCCGCGCGAGGTCCTGGTGGCCGCCAAGATCGACTTCCGGGACGTGTCCACCGCCGAGGAGATCGAATGGGCCTGCGAGGACGCGGAACAGCGGCTGCGCGCACGCTTCCCGGCGATCCGGCGGGTGTTCCTCGACCCGACTCCGGGGGCGTACCAGAGACGGCCGGGGACGGGCGGGGCGGAGACGGACGGGACATAGCCGTAGCCGTAGCCCTGTCCGGTCCGCCTCGGGGGCGGGGGCGGGGGCCGGTTCGGAGCCCCGCCCCCGCTCCTCCTCCTCAGCCCGCCAAGCCCGCCGCGTCCAGCAGGTACGCCGTCATCGGGTCGTAGTACCGCGGGCTCAGCACGTGGTCGTCCAGCGGGATCGTCACCTGGAGGGTGCCCTCCGCCTCGCCCACGAACAGCGCCGGGTCGTTGCAGTCCGCGAACCCGATGGCGTCCAGCCCGCGCTGCCCCGCGCACCCGGCCCAGCCGTGATCGGCCATGACCAGGTCCGGCAGCGCCTGGCCCGCCCGTTCCAGCCCGTCCAGTACGGCGGTCATCGGCGCGGGGGAGTGGGTGTGCCACAGCGTCGCGCCGCGCTCCAGCATCGCCACGTCGGCGAACTGGAACACCACACCCTCGTCCGCCTGCAACCCGTCCGGTACGACGACGATGTCGCAGCCCCGCGCACGCAGCGCCTCGGCGGTGGCCCGGTGCACGTCCAGCAGCCCGCCCGGATGGCCGGTCGCGAACAGCACCCGCTCCCGCCCGGCGGCGGCCTTGCGCAGCCGGGCGGCCGCGCGCTCCAGAGCGTCCACCGTCAGCTCGGGGTCGATGGTGTCCTGGCCCATCCGGTGGCGGGTGTCGTCGATGACGCCGCACCGTTCCGCCATCACCGCGAGCACGTCCTGCTCATCGGTCCAGCGGTCCCCGAGCTCCAGCCCGAGCCAGTAGTGACGGTCTCCGTCGGCCAGTTTGCGGTAGTGGTCGAGGTTGTTCTCGCGCGGCGTGGCGACCTCACCGGCGATCCGGGTCCGTACGAGATGGTCGACGAGTTCGGTGCGGCTGGGAGCAGGCGGCAGTATCGGCATGGGCTCATTGTCCCTTGAAGCATCCGGCGGTGGACGTGACGTCCATGCGCCGCCGCCGCAACGTCACAAATGTCCATGGGCCCCCCGGCCCCCGCTCCCTACTCTCAGCCCTATGACCACCGCATCCGCCGCTTCCGGCGCCTCCCAGGAACCCGTCGGTCCCGTCGACTCCTCCCGCGTCCCCCGCTACGCGGGCCCGGCGACCTTCGCCCGGCTGCCCCGCCTCGACGAGGTGGGCCGGGCCGACGTCGCGGTGGTCGGCGTCCCCTTCGACACCGGCGTCTCCTACCGCCCCGGTGCCCGCTTCGGCGGCAACGCCATCCGCGAGGCGTCCCGCCTGCTGCGCCCGTACAACCCGGCCCAGGACGCGTCCCCCTTCGCGCTCGCCCAGGTCGCGGACGCCGGCGACATCGCCGCCAACCCCTTCAACATCAACGAGGCCGTCGAGACCATCGAGGCCGCCGCCGACGACCTCCTGGACAGCGGCGCCCGCCTGATGACGCTGGGCGGCGACCACACCATCGCCCTGCCCCTGCTGCGCTCCATGGCGAAGAAGCACGGCCCGGTCGCCCTGCTCCACTTCGACGCCCACCTGGACACCTGGGACACCTACTTCGGCGCCGAGTACACCCACGGCACCCCGTTCCGCCGTGCCGTCGAGGAGGGCATCCTCGACACCTCAGCGCTCTCCCACGTCGGCACCCGCGGTCCCCTCTACGGCAAGAAGGACCTCGACGACGACGAGAAGATGGGCTTCGGCATCGTCACCTCCGCCGACGTCATGCGCCGCGGCGTCGACGAGGTCGCCGACCAGCTCCGCCAGCGCATCGGCGACCGCCCCCTGTACATCTCGATCGACATCGACGTCCTCGACCCGGCCCACGCCCCCGGCACCGGCACCCCCGAGGCCGGCGGCCTCACCTCCCGCGAACTCCTCGAAATCCTCCGCGGCCTCTCCAGCTGCAACCTCGTCTCCGCCGACCTGGTCGAGGTGGCCCCCGCCTACGACCACGCCGAGATCACCTCGGTAGCCGCCTCCCACACCGCGTACGAACTGACGACGATCATGTCCCGCCAGATCGCGGCTGCGCGCGTCTGAACCCGACGCCCTGCGCCCCGACGCCCCGTGCCCCGACGGGCGCGGGGCGTGCACACCGTCCGGCCGGCGCCGGACTTCACAGCACGTCGCGGTCGTCCCAGTGGCCCGAGAGGACAGCGGCCCAGTGAGGATGCGAAGAGCTGAGCGGGTCGATCCGCTGGGCCCATGCGCGAAGACTGCGCTTCGCGTCCACTTCCTCTGCCCACACAGTGAAATCGCTTTGCGCCCGTAGCGTGGACAGCGCCAGCAGCGTACAAAGCTGCCGCAGCCCCCCACTGAGAAGACGTTCTTCGGCGCCGTCTACGGCATACGTCGTATGGACGCGTCCGTACGTACCGTCCAGCAACAAACCTCCGCGTGCCCAGTTCCCCAGGTGAAAGAACGGCCCCGGGCCGGCAGCCGGGGGGAGCACGGCGGGGTCGGTGACTTCGGCGAGCGCTTGAGGCGAGACGAACGAGACGTACGGGAGCGCGCCCTCGAAGTCGGGCAGGCCCACCTCGGTCAGGAAACGCACGGTGTCGGGATGCGTGACCCCCGCGGGAAGGTCGTCACGGCTCGCGATCCGGCACGCTCCCTCCCCGAACGCGTTCTCGTACCACTCCTGTGCCGGCTGGTTGCCCGCGCGCACCGCAACCGGCATCGGCCACGCTTCCGCCCGGTTGTGAGCGCCGAGCAGCGGACGTGACCGCCAGCGAGGCGCTGACACCACCCGCGCCTGGTCGGGCGCGCCGAGGACGAAAACGCCACCCTGGCCGCCGTAAACCAGCGTCCCGTCGGCCGCCGCGGCCAGACAGGACGAGGAGGAGGGGGCACGGGGGACGGGCCTGCTGTCCAGTTCTTCCGGTACCTCGACCGGTTCGAAGACGCGGCCGACGGCACGCTCGACGTCACCGTCGTCGTCGTAGTACAACGCAACCTGGACGGCATCCCCGAGCGGCGTACCGTCGTCGAGCCTCCACAGGCGTTCTTCGAACCACTCCTCCGCGTCGGCGCCCGCCCCGCCGGCGAAGCCGTCCTCGTCGATCTCCAACTGGCCGGCGACCACGTCCGTACCGTTCACGACGCCCACGACCGCCTCGTCGGCCCGCGCGATGTCGTGTTCGGCGGAGGGCCCGAAGGAGGCGTAAGGGCGCCAGCGCGACCAGTGGGTGAGCCACGGCAGGTCACCGGCAGAATGCGCCAGCCGCGCGGCGAATCCGGTGGCCCCGCGGTTCATCAAGGCCCAATGCAGCCAGCAGACCCACTCTTCGTGAGTGCTCGGTTCGACGCCGGCTTCCTCAAGGTAATGAACATCGAGCGCGGGCACATCGTGCGGAATGCCGTCGGGATAAACGAGCGCCAATCCGGTGAGCAGCGAAAGCCGGTCGACGTTCGCGAGAAAACCGGGATCCTGCGCCAGCTCGGGCAAAGTACCGGCGGCCGCGCAGTGCAGGGGCAGCGCGTGGGCGGCATACCGTGTGACGCGGTCGTGCTCGCGCCAGGGAACGGTCACGCCGGAGCGCCGGAGCGACCGATCCAGCAGAGCGTCGGCGATGCGGGCATGCTCCGCCGACTCGAACGGGCGGTAAGTCCGCAAGAGATGACGTATGCCATCCGCCAGAAAAGCAACGCAACTAGCGTTGAATGCGTCATCAGCTCCTTCGCCTCCTCCCTCGGCATCGTCGGGCCGGGGGTCGGCTGACGACGCCATAAGAATTCCGGGCAAGGCACTCACTGCGGCGTTCAAGACCGCAGGATCGCCCGGTAGACCGAGGGCTGTGCACAGCGTCGACCAGGCCGGCAGCGGCACGTCCCGGATTTCGGCTGCGGCCAACGCCCACACCTGCGGAAAGCGGGCGAGGACACCGAGGAGGTCATGGCCAACAGACGTCCCGACGTCCGGTACTTCAAACGGCAGAAGCTGCTGCCCGGGCAGAACCGACGCCAGCGGGACGCGCTCCTGCTGCTGGTCGATCTCGACGAGCACGGCGACCGGACAGCCGGCATGACGCAGCAAGGGAACGACAACGTGCCGCAGAACCCGCTCGGGTTCCGTCGAGGTCGCCGTGCCACCAGCCCACTGGACGTTCCCGAACCCGACGACCGCCCTTTCCCCGCTGCTCGTCCACTTCCGGAAGGCATCGGCCAACGGCGTATCGCGGGTGCGCCAAAACCGTTCGTCGAAACCCCAGGCGGCAATCAGCTGCCTGGCCACGGCGTCCGCGGTAAGCCCCCGGCAGTCGACATAGTGGCAAACAGCCGGAAACTCACCCTGACCAGCGGCTTCCGTCACGTCTTTCACACACGAGGTCTTACCGGCACCAATCGAACCGCTGACGGGCACCACCAGACGCCGCACCCCCGGCGCCCGAAGCCACTCCATCAACCGGGCGGTAACAGCTCCACGGGACACAGCACTCGACTCCGCTCACCCACGAGAATTCCCAAGAATTTCCACAGAAAAGCTACTACGCCGTCGATCACTCTCTTCCCTCGACAGAGCGAGTCAGATTCGGGCTTCTGCGGTGGCCTTGTCAGTCGTTGTACAGGGAGTAGGACCACGCCTCGGACAACGATCCATGCCAGTCGATTTCCCGGAGAGAGGATTCGATGTGCTGTCGGAGCAGGTGAGCCTCGTCGTCATTCTCCGTGCTCTCCACGATGCGTCGGCCACTGATCCACGAGGCGGTCATGGCGAGGAAGCGATCCAGGCCCGTAGCGACCACGGGATTGTCCACGAGCCCTGGCTCCTCGGCCTCGGAGGGCATACGCAGCACAAATCCCGACGCTCCGGCGACGACGATCTCACCGCCCATCCACCTGCCGATCAGGAAGAACGGCCCCTCGCTGTCAGGAGCGGGGACGTCTGACGGCCAGGTGACCTCCGACAGGAACCGCTCGTACCGCGGTTCGAGGCGAATGCCTTTCTCGTCGACCTCGGGGAGACCGACCTCGCGAAGGATTCGCCGAGCCGTGTCGTCGGTGAATCCGTTAGGCAGGTCTGCTGCGGAAGAACGGACGCCAGAACCGGTTCCGCAGAGTTCGAGCAGATCGTCAGCAGAGGCAGCCGGTACGTCGACGGGGCGGGATGGACCGGCTGCCGTGTTGACACCGAGGCGAGGCGGAGACCCCGCAGTTCCCAGGCCGGGAAAGCCAGCTGGATCGCCGGGCGTGACTGCGAAGAGACCCCCGGTTCCCGCCACCACGACTGTGCTGCCGGTGTTGAGTGATACGTAGAGGAGGTCGTCGTGTGGCCCTTCCCCGCTCGCACGCTCACCTTCCAAGTCCTCCAGCGACATCGGGCCCGGGGTGTCTCGGCCTTCCGGCGTCGCCCAGGTGAGAGAGCCCAGCACCTCGGCGGGAAAGGGGGCGTCCGGAGCGAGGGGGCCTGCCAGGAGAGTGCCCGTGCGCACGTCCCATATGCAGGTACCGAAGTCGTCGCCCCCGGCCGAGGCGACGGCCGGGTTCTCCCGCCACCGCACCTCGAACAGGTCGTTGACGGCACCGGGCCGCACATATTGCTGGTGAAGGCCACCCGGCGGGCGCCAATGGCACCATGCGGTCGTCCATGGCAGCCGTACACCGGACTGCTCGATGCCAGCCGCTACGGAGGCATCCGAGCGGGCCGTGGCCATCAAATGCAGCCAAGCCGCCCATTCCGATTGGCTGTCGGGGGCGATGCCGTACATCCGTAGGTACACCGCATCGGCAGCCGCGTTGTTGCCGGGCACGGCACCTTCGTACGCACAATGAGCAGCGTCGATCAGAGCCCGGGCCGGAATATTGGCCAGCACGGTGCCGCCGGCGAGCACGTCGGGAAAGACGCCCGCCTGTACGGCGTGCATCGCGAGCCCTTGTGCGGCGTAACGGCCGAGGTCTCCAGAGGCAACCCACCCTTCGGCGTGACGGCACTGAGGTGCCACGTCATTCAGCAGCCAGGCCGACATGTGCCGGTTGACGGCCAACAACAGTTGTGGGTCCGAGTCGCGGCGGATGGCGAGGGACGCACTTTCCGTCTTGAACGTGACGTGACCGGCTTCGACGTCCAAATGGTCGGGGAAACACTCGGCCAAGAACGTCAGTTGTGCATCATCAGCGTCGGACGTGAAGCCGGGAACTTCCGTGTCGAGAAAGGACGCGGTAGCCGTGATGAGCTCACGCCAAGCCCGGAAAGGCACCCGGCGTGGTTCTGCCAGCGCGAGCGCCTGGAGGGGCACCGGCGGGTCGGTGGAGTGCCAGGCTTGCCGAGCGTCTTCGTCATCAATGAGTCGCAGTGAGATGCTGCCGCGCCGGTGACGAGGAGCGGTCTCCAGCACGACTCCGACACTGTCCACGATGCTCAGAGTCTCGGCAAGCGTGGTGTCCGTGAGCTCCGGGTGTGAGGAACGCCGGGTGAGTCCGGCGAACGGAGCATGTGAGAGAAGGATCAGCTTGTCTTGGCTGATGCGCCTGATCGCGTGCAGCCATTGATGCGGCAGATTCTTGCCGGCCGGGACGCCGGCGGTTTCCAGGATCTGTTGGAACACGTCTTCTGTTGTTCTGCCCATGGCGTCGACCAGCACACTGTGCGGAACCTGCCGGTGTACTTCACGCATCACGTGATCGACCAGATGGCTGCCCGGCGCGGCGACCAGGTCGATCCGCCCCGCGGCCGATCGGTCCGAATCCCACCAAGCCACGATGCGTGCGACCGCTTGGTCCGCGCTTACGTGCTCGGGAGCAGAAGGTGTCTCAGGCATCGTCATTCTCTCGTGGTGGAACGATGTGCAGCATTGTCTTCGCCCAGCTTTCGCCAACCACCGCCAAGCAGGCGCTTGCTGCACCTTGCACCTTGCGCCTTTTGGATTCCTCGCATGAACCACATATCTGGCGCTGAACGACCGTACACGCAGCGGCGCGTGCGTACCGCTGGGTACCACGGGTGTGCGTACGGTGTGAGCGTTGGGCGATGCTTGGAGTGACCGCCTCGGTCAGAACATGTCCCGCTGGTCCCAGTCTCCGTTGAAAATGGCTAGCCAGTGGGGGTGGCCGGCGGTTGCCGGGTCGACCCGGGCCGCCCAGGATGTCAGGCTGCGTCGGGCGTCCCGCTGCTCCGCCGATGTGGTCAGCGTGCTGCGGCGCAAGGACCAATACAGAGACAACAACGTCCAGAACTGGCCGAGGCTGCCGGCGATAAGCAGGTGCCCCGGGCTCTCCTCATCGTCCGAGTCGTGGAAGATTCGGCCCGTCGCTCCGTCCAGCAGCAGATCCTGCCGAACCCATCGGCCGAGGCGGTAGAAAGTACCCGTGCCTTCGGGCCGGGGGACGTCGGCAGGCCAGTCAGCTTCGGGCAGTCCGGTGTCGTCCGGGTCGTCGATATCCGCGAAAGGAAGAAGGTCGTCCAGCGCCGGCATGCCGGTTCCCGTCAGGAAAGCGCGCGCCGCCTCGTCCCACAAGCCGGCAGGAAGCCGCTGAGCAGTGAGCACACTGCGCAGTTCGTCACCGAACACGTCGTCCAACCAGGCGGGTGTGGGGGCGTCCGGGCGAACAGCCTCCTCTGGCACACGCCACAGCGCGGAGCGATTGTGCGTACCCAGCAGAGGGGTATTGCGCCATTCCGGCCCGGTGACAACCCGCCGGCTGTCAGCGACCTGTACGGCGAACACCCCCGCGGCACCACCGAACAGCCACATACCCGAACCGGCGGCGATGAGTGGGCCGACGGACGCCGGTGTTCGGGGCGCGGGAGTTTCGTCCAGGCCAAGAGGTGACGCGACCTCATCGATAGTCCGACCCTCGACACTCTCGACCTCACCCTGCAGGTCATAGCATTCCGCGACCACTACCGGGTCACCGAGCGAAGCGCCATCCCGGAGACGCCAAGGGCGTTCCGTATAGAGACCGTCAGCATCGGTATCGACGTCACACTCGTCCGGCAGTTCGTCCTCGTCGGTTTCGACCTGAGTCACGACGACGGGTTCTTCCCGCAGGGTCCCCACGAGCAATTCGTCGGCACGTGCGTCATCACTCGACGTGGGTCCGAATGCGCCGTACGGGCGCCAACGCGTCCATGTGGTGGCCCACGCCAGCGGCCCGCCGACCTCGGCGAGCAGATCGGCGAACTCGATGTCACCGCGGTTCATCTCGGCCCAGTGCAGCCAGGAAAGCCATTCGTCGTGGTCGGCAGGCTCGACGCCGGCCGACTCCAAGTAACGAACGACGGATGCGTGGGTGCTGTGCGGAACGCCTTCCGGGTAGGACACCGCCAGTCCGGTGAGCAACGTGTGCCGGTCGGCGTCGGCGACAAAGGACGCTTCGTCCATCAGGCTGGGGAGACGACCGGCGGACGCCGCGTGAAGAGGAAGGGCGAAGGCAGCGTAACTGCCGACCGGAGCGTGATCGCGCCAGCGTTCACGCGGGTATCTGTTGACTGTGAGGTCCAGCAGGGCATCGGTCATCTGCTGTTGTTCCTCAGGCGTCGACGGCTGCAATGACCGTACGAGATGGCGGACTCCGTCCTGATGAAAGCCCACACGTTCGTATTCTTCATGGCCTCCCTCTGTGAACAGGACATCCGAGAGGGATGCGGCTATCGTGCGCAAATCCTCCTTGCTCGTAGACAGTTCCAGCGCTGCGCACATCAAAGCCCATACGCGCAGCGGAACATCTCGGCGTCCCGCCATGGCGAGGAGGCGCAACTGCGGGTGTTCCGTGATGAGCGCTTCGGCGGATGGAAGCGCCGAGCGTTCCGCATTCGGTGTCGGTCCCTCCAGCGCAGTGAGGGACAGTCCTGTCGCACGGGCGAGTGGCAACCTGACGAGAGCCTGCTCGGCATCGCACTCGACGACGACCCGGATCGCCCGGCGGCCGTACATCATCAGTCTCGGCACCAGGACGGTGGCAATACGCTCAGCCTCTTGCGAAGTCGCCGAGACGCCCGCCCACTGCACGTTACTGAGCAGCACTGATAAGTGGGCGCCCTGCTGGACTTGCTTGCGGATCGCGTCGTCGAGCGGGTTGACGCGCCGGCGCAGAAAATCGGCGTCATGGCCCCAGGCAGCCAGCAACGCGGCCGCGACATCGCCGGCGCCCCGCCCACGGCAGTCCACGTGGACGGTTCCCGGACGCCGCAAGCGGACCTCCTCCAAGAGCCGCGACTTCCCCACTCCCACGGGACCGGTGACGGGCAGTACCCGGCTGTCTTCCTGCGGCTCGTCCAGCCATCGGACGAGCCACTCGGCTGCAGCATCGAAGTGCACGGCGGACGACTCCGTTCGATTGGGGCGACAGGGACAGCGAGAGGGCGCGGTACTAAGAATGCGTCGTCACGCTCTCCTGTCTCGTTGAGCCGGGCAGCGATGAGTTGGTCACGTAGCGGGCGCCGGTTTCCGTGCCGGAGGACGTCGTCCTGCATCCGTCCCGGATTGGGGCGTTGGGTGAGGAACATTGCTTGAGCACGGCATTGTTCAGCGCCCGAAGCCGGCGCGAGCGAGGCCATACGCTGGTGCGCTCTCCGGGTGGTCGAAGGCGTCGTGAATGTCGCCTTCGCCGCAGTCGGACGAGCCTGCCGAATCCGCCAGCCCGTTCGGGGCGGCCCCGGACGCCCGGCTACAGGCCGTACGTCCAGGCAGGCGAGCGCCCTCCGGTGTCATCAAGGGATTCCAGCCCGCCCTGTATACGCGCGCGCAGCAGAATGCCCTCCAAGCGGTTGCGGTTCAGGCTCAGCATGTGTGCTCCGATGGTGAAGAAATACACCATGGTCACGAAGCGTTCGAGATCTGCGGCCACGATGCAATCCCGGCTCCACCCGGCCGGTTCGTCATCGGCCGGGGAGCGCAGGACCTCACCGTTGGAACCGTCGATCACGACGGTTCCGCCCCACCACTGCCCGATGCGGAAAAACGGACCAGAACCGCCGGGAGCCGGGGCGTCGGCAGGCCAGGGAACGGAGGTGAGCGAGCCCTCTCCCAGCACATCCAGTTTCAGGCCCACCACGTTGACCGGCGGAATGCCGATGTCCGTCAGTACACGCCGTGCTTGGACCGACCGGAGTTCTTCCGGGAGTTGTGCGGCGTGCAAATCCCGGGTGAAATCGGGACCGTAGAGTTCGTCCAACGTGGCACGATCCAGAGGCCCGGCAGGTACGGGGGATGAAGGGCCGGCGGCGTCGTACTCCCAAACCTCGCGCTGGTCTCGGAGGGGGGATAGGGGAAGCGGAGCGGAAGATGAGGAAGGGGCGTCCGTCGGCTCGATCGCTATGACGCCGCCGGGCCCCCCGAGAACAATGAGGCCGCCGACCTTCGTGGAGCAGCTGAGCAGGTCCTCGTTCAGCCCGTTCAGCGCAGACGGCAGGGATGCCTTGCGCAGCGCTTGGGCGGTTAGCGGTGCCGTGCGGCCGTCCGGCCAGGAAAGGGTGTCAGCGACATCCTGAGGGAACTCCTCGGTGAATTGCGGATAAGCGCGTTCGCCGGTTTCCGCTCGCCAGCTGTGCAAGGTCCGGTCGTACTGTCCGAAGCCGACGAGGACCGGATCGTCACGTTGGCACACGACTCCGAGGCTCACGATCGACCCTGGTTCGGTGAACCGTGCCTGGAAACCGCCCGGCGGCCGCCAGTCCGTCCACCGGACCTTCCAGGGCATCCGTACCCCGGAATTCTCTATGGCCTCCGCGAGTGCCTCGTCACCGCGAGCCGTAGCCATCAAATGCAGCCATGCGGACCACTCGCCCTGACTGGACGGCATGACCCCATGGAGATGCGCGAAGAAAGCGTCAGAGACGACGCTGTCGCCCGGTGCGCCTTCCGCCAGGCAGCTGCCGGCATCGAGGAGCGCGTCCTGAGCGACATTGGCAACAAGCCGGCCGTCCGCGACGAACCGGTCGAACTCTCCCGCGTGTACGGCATGCGCGGGCAGCGCCTGCGCGGCATACGCTCCGATGTCGCCGGCGGCCTGCCAGCCCTGGGGATACGAAGAGCCCGCGAATTCGTCCAGCAGCCATTGCATGATCGCGCGGTGCACCGCGCCCGGTTGTTGCCCGGTCGCAGACCCCTCCGCGCCGCGCAGTTCTTCCGCGTCCGCCTCGCGGTGAAAGCGGACAACACCGGATGGCAGGACTTCCAACGCGTCATGACTCTGTGCGAAGGCGATCAGGTCATCAGCGGTGCGGTCGCCTGCGCCGCACGCGCGCGACAACTCGCGCCAAACGGCGATCGGAACCTCGCGCATTTCCGCGAGAGCCAGTGCGCGCAGCTCGGGTGAATGCGTGGCACCGGGTTCTGGCCCGGTCTCGGAAGAAGCGGACGGGCGCGCGGGGGCGGGAAGAAGGTGCCGGGTGCGCGGAAGGTACGGTGCCCGCTGTGCTGAATCGTCGGCGTCCGCTTCGATGACGATGCCCAGTGCGCCGGTCTCGGCGAGGTCGTCCAGGTTGCTGTCGAGGATCCGCCCGGGGTGCGAGGAAAGACGCGTTCGCCCCGCACGCTGACCGTTCAGGATCAAGATCAGCTTTCGCTCCTCGTCGCGGTCGTCGTTGGCCGACCAGTCCCCCTCCTTCGCCGCGACCCAGTCGATCTCCCCTGCTTCCCGGACCGCGGCGTGCAACTCCTCGGCCGTCAAACCTTCGGCATCCAGGACCACGGCTTCGGGCAGTTCGTCGGCCACCCGCAACAGAGCCGCTGTACGGCCCGACCTACGGGGGCCGGTGACCTCGACCACCGCCGGTTCCCACGTCAGATCGTCCTGCCACCAGGACGCCACCTCGGCGACAACCGTCTCGATGGTGACCTTGTGCGGCATACGGCCTCCGTGCGTCGTTTCCGTCGTGTGTCCGCGATCGCCCGAACCGGTACCCGGGATGGTCGGCATCGCCGCCGACGGTCACCCGTACCGGTCTCTTGCGCCGACTCAGGTTACTCTCACAGCAGTTGCGGGATGACCTTGACCCAGGTGTCGCCGATTCCCTTCATGTAGCTCTTGAACTCGTTGGCGACGTCCCTCTCCAGTGCGGTGCGTTTTTTGTCGGTCAGCTTGTCGCGATCCTTGCGTATTTGCTCGATCTTCTTCTCTCGCTGCTTTTCTGTGAGTGAAGAGTCGTCTCGGACATCCTGGATTTTTGGCTCGAACAGATCCCGGATTTTTTGGCGCTCCGCCACACCTACAGGGTCCGAGCGGTAGGTGGTGCTGTAATGCACGGGAACGCCTTCCATCGCCTTGTGCGTACGCAGTCGGTTCGAGCAGTTCGCGTGCCCCTCACCCTTTCCGCACGGCTCCCTCTCGGTGTAAAGGCCCTTCACGGTGACGCGGTCGTTCGGGTCCGCAGAAGCGTTTCGACGGTCGACCTCTTCCAGCAACACCTTTTCGGAGTGACCCGGCGCGAAACCGTGACTTCCCGCCGGGACGGAGGAGTCGACGATGTATTCCACGCTACCGTCCGGCCGTTGCACCTCAAGAACGGCGTAGTTCTTTCCGGTGAAGTCGGGGCGGTGATCTCCTGACGCGTCCAGAAGCGCGTTGAGCCCCGGTCGTTTGTAATGGGACTCGATTCCCTTTTCGGCGTTGTCCTCATTCACGCGCTCCAGGTCGAGATCCCGGCCGGCCACCCGAATGTCGGGCAACAAACCCTGACGGTGTTCGGGCGGCCACTGCGACCGCTCCCGGATGGCGGGGCCGGGCTGGTGCGGGTCACCGGCAGGATTGCCGTCGTCATCCCGCGGTTCGACCGTGGCCGCGTGCTGCTCATGGAACGAGATGCTCATTCGGGCCAGCGCGGCGACCACGGCGCTCCGCTGCCCCTGGTCGAGGTCACTGAAGTCCGGGTCCCGCAGGACGTGGTTCAGCTCTTCCTGGGTGAACGTCATACGGTCATCGGGACCGTGCTTCCTGGCCGTCCGTTCCAGTACCTGGGCGAGCGGGCTTCGCCCGTGCTCGTCCGTTCCCGGGTGGTCGGGATCGGCCCACCGGGACAAGTTGTTGTGCGTGATTTCGGTGTCGGTACGGAAGACCGGGTTTCTGTCGTCCGAGCGCAGATCCCGCTGCGAGTCATCGGGGGCGAGCCCTTGGGGGCTCTCCAGGTTCGGTCCTTCGGAGCCGTCCGGCTTGGTGTTTTCCTGGACGTGCTGTTCCCGAGCGGCTTGCTTTTCCGCCTCGGTCAGACCTGCTGTGCCCTTCTTCGGCTTCTTGGCCGCCCCTGAGTTGTCATCTTCTGCCGGGTGTTTGGCACCGGCGGGCTCATACGGTGGCCGACGCCCGACGCCTGCGGCAGTTGGACCGGTAGTCGTGGCCCGGCCGGGTTGGTCATGCGTAGGAGCGCTCACAGGACGGCGGTTGCTGTCCAGGGGGATGGCGTGGACGCCGTGGTCGCCGTTGTGGAGGGGGCGGTTGCTGCGTTGGCCGGTCTGGGCGTCTACGTAGGTGATCTTGCCCTGGTGGTTGACGACGTTCCAGGCGTGGGCGCGGCCGTGGCGGTCCTGGGTGATGATGACCGCCTGCGAGCCGTGGCCGGCCTGGCGGAGGGTGTTCTCCAGGCGGTTGAAGGCGTCGCGGCCGTTGCCGTAGTCGTTGAAGCGGGCGCCGAGGGTGTTCTCGATGCGGTCGCGGCCGTTGCGTTCGCCGCGGTCGGAAGGGGTGCCGTCGGCATTGAGGTCCGGGGTGCGGTGGGCCGCGGCGGTGGGGTTGCCGGAGTACGTGTCGGCTGCGGCGAGTGCGGCGTCCACGCAGTTGTTGTTACGGCCGGGGGCGTCGGAGCCGGGCTCGTTGATGCGGTTGACCCAGTCGCTGTGTTCGGGATCCGGGTGATGTTCCGGATGGCCGTTCTCGTCCCGGGGGATTGCGTCCGCGACACGCTGCTGGTGCTCGTCGGAAGGACCGTCGAGGCCGCCGGGGCGCTCGCGGTTGCGGGTCTGGGAGGACGGGGTCGGGGCGTCGGGGGCCGGGTGGTTGGGCTGGTCTTGGTGGTGTGGGTGGTGTTGGTCGCCTGTGGGGGGCTGGGCGCTGTCGGGAGAAGGAGTGTGTGGCTGTTGGTGAGAGGCAGGAGTCTGCTGCTGGTGCGGGATGGGGCGGTCGGGCGTTTCGGGGTGGGTGGGGCCTTCGAGACGAGAGTTGTGGGGCGGGTGCTCCGGGCGGGGCTGCTGGGTGTGGTCGTGGATGACCTGCGAGCCGTCGGGGCGACGGTTGTCACGTGGCGGGGTGGTGGGGGTGTCGCGGCGCGGGCCGTCGAGGCGGCGGTTGTAGGCGGGGCGCTCGGGCTGGCGCTGCTGGGTGACGTCGCGGATTGCTTGGGAGCCGTCGGGGCGACGGTTGGTGGGAGAGGAGGACGTGGGGGTGGTGGGGTTAGCGCTGGGAGGGGTGTTGCTGCGGGAGGTGGTGGTGGCGGCTTGTGGGGGTGTGGTGGGGGCGCCCGTGATCGGGCCTGCGGGGGGAGGGGTGTTCTGTTGTGGCTGTTGCGGTGTGGTGGGGGTGGTGGTGCTGGGGTCCGCGTGGTGTTGGGTGGGCGGGGGCGCGGTCATGGTGTCGGCCGACTGGGTGGCGACGCCGATGTCGCTCTCGTCCACCCTCGGCATGGGGTCGCCGGGGGCCGGGTCGCGGTGCTGGATCGGCTGGCCCGAGGACGGTGAGTGCTGAACGGGCGCGCCCTGCGGGGGCGCGCTCATGTGCGGGGTGGAGATACGGCTGCCGCTGCCGGAGTTGTTGTCCGAGGGGGTGCCGGCGTCGGTGGTGGGGTTGGTGGGTGGGTTGCCGGCGATCGGGTCGGGGCCCGGCGGGGTGGGGGAGTTGGAGAGGTCCGGGGACGGCGTGGTGTTGGGGGAGGGGCCGGGCGTAGGGGACGGGCCGGGCGCCGGGGACGGGCTCGGGCCCGGGGTCGGTTGAGTGGCGCCGTTGTCCGGGGTGGGGCGCGCGTGGTCCGAGGTGTTGTCGGGGGAGGAGTGAGTGGTGACGTTGTTGGGGTTGTTGTCCGGGTTGGGGCGAGCTGCGTCCGGGGTGTGGTCAGGGGTCGGTTGTGTGCTGGCGGTGTCCGGGGACGTGTGGCGGTCCGCAGGGGTGTTGTGGTCAGCGGCGGGGGTGTTGTTGCCGTCGGGTGTGCTGGGGTGGGCGCCGCTGTACGGGCTGTGGCTGTCGCCGCCCTGGTAGCCGTCGTCGAAGGGGGAGCGCTGGTCCGGGGGCGGCAGGGGCTGGGTACGGGGAACGTCGCGGTTGCCGTCCGGGCCCGGGGTGGAGCGGTCGGAGGCGGCGGGCGATGGTGAGGGGGTGTTGTTGGAGTTTGAGTCCGTACCGGGGCTGGTGTCGCCGGGGCGGGGGGTGTGGGAGGTGCCTGCGCTTGTGCTTCCGTGGTCGGTGGAGGGGGAGGTCGAACTGCCGCCGGGTCCTGTGTGTGCGCCAGAGCTGCCGCCCGATCCGGAGCTGCCACCGCTGCCGCTGGGCGTGCCTGAGCCGCTACCGCTGCTGCCGGAGCCGCCCGCGTTGGGCCCGTGTCCGGAGCTCGATCCGCCGTCGCCGCCCGTACCCGTACCGGAGCCGGAGCTGGAGCCGCTTCCGGAGCCGGAGCCTGCACCGTGGACGGACCCGGACCCGGACCCGGACCCGGACCCGGACCCGGAGCCGCTGCCCGAGCCCGTGCCGTTGCCAGAGCCGGAGTGAGAGCCGGAGCCGGACCCGCCGCCGTCTCCTGACCCGCCACCAGAACCGTTGCCTCCGCCTCCGCCTCCGCCTGTGCCTGTGCCTCCGTCACCCCCGTCGCCGTGTCCGGCGGCGTTGTCGAGGCCGTGGCGGGCGCGGCGGCCGGCGCGGCTGCCGGCGCCGTCGCGCAGGGATTCGCCGAGGCTTTCGCCGGTGTTCTTCAGGGCGTCCTTGCTGGCCTCGATGCCCTTGTTGGCGGTGCGGCCGAGGTCGTAGCCGTTTTGCGCGCCGAAGTTCTGGTTGACGGTCTGGGCGATGAGGTCGGAGACCATGGCCTCCAGGGCGGAGATGACCGGTTCCTTGGCCGCCTCCATGATGGCGTCCAGGAGTTGCTTGGCGACCTCCTTGAGGATGCGGCGCACCACCTCGCGGGTGGCCAGGGTGCCGGCGGCGGCGCCGATCTCGGACAGGCCCAGGGTGAAGGGGGCGGCGGCCTGGGCGGCGATGATCTCGGCGGCCAGGATCACCAGCTGGGTGATCACGGCGATCTTCATGCCGATGACCAGGGCGGCGGCGGCCTCCAGGGTGCAGGCGATGATCTCGGCGGCCTGGCGGGCGTCGTCGAAGTAGCCGGAGCCGTCGGCGAACTTGTCCCAGGTCTTGCTGAAACCCTCGATGGAGTCGCCCGCGTTCTGCGACAGCACGTTGCTCGCGGCACTGTTGCCACGCGCCTGGTGCCCGGAGACCTCGGCGGCGAACTGACGCCACACCTGCGCGCACTCGATCAGCTTGTCCTCGTCGGCATGCGGCCAGTTGAAGCCCAGCATGTCCAAGACCCACTCCAGCGGATCCGGCAGCATGAGAGACAAGGTGAAGCTCCCCCGTGAAAGTGCGTGTACGGCCCGCCGACGACCGGCGGAGATGGTGACGACGGTGTGGCGGCGTCGGCGGTGGCGTTAGTGGCGAGAAGGGCGGGACGGTGGTGGCGGTGGCGGTGGTGGCGGGCGTGCTCGGGGGCGCGGGGCCGTAGGCCGTAGGCCGTACGCCGGCGCCGGCCGACTGCGCCCCGCGGCCTCAGCGCGGCCGGGGCCCTTCCAGCCGCGAGAAGACCTGCTCCGACCCGCCCGCCTGCGGGTTGGGCACGTGCTGCTTGATCAGCGACTCGCTGAAGTCCTCGCCCTCCGCGTAGTTCTTCGACATCGAGCGCAGCGCCTTGCCGATCTCCTGGAGCTTCGAGGACAGGTGCCCCATCGACTCGTACATGCCGTCGCGTACGCCCTCGTAGACGACGCCGAACTTCTCGCCGATCTCGTCGTCGCCCCACGGCGGCGCGTCCGCCTTGCTGGCGAACGTCGTCAGCCCGCTCATGAACTGCTCACCGAACGACTTCTCCGGCTCCTTCTGGCCGCCACCCGGCGCCGGCGTGCCCGGCGGGCCGGCGCCCAGCGCGCTCAGCCCGTCCATCAGCCGCTTGACCGAGTCCTGGAAGTCCTCACCCAGCTTCACGAAGCTGGTGCCCTCGGCCTTCAGCGACTCCACATCCGTCTGGAAACCGCCTGCTCCCACAACGCCCCCGAGTTGTCCGTGCCGTCATCAGATGCACAAAGAGATGTTCATGCCAAAGTCTTGTCGAAGTCTAGATGTCGCCAAGGTCCGGCCCGAGGTCGGACGCCGGTGCGACGCGATGGCGCGGAGTGCCAGGGGGCGGCGACAGCAGAAGGTGTGGAGGAGGTGGAGGGGACGTGGGTGGTTGGCCGGATATGTGGCCCGGAATGCCGGAATCTGGCATGAATGCCCCTCCTTTGGTGTTGGTCCCGCCGTGGATTGCGCCAGCGATGGTCAACTTAACTCACGTCACTGACACCCGTTCGGTTCTTCTCGACGGCGACGTTCCGGCCAAGTGGAGCGGGTGCGGATGCGGATGCGGGTGCGGATGCGGGTGCCGGAGTAGAAGGAGCAGAAAGGGGGCGCGCGGACGGGCAGCGCGCGCGGGGCGGCTCGTACGTCCGTACGGATGAGGAAGTTGGGCGGCGTCAAGGGGACGTAAGACGACGCCGGTTGGGCAACAGGGGGGCGTCAGGGGCGCGCGGCGCGGCGCGTAGGGGCGGTTGAGTGAACCCACCGACCCTCACCAGGACCCATTCCCAATCAGGTCGCCTGCCAGCAGGCCGGCCCTTCCCCCTCTTCCGTCGCCCCGAAAGTTTCCTTCGCCCCGAAAGCTCCTTTGATGCAGCCCCTGGCTCCGGATCAGCAGCACGACGGTACGACCGCCACCGGCCCCGCCCCGGCGGACGGCGCCGTCAGTACGCGCCTCGCCGAGCCCATCCGGCTCACCGACCTCACCCGCCGCCCCACACATCGGCATCGGCTCCCGGCCCGCGGCGTACTCGACCCCAAGCAGCTCCTCGCCTCCCTCCCCCAGGCGCTCCGCAAGCTGCACCCGAAGGCGCTCGTCCGCAACCCGGTGCTGTTCGTCGTGGCGGCCGGCGCGCTGCTCACCACCCTTTCCGCCCTCCTCGCCCCGAGCGTCTTCGCCTGGACGATCAGTGTCTGGCTCTGGCTGACCGTAGTCTTCGCAAACCTGGCCGAAGCGGTCGCCGAGGGCCGCGGCAAGGCGCAGGCCGAGACGCTGCGGCGGACGCGCAGCGACACCGTCGCGCGTCGGCTGCGCAGTTGGCGGGTGGGGATACCGGAGCGGGAGTACGAGGAGGAGACCGTACCGGCGGCCGATCTCCAGCCGTACGACTTCGTGGTCGTGGACGCGGGGGAGGTGGTGCCCGGCGACGGCGAGGTGGTCGAGGGGGCCGCGTCCGTCGACGAGTCGGCGATCACCGGCGAGTCGGCGCCGGTGATCCGTGAGGCGGGTGGTGACCGCTCCGGTGTCACCGGCGGTACGACGGTGCTGTCCGACCGCATCGTCGTCCGTATCACCTCCCGCCCCGGCAAGACCTTCCTCGACCGCATGATCGCGCTGGTGGAGGGCACCACCCGGCAGAAGACCCCGAACGAGCTGGCGCTGAACATCCTGCTCGCCGCGCTCACCGTCATCTTCCTGCTGGCCGTGGTCTCGCTACAGCCGATGGCCGGTTACGCGGGTGCCGCGCAGCCGCTGACCGTGCTGGTCGCGCTGCTGGTGACGTTGATTCCGACGACCATCGGCGCGCTGCTGTCGGCCATCGGCATCGCCGGGATGGACCGGCTCGTCCAGCGCAACGTACTGGCGCTGTCCGGACGGGCCGTCGAGGCGGCCGGCGACGTGAACACGTTGCTGCTCGACAAGACCGGGACGATCACGCACGGCAACCGCCGCGCCGACTCGTTCGTGCCGCTGGACGGCGTACCGATCGTCCAACTCGCCGACGCCGCCCAGCTCTCCTCGCTCGCCGACGAGACGCCGGAAGGCCGGTCCGTCGTGGAGCTGGCCCAGGAGAAGTACGGGATCCGGGTCCGTACGGAAGGGGAGATGGGGGCCGCGCGCTGGGTGGCGTTCAGCGCGCAGACCCGTATGAGCGGGGTCGACCTGGCCTGGTCGGGCGGGTGTTTGGTGCGCAAGGGAGCGGCCGGGGCGGTACGGGACTGGGTGACGCGGCTGGGCGGGCAGGTGCCGCCGGAGGCGGGCTGGATCGCCGACTCGATCGCCGCGAGCGGTGGTACGCCGCTGCTGGTGGCCGTTGCCGACCGGCACGGCGCGCGGGTGCTCGGGGCCGTCCACCTGAAGGACGTGGTCAAGGACGGCATCGCGCGCCGGTTCGCGGAGCTGCGGGCCATGGGCATCAAGACGGTGATGGTCACCGGCGACAACCCGCTGACCGCCAGGTCCATCGCGGCGGAGGCGGGCGTCGACGACTACCTGGCGGAGGCCACGCCCGAGGACAAGCTGGCGCGGATCCGGCAGGAGCAGGCGGGCGGCAACCTCGTCGCGATGACGGGCGACGGGACGAACGACGCGCCCGCGCTCGCCCAGGCGGACGTGGGCGTGGCCATGAACACCGGCACCTCCGCGGCGAAAGAGGCCGGGAACATGGTGGACCTGGACTCCAACCCCACCAAACTCATCGAGATCGTCGCCGTCGGCAAGCAGCTGCTGATCACCCGCGGCGCGCTGACGACCTTCTCGATCTGCAACGACGTGGCGAAGTACTTCGCGATCGTGCCCGCCATGTTCACCGCCGCCTATCCGGGGCTCGGAGCGCTCAACATCATGGGCCTGCACAGTCCGACCTCGGCCATCGCCTCGGCCATCATCTTCAACGCACTGATCATCGTGGTGCTGATCCCGCTGGCCCTGCGCGGCGTCCGCTACCAGCCGGCCTCGGCGCACGCGATGCTCCGGCGCAACCTCGGGGTGTACGGGCTGGGCGGTCTCGTCGCGCCGTTCCTGGGCATCAAGCTCATCGACTTGGTACTCCAGTTGGTGCCCGGCATCTGAGGAAACGGGGCGGCGGTGCCGGGACCGCCGCCCTACCGGGGCGCGTCCAGGGCCTTGAGCGCGAACCAGAGTTCCATGCGTACGTCGGCGTCGTCGAGGTCCGTTTCGAGCAGCCGCGTGATGCGGGTGATGCGCTGGCGGACGGTGTTGCGGTGCACGGCCAGGGCGGTGGCGGTGCGGTCCCAGCTGCCGTGCTGCGAGATCCAGGCGCGCAGGGTGGCGAGCAGGTCGGGGGAGTCCAGGAGCGGCCCCAGGTGTTCGCGGGCGTGGGCTTCGGCGTCGGGCGGCGCGACGAGGGCCGAGACGCTGTGCGGGCCGGTGACGCGGTGGCGGGCCAGTGGAGCGCGGCGGGCGAGGGCGCGGCGGAGGGCAGTCGCGGCGTGCCGGTCGGCGACGGGCAGGTCGGCGACGGGTACGGGTTCGCCGGCGCCGAGCGTCCAGCCGGGTGTGGCGGCGAGGCGGGCGGCGTCTCCGGGGACCAGGGCTCGCACGACGGGACAGGGCGAGGTCGGGTCCGGTGGCGGGCCGGGGTCGATCAACGACGTACCCAGGGCCGTGCCCAACGCTTCGACGGAGGCGTCGCTGTCGCGGCGGCGCTGGGCGTGTACGACCGTCCAGCGGGCGGAGGTGAGCAGCGGAGCAGCGTCGGACGGGCTCGCGCCAAGCAACATACGGGTCAGCGCGGCGCGTTGTCCGGCGAGCGTTCCCGCCGCCGTCGCCGTGCCACCAGGCCCGCCGCCCTGCCCCGTGATCAAGGAGAGCAGGACCGCCGCGACTCCTGTGACGGTGTGGGCGGTTGCGTCGTACGGGCGTGAAGCGATGGCGAGAACGGGGGCGGGCGCGGCCCGCGGGACGGGTGAGTCGCCGGAGGCCGGGCCCGTGAGGGCGTAAACGGCGAGGTGGGTGCCGTCGGCGAGGGTGTCGGTGGCCGAGGACGGGGTGAGGTGCCAGGTCGGGAGGGTGGATCGCTCGTCGTGCTCGTCCGGGGTGACGATGCGGACCAGGCGTACGGCGGCGGCGCGGCAGGCGGGGTCGGGCGCCGGTCCCGCCGTGGCGAGTTCACCGCCGCCCGGGGCCAGCAGGGCAGTCCACCCACCGGTGTGACGGGACAGGGCACGCAGGACGGCGGGAGCGGGATCGGGCCGGGCGGCCGCGGCCGACAGGGCGCGCTGGGCCTCGCTGAGGCGGGTCAGCTCCCGGTGCCGCGCCTCGGTCACGGCCTGCCACACCGCGCTCTCGACCGCGGTGAACGGCGTGTCCGGCGGCACCTCCAGCAGCGGCAGGCCGTGCCGGTCGCAGGCGTCCAGGAGGGCGGCCGGCACGGCGTCGTGGACCGGCAGGACACCGAAGCCGAGCGCGGCGGCCCCGGCCGCGAGGCTCCGCCGCACGTAACCGTCGAGGTACGTACCGGGTCCCGCGTCCGCGGCCACCGTCGGGTCGAAGTGGACGCCCGCCGTGAGCAGCAGTTCGCCGCCCAGCAGGTACGGGACCGGGTCGGCCATCTCGGACGTGTGCACCCAGTGGACCACGGCGTCCGGCGCTCCGCGCGGCCCCGCTACCTGCCGCAGGCCCAGGTCCGTGCGGTCGAGCAGCGTGGAGAGGGGGACGGCCGGGGTAGGGGGAGCCGCCGCCCGGTGCGGTGCCGGAGCGGGCCGGCGCGAAGACGAGTGCAGCATGTGCGAACCATCCACTCAGGGGAGGCAGGGTGGAGGAAAAGTACACTTCAACGCCGCCCGAACGCCTCCTAGGGTCAACCCGCGAGACTCCTCCCACCCCGGCCCACCGCCGGGGCCCCTCGGTGCGGCGTGAAGGGATGGCCCATGGCCGTGGACTATGCGGTGATTGCCGCTTATCTGGCCGGAATGCTCGCGATGGGCTGGTGGGGCATGCGCCGCGCCAGGTCGAAGAGCGAATTCCTGGTCGCGGGGCGGCGCCTGGGGCCCGCGATGTACTCGGGGACCATGGCCGCGATCGTCCTCGGCGGCGCGTCCACGATCGGCGGAGTCGGGCTGGGCTACCAGCACGGCCTGTCGGGCGCGTGGATGGTCTTCACCATCGGGCTCGGCCTGCTGGCGCTGAGCGTGTTCTTCTCCGCCCGCATCGCCCGGCTGAAGGTCTACACGGTCTCCGAGATGCTCGACCTGCGGTACGGCGGCTCCGCGGGCGTGATCTCGGGCATCGTGATGTGGGCGTACACGCTGATGCTGGCGGTGACCTCCACCATCGCGTACGCCACCATCTTCGACGTGCTGTTCGACCTGGACCGCACGGTCTCGATCGTGCTGGGCGGCGTGATCGTCGTCGCGTACTCGACGCTCGGCGGCATGTGGTCGATCACCTTGACGGACATGGTGCAGTTCGTCGTCAAGACGATCGGGGTGCTGCTGCTCCTGCTGCCGGTCGCGGTCGTCAAGGCGGGCGGCTTCGCCGAAATGAAGGCCCGGTTGCCGCACGAGTACTTCGCCCCGCTGGGCATCGGCGGCCAGACCGTCTTCACGTACGTGCTGATCTACACCTTCGGCATGCTGATCGGCCAGGACATCTGGCAGCGGGTGTTCACCGCGCGCAGCGACCGGGTCGCCCGGCTGGGCGGCACGGCGGCCGGCACGTACTGCCTGCTCTACGCGCTCGCCGGCGCCGTCATAGGCACCGCGGCCAAGGTGCTGTACCCCGAACTGGGCAGCCCCGACGACGCGTTCGCCACGATCGTGACGGACGCGCTGCCGGTCGGTGTGCGCGGCCTGGTCCTGGCGGCGGCGCTGTCGGCCGTGATGTCCACGTCGTCCGGAGCGCTGATCGCCTGCGCGACGGTGGCCAACAACGACATCTGGGCCCGGCTCCGCAGGGCTCTGCCGGACCGCGGCCCCGGCCATGACGAGGTGCGCGGCAACCGCGCGTTCATCCTGATCATGGGCGTGGCCGTGATCGGTGCCGCGATCGTGCTCAACGACGTCGTACAGGCCCTGACCGTCGCGTACAACCTGCTGGTCGGCGGGCTGCTGGTGCCCATCCTGGGCGGCCTGGTGTGGCGACGCGGAACGGGTACGGGGGCGCTCGCCGCCATCGTGACAGGCGGCGGGACGGTCGTCGGGCTGATGGCCGCGTTCGGAGCCTTGGCCAACGAACCGATCGCTTACGGGTTGCCGGCATCTCTGGGCGTGTACGTGGCGGTAAGCCTGGCGACGAAACCGACGGACGCCGCGATCTTGGCGAAGTGGCGGGAGAGGGTGGGACATCCCGCCGGCGGCCCGCCCTCGGGCGGTGCCCCTCAGCAATCCATGGAAAACGCGGCGGAAGGCGGACCCCGGTCATGAGCAGCGTCACCAAGCCGTCGGCAGCGCCGCGGCGCACCGGAGGCGACCTGGTCGTCGAGTCGCTGGCGGCGCTCGGCGCGGACACCGTCTTCGGGCTGCCCGGACAGCACGCGCTCGGCGCCTTCGACGCCCTGCGCCGCTCCGATCTGCGCTACGTCGGGCTCCGGACCGAGAACAACGCGGGTTTCGCCGCCGACGCCTACGCCCGTACGACACGCGGCGTCGCGCCCCTGCTGGTCTCCACCGGGCCCGGCGCGCTGATGACGCTCCCCGCGCTCCAGGAGGCCGCGGCCGCTTCGGCCGCCGTACTGGCCATCGGCAGCCAGGTCCCGGTTGCGGGGCTCGGTGGCGGACGCCACGGGTACCTGCACGAACTGCCCGACCAGAGCGCGTCTTTCCGCGGCGTGGTGAAGTCGGTGCACACGGTGCGTACGGCGTCGCAGATTCCGTCGGCGGTGGCCGAGGCGTGGGCGTCGGCGGCGAGTGTCCCGCACGGGCCGGTGTGGCTGGAGATCCCGCAGGACGTGCTGCTGGCACCGGTGGACGTGCCGGCGGTCGCGGAACTCACGGCCACCGTAGGGAAACCTGAGCCGCGCGGCGAGCTGATCGCGGAAGCCGCGCGCCGGCTCTCCGAGGCGGACCGCCCGGTGATCTTGGCGGGCGGGGGTGTCGTACGAGCGGGCGCCGAGGCCGCCTTGCTGGCTCTCGCGGAGAAGCTGGGCGCGCCGGTGGCCACGACGTTCGGCGGCAAGGGGGCGTTCCCCTGGGAGCACCCGCTCTCCCTCCAGTCCTGGCTGGAGGACCGGCACACGACCGACTTCCTGGAGGACGCGGACGTCCTCCTCGTCGTCGGCTCCGGGCTCGGCGAACTCTCCTCGAACTACCACACCTTCCGCCCCCGCGGCCGCGTCGTCCAGGTCGAGGCCGACCTCGGCAAACTGGAGGCCAACCACGCCGCGCTGGGCATCCACGCCGACGCGCGGCTCGCCCTGGATCAGCTGGCGGCCGCCGTGCGCGACCGGGCCCGGGAAGCGGAAGC
The DNA here is from genome assembly GCF_044332485.1 of Streptomyces sp. NPDC017056. Taxonomy (NCBI): domain Bacteria; kingdom Bacillati; phylum Actinomycetota; class Actinomycetes; order Kitasatosporales; family Streptomycetaceae; genus Streptomyces; species Streptomyces sp. NPDC017056. The sequence goes on along the minus strand of NZ_JBIRPD010000006.1, from coordinate 247,990 downwards.
GGGCAGTCCGGCCCGTACGGAGCCGGCGGCCGAAGCGGTCGCCGGTGTGCTCCGCCGCGTACGGAAACGGATCGACGGGCAGGGGCTGGAACCGGAGCAGGCCGTGCTGGCCGCCGTGCGCGACGCGCTGCCCGACACGGCGCCCAGCTTCTGGGACATGACGATCCTCGGCTACTGGGCCTGGTCCGCCTTCGACCCGCGGACGGCGAACGCCATGCACTCCGCCCAGGGCGCCGGCGGCCTCGGCTACGGCTTCCCGGCAGCGCTCGGCGCCGCCGTCGCCGACCCGGGCCGCCCCACGCTGGCCGTCTCCGGTGACGGCGGCGCCATGTACTCGATCGCCGAACTGGCCACCGCCCGCCAGTACGGCCTGCCGGTCACCTGGCTCATCGTGGACGACGGCGGCTACGGCATCCTGCGCGAGTACATGACCGACGCCTTCGGGCAGGCGACCGCCACCGAACTCGTCCGCCCCGACTTCGTGGCCCTCGCGCGGTCCTTCGGCGTACCGGCGGTCCGTACGAGTCCGGAAGACCTGCGGGCCGACCTGGCCGCGGCCCTCGCCGACCCGGGCCCTTCCGTGGTCGTCCTCCCCGCCCGGTTGCGGATGTTCGCGCCGACGCATCTGGGTACGGGGGCGGACTGACACGAGGCGGAAGGAGCGGGCCCCGGACCGTACCGGCGGGGCCCGCTCCACGCGGTCAGGACCGGGGTGCGCCGGGCCCGGCCGGAACCGGCGGCCACGGAACGCCGGCCAGCGCCGGGAGCAGCTGCTCCTCTTCATAGGCGAGGTGAGCCAGCAGCTCCTGCGTCATCCGCTCCAGCTCGGCGCGGAAACGCGCTGGATCGGCACTGCCGATGTCGGCGAGCAGAGCGAGCAGTTCGCCCTGGAGGCGGGCGAGGGTCCGGTGCTCCTCCTGGAGCCGGTCGAGGGCGGGCCGGAGCTCCGGGTGATAGCGGGCGACGGCGGGGAACACGTGCCCGTCCTCGCCGGTGTGGTGGAATTCCAGGCTCTGGCAGAACGCCAGGCAGTGCTGCCGTATCTGCATACCGAGCCCCGGCGCCGGCGGTGCGCCGGGCCCCTGGTGAGCCGCCGACGCCGCGAGATGCGCCTCGGCTTCCTCCCGTACGTGCCGCAACTGCGCGCGCAGCCACGTGTGGACCTGCACGAGTTTGCCGGCAAGAGAGGTGACCTCGCGGGGAAGCTCCCCGTCCGCTTCCTGGTACTCGGGCTCGGCGGGTTCCAGTACGACGACCGGAAGGGTACGGGCGGTCCCGGCCTGGTAGTCGCCGTACCCGGGAACCTCGCGCACCACCTGCTCGAACAGCCGGTCACGGCTTTCGCCCTCGGCGGGCACCGCGATCGCCTCGTACGTCTCGGTGCCCACCTCCACCTGCACTTGGGGGCGGGCGAGCAGGTTGTGGTACCAGTCGGGGTGGCGGGGCGCGCCGAGGTTGGAACCGACGACGAGCAGCAGGCCGTTGTGGCGGACGTAGCCGAGGGGCACGGTGCACGGCTTGCCCGTCCTCGCGCCGGTGGTGGTCAGCAGGAGGAGGTCACCGCCTTCGAAGGGGCCGCCGACTTTCCCCCCGTTGGCTCGGAACTCCTCGATGACCGATTGATTGAAGGAATTGGGCGTGAAGGGGCCGGATTTGTGGGAACTGGACATGCTGGTGTCGCTCTCCATGAAGCGTGGTCCGCGGGCGCGCCCTGATCGAGGGCCGACGTCTCCGCGGGAAAAGCGGATGTGGAAGGGAAAGGCGCACACAGCGCGAAGCCACCGCACGCGGACCTGGTCCGGGCAGAACGCCGACCACCGGTCACGACGACCGGTCACGGAATACGGGTACGGGGAGCGCTTGGCGCGGTGAGGTCAGGCTCGGCCTGTGGAGTGTGAACTCATGGCGTCGTCCCTGGAAGAAAGGTGTGTCGCCCGACTGCCGGCCGGCCCACTGCTCTTTGACCGACGTCACGCGCACACGCATTCCCATTAGATCCGTTTACGGACATGGGCGTCAACACGATGACCGCGGCGTCTCCCCGTACACCGGCTGCCACATCGCGTCCTGGACCGCCTGTACGACATCACCGGGGGCGACGCGTGCGACCCCGTCGGCGACGGCCGCCCGTACCACCGCCACCGCGACGGCCGCCGAACAGGCGCGCAGATTCTCCACCTGCGGCAGCAGCGGCGCTCCCGGCCCGCCACCCGCGACCTGTCCGGCGACCGCGTCCGCCGCGGCGAGGAGCATGCCGGGCGTCAGCCGCTCGGCGCGCGACACCACGACGCCCAGTCCGACACCGGGATAGACGAGAGCGTTGTTGGCCTGGCCGATGACGTGCCGTACGCCGTCGATCTCCACGGGATCCACCGGGACGCCGGCCGTCGTCAGCGCCTTTCCGCCGGTCCAGCGCAGCAGGTCGGCGGGTGTGGCTTCCATCTTCTCGGTGGGGTTGGAGAGCGGGAAGACGACCGGCCGCTCGACGTGGTCCGCCATCTCCTCCACGATCTCCCGGGTGAAGGCGCCGCGCACGGTCGAGGTGCCGATGAGGACGGTCGGGCGCACGTTCCGTACGGTCGTCAGCAGATCGACGCCCTCCCGGGACGCCTCGCCGCCCGCCGGGCCTTCGGCCGTCCCACCGCCCGCCGGACCGTCAGTTGCCCCGCCGCCCGACCAGTCCGCGATTTCGTCCACCGGCCGCGCGTACGCGCGCTGGTAGTCGCGCAGCCCGTCCATGTCGTCGAGCAACAGCCCCGGCCGGTCGACCAGCCAGACGCGGCGGGTGGCCTCGCCCGCGTCCAAGCCGTCGCGGATCATCGCCTCGCGCAACTGGTCGGCGATGCCCACCCCGGCGGTCCCCGCGCCGAAGACCACGACGCGCTGGTCGCGGAAGTGCGACCCGGTGACGTCCAGGGCGGTCCGGACGGCCGCGAGAGTGATGGCGCCGGTTCCCTGCATGTCGTCGTTGAACATGCGGTAACGCTCGCCGTACTGCTCCAGAAAGCGCCGGGCATTGCCCGCGCCGAAATCCTCGAAGTGCAGCAGCGCGTTCGGGTAAAGGGAAGAGACCGTGTCCAAGTACGCGGCGACGAACGCGTCGTAGCGCGCGCCGCGCGTCCGGCTGTGCCGTACGCCGAGGTACAGCGGATCGTTGAGCAGCGTCTCGTTGTCGGTGCCGACATCGAGGACCACCGGAAGACAGCGCGCGGGGTCGATGCCCGCGGCCGCCGTGTAGACCGCCAGCTTGCCCACCGAGATCTGGATGCCGTGCACGCCCCAGTCGCCGATGCCGAGAATCTGCTCGGCGTCGGTGACGACCAGCAGGTCCACCGCGTCGGGGCCGAGATCCAGCTCCTCGAACGAGCGGCGCAGGTCCTGAGGGCGGTCGATGGAGAGAAAAACGCCGCGCGGGCGCCGGTACTCGTGGCTGTAGGTCTTGATCGCCTCGCCCACGGTCGGGTCGTAGACGATGGGCAGCAGTTCCTTCAGGTGATCGGTGAGCAGCCGGTAGTACAGGACCTCGTTGCGGTCGTGCAGCTGCTCAAGGTTGATGTACGCCGCCAGGTCGCCGGGCTGGCGGCGCAGCTGCTCGTACGCGCGCCGCGCCTGCTCGTCCAGGGTGAGCACCGCGTCGGGCAGCCTGCCGACGAGGCCCAGGCGGTCGCGTTCGGCCGCGGTGAAGGCGGTGCCACGGTTGGCCAGCGGATCGCTCATCACCCACGGCAGCCTGCCCATCCGCCACACCCGCTTCCGTATCGACGCCGCTCACCGACCCTGCGCGCCGGGCGCTGCCCGGCTGCCCGGCCGGTACGTCGCCCGCCGGGCCAGTCTCGCGCGAGAGCCCTGCCCCCGCATCCGACGGATCCGGGGGCAGGGCTCTGACCTGCGGTTACGAGGGTGTGGCGCTAGGCCGGCCGCGGGGGGCTGACCCGGCCCTGGAGCAACCGGGACAGCGAGGCGTGCACGTCCTCCACCGAGCGGTGCGGCTGGAAGGACAGCCAGTCCAGCGCCGCCACCAGCACCATGCCGAGCAGGGCGGAGGCGGTGAGCGGAATGTCGAGCTCGTCGCTCAGCTCGCCCGCGGCGACCGCGTCGCGCAGCACGGACTCGACGACGGCGACCGCCCGGCCGCGTACGGACTGCAGGGTCGGCTGCCAGACCCGGTTCGTCCGCCACAGCTCGGCCACGTACAGCTGGGTGAGGGAGGGGGAGCCGGCGATGAAGTCCAGGCCCGCGCGGATCATCGCGTCCAGCGCGTCGACCCGGGTGCCGCCGTCCGCCCGCACCGCCCGGTCGGCGGCCTCCTGGAGGGAGGCGGCGAGCAGGTCGATGCCGTCCCGCAGCAGTTCCTCGTACAGGACGTTCTTGCTGGCGAAGTTGTAGTAGACGGTGCCCTTCGCGACGCCGGCGCGCTCGGCGATCTCGTCCACCGTGGTGGCGGAGAAACCCTGTTCGGCGATGAGCGTGACCGCCGCGTCGAACAGCTTGCGCCGGGTGGCGCCGCGCCGCGGCCCCGGGCCGGGGGCGGCGCCGCGAACGACGCCGCCCCCCTGCCCCGCGAGGTGCTCGGTACGCACGCTCACAGGCTCAGTTCCGGGTGCAGGTCCTTCATCCGTACGACCTGCCGGCTGCGCGCGGTCAGCGACGTGAGCGCCAGCGCGCCGACCGTGAACGCCGCCAGGACGATGGAACCCTGCCACACGATGCCCAGGTCACCGCCGGTGATGAGCCGGCGCAGGCCGTCCACCACGTAACTCATCGGCAGGAACGGGTGGATCCAGCCGAAGAATCCGGGGCTGGTCTGCACCGGGTACGTACCGCCCGCCGACGTCAGCTGGAGCATCAGCACGACGAGCGTCAGTACGCGGCCCGCCGGGCCGAACTGCGCGCCGAAGAACTGGATGATCGCGGTGAACGCCGCCGTCGCCAGCAACAGGAAGCCGATGGTGGCCCCCGAGCGCGCCATCTCCAGGCCGAGCCCCCAGTGCAGTACGGCCATCAGGGCCAGTACCTGCACGATGCCGATGGCGAAGGCCGGCAGCCAGGAACCGAGCGCGATGCGCCAGCCCGGCGCCCCCGCGGCGAGCGCCCGCTTGCCGAGCGGCGCGAGCAGCATGTACGCGACCATCGCGCCGACCCACAGGGACAGCGGAATGAAGTACGGGGCCAGACCGGTGCCGTAGTTGGGCGCCTTGTGCATCGACTTCGCGGCCAGCTCGACCGGGTTCGACATGACCTCGGTCCGCGCGTCGCGGTCCTTCTTGTCGTAGTCCGGAATCTGCGCGACACCACTGTCCAGCTTGCCGGCAAGCTGGTTGGAGCCGTCCTTGAGCTTGTAGATGCCGCCCTTGAGGTCGAGCGCGCCGTCTTCCAGCTTCCCGAGGCCGTCACCGATCTGCCCGGAGCCGTCCTTGGCGTCACCGATGCCGTTGTGGACCTTGCCGGCGCCGTCGGCGACCTTGCCCGCGCCGTCGGCGAGCGTACCGATACCCGCGGCGAACCGGCCGGCGCCGTCGGCGACCTTACGCGTCCCGCTGTTCAGTTCGTTGATGGCGTGCAGGGAGGCATCCGCGTTGTTCACGATGCCCGGCACCTTGTTGGCGACCGTCTCGGCCCCTTGGTGCAGGTTCTGGAGCTTGGTGCGCAACTGCTTGAAGTCGGTCTTGGCGATGATGCCGTCGACCTTCTCCGCCAGATCGGCGGCCACGGCGGTCCCGGCGGCGATTCCCTTCAGCTTGGGGCAGTCGGCGCCGTCGGCGGAGGCCCCGCAGTGCTTCTGGTACAGCTCCTTGGCGTCCGCGGCGTTCTGCCGCGCCTGCTGGACGGCCTTCGCCGAGTTCCCGGGCAGCTTGCTGAGGTCGTCGTCGAGTTCCTGCGTGAGGTCGGCGACGGTCCTGGCCTTCTGCGCTATGTCCTTGCCGTGCTCCTTGAGGAAGGGCAGGTCCTTCTTGGCGAGCCCGTTGACCTGGTCGGTGAACTGCTGCATACCGGCAGCCACCTTGGCTGCGCCCTGGCTGATCTGCTGAGCCTTGTCCCGGGCCTGCGCGGTGCCCTTGCTCACCTTGCCCGCGCCTGTGCTCACATCGCCGGACCCCTTGTCCAGCTTCCCCAGGCCGTCGGTCAGCTCGCCGTTCTTGTCCTTGGCCGTACCCAGGCCGTCCGCGAGCTTGTCGGTGCCGTCCTTGGCCTTGCCGAGGCCTTCGTCGATCTTGCCAGCGCCATCCGCAGCCTGCTGCGTCTTGTCGTGCAGGTCCGAGAAGGAGACGAAGATCTTGTCGAAGAACTCGCGCGACGACTTCGCCGAGGTCTTGGCGCGGATCTCCGAGAAGATCGTCTTGGAGATCGAGCCGACGATGTAGTTGTTCGCGTCGTTCGTGCGGACCTGGAGCGCACCGGTCTCCGGGTGGTCGCCGGAGCTGGAGGCGATCCGCTCGCTGAAGTCCTCGGGGACGGTCAGGGAGAGGTAGTACGTACCGTTCTCGACGCCCTTCTCGGCGTCGGCGGAGCTGACCTCCTCCCAGTTGAAGGTCTTGCTGTCCTTGACGTTCTTGACGAGTTCGTCGCCGGCCTGGATCTTCTTGCCGGCGGCGGTGGCGCCCTTGTCGTCGTTGACGAGCGCGACCGGGATCTTGTCGAGATTGCTGTACGGGTCCCAGAACGAGCACAGGTACAGCGCGCCGTACAGCAGCGGGATCAGCATCAGGGCGACGAGGCCCAGCCGGGGGAGCTTGCCCCTGCCGAAGCGCTTGAGCTCAAGCGCGGCGAGCTTCGGCGAGCGCATGGGCTGCTTCCTCCTCGTGGATGTCGGTCGGACCGGCCGTGCCGGTGGTCGAAGTGGGTGCGGGGGTGGCCGGTTGGGCGGTCGTCGGCGCGGTCCGGACGACGATCGCGTCATTCGGGGCGTTGCCGGTCGCGGCCACCACCGTCGTGCCGTTCAGCGCCAGGTCCCGCAGCATCTGCCAGACCTGGGAGCGTTCGTCGGCGGACAGTTTGAGGTCGACGTCGTCGATGGCCACCAACCGCGGGCCGTGCATGACGGCCAGTGCGACCGACAGCCGCAGCGCCTCGATGCGCTCCAGGTCCCGGACCGCCGTACGCAGTCCCTTGGGCAGCGTGGCCGGGTCCAGGCCGACCGCCGTGAGCGCGGCCTCGACGCGGGCCCGCGTCTCCTCCTTGTAGCGCCGTCCCCAGGGCATCCGGGCGCCGATCGAACCGGCCACCCGGCGGCCCAGCAGGGCCTGTTCCTCCAGGTGTTCCGCGGCGGTCAGGGCCGGTTCCAGGTCGGCGACCCCGGGGACGTGCGCGATGGCGGTCAGGCTGCGCACCGTTCCCATGCGCTTGGGGAGGGGGAAGCCGGCGACCGTGGCGTGGCCTTCGGCGATCTGCATGCGGCCGGTGAGCGCCAGCAGGAGGCAGGTGCGGCCGGAGCCCGACGGGCCCTCGACGGCGATCAGCGAACCCGGATCGGCGGTGACGCTGACGTCTCTGAACGCCCACCCCCGCGGGCCCTTGACTCCGATTCCCCTGGCGTTGACCGCCGCCCCCTGGCGGGTGGTGTCCACGGCCCCTCCTTTGTTCTGACTGGTCAGTCTAAAAGTGTGCCGTACGGACCGGCCTATTGACCAATCGACGCGCGATCCTGTGAACTCCGTCATGTGGCGGGTGGGGCGCTCCAATGCTTTTGGGGCGTTTGTTGGTGATGTTCTCGGTGTGATCTGTGATGCAGTACGTCACGGAGGGCACCGGCGGACACGTACGACGGAGACCGATGACTCACTCGGCCAAACTGATCGCCCCGCTGCTCGCGGGAACTCTCGTCGCGACGCTGCCATCGGCGTCGGCATCCACACCGCCCTCGCACCCGGCCACCGCCTCCGCGGAAACGCGGCCCGCGCAGTCCGCCGCATCGCCCGGCGCCTCCTGCGCGCCCCGGGACCTGGCACGTGCCCGCACGGAAAACGGCGACGGCTGGACCCCCACCGCCACCCGCATCGACCCCGGGGACGGCCACCACGCCTTCGTCGGCAATGGCTACCTCGGCCAGCGAATAGCTCCCAACGGGACCGGATACACCGCCCCGGGCGAAACCACTGGCTGGCCGCTGAAGACGCCGCGCTACGACGGCTCCTTCGTCTCCGGCCTGTACGCGCGCGGTCCGGAGAACCTCAAGGGCCGCCAGGCCATCGCCGCGCTGCCCACCTGGACGGGCCTCGACGTCACCGCCGTCGGCGACCGCCCGCAGACCTTCGACTCGCAAACCCCGGCGGGCCGCATCTCGAACTACCGCCAGACCCAGTTCATCCGCTGCGGCCTGGTCCGTACGTCACTGACGTGGACGGCCGCCGACGGCCGCGCCACCGACCTCGTGTACGAGGTGCTCGCCGACCGCACCAACGCGCACACCGGCGCCGTCCGGCTGCGCATGACGCCGCACTGGGGCGGCCGGGCCACCGTCACCGACCGCCTCGACGGGCGCGGCGCGCGCCGGATGTCGCAGACCGGCGGCGGTGCGCGGCCGGGCGGCCGGACGATGGACGTCACCTTCCGTACGGACGGCACGAACACGGACGGCGCGGTCGCCTCGACCCTGCGCCCCGGACCCCAGGTCTCCGCGCAGCGCGCCACGACCCAGCCGGCAGGCGCCGCGAAGGACCTCGGCAACCGGCAGAGCGTCACGTTCCCGGTGCAGTCGGGGCGCAGCTACGAGCTGACCAAGTACGTCGGCGTCGACACCGCCCTCACCTCCCGTACTCCGCGCGCCGCCGCGACCCGGGCCGCGCAGCGTTCCGCGCAGCGGGGCTGGGACGCGCTGTACCGCGAACACGCCGCGGCCTGGCAGAAGCTGTGGCGCAGCGACGTCGAGGTGCACGGACGCGGGCAGCGGGACATGCAGGCGTGGGTGCGCGCGGCCCAGTACGGACTGCTCTCCAGCACCCGGGCCGGAAGCCGCGACAGCATCAGCCCGGCCGGACTGACCAGCGACAACTACGCGGGGGAGATCTTCTGGGACGCCGAGACCTGGATGTACCCGGGACTGCTGGCGGCCCATCCCGACCTTGCCAAGTCCATCGTCGAATACCGCTACCGGACCCGTGCCGGCGCCGCCGCCAACGCGAAGAAGCTGGGTTACAAGGGGCTGTTCTACCCCTGGACCAGCGGCAGCAAGGGTGACCTGTGGAACGAGTGCCACAGCTGGGACCCGCCGCACTGCAAGACCCAGAACCACCTGATGGGCGACGTGTCGCTGGCCGCCTGGCAGTACTACCTCGCCACCAAGGACACCGCGTGGCTGCGTGACCGCGGCTGGCCGGTGATGAAGGGCATCGCGGATTTCTGGGCGTCCCGCGTCACCCGCAACGCCGACGGAAGCTACTCGGTCAAGAACGTGGCCGGGCCCGACGAGTACAGCAACGGCGTCGACGACGGCGTCTTCACGAACGCCGGCGCGGTGACCGCGCTGCGCAACGCCGGCCGCGCCGCCCAGCTCCTCGGGCAGAAGGCCCCCGCGGCATGGCAGGACATCGCCGACCGCATCCGTATCCCGTACGACGCGAAGAACGAGGTCTTCAAGCAGTACGACGGGTACCGGAACACGATGATCAAGCAGGCCGACACGGTGCTGCTCATGTACCCGCTGGACTGGCCGATGTCGCAGCGCGCCAAGGTCAACACGATGGACCACTACGCCGGGCTCACCGACCCGGACGGCCCGGCCATGACCGACTCGGTGCACGCCATCGCCGCCGCCGGGGCCGGTGAGGCCGGCTGTTCCACGTACACGTACATGACGCGTTCGATCAAGCCGTTCGTCCGCGGGGCCTTCGGGCAGTTCTCCGAGGCGCGTGGCGACAAGGCGGGCGCGGGCGACCCGCACGCCGGATCGCCGGCGCAGGACTTCCTGACCGGCAAGGGCGGCTTCCTGCAGACCTTCACCAACGGGCTGACCGGGCTGCGGATGCGCGAGAACACGGTGCGCCTGGACCCGATGCTGCCGCCGCAGCTGTCCGACGGCGTCACGCTGCGCGGGCTGCGCTGGCAGGGGCGTACGTACGACGTGGAGATCGGCGCGCACCGCACGACGGTGCGGCTGACGGCCGGTGCGCCGATGCGCGTCGAGTCGCCGGAGGGCGAGCGGGTGGTGAGCCGGGACGCGCCCCTGACGCTCAAGACCCGCCGCCCCGACCTCGCGCCGACGGACAACGCGGCCCGGTGCCGGGCGGCGCGGGCCACCTCGGAGGAGCCCGGCATGTACGCGGGCGCCGCGGTGGACGGCAACGCCGCCACCTCCTGGGTGCCGGACGGCCCCGTCGGCAGCGTGACCGTCGACCTCGGCAAGCCCTCCCGCATCGGGCAGATCACCCCGCACTGGAAGGGCGGGGCGCCCGCCTCGTACGTCGCGCAGGTCTCGACGGACGGCAAGCACTGGGCCGGGACCGGGTACGCCGGACGGACGACGGCCCGCTACGTACGGCTGACGGTGCATGGTGCCGAAGCGGCGAAGGACGGCCGGCGGCCCGGCCTCGCCGAGCTGACGGTGCAACAGGCGCCGAAGGAGTGAGCGTCGGCCGGGAGGGCTGACGCGTTGCTGGTCAGGGTCCGGGAATGCCCCGGGCCCTGACGGAATCCCGGGCGGGGTTGTCGCTGGCCTGGACCAGAAGTGACCATTCCGTCCCCTGAATGAGATATCCGTGACCACTTCCGTCACATAGTGTCCGGACACGCACGGTGTGTCTGACCTGGGGAGGGAACTGTGCGTACGGGCGTGAAGTATGTCGTCGGCGGAGTGACTGCCGCGGTGCTCGGAGTGGTCGGTGTAGGCGCGTACAACGTCTACGAGGCGTTCAGCGGGGACTCGGCGTCCGACGGCGCGCCGGCCGGTGCCGCGTCCAGACCGACCGGGCCACCGTCCGGAGAAGAGGTGCGCGACACCGCGCGCGACTTCCTCGCAGCCTGGAGCAAGGGCGACGTGGACAGCGCCGCGGTCCTCACGGACAACGCCGAGGGCGCGCGCCAGGCCCTGAAGGGCTTCCGGACCGACGCGCGCGTGTCGAAGGTGACCTTCAAGGCGGGGGAGAGCGCCGGCGACAAGGTCCCCTTCCACGTCACCGCCGAACTGGCCGCGGGCAAGGGGGAGGGCGACGGGGAGGAGGAGCACACGACCTGGGCGTACGACTCGGCGCTGCGGGTCGTACGCGGCAAGACCACCGGCAAGGCCCTCGTCGACTGGCAGCCCACCGTGGTCCACCCCGGCCTGCGGCGCGGCGAGAGCCTGCGGACCGGCTCGGACGGCGCGCCGCCCGTCAAGGCGGTGGACCGCAACGGCACCGAACTGGACGCCGAAGAGATGCCGTCACTGGGCCCGATACTCCCCGCTCTTCGGGAGAGCTACGGCAAGAAGGCCGGCGGCGTCCAGGGCGTCGAGGTACGGGTGATCGGCGAGAGCGGCGAGCCGGGCAGGACGCTGCTCACGATCGTCAAGGGACGCCCGGGGACGCTCCGTACGACGCTGGACGCGAGGGTGCAGCGGGCGGCCGAGACGGCGGTCAAGGACTACCGCGAGGCGTCGGTCGTCGTGGTCAAGCCCGGCAGCGGTGACATCCTCGCGGTCGCCAACCACCGCTCCGACCAGTTCAACGCGGCCTTCCAGGGCCGGCTGGCGCCCGGCTCCACGATGAAGGTCGTCACGGCGGCGATGCTGATGGAGAAGGGCCTGGTCTCCGCGGGCAAGAGCGTCGAGTGCCCGAAATACGCGTCGGCGGGCGGCCGTTCCTTCCACAACCAGGGCATGTTCCAGATCGACGGCGGCACGTTCTCCGACAGCTTCGCGCGCTCCTGCAACACCGCCTTCGTCGGCCTGGCGGACCGGGTGTCGGGCACGGACCTCAACAGCGAGGCCCAGGACGTCTTCGGGCTCGGCAAGGACTGGAAGGTCGGCATACCGACGTTCGACGGCAGCGTGCCGCAGAGCGACGGCGCGGACACGCCGGCATCGCTGATCGGCCAGGGCCGCGTCCAGGCCAATCCCCTGAACATGGCGTCCGTCGCCGCCACGGCCAAGGCCGGGTACTTCTCCCAGCCGGTGCTGGTTTCCCAGGAATTGGACGACCGGCCGATCGCCCGCGCGAGCCGGTCGCTGCCGCCGTCGGTCGCCGCCCAGCTGCGGGCCATGATGCGGCGTACCGCCGTCAGCGGCACCGGAGCGCGGGCGATGGCCGGGCTCGGCGGCGACATCGGCGCCAAGACCGGTTCGGCGGAGGCCGACGGGCAAGGCGACGCCAACAGTTGGTTCCTCGGCTACCGCAACGACGCCGCGGCGGCCGCGGTCGTCCAGCAGGGTGGCCACGGCGGCGACGCGGCGGGCCCGATTGTCCGAAGGGTGCTCGCGGCGGGCCGCTGAGGGGAAGGGTCGACACTGGGGCGCGCCCGCGTCGGGGCCTGCCCGCAGCCCGGGGCGCGCCCGCCCCGGGCCGTCGACGAACGGGAGGACCCCTCGTGCACGTACGTTCCGCGGTTGTCCGTGTCACCGCAGCGGTGCTGGCTGCCGGGTGCCTCACGGCATGCGCCGAAGGGAGCCCGCCGGCGGCCGCCGGACCGACCGGCCCGGAGGCAGCCCGTTCCGCCGCCGGGCCGGTGACGTCGGCGGCCTCCGCGCGTGCGCACGGGGGCGGCCGCTGCTCCCCGTCCGTCTCGATCGACAGCTACTCCGACGCCCTGGACAAGACCACGTTCCACGGCACGTTCGTCGGCAACCTCTCCGCCCTCGCCCGCGACACCGACGGCTCCGTCGCCGCCGTCTCCGACCGCTCCGCGCTGATCGGCCTGGACGCGAAGAGCCACCGTCCCGTACGCACCGCACCGCTCGCCGACGAGAAGGGCGCCGCCCTCGACGCTGAAGGGCTGGCCGTCGAGCCCGGCGGCGGCTACCTCGTCTCCTCCGAGACCGAGCCGTCCGTACGGCGCTACGACCGCTCCGGCACGCTCCTCGGGCGGCTGCCGCTCCCCGGCGCGCTGCGCGTCGCGCCGGCCGGCCGCGCCCAGGCCAACCAGACCTTCGAGGGGCTCGCCCTCCGCCCCGGCGGCGGCACCCTGACCGCCTCCATGGAGGGACAGCTCACCGGCGACGGCAAGGATTCGGCGGGCCGCCCGCTGCTGCGCTTCCAGACCTGGCAGCGGCACGGCGGCCGGCCCGGCTCCGCCACGTACCGGCTGAGCACGCAGTACGCCTATCCGGTGGACGCGGGACTGGGCGTCTCCGAGATCGCCGCCCTCCCCGACGGCCGGCTGCTCGTCCTGGAGCGCGGCTTCACGGCAGGCGTCGGCAACACCGTGCGCCTCTACCTCGCCGACCCGAGCTGGGCGAGCGACATCGGCGGCGTGGCCGTGCTGCCGGGCGGCAAGGCCGTACGCCCCGCCCGCAAGAAGCTCCTCGCCGACCTCGGAGCCTGCCCCTCCCTGGGCGCACCCGCCCACCAGCCGCAGGCCAACCCGCTGCTGGACAACATCGAGGGCATGGCGGTCACCGGCCGCGCGCCCGGCGGCCGCCTGCGCCTGCTCCTGGTCAGCGACGACAACGAGAGTCCGAAGCAGATCACCCGCCTGTACGGCCTGACCGTGCGGACCGGCAGCCGCTGAGCCGCGCCGTCACCCGACCGGACGGCCCGAGCCCGCACCCTCCGCAACGGCGTCCGGATTGTTGCAACGGGATGAAATCCGCTGCCCACGGCGTTGGTGCCTCCTGGTGAACGACGAAACGCGGGAGGCAGGGCGTGACGGGGACGGGGTCCGAATCAGCGAGACAGGGCTGGGCGCGGCGGCTGACGCGCCTGTGCTGGCAGTACAAGAAGGACGTGCTGCTCGCGCTCGGCTCGTCGCTCGCGGGGATGGGCGTGATGGCCCTCGTCCCGCTCGTACCGAAGCTGATCATCGACGATGTGATCGTCAGCCATGAACGGCCGCTCGCGCCGTGGGCGACGCTGCTGGTCGTCGCCGCGCTCGCGGTCTACGCGCTGACGTACGTACGCCGCTACTACGGCGGACGGCTGGCGCTCGACGTGCAGCACGACCTGCGGACCCGGATGTTCCGGTCGATCGCGCGGCTGGACGGGCACCGGCAGGACGAGCTGAGCACCGGGCAGGTCGTCGGCCGCGCCACCAGCGACCTCCAGCTCATCCAGAACCTGCTGTTCATGCTGCCGATGATGATCGGGAACGTGCTGCTCTTCGCGATCTCGCTGGTCGTGATGGTGGTGCTCTCGCCGCTGCTCACCGTCGTCGCGCTCGCCGTCGGCCCCGCCCTGTGGTTCATCGCCCAGCGCAGCCGCAAACGCCTCTACCCCGCCACGTGGTACGCGCAAGGGCAGGCCGCCGCCGTCGCGGGCGTCGTCGACGGCGCGGTCTCCGGCGTACGCGTCGTCAAGGGCTTCGGCCAGGAGGAGCAGGAGACCGGCAAGCTGCGCACGGTCAGCCGCCGCCTCTTCGCCGGCCGGCTCCGCACCGTACGCCTCAACGCCCGCTACACCCCCGCCCTCCAGGCCGTGCCCTCCCTCGGCCAGGTCGCCATGCTGGCGCTCGGCGGCTGGCTGGCCACCAACGGGCAGATCACCCTCGGCACCTTCGTCGCCTTCTCCACCTACCTCGCGCAGCTCGTCGCCCCGGTGCGGATGCTCGCGATGATGCTGACCGTCGGGCAGCAGGCCCGCGCCGGCGTGGAGCGGGTCTTCGAACTGGTCGACACCGAGCCGGTCATCGAGGAGCACCCGGAAGCGCACGAACTGCCCGCCGACGCGCCCGCCACCGTCGAGTTCGAGAACGTCTCCTTCGGCTACGGCAACGGCCGCCCCGTCCTGGAGGACTTCTCGCTGCGCATCGAGCCCGGCGAGACCGTCGCCGTCGTCGGCACGTCCGGCAGCGGCAAGTCCACCGTCTCGCTCCTGCTGCCGCGCTTCTACGACGTCACCGCGGGCCGGGTCCTGGTCGGCGGCCACGACGTCCGTGAGCTGTCCCTGGAATCGCTGCGCGCGGCCATCGGCCTCGTACCGGAGAACAGCTTCCTCTTCTCCGATTCCCTCCGCGACAACATCGCGTACGGGACGCCGGACGCCAGCGACGAGCAGATACGTATCGCCGCGCGTGCCGCACAGGCCGACGGCTTCATATCGGCCCTTCCGGAGGGGTACGACACCGAGGTCGGCGAGCAGGGCCTGACCCTGTCCGGCGGCCAGCGCCAGCGCGTGGCACTGGCCCGCGCGATCCTCACCGACCCCCGGCTGCTGGTCCTGGACGACGCGACCTCCGCCGTCGACGCCCGGGTCGAGCACGAGATCCACACGGCGCTGCGCGGCGTGATGGCGGGCCGTACGACGCTGCTGATCGCCCACCGGGCCTCCACGCTCGCCCTCGCCGACCGCGTCGCCGTCCTGGACGGCGGCCGGCTGGTCGACATCGGCACGCGCGAGGAGCTGGAGGACCGCTGCGAGCTGTACCGCCGGCTGCTGACCGACCCGGAGGAGCTGGGCGCGGCCGAAGACGACCCGGCCGACGAGGCAGCGGCCCCGGCCGGGTCCGGCGGTGCGCCGGACCACGCCGGGCACCCGGGCTTCGGCGGCGAAGCCGCGGCGAACGGCCTGCTGGAGCGCCCGGCCACGGCGTACCCTGACGTCGCGGCAACCTCTGACCGCCGAGTCGACGGCATCACCCCCCACCTGTGGGTACGCGCCGACAAGGAACCCGGCCAGGCCGCCGCGACCCCCGGCGCCGCCCCCGGCATGCCCGCCGACCCCGAACTGCTCGCCCAGGTCGCCGCCCTGCCGCCCGCGACCGACACTCCCGACATCGACGAGGAGCGGGCCGCGCGCCCCGAGAAGTCCTACGGTTTGCGGCGGCTCCTGCGCGGCTTCGGCGGCCCGCTGGCCTTCGCCCTCGCCCTGGTCGCCGTGGACGCGGTGGCCGGACTGCTGCTCCCGGTCCTCATCCGGCACGGCATCGACGACGGAGTACGGCGCGCGCAGCTGGCGGGCGTGTGGACGGCCGCCGGGCTGGCCCTGTTCGTCGTGCTCGCCCAGTGGGCCGCCCAGATCGGCTCCAACCGGATGACGGGCCGCACCGGCGAACGCGTCCTCTACTCGCTGCGCGTCAAGATCTTCGCGCAGCTCCAGCGCCTCGGGCTCGACTACTACGAGCGCGAGCTGACCGGCAAGATCATGACGCGGATGACGACGGACGTGGACGCCCTGTCCACGTTCCTGCAGACCGGCCTGGTCACCGCCGTCGTCTCCGTCCTGACCTTCTTCGGCATCCTCGTCGCCCTCCTGGTCATCGACGTCCAGCTGGCCCTGGTCGTCTTCGCCACCCTCCCGCCGCTGATCATCGGTACGTACTTCTTCCGCAAGCAGAGCGTGAAGGCGTACGAACTGGCCCGCGAACGCATCAGCGCCGTCAACGGCGACCTCCAGGAGAGCGTCGCCGGGCTGCGCATCGTGCAGGCCTTCCGCCGCGAGCGCAGTGGCGCCGACCGGTTCGCGGAGCGCAGCCACGCGTACCGCGCGGCCCGGGTCCGCGGCCAGTTCCTGATCTCCGTCTACTTCCCGTTCGTCCAGCTGCTGTCCTCCGTCGCCGCCGCGCTCGTCCTGATCGTCGGCGCGGGCCGGGTGGGCGAGGGCACGCTCACGGCGGGCGCGCTGGTCGCGTACCTGCTCTACATCGACCTGTTCTTCGCCCCCGTACAGCAGCTCTCGCAGGTCTTCGACGGCTACCAGCAGGCCGCCGTCTCGCTCGGCCGCATCCAGGAGCTGCTGCGCGAACCGACCGCAACGCCCCAGGCCGAGGCGCCCCGCCCGGTCGGCGAACTGGCCGGCGAGATCACCTTCGACGACGTGCACTTCCGGTACGGAGGCGCCGACGGCTCCGACGTCACGGCGCTCTCCGGCGTCGATCTGACCATCGGCGCCGGGCAGACCGTCGCCTTCGTCGGCGAGACCGGCGCGGGCAAGTCGACGCTGGTCAAGCTGGTCGCGCGGTTCTACGACCCGACCGCCGGCACCGTCCGCGTCGACGGCACGGACCTGCGCGAACTGGACCTGACCGGCTACCGGCACCGCCTCGGCGTCGTACCGCAGGAGTCCTACCTGTTCGCCGGCACCGTACGCGACGCCATCGCGTACGGGCGGCCGGACGCCACCGACGCCGAAGTGGAGGCCGCGGCCCGCGCCGTCGGCGCGCACGACATGATCGCCGGGCTCGCGGGCGGCTACCTCCACGAGGTCGCCGAACGCGGCCGCAATCTCTCCGCGGGCCAGCGTCAGCTGCTCGCCCTCGCCCGCGCCGAACTCGTCGACCCCGACATCCTGTTGCTCGACGAGGCCACCGCCGCCCTCGACCTGGCCACCGAGGCCGCCGTCAACGAGGCGACGGACCGGCTGGCCGGCCGCCGTACGACGCTTGTCGTCGCACACCGGCTGACCACCGCGGCCCGCGCCGACCGGGTCGTCGTCCTCGACCACGGCCGGGTCGCCGAGGACGGTACCCACGCGGAACTCCTGGCCAGGGGCGGCCGGTACGCCGAACTGTGGCGCACGTTCACGGGCGAGGAGGAATCGGTCGCGGCCTGAGGCCGCGGGGCCGGCTGACGGCCCACGGTTGACGGTCGTCGGGCGGCCCGGCACCGGGTTCCCGAACGGCCGAATCACCGGCTCTCGTACAAACCGGACCACCGGCCCCCGCTTCGCAAAAGAGGGGGCTGGTGGGACCGTTGCCGCGCCGATAGGTTCACCCAGACCTTTGCTATCCCAAGGGGAGGGTGCAATGCGCAAGGCCATCAGATGCCTGCTGTCGCTCGCGGTGCTCATAGGCACGGCGAGTGCGGGCACGGCGTCGGCGACGGCGGCCACCGCCGCCAAGCCGAAGGCGACCGACATCAAGGACCGGATCCTGGCGATCCCGGGGATGAGTCTGGTCCAGGAGAAGCCGGCCGACGGCTACCGCTTCTTCGTCCTGAACTACACGCAGCCGATCGACCACCAGCACCCCTCCAAGGGGACCTTCCAGCAGCGGCTGACCCTGCTGCACAAGTCCGTCGACCGGCCCACGGTCTTCTTCACCTCCGGCTACAACGTCAGCACCGAAGTGCGGCGCAGTGAGCCGACGCAGATCATCGACGGCAACCAGGTGTCGATGGAGTACCGTTTCTTCACGCCGTCGAGGCCGCAGCCCGCCGACTGGACCAAGCTCAACATCCGGCAGGCCGCCAACGACCAGCACCGCATCTTCAAGGCGCTGCACCGGATCTACGACCAGAACTGGATCTCCACTGGCGGCAGCAAGGGCGGCATGACGGCGACGTACTACCGCCGCTTCTTCCCCGACGACATGGATGGCACGGTCGCCTACGTCGCGCCGAACGACGTCGACAACGACGAAGACTCGGCGTACGACCGGTTCTTCAAGACCGTCGGTACGGCACAGTGCCGGTCCGACCTCGCCACGCTGGAGCGCGAGGCGCTGCTGCGCCGCGGCGAGATGGTCAACCGCTACACGAAGTGGGCGCAGGACAACAAGAAGACCTTCAAGGTCGTCGGCAACGCCGACAAGGCGTACGAGGTCCTCGTCACGGACCTGGTGTTCGGCTTCTGGCAGTACCAGCCGGCCGCGACCGCCTGCGCCGAGGTGCCCAAGAAGACCGCCACCACGGACGAACTGTGGAAGTGGATCGACAAGATCGGCGGCTTCGACAGCTACACCGACCAGGGCCTTGAGACCAACACGCCGTACTACTACCAGGCGGGCACCCAGCTCGGCGAGCCCGGCTACAAGTACGACCACCTCAAGGACCTGCTGCGCTACCCGGGCATCAACAACTCGCGCACGTTCGTCCCGCGCGACATCCCGATGCACTTCCAGAAGAACGTCATGCGCGACGTGGACCGGTGGGTCCGGCACGACGCCGAGCGCATGATGTTCGTCAACGGCGAGTGGGACCCGTGGAGCGCCGAGCCGTTCCGGCTGGGTTCCGGGTCCGAGGACTCGTACGTCTTCAAGGTCGCCGGCGGCAACCACGGCGCGAACATCGCGAAGCTGAAGGAAGCCGACCGCAAGAAGGCGACCGCTGCGCTGCTCGACTGGGCGGGCGTCGAGGTCGAGGAGGGCGCCAAGGCCACTCCGCAGGCCCCGTTCGACAAGAAGCTGGACAAGCGCGACGTCACGGAGATGTCGATGCTGCGCCCGTGACACGGGACGGCTGACCGGCGGCCCGGCCCGGGCCGCCGGCACCGGCCGGGGGACCTCGTTTCTAACCCGGCCGAGTCACAGGCGGCGGGCACACCCGATCGGTGTCCCGCCGCCCAGTTGTACGTACAGGGCCGTGTCGGCCGGGCAGGCGGCACGGGTACGGACCGCCGCCGTCACCTTGAACTGCGGCGCGCGGGACCCGGTCGCGTCACACGCGGTCTCCTTCACCTGGCCCTTGCGCAGCGTGCGGACGCAGTCGCCGACGATGGTGCGCGGGCCGCCACCCTCACCCGGGTCGCCCGGATGAGGGGGTTCCAGGTTGCGCATGCAGGCGTAGCCCTGCGGCACCGAACCGTCGCCGTTCTCGTCGGAACCCGGGCGGCTTTCGCTGATGTGCAGGACGAAGTCCGTGCGGTCGGGGCACGGCGGGCCCTGCGACTGCGGACCGTCGTACCGCGCCAGGACCTGGGCCGCGGCCTTCTCGCTGCGGCAGGACACTTCGTAGAAGACAGTGCGCCCGCGGGTGCTGCACGTTCCGCGGGCCAGGAACGTGCCGGCGGGTGAAGGTGACGCGCTCTGGCCGCCGTTCTTGTTCGCCGCCGCGCCGCTGCCGTCGCGCTGGCAGGCGGGCAGCGCCAGGAGGAGCAGCATGGCCGCCGCGCAGCCCAGCGCGGCCCCGCCGCCGTGCCACCCGACCCCGCGCATCGCGGCCCCCCTGCGTCCCCCGGTGCGTGTACGCAAAGCGTGACCCGCTCTTTCGGGCCCACGCCAGGCGTAACGGACGCATTGCGCTTCGGGTACGGGCCGCGCAGTACGCACCGCTGCGGGGCTCGCGGTACGGGGGCCGCACGGGCGTGCGCGGCGTCATTCATGCGGGGCTCCGGACCGGAGCCCCGCTGAAACGTTCGGCCCGCTGCGTGGCTCAGTACGAGAGACCGTGCCCGAGCGGGTAGAGCACCGTGTCCGGCGCATCGGCACGCATCACCGGAACCGGCAGCTTTCCCTCCGGATCGCGTCGCCCGGCGATCACCCGTACCGCGGCCCGCAGTTCCACGTCCGTCCAGGAGTAAGCGGCCACAGATGCCCGTACGCCCGGCAAGCGCGCGATGTCGTAAGGATTGCGGATGGCCAGCTGCACGACCGGCTTGCCGGTGGCGAGCAGCGCTTCGACCAGCGCGCGCTGCGACGAGGCCGCCGTGACGTTGTACGTCGCCACGACCGCCGCGTCCTGCTGGCCGAGCGCCGCCACCGCCTGGTCGATGAGCACCTGGGTGGGTGCGGTGCCGGTGGACAGCGCGGCGGCCGTGTAGCCGAGCTGATTGAAGGTTTCTGCGAGCACCTTGGTGGGCGGGCCGCCGGTCCCGGACGGCGACGCCGGGTCCGCGCCGGCCACGAGCAGCCGCCGCTGCGCGCGCCGGGACAGCGGCAGCAGACCGCCGTCGTTGACGAGGAGCGTCGTGGTGCGGTCCGCGATCCGGTCCGCGGTGGCCAGATGCCGTCGCGTGCCGACCGTGCGGTCGACCGCACGGTGTGTCGTGTACGGATCGTCGAGGAGCCCACGCCGTTCCTTGAGCCGCAGGATGCGCAGCAACTTCTCGTCGATGTCGCTCTCGGCCAGCTCGCCCGCCCGTACCGCCTTGAGGACGCCGGCGTAGGCGATGGCGATGTCGGGCGGATTGAGCAGCTGGTCGACGCCCGCCTTGAGCGCGAGCACCGGCACCCGGTCGTCGCCGTACTTGTCGCGCACGCCCTGCATGCCGAGCGAGTCGGTCACCACTACGCCGTCGAAGCCGAGGCGTTCGCGCAGGATGCCGGTCAGGATCGGGCGGGACAGCGTGGCCGGGTCCTCACTCGCGTCGAAGGCGGGGACGACGATGTGCGCCGTCATGATCGAATCGATGCCCGCCGCGATGGCCGCCCGGAACGGCGGCGCGTCCAGCCGCTCCCACTCCTCGGCCGTGTGCCGGATGTACGGCAGGCCGACGTGGCTGTCGGTGTCGGTGTCGCCGTGCCCGGGGAAGTGCTTGGCCGTCGCGGCGACCCGCGCGCTCTGGTACCCCCGCACCTCGGCGGCGACCAGCCGCGCCACCGCTTCCGGGTCGGAGCCGAAGGACCGTACGCCGATCACCGGGTTCGCCGGGTTGACGTTCACGTCGGCGACCGGCGCGTAGTCCTGCCTGATGCCCATCGCGTACAACTCCTCGCCCGCGATACGGCCGGCCGTGCGGGCGTCGTCGCGCGAACGGCCGGCGCCCATCGCCATCGCGCCGGGGAAGAGCGTGGCGGGCGCGCCGATCCGGGCCACTATCCCGTGCTCCTGGTCGGTGGCGATCAGCAGCGGTACGGGTACGCGCTGCGCGGCGGCGGCCCGCTGGATGCCGTTGGAGAGGTCGGCGATCTGGTGGGGCTCGCGGGTGTTGTGCGCCCAGCCGAAGTAGATGATGCCGCCGAGGTGGTACTTGGCGATCAGTTCGGCCGCGTTGGAGACGCCCATCTCCTTGCGGTTGGCCTCGGCGTCGGCCGGGTCGGGGTCGGTCGCGGAGTGCCCGTAGACCCGCATCACGAACAACTGGCCGACCTTTTCCTCCAGGTTCATGCGGGAGACCAGCCGGGCCGGGCGGCTGCGGGAAGCGGTGGCGCCGGAGGCGCGCGAGCCGGAAGTGACGGCGTGAACGGCGCCGCCGCCCGTACCGATGGCACAGGCGGCGGCTGCGGCGGTGGTCAGGACGGTACGTCTGGAGTGCATCTGCGCTCCTTCCGGAGGGCTTCCTCGCCGGGAGCAGTCCCGGCGGCGTGAAGGAAACTTCCAAGAAGTCACGGATAGTCGGAAAAGTTTTGCCGGTCAATGCTCGGCGGCTCTGCCAGTCGGGGGACCGACGCGCGCGGAGGGAGCGGAGGCGGGGCGGCCGGATGCGCGGCCGCGTGATGAGGCGGGCGCGGGGCGGTCCGACCGCGGGGCGGTCCGACGGTGATCCGCCACCGGCGCGATGGAGGGGGGTGCACCGGTGGCGGGTGCTGCCGGCCGCAGGCGGCGGAGAGGGTGGTCAGCAACGCAGCCAGCAGCGAGGCCGACACCGCTCTGCGGGGTCACACAGCACACCGGTCAGACGGTCGGCACGCCTGGCGGGTTCCCCGGTTCGGCCCAATAAGAGGAAATGGTACGGGTGTGAGGGGATGTGTTTCTGAGGTGTCCACGGGAGGCGCAGCGAGGCACCGGCGACGCCTGGTGAGCGGGTGCGGGTGCGGGCGCGTGCCGCAGCGCCCGCACTCAGGACGTCGCCGACGCCACCAGCCGCTCCAGGTGCTCGCGCCCCGCATGCAGCAGCGCCGGAAGGTCGGCGGCCCGTGGATACCAGCGCTTCTCGTACTCCCAGCACAGCCAGCCGTCCCACTGGGCGCGGGCGAGCACGCCGAGGCAGTCGGCCAGCGGAACCGCGCCCTCGCCGAGTGGCAGGGGAGTGGTGTCCTCGGCGGAAGCAACGTCCTTGACCTGGACGAAGCCGAGGTAAGGGGCCAGCGCTGCATAGGTGTCGACCGGGGTCTCGCCGGCGCGCCACGGGTGGAGCACGTCCCACAGAGCACCGATGTTCTTGTGTCCCACCGGGCCCAGCACTCGCGCCGCGTCGGCGCCGCGAGGGTGCGAGTCGTGGGTCTCCAGAAGGACACGTACGTCCCGTTCCGCCGCGAAAGGCGCCACCGCCGCCAGGTGCCGGGCCGCGTCCGCCTCGGCCTCTGCGGCGGGCCGGTCGCCACCACCGGGGAACACGCGAACGAATTTCGCGCCCAGGTCCGAAGCGAGCACGACCAATTCGGTCAGCTCCGCCGCCAGCTCCTCCTCTCCCCGCTCGTCATGGGCCGCGGCCACTCGCGCGTACCCGGACACCGCCAGGATCTCCACCCCGGCTCCGGCGAACTGCTCGCGCACCGCGGCTCGTTCCTGCAGGCCGAGGCGCGGATGTACCGGTTCTTCGGGGTGGGCCCGCAGCTCCACCCCGGCGAACCCGGCGCCGGCCGCCAGCCGCACGACCTCGCCCACCGGCATCCCGGGCACTCCGAGAGTCGAGAACGCATATCGCATATCGCTCATGAGATCCATGTGAACACAAATCAGAGCGGCAAACGCCAGTCCTGACCCACAAGCTCTTGGCCGAAGCTGTGGTGCGGCTTCTCGGCGGTCAGCTCGAAGCCCGCGCGCTCGTACAGGACGCGCGCAGAGCTCAGTACGGAGTTCGTCCACAGGACCAGCTCGCGGTATCCGGCCTCGCGGGCGAAGTCGACGCAGGCGGAGACGAGCGCCCGCCCGGCACCGTGCCCGCGCGCTTCCGGTTCGACGAGGAGCAGCCGCAGCCGGGCGGTGTGGGGCGGCGCCCCGCCCGCCCCTTCCGGAGCCGCTTCCAGGCCGTCCCGTACGCACATGACGGCGCCCACCCGTTCGCCGTCCAGCTCGGCTATCCAGGTGCGGTCCCAACGCGGGTCGTAGCGCTCGGCGTACTCGGCGACGATGCGGGCCACCAGCGCCTCGTAGCTGAGGTCGAAGCCGTACTCCCGCGCATACGGGACGGCGTTGCGCTGAACCATCCAACCGAGGTCACCGGGGGCCGGCCCGCGCAGGCGAAGCGCCGGCTCCGGCCGTTCGCCCGCCTTGCCGAGCAGCTCCCGTATGGTCGCCATCGACTCCGTGAGGCGTGTTCGGTCGGGGCCGGAGAGGCGGTTCAGAAGCGTCCCCGCGGAGTCGCGGGAGCGGCCCTCCAGGAGGTCCGCGGTCGCGCGGCCGCGGTCGGTGAGGGCGATGCGCTGCCGCCGGGCGTCCTGCTCCGAGGGGCCGCGCGTGATCAGTTCGCGCTCCTCGAACCTGGTGAGCAGCCTGCTGAGGTAGCCCGCGTCGAGGGAGAGTGAAAGCCGCAGGTCGGCGGCGTCCACCCGCTGGGCGTGCGCGATCTCGTACAGGACCCGGGCCTCGGTGAGGGTGTACGGGGTGTAGAGGTGGCGGCCGTAGTCGAGTGCGCCTATGAGGTTCGTGTAGAAGCGGTTGAACCTGCGGATCTCCTGGACCTCATGGCCGGTCATGGCACACCCCCGTCTTACCGTTGACCCAGTCAAGGTTGACTGAGTCAAGAGTAGGGGACGGAGGTCGACTCGCGCACCATCAACTCGGCGCGAATTGTGGCGACTCCCCCCGGCGGCGGTGTTTCGTGCCCCATCACCAGCCGACCCGCCCGCGCGCCGGCTTCCCGCAGCGGCAACCGTACGGTGGTGAGCGCCGGGGCAGCGTCCGCGCTGAACGGCAGGTCGTCGAAGCCCGCCACGGAGATGTCGCCGGGTATCCGCAGGCCACGGTCGCGCAGGGCGGCGCACACACCAAGCGCGGCGGTGTCGTTGGCGGCCACGATGGACGTCAAAGCCGCGTCTCTGCGCAGCAGTTCCAGCGCGGCGTCGTAGCCGGCGGCACGGTCGTAGGCGCCGTGGACGGTGCGATGGGCCGGGTCCGGGACGCCGTGCGCGACGAGGGCGGCACGGTGGCCCTCAAGGCGGTGGCGGGTGGTGGTACGGCCGTCCGGCCCGGCGACGTAGCCGATGTTCCGGTGGCCGAGTGTGATCAGGTGCTCGGTCAGCCGCCGGGCGCCGCCGCGGTTGTCGAAGGCGAGGGTGACGGGAGCGGGCGCGGCTGACTCCGGCCGTACGGGCGGGCGGCCGCACAGCACCACCCGGGTGCCGGCCGCTGCGAGCCGCGCCAGCCCGGCGGTCACGGCCGCCATATGGCCGGGGTCCTCCACCGCGCCGCCGGTCATGACGACCGCGGCGGCGCGTTGGCGCTGAAGCAGGGTGAGGTAGGTGAGTTCGCGCTCCGGGGAGCCGCCGGTGTTGCAGACGACTGCCAGTTTCTCGTCGGTCGGCACGAGACGGTGGCCGCGGGCCGGTATGCGGCCTGCGGCATCTGTATGGGCACCGGCGCCCGTGCGGCTCGTGCCGATGTCACCCGTTCGGGTGCCCGTGACGTCGCCTGTCCGTCGTTCCGTCCCTCGGCTCATCTCGGCCTGCACGGCCGAGGCGATGATCCCGAAGAACGGGTCGGCGATGTCGTTGACGAGGATGCCCACGAGGTCGGAGGTGGCGGCGGCCAACGCGCTGGCCGGGCCGTTGACCACGTACTCCAGGTCGGCCACGGCGCGCAGCACCCGTACGCGGGTGCTCTCGGCGACCGGGTAGTTGCCGTTCAGTACGCGCGAGACGGTAGCCGTCGACACCCGTGCCCGCGCCGCAACATCCGCCAGCGTCACTGCCATCGGTCGCCCCACCCCATGTCGTGCCCCTTGTCCCTGACTTCCGCCGCAGGCTAGCTTCTCCCGCGATGGAAAGCGCTTGCTATGCATTTCTGCTCCGCGCTCCCGTCGGCTCGCCCACCGTCGTCAGCCGCTTGCCGCGCGCGCCAGGCAGCCGCCACGCGCCCGCCACGCGGACCGAGTTCTCCAGAAGGGCCGGACCGTGACACGTAAGACCGTACGCATCGCCATGAACGGCGTGACCGGGCGCATGGGCTACCGCCAGCACCTGGTCCGCTCGATCCTCGCGCTGCGGGAACAAGGGGGCCTGGACCTCGGCGACGGCACGGTGCTCTGGCCCGAGCCGGTCCTCGTGGGCCGCTCCGCGCACAAGCTGCGGCCGCTGGCCGAACGCCACGGGTTGGAGCACTGGAGCACCGACCTGGACACGGTGCTCGCGGACGACAGCGTCGACATCTACTTCGACGCCCAGGTCACCGCCGCCCGCGAGGAGGCCGTACAGAAAGCGATTGCTGCCGGGAAGCACGTGTACTGCGAGAAGCCCACCGCCACCAGCTTCGGCGGAGCGCTGGAACTGGCCCGGCTGGCCGATGCGGCCGGCGTCAAGAACGGCGTCGTACAGGACAAGCTCTTCCTCCCCGGCCTGCTCAAACTGCGCCGCCTCGTCGAGGGCGGCTTCTTCGGCCGCATCCTGTCCGTACGCGGGGAGTTCGGCTATTGGGTCTTCGAAGGCGACTGGCAGCAGGCACAG
This sequence comes from Streptomyces sp. NPDC017056, assembly GCF_044332485.1. Classification (NCBI taxonomy): domain Bacteria; kingdom Bacillati; phylum Actinomycetota; class Actinomycetes; order Kitasatosporales; family Streptomycetaceae; genus Streptomyces; species Streptomyces sp. NPDC017056. The sequence goes on along the minus strand of NZ_JBIRPD010000006.1, from coordinate 221,734 downwards.
CGGCCGTCGTGGAACTACCGCGCAGAGGACGGCGGCGGCATCGCGGCCGACATGTTCCCTCACTGGGAGTACGTCCTGCACGAACTCTTCGGACCTGTACGCACCGTCCAGGCGCGGGTCACCACGCACATCCCACGCCGCTGGGACGAGAACGGCAAGCCCTACGAGGCCACCGCTGACGACGCCGCTTACGGGATCTTCGAGCTGGAGGGCGGCATCGTCGCGCAGATCAATTCTTCGTGGGCGGTGCGGGTACACCGCGACGAGCTGGTCGAGTTCCAGGTGGACGGCACGGAAGGCTCCGCCGTCGCGGGGCTGCGCGGATGCCGTGTCCAGCACCGTTCCGCAACGCCCAAACCCGTCTGGAACCCGGATGTCCCGGTCGCCGAATCGTTCCGCGACCAGTGGCAGGAGGTCCCGGACAACGCCGACTTCGACAACGGCTTCAAGACCCAGTGGCAGCTGTTTCTGCGGCACGTCGTACGGGACGAGCCCTGGCGCTGGGACCTGATGGCCGGCGCGCGCGGCGTCCAGCTCGCCGAACTCGGGGCGCGGTCGTCAGCAGAGGGACGCCGCCTGGACGTACCGGAGCTGCGGTGATGAACGAGCGAGTGAACGCCCCCGGCTCCCTCGGCGCCCCGCTCGTCTCCCGCACGGTCTTCGCCGCGGCCCACGTGGTCGCCGATCCGCTGGCCGACACCTCTCCCGACGGGCCCGCCGCCATCGACTGGGACACCACCCTCGCCTTCCGCCGCCACCTGTGGTCCCACGGCCTGGGCGTCGCCGAGGCGATGGACACCGCGCAGCGCGGCATGGGGCTGGACTGGCCCGCGGCCGCCGAGCTGATCCGCCGTTCCGCGGCCGAGGCAGCGGCGACCGGCGGGCGCATCGCCTGCGGCGTCGGCACGGACCAACTGCACCCGACCGCAGCCGATCCGTCCGCCATTCGGGGTGCCTACGAGGAACAGCTGGGGCTCGTCGAAAGCGTCGGCGGCCAGGCCATCGTCATGGCTTCCCGGCAGCTCGCGAAGGCAGCCAAGGGCCCGGACGACTACCTGGAGATCTACGGGCACCTGCTGCGCCAGGCCGCCGAACCGGTGATTCTGCACTGGCTGGGGCCGATGTTCGCCCCTGCCTTGGAAGGTTACTGGGGCAGCGCGGACCTGGACGCTGCCACCGATACGTTCCTGCAAATCATCGCCGAGCACCCCGGCAAGGTGGACGGCGTGAAGGTGTCCCTGCTCGACGCCGGCCGCGAGATCCGACTGCGCCGCCGCCTTCCGCACGGCGTGCGCTGCTATACGGGCGACGACTTCCACTACCCCGAGCTGATCGCCGGGGACGAACACGGCTTCAGCCACGCGCTGCTGGGCGTCTTCGATCCGCTGGCCCCGCTGGCGGCCGACGCCGTACGTCTTCTGGACAGGGGGGACACGGCGGGGTTCCGCAAGCTCCTGGACCCGACCGTCGAGCTGTCCCGGCATCTCTTCCAGGCGCCGACGCGGTACTACAAGACCGGAGTGGTCCTGCTCGCCTGGCTGGCGGGGCATCAGCCGCACTTCACGATGGTGGGCGGCCTCCAGTCGGCGCGCTCGCTGCCCCACCTGAAGCGGGCGTACGAGCTGGCCGAGGGCCTCGGCCTCTTCCCGGATCCCGACCTGGCGGCTGTCCGCATGCGCCGGCTGACCTCGGTGTACGGAGGTACGGAATGAACGGCGCCCGGCAAGACGGGCAGGAGCAGCGGGACGGCCTGCTCGCCAGGCTCAGCCTCAATCAGGAGACCGTCAAGCAGTGGTCCCTGCCCGAACTGGCCGACGGCTGCGCTCGGGCGGGCGTACGTGGCGTCGGCCTGTGGCGCGCTCCGGTGCAGGAGTACGGGGTGGCCGCGGCGGCCCGGCTCGTACGGGACGCCGGGCTGACCGTCACCAGTCTCTGCCGTGGTGGCTTCTTCACCGCCCGCGATCCCAAGGCACGCGCGGAGGCGATGGCCGACAACCGGGCCGCCATCGCGGAGGCCGCCGCGCTCGGCACCGACACCCTCGTCGTGGTCTCCGGCGGGCTGCCGCCCGGCAGCCGCGACCTGCACGCGGCTCGGGAACGGGTCGCCGACGCGCTGGGGGAGTTGGTGCCGTACGCGGCCGGGGCGGGAGTGCGGCTCGCGATCGAACCGCTGCATCCCATGTACGCCGCCGACCGCTGCGTGGTCTCCACCCTCGCCCAGGCTCTGGACCTCGCCGAACGGTTCCCGGCGGAGCGGGTGGGCGTGGTCGTGGACACGTACCACCTGTGGTGGGACGACACGATTGGCGCGCAGATCGACCGCGCGGGGACCGCGGGGCGCATTGCGGCCTTCCAACTCGCCGATTGGGTGACGCCGTTGCCTGCGGGCGTGCTGTTGGGGCGCGGCCAGCTCGGTGACGGTTCGGTCGACCTGCGGTGGTTCCGCGAGCGAGTGGACGCCGCCGGCTACCGGGGGCCCGTCGAGGTCGAGATCTTCAACCCGGCGCTCTGGGAACGGCCGGGGGCGCAGGTGCTCGCCGAGGTGGTCGAGCGGTTCACCACCCACCTCGTGCACACCAGGTAACGATGGAATAACCCACCGAATTTGTGCAACCGTTCCCCGGCCGGGCGGGTCGTACTTGTCATCAGGCTCCCGAGGGGAGAGGGAACCGGGGGGATCCGAGGGGGGATCAGGGGGCCGACCGGAGGGGGAGTCGAGGGGCCCGGTCCGACGACCGGGCCCCTCGAAGCGCCCGCGACGTGCCCGGCGAGTCACCCGCCGAAGGGGCTGCGGCGCCCGCCCACGGCCGTGTGGCAGAGCCTCCGAGCTGGGTTATCCACAGGCCGAACGCGATGTCGGACCCGGGCTGTACGGTCGGTTCATGTTCATTCCAGCCGTGGTCGAAGGGGTCCTGGAGCGGATCACCTACGCCAATGAGGAGACCGGTTACACGGTCGCGCGTGTGGACACGGGCGGCGCCGGCGAGCTTCTCACTGTCGTCGGGTCGCTGCTGGGCGCGCAACCGGGAGAGTCGCTGCGCTTGGAAGGCCGTTGGGGCTCCCATCCGCAGTACGGACGGCAGTTCACCGTCGAGAACTACACCACCGTCCTGCCCGCCACGATCCAGGGCATACGCCGCTACCTGGGCTCCGGGCTCATCAAGGGCATCGGCCCGGTCATGGCCGACCGCATCACCGAGCACTTCGGCCTGGAGACCCTCGACATCATCGAGCAGGCACCGAATCGCCTTGTCGAGGTGCCCGGCCTGGGCCCGAAGCGCACGAAGCTGATCGGCGACGCCTGGGAAGAGCAGAAGGCCATCAAGGAGGTCATGATCTTCCTCCAGGGGGTGGGCGTCTCCACCTCCATCGCGGTGCGCATCTACAAGAAGTACGGCGACTCCTCGATCTCCGTCGTCAAGAACCAGCCCTACCGGCTCGCCGCCGACGTCTGGGGCATCGGCTTCCTGACCGCCGACCGCATCGCCCAGGCCGTCGGCATCCCGCACGACAGCCCGGACCGGGTCAAGGCGGGCCTGCAGTACGCCCTTTCGCAATCCACGGACCAGGGGCACTGCTACCTCCCCGAGGAGCAGCTGATCTCCGCTTCGGTCAAGTTGCTCCAGGTCGACACGGGCCTGGTCATCGACTGCCTGGCCGAGCTGGCGGAGGACCCGGAGGGCGTGGTCCGCGAGACCGTGCCGTCCTCGGACGGCGGCGATCCCGTCATCGCCGTTTACCTGGTCCCCTTCCACCGGGCCGAGATCTCCCTCGCCTCGCAGCTGCTGCGCCTGCTGCGTACGGACGAGGACCGGATGCCGTGGTCCCGGGCCGTGGCGTGGGACAAAGCACTGGCCTGGCTCGCGGAGCGGACGGGGGCCCAGCTCGCGCCCGAACAGGAGGCTGCCGTACGGCTCGCCCTCACCGAGAAGGTCGCCGTGCTCACCGGCGGGCCGGGCTGCGGCAAGTCCTTCACGGTCCGTTCGGTCGTGGAGCTGGCCCGCGCCAAGAAGGCCAAGGTGGTGCTCGCGGCCCCCACGGGCCGGGCCGCCAAGCGGCTCTCGGAGCTGACCGGCGTCGAGGCGTCCACGGTGCACCGCCTGCTGGAGCTTAAGCCGGGCGGGGACGCCGCGTACGACAAGGACCGCCCGCTCGACGCCGACCTGGTGGTAGTCGACGAGGCGTCCATGCTCGACCTGCTGCTCGCCAACAAGCTCGTCAAGGCGGTGCCGCCCGGCGCCCACCTCCTGCTGGTGGGCGACGTCGACCAGCTTCCCTCGGTGGGGGCCGGCGAGGTGCTGCGCGACCTGCTCGCGGAGAACTGCCCGGTCCCGGCCGTCCGGCTGACCCGGATCTTCCGCCAGGCTCAGCACTCCGGCGTGGTCACCAACGCCCACCGCATCAACGAGGGCCTGCCGCCGGTCACGACCGGGATGACCGACTTCTACCTGTTCGCCGAGGAGGACTCCGAGGAGGCCGGCCGGCTCACGGTCGACGTGGTCGCCCACCGCATCCCGGCGAAGTTCGGGCTCGATCCACGGCGGGACGTTCAGGTGCTCGCGCCCATGCACCGCGGCCCGGCCGGCGCCGGCGCGCTGAACGGGCTCCTCCAGCAGGCGCTGACCCCCGCCCGGCCCGACCTGCCGGAGCGGCGCTCCGGGGGACGGTCCTTCCGGGTGGGTGACAAGGTGACACAGATCCGGAACAACTATGAGAAGGGTCGCAACGGCGTCTTCAACGGCACCGTCGGCGTCGTCACCAAGATCAACAAGGACGAGCAGTGGCTGACGGTGCTCACGGACGAGGACGAGGAGGTCTCCTACGATTTCGACGAGCTGGACGAGCTGGCGCATGCTTACGCCGTGACCATCCATCGGTCACAGGGTAGCGAGTATCCAGCTGTGGTGATTCCGGTCACCACCGGCGCTTGGATGATGTTGCAGAGAAACCTGCTCTATACCGCCGTTACACGGGCAAAACGACTGGTGGTGCTGGTCGGCTCCCGCAAGGCTTTGGCGCAGGCTGTACGCACCGTATCCGCCGGGCGGAGGTGGACCGCACTGCGCCACCGACTCGCTGGCGCGATGCGTGGTCACCTCTTCCCCAATCGGGGCGAAGGGGAGCAGGATGGGCAGCTGGAGCGGCACTGAGTGCCGCCCGGAGGCCCTATGGCCGACCCCGAGTGCACACGCAAGGTCCAAATGGGGGAAGGTATAGGCAGTCAGGGCACCTCGAAGAAGAGGCACAACGTCGGTGAGGGATGACGTGAGCGACAACTCTGTAGTACTGCGTTACGGGGACGGCGAATACAGCTACCCGGTCGTCGACAGCAGCGTCGGCGACAAGGGCTTCGACATCTCGAAGCTGCGCGCCCAGACCGGTCTGGTGACCCTGGATTCCGGTTACGGCAACACCGCCGCGTACAAATCCGCGATCACCTATCTGGACGGTGAGAACGGCGTTCTTCGGTACCGCGGCTACCCGATCGAGCAGCTTGCAGAGCGCAGCACGTTCGTCGAGACCGCGTACCTGCTGATCAACGGTGAGCTGCCCACCGTCGACCAGCTGGCGAACTTCAAGCAGGACATCACCTACCACACCCTGCTGCACGAGGACGTCAAGCGGTTCTTCGACGGCTTCCCGCGGGACGCCCACCCGATGGCGATGCTGTCCTCGGTGGTCAGCGCGCTGTCGACGTTCTACCAGGACAGCCACAACCCGTTCGACGAGCGGCAGCGCCACATCTCGACGATCCGGCTGCTGGCCAAGCTGCCGACGATCGCGGCGTACGCGTACAAGAAGTCGGTCGGCCACCCGGTGGTCTACCCGCGTAACGACCTCGGCTACGTCGAGAACTTCCTGCGCATGACCTTCTCGGTGCCGGCCGCCGAGTACGACCTCGACCCGGTCGTGGTCAGCGCCCTGGACAAGCTGCTGATCCTGCACGCGGACCACGAGCAGAACTGTTCGACCTCCACCGTGCGCCTGGTCGGCTCCTCGCAGGCGAACCTGTTCGCCTCGATCTCGGCCGGCATCAACGCGCTGTGGGGCCCGCTGCACGGCGGCGCCAACCAGTCGGTGCTGGAGATGCTGGAAGGCATCCAGCGCGACGGCGGCGACGTCGACTCCTTCATTCGCAAGGTGAAGAACAAGGAAGACGGCGTGAAGCTCATGGGCTTCGGGCACCGCGTCTACAAGAACTTCGACCCCCGGGCGAAGATCATCAAGGCGGCGGCGCACGACGTCCTCTCGGCGCTCGGCAAGTCCGACGAACTGCTGGACATCGCGCTCAAGCTGGAGGAGCACGCGCTCTCCGACGACTACTTCGTCTCGCGCAAGCTCTACCCGAACGTGGACTTCTACACCGGTCTGATCTACCGGGCGATGGGCTTCCCGACCGAGATGTTCACCGTGCTCTTCGCGCTCGGCCGGCTGCCCGGCTGGATCGCCCAGTGGCACGAGATGATCAAGGAGCCGGGTTCCCGCATCGGCCGCCCGCGCCAGATCTACACCGGCGTCGTCGAGCGCGACTTCGTCCCGGTCGAGGAGCGCTGACGCGCCACCCCCGGCGGTACGGGACAGCTGCCGACCGGCCGGTCGCCCGCGTGGCGGCCCGGGCCGGTCCGTCCAGCAGAAAGCGCCCCGCCTCCAGATCCCCCCACGGGTCCGGAGCGCGGGGCGCTTCCCTGTTCCCCGGGTCGGATTCCCCCCACGGGATCCGTCCGGGCGCTTTGGTGGTGCCGCGATCTGCCGGGACGCGCACGTACGGGAGGGCCGCTCAAAGCTCCCCGGGCACGTCGCCCCGGCCACGCGTTGCCGGGCAAGGTCCCCCAAGACCAGCCTGGCCGTTGCGGTGCAGGACCCGCCGAGGTGCCTGCACCGCACGGTTAGACTCGCGACCCCCCGCAATGGTTACGTTCCTTCGACTGTGATCTGCGTCTCTTGCCATAACTGGGCGAAAGCGGTCAAGGGCCTCGATCTGGAGATCGAGGCCCTTCCGTATGGGGGTTGTGTCAGTTGTAGGGGAATTGTGAAGGGCGCAAAGAATCCGCGCCGCGTACATCCGTCACCGGAAGCGCCGCAACCGAAGGCTGTTGCTGACCACGAAAACCGAGGAAAAGGCCATCGCCGCCCCCGCGATCATCGGATTGAGCAGTCCGGCCGCCGCCAGCGGCACCGCCGCGACGTTGTAGCCGAAGGCCCAGAAGAGGTTGCCCTTGATCGTTGCGAGCGTCTTGCGGGCGAGCCGGATGGCGTCGGCCGCGACCCGCAGGTCGCCGCGTACCAGGGTGAGGTCACCCGCCTCGATGGCGGCGTCCGTGCCGGTGCCCATCGCCAGCCCCAGGTCGGCGGTGGCCAGGGCGGCCGCGTCGTTGACACCGTCACCGACCATCGCCACGCTGCGGCCCTCGCCGCGCAGCCGCTCGACGACCGCGACCTTGTCCTCGGGCAGCACTTCCGCGATCACCTCGTCGATGCCGACCTCTGCCGCCACCGCCTCGGCCACCGCCCTGTTGTCCCCGGTCAGCAGTACCGGGGTCAGCCCCAGTGCGCGCAGCCGGCGGACCGCCTCGGCGCTGGTCTCCTTGACGGTGTCGGCAACCGACAGGAGGCCGCGTGGCCGCCCGTCCCAGGCGACGAGCACGGCAGTCCGCCCGGCGGCCTCGGCGGCGTCCCTGGCGGCGGCCAGGGCTTCCGGAAGGCTGCGGGCCGCAGAGCCCGAAGGGGTGCCGGTTCCGGAGTCCGTACGGACACCGTCCGCGCCGCCTGAAACAGTGTTACCGGCATCCGGTGCCGACACCCCCTGGGCGTCCTCCCGCAGCAGCCGCTCGCGCCCGACCAGGACCTGATGGCCGTCCACCACGCCCCGTACGCCCAGGCCCGCCACGTTCTCGAACCGCTCCGGCTCCGGGAGCGAGCCCAGGCGCTCGCGCGCCCCTTCCGCGATGGCTCGCGCGATCGGATGCTCGGAGGAGTGCTCCAGGGCACCCGCCAGCCGCAACACCTCCTCCTCCGTGACCCCCGGCGCCGACGCGGCCTCGTACAGGCTCATCCGGCCCGAGGTCACCGTGCCGGTCTTGTCCAGCACGACGGTGTCGATACGGCGGGTGGACTCCAGGACCTCGGGCCCCTTGATGAGGATGCCGAGCTGGGCGCCGCGGCCCGTGCCGACCATGAGGGCGGTCGGCGTCGCCAGCCCGAGGGCGCACGGACAGGCGATGATCAGTACGGCGACGGCGGACGTGAAGGACGCCGTCGCGTCGCCCGTGGCGAACAGCCACCCGGCCAGCGTGCCGAGCGCGATCAGCAGGACGACGGGGACGAAGACGGCGGAGACGCGGTCGGCGAGCCGCTGCACCTCGGCTTTGCCGCTCTGCGCGTCCTCGACCAACCGGGCCATGCGGGCCAGCTGGGTGTCCCCGCCGACGCGGGTGGCCTCGACGAGGATCCGGCCGCTGGTGTTCACCGTCGCGCCCGTCACCGTGTCGCCGGGTGCCACGTCGGTCGGCACCGATTCGCCGGTGAGCATCGACGCGTCCACCGCCGAGGTGCCCTGGGCGACCGTGCCGTCGGTGGCGATCTTCTCCCCGGGACGTACGACGAACCGGTCGCCGACGGCCAGCTGCCCCACCGGGACGCGCACCTCGCGCCCGTCTCGCAGCACCGTGACGTCCTTGGCGCCCAGCTCCATCAGCGCGCGCAGCGCGGCGCCCGCCTTCCGCTTGGAACGCGCCTCCAAGTAGCGGCCGAGCAGCAGGAAGGCCGTCACTCCGGCCGCGGCCTCCAGGTAGATGGCCGAGGAGCCTTCCGTGCGGGCCACGGTGAAGTCGAAACCGTGCCGCATACCGGGCATGCCCGCGTCGCCGAAGAAGAGCGCCCACAGCGACCACCCGAAGGCTGCGAGCGTTCCGATGGAGACCAGGGTGTCCATCGTGGCCGCGCCGTGCCGCAGATTCGTCCAGGCGGCTCGGTGGAAGGGGTACGCGCCCCAGACCACGACGGGCGCGGCAAGGGTCAGGGACAGCCACTGCCAGTTGTCGAACTGGAGCGAGGGGACCATCGACAGCAGGACGACAGGCAGGGCCAGGGCGGCGGAGACGATCAGCCGCTGACGCAGTTCGCCCAGTTCACGGTCGTGGGAGCCGGGGCCGTCCTGCGTACTTTCCGGCAGGCCGCGGCCGGCCTCCCCGGAGGCGCCGACCGGGGCCGCATTCGGTGGCTCGGGCGGCGCGGGCCGCTGCGCGGTGTACCCCGTCTTCTCGACCGTGGCGATCAGGTCGTCGACCGACACCTCGTCGCCGTACTCGACCCGCGCCTTCTCGGTGGCGAAGTTGACGGTGGCGCTGACGCCCGGCATCCGGTTGAGCTTCTTCTCCACGCGCGCCGCGCACGAGGCGCAGGTCATGCCGCCGATGGCGAGCTCGACCCGCGCCTGCGCGGTCGTACCGGACATCGGGCTCAGGCCGCCAGACCTTCGAGTTCGTATCCCGCCTCGTCGACCGCCGCGCGCACGGCCGTCTCGTCCAGCGGCGCCTTGGAGGAGACGGTCACCAGGCCGGTGGCTGCGGACGCCTGCACCGAGTGCACGCCCGGGATCTCGGAGATCTCGGCGGACACGGCGCCTTCGCAGTGGCCGCAGGTCATGCCGCTGACCTTGTACGTGGTGGTGACGTCGCCCACCTGGACGTCGGCGGAACCCGAGTGGCAGGTGCCCTCGGGGGAGCAGCAGGAGCCGTTGGTCTGTTCGGCAGTCATGGTCTCTCCTTGGTGCGTGTGTTCGCCGTGCTCGGGTGTGTGTCGTCCTGCACGCGCGGTCGGAGGGAAACCCGGATGCCCTAGGGCCCCCAGCGCTTCCCGACGACTCGACTCTATACCCCTAGGGGGTATAGACGCCAGGTCTGCGCCCTGAACGCGTTGCCGAGTGCCCCGCCGCGCGTCAGCCTTGGGGTATCGGCCTCGGGGGTGGAGGCGAGGAGGCGGGCGATGGACGCGCTCTCCCTGTACTGGCTGCTGGCGCTCACCACGATGCCCCCTCTGGTGCCCAATTCCGCTCTCCTGGTGACCGCCGGGGTGCTCGCGTCCCGGGGAACGCTGGATCTTCCCGCCGTCCTGCTGGCCGTCGCGGGCGGCGCGATCCTCGGCGACCTGCTGATGCACCTGGTTGCGCGGCGCTTCGGCGGTCCCGTACGGTCCTGGATGCTTCGCCGGACGCGGCGGCGGGCGTTGCTGGAATGGGCCTCCTCGCACATGGAGCGGCACGGCGTGCCGTTCGTGGCGGCGGTCCGCTTTCTGCCCGGCGGGCGGATTGTCGGGGCGCTGTCCTCGGGAGTGGTGCGGTATCCGGTACGCCGTTATCTGGTGGGCACCGGAACGGCCGAGTCGGTCTGGGCCGCCTATTCGGTGGGGCTCGGATATCTCGGCAGCGCCGCGACGGGCAACACGTGGTACGCGATCGGCGTCGGCGTGGGCGTCTCGGTCCTGATGGCCGCCGCGGGCGCATCGGCGCAGTGGGCGGCGCGCCGGTACGCCGCGCGCCGCGCCCTCCGCAATCTCGACATCGAGGAGCGGGATCTCGGCGTGGCCGGAAGAAGCGCGGGCGAGCGTGATCGCGTGTCGTGCGAGCGGGCTGACGGCCCGTCCGCCGGGGCGTCGGGGCGGTCTGACGGCGTACCGGAAGGTGTGCTCGACGGGGTGCCGGGGCAGGCGGTCGGCGAAGCGGGAGCGCGCTGTGCCTTGTGGTAGAAAAGCGGCTTATGTCGCAGTCTGCAACGCTCGTATTGATCATGGCGATCGCCGTGGCCGCCCCGCTCCTCGCCTATGGCATCGGCCGCTGGCTGCCCGTGCCGCTGGTCATCTTCGAGATCGTGCTGGGCATCCTGATCGGCCCGGACGTCCTGGGCTGGGCGCACCCGGGAGAGGTCGTCAACGCCCTCTCCCACCTCGGCCTCGCCACGCTGATGTTCCTGGCCGGGTACGAGATCGAGTTCGCGAAGGTGCGCGGCGACACCCTCAAGCGGGCCGGCTACGCCTGGATCGCCGCGCTCGCCGTCGGCCTGGGCGTCGCCTTCGCCTTCGCCGCCGGCGACGCCTCCAAGGCGATCGTCGTCGGCACCGCGCTCACCAGTACGGCGCTCGGCACCGTGCTGCCCGTACTGCGCGACTCCGGCGACCTGGGCACCCGCTTCGGATCGGTGATGATGGCGACCGGCGCGGTCGGCGAGTTCGGGCCGATCATCGCGATGGCGTTGCTGCTCAGCGGCCGCGACCCCGGCGAATCGACCATCCTGCTCTTCGCCTTCGCGCTGCTGACCGCCGGAGCCGTCTACTGGGCCCTCAAGCCCAGCCCGATGTGGTTCTACCGGATCATCGCCCGCACCCTGCACAGCAGCGGCCAGTTCGCCATCCGCCTGTTCGTGCTGCTGCTGGCCGTGATGCTCGGTATCTCGCAGGTGTTCGGACTGGACATCCTGCTGGGCGCGTTCGCTGCGGGGGTCGTCATGCGGCTGGTGCTGCACGAGGCCGCGCCGGACAACAGCCAGGAAATTCTCGGACGGCTGGAGGCGATGGGGTTCGGCTTCCTGGTGCCGCTGTTCTTCATCGTCACCGGTGTCGAGTTCGACCTGTCGTCCCTCTTCGAGAACGGCCGCTCGCTCCTGCTGCTCCCGCTCTTCCTCGTCCTCCTGCTGGTCGTACGCGGCCTGCCGCTCGTCCTGCTCGCGCCCCGCGACCTCGGCCGCAAGGACCGGGCCGCCCTGATGCTGTACGGGTCGACGGCGCTGCCCCTGGTCGTCGCGATCACGACGATCGGCCAGGACAGCGGCGTGCTCGACGCGGGCGAGGCGGCGGCCATGGTGGGCGCCGCGATGATCTCCGTACTGGTCTTCCCGCTGGTGGCCATGCGGTTGCGGGCCGGGGCGGAAGGGCTGGCGCCGGTCCCGGAGGGGCCGCGGAAGGGGGCTTCCGAGTCCTGGTGAGCGGTCGGGTGGGCGGTCGGAGGGTGGTTGTGCCCGGATCAGGGGCCGACGCCGGCCGGTGCCTCAAGCGGCTCGGTTTCGGCCGCTCCGGGGGCTTCGGCGGCACGTACGTCCGCGATCTTGACCGGTTCGCCCGTGCGGCGGGAGCGGTCGCACGCCTCGGCGATGTACAGCGCCTCCAGCGCCTCGGCGGGTGAGCACGGGTTCTCCGCTCGGCCGGCGGCGACCTCCACGAAGGCGGCGAGCTCGGTGACGTACGCGTCGTGGAAGCGCTCCATGAAGGTGGTGTACGGGGCGGACTGCTGCCACGAGAGGTGCGGCTCGGCGCTCGGCAGCGGGGCGCGGTCGTCGAGGCCGACGATGCGCGTGCCCTTGGAACCGCACACCTCCAGGCGGACGTCGTGGCCCGCGCCGTTGTAGCGGGTCGCGGTGACGGTGGCCAGCGTGTCGTCGTCGAAGCGCAGCAGCGCGGCGGAGGTGTCCACGTCGCCGGCCTCGGCGAAGAAGGATTCGCCGCGGTTGGCGCCCTGCGCGTACACGGAGACCACTTCGCGGCCGGTCAGCCAGCGCAGGATGTCGAAATCGTGGATGCTGCAGTCGCGGAACAGCCCACCGGAGGTGGGCACGTAGCCGGCGGGCGGCGGCGACTGGTCGCTGGTGCAGGCGCGGAGGGTGTGGAGCCAGCCGAGGTCGCCGGCCCGAAGTGCTTCTCTGGCGGCCCGGTAGCCGCGGTCGAAGCGCCGCTGGAAGCCGATCTGTACGGGGACCGAACCGGCCTCGGCGCGCTTTGCGACGCCGACCGTGCCCGGTACGTCCAGCGCCACCGGCTTCTCGCAGAAGACCGGCACCCCGGCGTCCAGCGCCTGGTGGATCAGTTCGGCGTGCGCGCTGGTGGCGGCGGTGACGACGACGCCGTCCAGGCCGTCCGCGTACAACTGCGGGAGCGTTTCTGCGGCTTCGACGCCGAGGGTGTCCGCGAGTACGCGGGCACGGGCCGCGTCGGCATCGGCGACGACGATGCGTTCCACACCGGGGACGGATTTCAGAGTCTCGGCGTGGAACGCGCCGATGCGTCCGGTGCCGATCAGGCCGATCTTCATGTGCCAACTCCTCTGTGAGGGATGCGCCACGTGGCGTCCGGGCGTGCCGGTGCTCCGCCGCAGCGTGCATGTCCTTACATAAGGATGTCAACCCTTGCCTCGTGAGGTCGGGTGCGGACGCCTCAGTGCCGGACGGTGGCCGTGTCCTTCCGCGCGGCGCGGAGTTCGCGGTCCACCGCGCGCAGCAGGGTGAGGAGCATGCCGTTCAGGGGCGTGGGGATGCCCCGGCGTTCGCCGGCGCGTACCACCGCGCCGGTGATGTGTTCGTGTTCCAAGGGGCGGCCGGCCAGGCGGTCGTAGAGCATCGACGAGCCGCCGTCGGGCGGGACCAGCGCGTACATCTCCAGTACGCGGTCGATGTCGGCGTCGCCGATGTCCGCGCCCTCGGCCCGGGCCACGGTGGCGGCCTCGGCCAGGATGTCGCGGGTGAGCGCGGCCATGCCGGGGTCGGAGAAGATGCCCATGCGCTGCTGGAGGAGGGCGGTGAGCGGGTTGGCCGCGAGATTGGTGAAGAGTTTCTGCCAGAGGGCCGTCGTGAAGTCCGTCACCGGTACGACTTTCAGGCCCGCGGTGAGCAGCGCGGTGAGCCGGGTGGCGAGCGGGCCGTCCGGTACGTGGATCTCGTTGCCCGCGTAGTGCTTGACGCGGCCGGGGGCGGTGCATTCCACCGAGACGTAGAAGACCGCGGGCTGGATTTCCGTACCGTCGGGGACGTGCGGGGCCACGCGCTCGGTGTGGTCGATGCCGTTCTGGAGCACGGTGACCACCGTTCCGCCGCGGCACAGGCGACGCAGCCAGCCTGCCGCGCCGGCGGTGTCCTGGGCCTTGGTCGTCAGGAAGACCCAGTCGACGGGGGTGGCCGCTGCCGGATCGACGGCGAACCTTACCCCGGCGTCAACGACTTCGCCGTCCGATTCGAGAGTGAGCCGGTCCAGCGGCGTCCGGACGCACAGCGTGACGTCGTGCCCGGCGCGGTGGGCGAGCGCCGCCACGAGACCGCCGATCGCGCCGCCGCCGATCACGGCGATGCGGCGGGGCGTGGGAGGTTCGGGTATCGGTGGCATGTACCGAGCGTAAGTCCTGACCCTCTCCCGGGAGGCCCCGCGCACCGGGGCGCGGGGCCGTAACGACGACGGGTGCTGAGGGCGCGTCAGGTCTTGTCGCGACGGCCGCCGTGTCCGGGGCGCTGGGCCACCCAGGCCCGGACGGTGTCGGCGAACCAGTACGGTCTTCCGCCCTCCACCAGATCAGGTGGCGGCAGTAGCCCGTGCTTGCGGTAGGAACGCACGGTGTCCGGCTGGACCCGGATGTGTGCGGCGATTTCCTTGTACGACCAGAGCCTGCGGTCGGTCATGTGTCGTGCACCTCCCTCAGCCGCTCGCAGTGGCGGCTCGGGGGAGCCGGCGGGGGAGCTGCGGCGGTCTGGTGATCACTCAGCCTGCGCCCGGTGAACGACGCGGACCGTGCAGGAGGGAGGGGCTGTCGAACAGCTGTGACGGAAGACCTGCGTAACGGTGACAGCTGTGACGGACGGGGCATCGCTGTCACGGTATGAAGCAATCGGTGTGAAGCAATCGCTGTCACGGTATGAAGCAAACGGTATGAAGCAATGGGCGGTGGGAGCGGGCGGTTCACGTGACCGGCCTTACGTCCCCGTCCGGCCCTCCGGGCTCCTCCCGTTCGCCGCCTTCGCCGCCCCCGCCGCTGTACCTTCCTCACCCTCCTTGCGGAGTTCGTGCTCCAGGTCCTCCAGGGCCATGCCCTTGGTCTCCGGCGCGTACCGCTTGCAGAAGAGCAGGGACACCACGCACATCAGGCCGAAGATCCAGAACGTGACGCTCGCGCCGGCCGCGTCCAGGAGCACCGGGAAGACCAGCGCCACCGCGAAGTTGACCAGCCACATCACGAACACCGCGGCGCCCATGGCCAGGCCGCGTACCTTCAGCGGGAACATCTCGGCGAGTAGCAGCCAGACGCCGGTGTTCAAGGTGCCCTGCATGAAGCCCATGTAGAGGACCATCAGGCCGAGGACGAGGATGCTGACGCCGGTGGACTTCGGGAGGTGGAAGGAGGCGCCCAGAAGAGCCAGCGATACGGTCATCCCGGAAAGCCCGGTGATCAGCATCGGCCGGCGCCCGACCTTGTCGATCAGCGACATCCCGACTGCGGTGGCGACGACGGAGACGGCGCCCACCGCGATGGTGGCGGTGATCGCGGCGTCGGTGCCCAGCCCGGTACCGGCCAGGATCTTGGGCGCGAAGTAGATGACCGCGTTGACGCCGGTGATCTGCTGGACGGCTGCCAGCCCGATGCCGACGAGCAGGATGCGCCGTACCCACGGCGTGCGCAGGTCCCGCCAGGCGCCGCGCCGCGCGTCGGCCTCCAGGGCCCGCGCCCGGTTGATACGGGCCAGCTCCCCTTCGACCTCCCCGGCGGGCAGCGTGCGCCGCAGGACCCGCGCGGCCTGTTCCGTACGGCCCTTGCCGACGTACCAGCGGGGAGTGTCCGGGAGGAAGAACAGCCCGACGAACAGGGCGACTGCGGGCAGCGCCGCCAGGCCCAGCATCCAGCGCCACGCCTCCCACCGGGCGAGCACGGCGTTGACGAGGTACGCCAGCAGCTGGCCGCTGACGATCATCAGGGAGTTGAAGGAGACCAGCCGGCCGCGGATGTGCGGCGGTGCGATCTCCGACAGGTACAGCGGGGTGATCACGGACGCGCTGCCCACGGCGAGGCCGAGGGCGAAGCGCGCCACGATCATGAAGGGAACGGTGGGCGCGAGCGCCACGGCGACGGCGCCGCCGATGAACACGGCGCCCGCCCACAGCAGCGAGTTGCGCCGCCCCAGCAGGTCGGACATCCGTCCGCCGGCCAGTGATCCGAAGGCCGCGCCGATGAGCAGCGCGCTGGTGATGACGCCCTCGCCCAGCGAGCTGAGGCCGAAGTGGGCCTCCATAAAAGGGAGCGCGCCGGAGACGACTCCGGTGTCGTAGCCGAACAGGGCGCCGCCGAGAGCGGCGATTGCGGCGATGGCGACGATGAAGCGCCTGGCGGTGCGGGCCGTGGAAGAAACGGCGGGAGCCGAGGGGGACGCGGGTTCCGCCGGAGCGGCTCCCGCGGCGTCGGTCCCGTCCGCAGCCCCCGCCGGCCTGGTCGGTGCGGCCATCGTCATCGGCTCCGGTTCGCTGAGACGTACGCGTCGACCCGCTCGCGCGTGAACGTGAACCGGGACGACTCCCTGCCGCGCTCCTCCCGCACGAACACGGAGGAGAGCAGGGTGCCGTCGAAGTCGTTGGCGGCGAGGTGGTTGCCCGCGGCGGGCAGTTCGGGCGGCGGTACGTGGCGGAGCATGTACGGATCCAGAGCGATCTTCACGAGGGGGAGACCTTTCGGGTGGTGACGCGGGCCGTGTCGCCGGCCGGAGGGCATGCCGGAACACACGCCGTGCTGTGAGGCGGCGCGACGGCCGTAACAGGGGGTGCGGCACGGGTGCGGGGGAGTCGGCCGCGGCTCAGTGGTACAGCGCGGGGCGCTCGATCAGTTCGACGGCGACGCGCTCACCGGCGGCGGCCTGGGCGCGTACGCCCGCCTCGCACACCGCGGCCGCCGCGTAGCCGTCCCAGCAGCTCGGCCCCTCGACCTCGCCGCGCCGGGTGGCGTCCACCCAGCGCTGCACCTGCCGGTCGTACGCCTCCTCGAAGCGCTCCACGAAGCCGGGTGTGATGGAGCCGCCCCACTTGCCGGCGGTGTTGACGAACACGCCGCGGTCGTCGCCGATCCGCGCGGTGCCGCCTTCGCAGACCGCCTCGCACACGACCTGGTAGCCGAAGCCGCAGTTGACGAAGAGTTCGGTGTCCACGACCTGCCCGGCCGCGGTCTCGAAGAGGATCAGCTGCGGGTCGCTCAGGCCCCCGGGCGCGTTGCCGGTGGCGGCCGGGCGCAGCACGCGTACGGCGGTGATCTCCTCGTCCAGCAGCCAGCGCGTCACGTCGATCTCGTGGACGACCGAGTCGTGGATCATCATGGCGTCGGTGAAGCCGGGCGGGGTGTCGGCGTTGCGGTGCTTGTTGTGCAGCATCAGGGTGCGGCCATAGGCGCCCTGGTCCAGCAACGCCTTGAGCTTGAGGTAGTCGGTGTCGTACCGGCGCATGAAGCCGACCTGTACGCGGCGGCGGCCCAGTTCCTGCTCGGCCTTCAGGACGCGCAGCGCGGAGGCGGGGTCGGGGGTGAGCGGCTTCTCGCACAGCACCGGCAGGTCGTGCGTGAACGCGGTGAGCAGCGCGTCCTCGTGGGCGGCGCCCGGCGACGCGATCAGTACGGCGTCGACGCCCGGGTCTGCCATGGCGGCCGCGGGGTCGGTGTAGGGCGTACATCCCGCGATGCCGTCGGCGGTGCGCTTGGCCCGGTCCGCGTCGATGTCGACGACGGCCGCCACGCGTGCGCCGCTGATGACGTCGTTGATGCGGCGTACGTGGTCGGCGCCCATGCGGCCGGTGCCGATGACCGCCACGCCGAGCGTTCCGTGCTGCTGGCTCATCTGGTGGGAACTCCTCGCTCCGTACGGAAGGGACTCAGGCGCCGCAGGAGCGCAGGAATCGGCGGGTGCGCCGGGCGATGGGCAGGGGCTGGTCGGAGGGACAGGGGTACATGTCCTGCTCGACGATGGCGAAGAGGTCGACGTCCAGTTCCTGGGCCGCCTCCAGGACGGGCGGCAGCGCGGGGACGCCGAGCGGCGGTTCGCACATGACGCCCTGCCGGACCGCGGGCCCGAAGGGCGTGCCCTTCTCGACGACGTCCGCGAGGATGTCCGGGGCGACCTGCTTGAGGTGGAGGTAGCCGATCCGCTCGCCGTAGGTCTTGATGAGTTTGACGCTGTCGCCGCCGCAGTATGCGTAGTGCCCGGTGTCCAGGCAGAGGCTGACCAGCGAGGAATCGGTTCCGTCGAGGAAGCGCTCGACGTGTTCCTCGGTGTCGATGTGGGTGTCGGCGTGCGGGTGCACGACGATGTCGAGGCCGAACTCCTCCCGTACCCGCCTGCCCAGCCGTTCCATGCCGCTGTTCAGGTGGCGCCACTGCTCGGCGGTCAGCTCGCGCGGCTCCAGTTCCTCGGCGGTCTTGTCGTCGCGCCAGAAGGAGGGGATGACCACCAGGTGCCCCGCGTCCATCGCGCGGGCGAGGGTGGCGACCTCGCTGACGTGTGCCCAGGTCTTGTCCCATACGTCCGGGCCGTGGTGCAGGGAGGTGAAGACCGTGCCGGCCGAGACCTTCAGGTCGCGTGCGGCGAGCTCCGCGCGGAGGACGGCGGGGTCGGTGGGAAGGTAGCCGTAGGGGCCGAGTTCGATCCATTCGTACTGTGCTTCGGCGACCTCGTCGAGGAAACGCCGCCAGGGGACCTGCTGTTCGTCGTCGGGGAACCAGACTCCCCAGGAGTCGGGGGCCGATCCGATGCGCAGGCGGTCCAGAACGGGCGGGGCGGCATGGGGAACGGACATGCTGCGGCTCTCCTCTCGCCGGTCGGCGGTGACCGGGAAGGCGCTGGGCTGGGTTGTGGGGCCGGTTTGTGGGGCACAGCCTCCATCCCGCCCAGGAGAGTGTCAAGACTTCGTCCTGACATAAGGACTTAAGGACTTTGTAACTCGTGAGTGCGGCGCGCTGCCCGTCCCTGACGTCGCAGGGTGGCGGCGCCTCCGCGACATCTCTGACGTCAGAATGTAAGGACAAAGTATTGACACGGTCTCGGGCGTCCCGTTAGACCTTGTGGTCAGCGACGAACCGAAGGGGCGCACATGAGCGAGCCGCGGCAGACCGGAGCAATCGGCGGGACGGGAGGGGCCGGCGGGACCGGCCCGTACGACCTGATCACCATGGGGCGCATCGGGGTGGACATCTACCCCCTCCAGACGAACGTTCCGCTGTCCCGGGTCGAGACGTTCGGGAAGTTCCTCGGCGGCTCGGCCACCAACGTCGCGGTCGCCGCCGCCCGCCTGGGCCGGCGCACCGCGGTCGTCAGCCGCACCGGCCGCGACCCCTTCGGCGACTACGTCCACCAGGCGCTGCGCGACTTCGGCGTGGACGACCGCTGGGTGACCCCCGTCGAGGCATACCCGACGCCCGTCACTTTCTGCGAAATCTTCCCGCCGGACGACTTCCCGCTCTACTTCTACCGCCGCCCCAAGGCCCCCGACCTGGTCATCCACCCCGAAGAACTGGACGTGGACGCGATCCGCGCGGCCCGCGTCTTCTGGATCACCGGCACCGGCCTGTGCGAGGAACCCAGCCGCACCGCCACCCTCGCCGCGGTCGAAGCCCGCGCCAAGGCGGGCCACACCGTCTTCGACCTGGACTGGCGGCCCATGTTCTGGGGCGGCGAGGGCGGCGCTTCCGGAGACGGCGGTGCCACCGGAGCGGCGGCGATGGCCACGGCCCGTCCGTACTACGAGGCGGCGCTCGCCCACGCGACCGTCGCGGTCGGCAACGTGGACGAGGCCGAGGTCGCGACCGGCGCCCGCGACCCGAAGCGGTGCGCGCAGGCGCTGCTGGACATGGGTGTCGAACTCGCCGTGATCAAGCAGGGCCCCAAGGGCGTACTGGCCGCGCACCGCGACGGCCGCACCGCCGAGGTGCCGCCCACCCCCGTCGAGGTCGTCAACGGCCTGGGCGCCGGCGACTCCTTCGGCGGAGCGCTCTGCCACGGACTGCTGTCGGGCTGGGAATTGGAGCCGATGATGCGCTACGCCAATGCCGCGGGCGCGATCGTGGCGTCCCGGCTGGCCTGTTCGTCCGCCATGCCGACGCGCGACGAGGTCGAGGAGTTCCTCGGCGCGCGCTGAGCCCCGGCGACCGGCCGGCCCTGCCCCCGCAGGGCGCGGCGCCCACCCCCGTACGCCCCCGCCCCCAGAAGGTGAGACCGCCTTGACCACTCGGATCTCCGACCTCGTGACGCTGCGGGCCCGGCACCCGCAGGCCGTCGCGGAGGCCGCGGCGCGTCGCGCCCGCCGTCCCCTGATGGGCGACAGCGGCCGGCTGATGATCGTCGCGGCCGACCACCCGGCGCGCGGCGCGCTCGCCGTCGGCGACCGCAAACTGGCCATGGCCAACCGCCTCGACCTGCTGGAACGCCTGTGCCTCGCGCTCTCCAGGCCCGGCGTGGACGGCGTGCTCGCCACCGCCGACATCCTGGAGGACCTGCTGCTGCTCGGCGCCCTCGAAGGCAAGGTCGCCATGGGCTCCATGAACCGCGGCGGTATCGCCGGCGCCTCCTTCGAGATGGACGACCGGTTCACCGGCCACCGCCCCCAGGACATCGCCCGGCTGCGCTTCGACGCCGGCAAGCTGCTGCTCCGCATCGACTACGAGGACCCCGGCTCGCTGGCTACGCTGGAGTCCACGGCCCGCGCCATCGACGCCATGGCCGAACGCGAACTGCCCACCTTCGTGGAACCGTTCCTCTCCCGCCGGGTGGACGGCAAGGTCGGCAACGACCTGAGCGCCGAAGCCGTCACGAAGTCCGTCGCCATCGCCTCGGGGCTGGGCGGCACCTCCGCGTACACCTGGCTGAAGCTGCCGGTCACCGACGACCCGGACGACATGGCGCAGGTCTGCGAGACCTCGACGCTGCCGACCGTACTGCTCGGCGGCGACATCAAGGACACCGCCGAGGACCAGGAAGCCGCGTACGAGAAGTGGCGCAAGGCGCTGCGGCTGCCGACCGTGCAGGGACTCGTTGCGGGCCGGTCGCTGCTCTATCCGGCCGACGGGGACGTGACCGCGGCCGTGGACACCGCCGTATCGCTGCTCCACCGGTAACTGTCAGTGGCGAGGAGGAGACTTGCAGCCATGAGCACCGAGTTTCACATCAGGGCCGGGGAAGCGGCCGACGGACCGTACGAGCTGGACATCGACCCCGGGCGGGCGGGCTGGGGTCATGCGTCCCTGCGCGTCCTCGCGCTGCCGCCCGGCGGGAGCCACGCGTTCGCCACCGGCGACAGCGAGTGGATCGTGCTGCCCCTGAACGGCGGCTGCTCGGTCGCGGTCCAGGGCGGCGGGACGTACGAACTGGCCGGGCGGAAGGACGTGTTCAGCGGGGTCACGGACTTCGCGTACGTACCGCGCGACGCCGAAGTGCGCGTCAGCAGCGCCGCGGGCGGCCGGTTCGCGCTGACCGGCGCCCGCTGCACCCGCCGGCTGCCCGCGCGCTACGGCGCCGCGAGCGACGTGCCCGTGGAACTGCGCGGTACGGGCACCTGCTCGCGCCAGGTCAACAACTTCGGCGCGGCCGGCGTCTTCGAGTGCGACAAGCTCATCGCCGTCGAGGTGCTCACCCCCGGCGGCAACTGGTCCTCGTACCCGCCGCACAAGCACGACGAGTGCCGGCCGGGCGAGGAGAGCGAGCTGGAGGAGATCTACTACTTCGAGATCGCCCCGGCGCACGGCTCCGAAGGGCTCGGCTACCAGCGCGTCACCCCCTCCGGCAACGGCCGCGGCACGGACGTACTCGCCGAGGTACGCAGCGGCGACGCCGTACTGATCCCCGACGGCTGGCACGGCCCGTCCATCGCCGCGCCCGGCCACGACATGTACTACCTCAACGTGATGGCGGGCCCTGGGGAAGAGCGCGCCTGGCTCATCTGCGACCACCCCGAGCACGGCTGGATCCGCGACACCTGGCCCGATCAGGCCGTGGACCCCCGCCTGCCCCTCTACGACGCCCCCGCGGGAGACACCCGATGACCACTCGACGCCTCACGGTGGCGCAGGCACTGGTCCGGTTCCTGGCCCACCAGTACACGGAACGGGACGGTTCGGCGGCGTCCGGCGCGCCCCCGCGGCAGCGCCTGGTCAACGCCTGCTGGGGAATCTTCGGACACGGCAACGTCGCCGGCATCGGCCAGGCCCTCCTGGAGGCGGGCCCCGGCACCATGCCCTACCTCCAGGGCCGCAACGAACAGGCCATGGTGCACGCCGCGGTCGGCTACGCCCGCCAGCGCGACCGCCTGTCCGCGCACGCCGTCACGACGTCCATCGGCCCCGGCGCCACCAACCTCGTCACCGGCGCGGCCCTCGCCACGGTCAACCGCCTCCCGGTCCTGCTGCTGCCCGGCGACATCTTCGCCACCCGCCCCGCCGACCCCGTCCTCCAGCAGCTCGAAGTGCCGTACGCGGGCGACGTGTCCGTCAACGACGCGCTGCGCCCGGTCTCCCGCTACTTCGACCGCGTCACCCGCCCCGAGGCGCTGGTCCCGGCCGCCCTCCAGGCGATGCGGGTGCTCGCCGACCCCGTCGAGACCGGCGCCGTCACCCTCGCGCTGCCGCAGGACGTACAGGCCGAGGCGTACGACTGGCCCGAGGAGTTCTTCGCCGACCGCGTCTGGCGGGTGCCACGCCCCGCGCCCGACACCTCCGCGCTCGCCGAAGCCGTACGGGCGGTACGCGCCGCCGAACGGCCACTGATCATCGCGGGCGGCGGCGTCCACCACAGCGAGGCCGAGGACGCGCTGCGCGCCCTCGCCGACGCCACCGGCATCCCCGTCGCCTCCACCCAGGCCGGCAAGGGCTCCCTGCGCCACGACCACCCGGCCGACGTGGGCGGCATCGGCCACACCGGCACCGCCACGGCCGACGAGCTGGCCCGCCGGGCCGACCTCGTCATCGGCGTCGGCACCCGCTACACGGACTTCACCACCGCCTCGTCCACCCTCTTCGCCACCCCCGGCGTCCGCTTCGTCAACCTCAACATCGCCTCCTTCGACGCCCACAAGCTCGCCGCGACCTCCCTGGTCGCCGACGCCCGCGCCGGACTGCAAGCGCTTGCCGAGGCCCTGTCAGGACACCGCGTCGCACCGGCCTACGAGGCGGAGTACGGCGCGGCCAAGGCCCGCTGGGAATCCCTCGTGGACGCCGCCTACGCCGCGCCCGACGACTCCGCACGCCCCTCCCAGACCCAGGTCCTCGGCGCCCTGGACGCCACCGTCGGCGACCGGGACGTCGTCATCAACGCGGCCGGTTCGCTCCCCGGCGACCTGCACAAACTGTGGCGCGCCCGCTCCCGCCGCCAGTACCACCTCGAATACGGCTACTCCTGCATGGGCTACGAGATCCCCGCCGCCATCGGGGTGCGGCTGGCCGCGCCCGACCGCCCCGTATGGGCCCTGGTCGGCGACGGCACGTACCTGATGATGCCCACCGAGATCGTCACCGCGGTCCAGGAAGGCATCAACATCAACGTCGTGCTCGTCCAGAACCACGGCTACGCCTCCATCGGCGGCCTCTCCGAGACGACCGGCGCCGAGCGCTTCGGCACCGCCTACCGCTACCGTGCCGCCGACGGCTCCTACACGGGCGAGCCGCTGCCCGTGGACCTCGCCTCGAACGCCGCGTCCCTGGGCATGCACGTCATCCGCGCCTCGACCGTCGGCGAGCTGCGGGCCGCGCTCGCCGCGGCCCGCGCCGACGAGCGCCCCACATGTGTCTATGTCGAGACCAAAACGGCCGACACTGTGCCGGGCGCGCCCGGAGCCCAAGCCTGGTGGGATGTCCCTGTGGCCGAGACCGCGACGCGTCCGGCGGCGGTCGCGGCCCGCAAGGAGTACGACCGGCACGCCGCCGACCGCCGCCGCCACCTCTGACACCGCCCGCCGCCGTACCGACCGCCCGCCGCCACCGTCCGACCGCCGTCACGACATCCGTTCGCTGCCGTCACGCAGAAAGGCCCCCGCATGAAGACCGTCAACCACTGGATCGGCGGCAAGCCCGCCGAGGGCGTCTCCGGCACCTTCGGCCCCGTCTACAACCCGGCGACCGGCGCCCAGGAGAAGCAGGTCGCCTTCGCCTCCGCGGACGAGGTGGACGCGGCCGTCGCCGCCGCCAAGGAGGCGTTCCGCACCTGGGGCACCAGCTCGCTGGCGAAGCGTACGGCCGTGCTGTTCGCCTACCGCGAGCTGATCGACGCGCACCGCGACGAGCTGGCCGCGCTGATCACCGCCGAGCACGGCAAGGTGCACAGTGACGCGCTCGGCGAGGTCGCCCGCGGCCTGGAGATCGTCGAGCTGGCCTGCGGCATCCCGCAGCAGCTCAAGGGCGAGCTGTCCACCCAGGTCTCCACCCGCGTGGACGTGGCGGCCATCCGCCAGTCCCTCGGCGTCGTCGCCGGCATCACGCCGTTCAACTTCCCGGCGATGGTGCCGATGTGGATGTTCCCGCTGGCCGTCGCCTGCGGCAACACCTTCGTCCTCAAGCCCAGCGAGAAGGTGCCCTCGGCCGCCTACAAGCTGGCCGAGCTGGCCGCCGAGGCGGGCCTGCCCGACGGCGTGCTGAACATCGTCAACGGCGACAAGGTCGCGGTGGACCGCATCCTGGAGCACCCGGACGTCGCCGCCGTCTCGTTCGTCGGCTCCACGCCCATCGCCCGCTACATCCACACCACCGGCACGGCTAACGGCAAGCGCGTGCAGGCCCTCGGCGGCGCCAAGAACCACATGCTGGTCCTGCCGGACGCCGACCTGGACCTCGCGGCGGACTCCGCGATCAACGCCGCGTACGGCTCGGCGGGCGAGCGCTGCATGGCGATCTCCGTCGTGGTGGCCGTCGGCGGCACCGCCGACCCGCTGATCGAGAAGATCAAGGAGCGGGCCGCCGCGCTGACCATCGGCCCCGGCGAGGACCCGGCCTCCGAGATGGGCCCGCTCATCACCAAGGCCCACCGCGACAAGGTCGCCTCGTACGTGACGGGCGCGGCGGCCCAGGGCGCGGACGTCGTGCTCGACGGTACGGGCTTCACCGTCGCCGGCCACGAGAACGGCCACTGGATCGGCGTCTCGCTGCTCGACAACGTCACGCCCGAAATGGACGCCTACCGCGACGAGATCTTCGGCCCCGTCCTGTCCGTCGTCCGCGTGGACACCTACGACGAGGCGATCTCGCTCATGAACTCCTCGCCGTGGGGCAACGGCACCGCCATCTTCACCCGGGACGGCGGCGCGGCCCGCCGCTTCCAGCTGGAGGTCGAGGCGGGCATGGTCGGCGTGAACGTGCCGATCCCGGTGCCGGTCGGCTACCACTCCTTCGGTGGCTGGAAGGACTCCCTCTTCGGCGACCACCACATCTACGGCAACGACGGCGTGCACTTCTACACCCGCGGCAAGGTCGTCACCACCCGCTGGCCGGACCCGTCCGACGGCGGCATCAACCTGGGCTTCCCCAGCAACCACTGACGCGGCCGGGCGGCCGGGGACGTGCCCGCACGGCCCCGGCCGCCCACCGCTCACCGTCGGCACGGAAAACCCGCCGTAATCCGGGGAACCGTTTCGGCCCGATGACGCATGATGCTGCGTATGACTGACGAACAACGGATCACAGGTGCCGTCATGACGACTCGGGCCGCGGCGGGTGCCCCATGACAGGGCCCCCGGTCATCCGGCACGCGGTGCGCACGGACCTGGCGGACGTGGTCGCGCTCGCCGCCGAGCACGCCGCTTACGAGCGGGCCGCGCCGCCCGCTGCGGACCTGGAGGAGCGGCTCGCCGACGCGCTGTTCGGGCCGCGCCCGTCCCGGCTGCGCTGCCTGGTCGCCGAACTGCCCGGCGGCGAACTCGCCGGGTACGCCACCTGCTCGACGGCCTTCGACACCTGGCAGGGCCGCGAGTACCTGGAACTGGACTGCCTCTACCTGAGGGCCGAGCACCGCGGCCTCGGGCTGGGCGCGCTGCTCGTCGAGGCCGTCATAGCCGAGGGCAAGGCGCTGGGCGTGGCCGAGATGCAGTGGAACACGCCCGACTGGAACGCGGGCGCGATCCGCTTCTACGACCGGTTCGGCGCGACCCGCAAGGACAAGAAACGTTTCACGCTGGCGCTGGAACAGGGCGGCAGGGGCTGAGAACAGGTGTCCGGCCCCCCAACCGGACACACTCCGCCACCGGACCCGGGTGACAGGACGTCAGGGGGTGGCCCCGGCAGCGGCCAGGTACGCGTCCGCTTGGGCCGCCGTCATCAGCCATGCGTGGTAGTCCGCAGGGTCGGCATAGCCATTGACGAAACGGTGCGCCACCGCCGGGTGTTCGGCGGCGGCCGCCAGCAGTCGCTGCACGTGCTGCGGCGGCGGCTCCAGCATCAGGTTGGTGAACTCGGTGACCTGCCGGGCATGGCGCCAGTAGGCGTCGAAGGCCGCCTCCATCCACTCCGGGTCGAAGGGCCCGTCACCACGCTCCAGGATCGCGTCCAGGTAGACCGCCGCGCTCCGGGCCGCGTTGTTCGAACCCTGTCCCGTGATCGGGTCGTTGGTCACGACCGTGTCCGCCATCCCCAGCACGAACGTGCCCGGCGCGACCTCGGCCACCGGGTGCCGGACGGTCGGCGTGATCGCGCCGTACAGCGTCGCGCCCGCGTCCGTCGGCCTGGCGTCCCTGCACAGTTCGTACTCCCCGGGCGCGTACGTGCGCAGCAGCCCGAGCGCGCGGGCCACGCAGCCGTCCGGCGAGGGCTGGTCGAGCCAGCAGTCGAACGGTCCGCCCGGCAGCGCCTCGAACAGCACGATGCCGCACGGCCCGCCCGTCGTCAGCGCCGGCAGTACGAACACCTCGCCGGCGCCGGCCACCACGTTGATGCGCGCCTGCGGTCCCGGGTGGTCGGCCGATGCCGCGATGCCGTGCACGTAGACGCAGGCCAGCGTGCGCTGCGGGCGGTCGAAGGGGCAGTACAGCGGGTTGCGGGCGAAGAGCCGGGTGAGGTCGCCGCGGCCGGAGGCGACGATTGTCAGGTCGTGCTCGGCGGCCAGCGCGGGCAGCGAGTCGGGTGTGACGCGGACGTACCGGACACGGCCGCCCCTCGCCTCGTACAGGACGAGCCAGCCGGCCATCTTCACCCGCTGGTCCACAGAGTGCGGCGGCTCGTCGAAGCGCCCCGTGAACGTCAGCGCCGACTTGCCGGGCGGGTCCCACACCGTCACCCGCAGCGCGCTCACGCCGGGGGCGGTGGCATCCCACAGGTTCAGTCCGGCGTCCCGCTCCAGATGCCGCGCCGGGCCGAACAGCAGCTGCGTCGACATCACCCGCCCCGCGCGCACCTCCTGCGCCGTACGGTCGGTGACCAGCGTGACGTCGTACTCGGCGGCCGACAGCGCGAGGGCGAGATGCAGCCCCGCCTGCCCCGCACCGACGATGGCAATCCTGCGCATTGCGGCCTCCCCTGGGCCGAACCGGCCCGCCCCACATCGTCTTTTGTAGCGGCGGGGGTGTGCGGTGTACAGAGGGTTCCGGGGCGCACGGGCGCGTGACGCGTACTGCGGGCGCGGTATGCGGGGCGGCGGCCGTACTGCCGCGGGAGGTGCGCCGGTTCGGACCGGCGTGCCGGAAGGCCGCCGCGCGACGTACTTAGGATTCACCGTATGACTTTCCGATTCCGCGGACGGCGGCTGTACGCGACGGTGGCCGCGCTGGCCGTGCTCGCCGGGGGTGGCACGTGGGCGGCGGCCGCCGCGGACGGGCCGCCGCCCGTGCACCGCGAGGACCGGGTGTTCGACATGCCGGAGAACTCCGGAGGTCCGGACGGCAGCGGTACGGCCGGCCGGGACAAGGTGCGCGTCGACACCTCCTTCTTCACCGCGGGCGGCACCGGCCCCCGCCCCGCCGTCCTCCTCGGACACGGCTTCGGCGGCAGCAAGGACGCGATGCGCGAGCAGGCCGAGCGGCTGGCGCGCGACGGGTACGCCGTACTGACCTGGTCGGCGCGCGGCTTCGGCGAGTCCACCGGGAAGATCGGTCTCAACGACCCGCAGCGGGAGGTGGCCGACGTCCGCCGGCTGATCGACTGGCTGGCGAAGCGCCCCGAGGTGCGGCTCGACGGGGCGGGCGACCCGCGGGTCGGCGTGGCCGGCGGCTCGTACGGAGGCGCGGTCGCGCTGCTCGCGGCCGGCTACGACAAGCGGGTGGACGCCATCGCCCCGCAGATCACCTACTGGAACCTGGCCGACGCGCTCTTCCCCAACGGCGTCTTCAAGAAGCTGTGGGCCGGCATGTTCTTCTCGACCGGCTCGGCGGGAGCGGCCGGCGCGGACAGCCGGGTCGGCGGCAATGACGGCGGCAGCACCCGGGACAACGACGGCGGCAGCGGTGCCGGACCGGGCGCCGACGGCAGCGGGAAGTCCGCTCCCGGCGGCGAGTCCGCGGCGCGGGAGGCCGCCGGGTCCGCGGCCCGTGACGCCGCCGACGGCTGTGGCCGCTTCGAACGGCAGTTGTGCGAGATGTACGAGCGGATCGCCGTCTCCGGCAAACCCGACGACGCGGCCCGCGAACTCCTCGAAGAGCGCAGCCCCTCCGCCGTCGCCGACCGCATCAAGGTACCGACCCTGATCATGCAGGGCAGAACCGATTCGCTGTTCACGCTCGGCCAGGCCGACCGGATGCAGCGCGCGATCCGCAAGAACGGCGCGCCCGTCTCCGTCGACTGGCTCGCCGGCGGCCACGACGGCGGCGACCGCGAGACCGGCCGCCTCCTGGACCGTACGAAAGCCTGGTTCGACCGCTACCTGAAGAACGACGCGAACGCGGACATTGGGCCCGCCTTCCGCGTCAGCCGCGGCGGGGCCGTGGACTCCACCAACGGCGCCGCCCGCCTGCGCGGCGCGAGCGGCGACAGCTACCCCGGCCTGGACAACGACCCGCGCCCCGTCCGCCTGACCGGACGCGAACAGCGCTTCAGCAACCCCGCGGGGGCGAGCCCGCCGTCCATCTCCACGGTGCCCGGCGTGGGCGCCCTCAACAGCCTCTCCAGCGTCGGCGCCGGACTCTCCCTCGACTCCCCGGGCCAGTTCGCCCGCTTCGACTCCCCGCCGCTCGGCGACCCGCTGCGCGTCACCGGCGCGCCGACCGCCCGCGTACGGCTCCGCTCCACCAGCGGCGAAGCGGTCGTCTTCGCCAAGGTGTACGACATCGGGCCGAACGGCAGCAGCCGGCCGGTGCTGCCCGCCGGGCTCGCCGAGCCGTACCGCGTCACCGGCGCCGGGGACGGCAAGAGCGTCACCCTGCGGATGCCCGCCATCGACCACGAGTTCGCCGCGGGCCACCGGCTGCGCCTGGTGCTCTCCTCGACGGACCTCGCGTACGCCTCGCCCGTCGAGCCCGCGATGTACACCGCCTCGCTCGAAGGCGGCGGCGTCCTGAGCGTGCCGACCGCGCCCGCCGTCAAGAGCGCCGCGGCCCCGCTGCCCGCCTGGACCTGGGCGCTGCCCGCGGCGGGCGCGGTGATCGCCGTACTCCTGCTGCTCGTCGGCCGGCGGCGGTCCGCGGCCGGCGCCCCCGACCCGGACCTGGCGGACGTGCCGCTGCAGATCACCGGCCTGAGCAAGCGGTACGCCAAGTCCGCCGACCGGTACGCCGTACGGGACCTCTCCTTCCGCGTCGAGAAGGGCCAGGTGCTCGGCCTCCTCGGCCCGAACGGCGCGGGCAAGACCACCACCCTGCGCATGCTCATGGGCCTCATCGGGCCGGACGCCGGCGAGATCCGCGTCTTCGGGCACGCGATCCGGCCGGGCGCACCGGTGCTGTCGCGGGTCGGCGCGTTCGTCGAGGGCGCCGGCTTCCTCCCGCACCTGTCCGGGCGCGCCAACCTCGACCTGTACTGGCAGGCCACCGGCCGCCCGGCCGAGGACGCGCACATCGACGAGGCGCTGGAGATCGCCGGGCTGGGCGACGCGCTGCAGCGCGCCGTACGCACGTACTCGCAGGGCATGCGGCAGCGCCTCGCCATCGCGCAGGCCATGCTGGGCCTGCCGGACCTGCTCATCCTGGACGAGCCGACCAACGGACTCGACCCGCCGCAGATCCGCGAGATGCGGGACGTGATGATCCGGTACGCGGCCGGCGGCCGCACCGTGATCGTCTCCAGCCACTTGCTGGCCGAGGTCGAACAGACCTGCACGCATCTGGTCGTCATGGACCGCGGGCAGCTCGTCCAGGCGGGCCCGGTCGCCGACATCGTCGGCTCTGGCGACACCCTGCTCGTCGGCGTGGCGGGCGGCGAACCACCGTCCGACGCCCTGCTGGAAAAGGTCGCCGCGCTGCCCGGGGTGGCCTCGGCCGTCCGTGCCGACGAGGGCTTCCTCGTCGCGCTCGACGGCACGACCAGCACCCCCGAGTTGCTGCCCGAACTGCTCAGGCTGGAGATCCCGGTGGCCCGCATCGGCCCCCACCGGCGCCTTGAGGACGCCTTCCTCACCATGATCGGAGGTGACCGGTGACCGCCGTCACCAAGCCCGGCACCGACGGGCAATCCCCGCTGCCCGGCGGCCCAGCGGGCTCGTCCGTACCCGGCGCGCCGCACGCCCCCGGCTACCGCCCGCACCGCACCCTCCCGCTGCGCGTCGAGGCGCTGCGCCAGCTCCGGCGGCGCCGCACCCTCGTCATCGCCGCGATCCTCGCGGTGCTCCCGTTCGTCCTGGTCGCGGCCTTCGCGATCGGCGGCGACCCGGGCGGGCGCAGCAACCGGGTGACCCTGATGGACACCGCGACCGCCTCCGGCGCCAACTTCACCGCGACGACCCTGTTCGTCTCCGCCGGCTTCCTGCTGGTCGTACCGGTGGCGCTGTTCTGCGGCGACACGGTGGCCTCGGAGGCGAGCTGGTCCTCGCTGCGCTATCTGCTGGCGGCGCCGGTCCCGCGCACCCGGCTGCTGCTCAGCAAGCTCACCGTCGCGCTGGTCTTCAGCGCGGCGGCCATGGTGCTGCTGCCGCTGGTCGCCCTCGCCGTGGGCACGGCCGCGTACGGATGGGGGCCGCTCCAACTGCCGGCCGGAGGCGCGCTGTCCGCCGGTGACGCGCTGCCGCGGCTCGGGCTTGCCGTCGCGTACATCTTCGTCAGCCAGCTGGTCACGGCGGCGCTCGCCTTCTGGCTGTCCACGGTGACCGACGCGCCGCTGGGCGCGGTCGGCGGCGCGGTCGGCCTGACCATCGTCGGCAATGTGCTGGACCAGGTCACGGCCCTGGACCAGTGGCGCGACTTCCTCCCGGCGCACTGGCAGTTCGCCTGGGCCGACGCCCTCCAGCCCCAGTTCGACGCCACGAGCATGATCCAGGGCGCGGCGGTCTCGGTGGCGTACGCGCTGGTGCTGTTCGCGCTGGCGTTCCGCGGGTTCGGGAAGAAGGACATCGTGTCCTAGGCGGAGTGGCACGGCCGGCCCTCGCGGACACGGCCGCCCCGGCCCCGTCCGGCCGGGGCTGCCCGGCACCGGCGGAAAAGCGCCATCGCGCGCGGGGCGGAAAAGCGCCGTCGCGCGCGGGGCAGGGGAGGGCCGGTTGCTCCGGGGGAGTGATGGGGCGCGGCGCGCTGCAACCATGCGGCGGTGCCGGCTGTCTCAGTCGGTACAGACCGGCAATGCGCACATAGGACAGAAGTCGGAAGTCGAGGACATCTCATGCTCCGTCACGTTTCGCGCACCTCCGCCATCGCCACCGCGGCCGCCGTCGCTCTCGGCCTCACCCTGACCGCCACCGCGGCCGCCGCACCGGTGACCGCCGCGCTGGGCGCCTCCGCAAGGCAGCAGTCAGGGCCGCCCGTCCGTACCGACCCGAACAACCGTTACACCGCCGAGGAGATCCGCCGCTTCCTGACCTCCTTCTATGGGAAGCACGGCCCGAGCGCCTGGCAGCGGGAGCACCAGGTCTCCGCCGAACTCAAGAAGAAGGCCGCCGAGACGCCCGACTACGACCTGCTGCTGTGCGCGCAGAACACGCCGCGCGACATCTCGGTCGGCAAGGTGACCACCGCGCAGTCCGCCCGGGTCGGCTGGGCGACCATCACCACGCACTGGAGCGGAAACCGCACGGAACGTTTCACCGCCTACGTGGACCTGGACGCCACCCGGCCCATCGAACTGCTGGACGTCGCCTGCTCCATGTGAGGCTCACCGGCAGGGCACGGCGTGGGCGGCGCGCTCGACGCACAGGCCGCTACTCCGCCGGGCCCTGCATGTGCTTGCTGATCCACTGGATCGTGCCCTCGTCCATGGCCTTCACGTACGTGTCGGCGCCGTGCATGCCGCCGGCCACCATCTGCATCCGCGTCTTCACCGGCCCCCGGCCGTACTGCGTGATGAACTTCTTGACCTTCGGCACGATCGTCGACTCCTTGGAGCCGTCCTGGAAGCCGAGATAGACCTCGGGTCCGCCCTTGGCTATCAGCCGCTTCGCCAGCACCTCAGGATTGTTCTCGCGCTGCTCCTTGGCGTGCCCCCGCCACAGCGGCGAGTCGGGCACGATGTCCGGCCCGCTCGGTATCGCGGCCTTGAAGGTCTCGGGGTGCTGGAGGACGTTCTTCAGCGCGGCGAACCCGCCCGACGAGGAGCCCATGATCGCCCAGCCGTCCCGGCTCTTGAGCGTACGGAAGTTCTGCCGGACGAAGTCGGGGACGTCCTCGTTCAGCCAGGTGCCCATCTTCGGCTGGCCGGGGATGTCGCTGGCGTCGTAGTACTGCTTGGCGTTCGGGTTGAGCACCGGCATCACCACGATGAACGGCAGGCTCTTGCCCTCCTTGGACCACTGCGCGAGGTTCTCCTCCAGCTTGAGGTCGCCGCCGATCCAGTAGTTGACGGGGTAGCCCTCGGCGCCGGGCAGCGCCATCAGCACCGGGAAGCCCTTGTTCGCGTTCTGCTTCTCGTAGTACTCCGGCGGCGCCCAGACCCACACCTTTCCGGTGAACCCGGACTTGGCGCCGTGGTACGTGGCCACGCCGATCGGGGTGTCGCCGCCCGCGCCGCCGACCTTGCGCTGTTCCTTGAAGTTGACCGGGTCGGTGGGCATCCGGGCGAGCGAGCCCTTGCCCGGATGCGTGGCGCCCTGCGAGCCGGAGCCGCCCGGGCCGCCGAAGCGCACCGGGGTGTCGCCGGAATCGCCCTTGCCACAGCCGGCGGTGGCGGCGAGGGCGGCCAGGGTGGTCAGCACGACCACCGGGGTGAGGGCTTTGCGCACGGGTCCTTCTCCTTGTCGAGCGGGCCGGGAACCCCCGGCTGGCCAGCAAGAGGGAGCGACCGGTGCCGGGGTTTCCCCTTTCGGCTGTCGCGTTGCCCGCACGCGGCGGCCGGTCCGGGCCCGCAGGGCTGTGACCTGTGCGGTTTACCCGCAACGGAAACCGGCTTTACCGTGATTTTCACGGTGAATCGCCCCGGAAGGGCAACGGGACCGGGCGGCGGAGACCGCGTACCAGCCACGTCACAACCCTGCCCGCGCCCCCCGGACGGCCCGCCGACCCCCTTTCCCCGCAACCCGCCCGCGAACCGGCGCCGATCATTCCGGTTCGCCGCTCCCGCATCCGTATTCTCTGGAGCATGACCTGGTCGCGTGCTCTCAAGGAGACCGCCCGCTCCGGGCTGACCATCGAGCGGGCCAAGCTCACCCCCTTCATCGCCATCCGCGGCTCGGTCGGCGTCGCGCTCGTCATCGGGCTCTGCCTCTACCTCGGCAGCCCCGCCCTCGCCGTCTCGTCGGCCTTCGGCGCGTTCGCCGCCGGCATCGCCACCTTCCAGCGCAGCTGGCGCCCGCGCCCCGTCCTGGCGCTCGCCGTCGCGGGCGGCCTGTCGGTCTCCACCTTCCTCGGCTACCTCGCCGCCGCACACATCGCCGGCTTCCTGGCCCTGCTGGCCGTGTGGACCTTCCTGGCAGGCATGGCCTGGTCGGTCGGGCCGGTGTCCGGGCTGGTCGGCACGCAGACCGTCTCGGTCATGCTCGTCACCGTGACGCTGCCGACCTCCGTCCTCGGCGCATTGGAACACGCGGCCATCATCGCGTTCGGCGGACTCGTCCAGGCCGCCCTGATCGTGCTGTTCCCCGTACGGCCCTGGGGAGCGCAGCGCGACGCCCTCGCCGACGCGCTCGCCGCCGAGGCGGACTACGCGCGCCGGCTGCGGCACGACCCGGTCGCCCCCTTCGACCCGCAGCCGCTGATGGACGCGCGCCTCGCCTCCGCCGTGACCCCGCGCCAGGCCAAGCGCAGGCCGGTCCAACTGCACGGCCCGCGGGCACTCGCCGAGCAGGTCAGGCCGGTACTGGCGTCACTCGCCGACCCGGTCGTCGGCGTCCCGGTCGAAGGGCCCGAACGCGACCGGGCCCGCGAACTGCTCGGCGCGGCCGCCACCGTCCTGGACGCCGTCGCGACCGCCATCCGGCACGGCAAACCCGTACGGCTGCCGCCCGAGGCGATGGCCACCCTCGAAATGCCGCAGGACGGCGACGGCCCGCGGCTCACCGGCGCCGCCCGCCGTTCCGCACTGCGGCTGATCTCCCTGCTCGCCGACGCCGTCGAGTTCACCAACGCGCCCGTGCAGGCCACCCGGCCCACCACCGAAGAGGAACGCGGGCACCTGCTGCGCCCCAGCGTGCCGAAGCTGGTGCCGGTGGCCCTGCGCGCGGTGCGCCGCGAGATCCGCTGGTCGTCCCACATCTTCCGGCACGCGCTGCGGGTCAGCGCGGTCGCCTCGGCCGGCTACCTCCTCGGCCAGGCACTGCCCTTCGGGCACGGCTACTGGGCGTCGCTGGCCTCGGTGATGGTGATGCGGCCCGACTTCGGGCAGACGTACTCGCGCGGCGTCGCGCGGTTCGCCGGCACCCTCGTCGGCGTCGCGGTGGGCGGCACGATCACGGGCCTCACCCACCCGAACCCGTACGTCAGCGCCGCCCTGGCGGTCGTCTGCGTCCTGGCGATGTACCTGCTGATGCGTACGGGCGTGTCGGTGACCTCGGCGTGCGTCGCCGCGTACGTCGTCTTCCTCCTCGGCGTCGCCGGCGCCGGCTGGGAACAGACCGTCCAGGAACGCGTCGTCCTCACCCTGATCGGCGGCCTGCTGGCCATGCTGTCCTACGCCCTCTTCCCCGCCTGGGAGACACCGCGGCTGCGCGAGCGGCTGGCCCAGTGGCTGGAGGCCAACGGGCGGTACGCGGTGGCCGTTTTCGACAGCTACGCACGGCCGGCCGAACGCCGCCCCCGGCAGGTCCGCGAAGCCCTGCTGGACGCCCGCGCGGCCCGCGCCGCCTGGGAAGAGAGCGAATCGCGCGCCGAGAAGGAGCCGGTGCGCCACCGCGGGCTGTCGCTGCGCGCGGCCGCGGCGGCGCAGTCGGCCCTGGCCACGATGGGCCGGGTGACGATGATCCTGGAAGCGCACCTTCCGGACCGCGAGGCGGAACCTTCGCCGGGCGCCCAGGCGTTCACGGAAGAGCTGCGCCGGTCTTTGGAGAGGGCGGTCGCGGCCGTACGGGAGCGGCGCGAGCTCGACTGGAGCACACTGCGCGGCGTATGGGAGGAGTGGGCGGCGCAGACCGAGTCCCCCGGCGTCGCGCTACGCGGCGCCGACCTGCTCCTCGACGCGCTCGACGACCTGGCCCAGGCGCTCTCGCGCGGCCCCGGCGGCAGGAACAGGGCGGCACGGGAAGCCCGGGCCAAAGGCGCGGGACCGCCGCGTACGCATCGGGAGCCGAGCGCCGCGGACACGCCGGGCACACGCTGAACCGTGTGGTCCAGGAACCATTCGGCGTCGCCTGTAGTCTTGATAATTGCCCGCAAATGGCGCCATTGGCGAGCTTGACGAGCCCGACGGGCCCGACCTCCTCGCCCGGCTCCGCGAGCAACCCGTGCCACCCGGGGCGCGATGTTCGAGGGCCCTGCGCGCGGGGCCCTGTCGTCCAGTCGAGAGAGAGCAAGCGAACCTCCCATGGCGTCCAGCACTTCGTCCGGTACGTACGACATAGGCATCGACCTGGGAACCGCCAACACCCTGGTCTACTCACGCGGCAAGGGCGTCGTCCTGAACGAGCCGTCCGTCGTCGCGGTCAACGCGTCCGGCGAGGTGATCGCCGTGGGCTCGGAGGCCAAGCGCACCATCGGCCGTACACCGTCCGGCATCACCGCGATGCGCCCCCTCCAGGAAGGTGTGATCGCCGACTTCGACGCGGCCGAGCAGATGCTGCGCGCCCTGATGAAGAAGGCCCTGCCCACCCGCCGCTTCTCCAGGCCGCGCGTCGTCATCTGCGTACCCTCCGGGATCACGGGCGTCGAGCGGCGCGCCGTCATCGACTCGGCGCGCGGCGCCGGCGCCCGCGAGGTGCACCTGATCGAGGAGCCGATGGCGGCGGCCATCGGGGCGGGGCTGCCGGTCGCCGAGCCGGTCGGCTGCATGGTGGTGGACATCGGCGGCGGCACGACCGAGGTGGCCGTGGTCTCCATGGGCGGCATCGTCACCGCCCAGTCCGTACGGGTCGCGGGCGACGCGCTGGACGCGGCGATCATGTCGTACGTCAAGAAGAAGCACTCGCTGGCCATCGGCGAGCGCACCGCCGAGGACATCAAGATCGCCATCGGCTCCGCTGCCTGGACCCCGGTCGACGTCGACGAGGAGGGCGAGCCCGATCGCCGCACTTCCTACACCGTCCGCGGCCGCGACCACGTGAGCGGACTGCCCCGTATCCAGGAGATCACCGAAGAGGAGATCCGCTCGGCGCTCGCCGAACCGGTCGACGCGATCGTCCGGGCCGTGCACCGCACCCTCGACGAGTGCCCGCCCGAGCTGTCCGGGGACATCATCGAGCGCGGCATCGCCCTCACGGGTGGCGGCGCACTGCTGCGCGGCCTCAGCCAGCGGCTCCGCCAGGAGATGGGCGTACCGGTGGTCGTCGCCGACAACCCGCTGGACTGCGTGGTCAACGGCACGGGCCGCTGCGTCGACGAATTCGCCTCGCTGCAAGGTCTCTTGACCGGCGCGATGGAACAGCCTCGCAAGGCCGTACGGCTCTGACCGCGGCGGGGTACGAATGGCGCGAATGGCGCGAGCAGCGAGGTGTGGGCCGTAGGGGCCCGGCCGTAGGGGTACGGCCGCTCCCGCCGGCCCCGGGGCGGACGGCGCGTGATCATGCGCCCCCCTCGCGGCCGTCTCAGGACTCGGTCGCGGAACCCTGCGCCGCCCGGCGGGAGACAAAGCTCTCCAACCCGTCGAAGATGCGCTCCAGGCCGAATTCCAGTGCCTGGTCGCGTGTGCCGCCGGCCGCCGAGGACGCGACGGCGGCGGCGAGTGCCGGGTAGCGCTCGGAGCGTCCGACGAGAAGTTCGTTCAGCGCCGCGCTCATGACCTGCTCGGGCCCCTTCGCCCGCGCACTGCCCACCCCCATGGACACCGCGACCTGGGCGAGAGCGCGGACGTGGCCGTTCACCACGACCACCGCGTCCAGCTGTTCGGCCCCGTCCAGGCCGGTGTCCGCGAGCGCGGCGAGGGCGCTCTCCGTCCAGCCGAGTTCGTTGGGGCCCATGACCCGGGGGCCCACCGTCACCGTCAGCAGCCAGGGGTGGCGGTGGAACACTGCCGACAACCGCTCGGCCCACTCGCGCAGTGCGGCCCGCCAGCCCGCGTCGGAGCGCAGCGCGGGCGGCTCGCCCATCGCGGTGTCGGTCATGAGGGCGATCAACTCGGTCTTGCCGGGGACGTAGCGGTACAGGGACATCTTGGTGAATTCGAGTTCGCCCGCGACCCGTTGCATGGACACGGCGGCCAGCCCGCCTGCGTCGGCGAGGCCGATCGCCGTCCGCGTGATCCGGTCCAGGCTCAGGGCGGGCTTCGGGCCGCGGCTCGGCCGTTCCCGGCCACCCCACAGCAGCTCGATGCTCCCCGCCTGCCCCGCGAACGGACCGACTGTCACCTCCGGGACCCGATCGTTCCGCCCACTGCTCTTCCCGCGCTTCCCGTCTTCGGCCACCTTCGCATCCTAAAACTGTGTCCGGGGTATACAAAACAGTGTCCGCCGGATACAGTTTCTCTCGTCGAGATAACGACTCAACGTGGGGGGCGTGTGATGACGTACGGAACGCCGTGTGCGACGGCCGATGAACGGACCGTTCTGATCTCGGGGGCGAGCGTCGCCGGCCCAGCCGTGGCGTACTGGCTGAGGCGCTACGGCTATCGGCCGACTGTGGTCGAGATGGCCCCGGCGCTGCGGGGTGGCGGGTATGCGGTGGACTTCCGGGGCAGCGTGAGCCTGGCGGTGCTGGAGCGGATGGGAGTCCTGGACGAGATCCGGCGGCACCGCACCGACGGCAGCCCGCTGAGCTTCATCGATGCGAG
Source organism: Streptomyces sp. NPDC017056 (assembly GCF_044332485.1). Classification (NCBI taxonomy): domain Bacteria; kingdom Bacillati; phylum Actinomycetota; class Actinomycetes; order Kitasatosporales; family Streptomycetaceae; genus Streptomyces; species Streptomyces sp. NPDC017056. The sequence goes on along the minus strand of NZ_JBIRPD010000006.1, from coordinate 183,579 downwards.
CGGGCGTGAAGTCGCGGCCCTACCGCCGGAGTTCGCCGGCGGCGAGGTGGAGATCCTCCGTTCGGAGCTGTCCCGCATCCTGTACGAGCACAGCCTGCGCACCCCGACAAAGGCTGAGCCCGGCACGGCCGCCCGGACAACAGTCGGCATCGCCGACCCCGCCAACCCCATCGATCCCGCCGATCCCGCAGAGGCCGCTGATCCCGCCGAGTTCACCGAATTCATCACCGAATACATCTTCGGCGACTCCATAACGTCCCTGACGGAAGTGGCGGGCGGTGTGCACGTCACCTTCGAGCGGAGTGCCCCGCGTGCCTTCGACCTGGTGATCGGCGCCGACGGTCTGCATTCCACCGTGCGGCGGCTGGCCTTCGGCCCGGAAGAGCAGTTCGTCAGTCACCTCGGTTACTACATAGCGGGCTGGGACCTGCCGCCTGGCGGTGCGGAGCTCGGCGCCCGCCCCGTGGGATACAACGAGCCCGGCCGTCTGGCGAGCGTGGTTCGTACACCCCGGCGCGCGAAGGACCCGAGATACGCGGGCGAGGCGTTCTGCGTCTTCGCCTCGGACGAGTTGATCTACACCCGGCATGACACGGAAGGGCAGAAGAAGCTGATAGCCGGGGCGTACGCCGGATGCGGTTGGCGTACGCCGGAATTGACGGAGACCGTCTGGGACGCCGAGGGGCTCTACTTCGACTCCATCAGCCGGGTGGACGTACCGCGCTGGTCCACGGGCCGGATCGCCCTGCTCGGCGACGCCGCGTATGGAGCCACGGTCGGTGGCATGGGGACCGGCTCGGCCGTCGTGGGCGCGTACGTCCTCGCCGGGGAGTTGGCGGCCGCCGGCGGTGACCACGCCCGGGCGTTCGCGCGCTACGAGGACCGGCTGCGGCCGTTCGTCACGCGGTGCCAGGAGGGCGGCCGCCAGGCCGGCGAATTCCTGGCCCCGCCGACCCAGGAGGCGATCGACGTACGCAACAGCCTGCTGAACAAACCGCAGGCCGTGGCAGCGATGCTTCAGCAGGGCGAGGACCTGTCGGCAGACATCGAGCTGCCCGAATACTGAAATCACGGGGGGTGGGGCGGGGGGGGGGAGGGGCCCCCGGGGAAAGTAGCGAGTGCGGCGGCCCCATAACCCCCCCCCCCCCCCCCCCCCCCCCCCCCCCCCCGCCCCCCGCGCCCCCCCCCCCCCCCCGGGCGCCCCCCCCCCCCCGCGGCGGGGGCCGCCCCCCCCCCCCCCCCCCCCCCCGCGCCCCCGGCGGGGGGGGCCGCGGCCCGCCCGCGCGGGCCCCCCCGGGGAAAGTAGCGAGTGCGGCGCCCCCTTACCCCGCCCCCGCCCCCTTACCCCGCCCCCGCCCCCTTACCCCTCACCCCGCCCCTTCACCCCGGCCCCTCACCCCTCACCCCGCCCCCTGCCCCCACCCGCCCCCTGCCCCAGCGCCGCTTGCTCCCACCCGCCGCCTCCGGAGTGCCCCGCGCACCCCTCCGGAGGCCCCCGATCCGGGCTTGGTTAAAGAGTGATGACCTGACGTCAGTCCTTGATCAAGGGCGGTTATGCTACTACCGGCCCAGTGTGTGAAGGCAGTTACCGCAGGTGACCTCTGTGGCGGCGCCGTACGGGGAGCTGGGGCCCGCTAGACGTCCTTGATCTGTCGATGTTTTGAGGGTTTTAGGGTGCAGATGGTTCCGGAAGGATCGTCGCCCGGGGGGCCGCGTCCCGGCTCGGTTCTCGCGTGGATACTGCCCGCCGCGGCGACCGCCGTGGCCGCGGCCGTCGCCACGGCGATGGTCCCCGCGCAGGCGAGTACGCCGGTGGTGTGGATCGGTTCGGTCGCCACCATGGCGGTCGCGCTGGTCACCGCCGAGGTCACCCGCCGCGGCCGGGCGCTCGCCGCGTTGCGGGCGCAGGCGGACGCGCAGCAGGCCGCGCTGGCCCGGCAGGAGGCCGAGACCGTCCGGCTGGCCGAGGAGCTGCTGCCGGAAGTGGTGGCCCGGCTCGGGCGGGGCGAGTTCCCCGAGGACGTTCACGAGGCGATCACCGAGCAGGTGTTGCTGCAGGCGCGTGCGGCGGGGCTGACGCCGGAGTTCACCGCGGCGCACCAGGCCGTGCTGCGTTCCGTGCTCGACGCGGTCGTCGCCGAGGAGGATCTGCGCGAGTCCGCGCAGCGCGCGTTCGTGAACATCGCCCGCCGCGTGCAGGCGATCGTCCACCAACAGGCCCAGGAACTGCGGGACATGGAGGACCGGCACGGTCAGTCCCCCGAGGTTTTCGGTGATCTGCTGCGGCTGGACCACGGTACGGCCCTGATCGGCCGTCTCGCCGACTCCATCGCCGTGCTCGGTGGCGCGCGTCCGGGCCGTCAGTGGAGCCGCGCGGTGCCGCTGTTCAGCGTGTTGCGTGGGGCGATGTCGCGGATCATCGACTACCAGCGCGTCGAGTTGCACTCCGTGTCGGAGGTCGCGGTCGTCGGCACCGCCGTCGAGCCGCTGATCCACGCCCTCGCCGAACTGCTCGACAACGCCACCCGCTACTCCCCGCCGCAGACCCGCGTGCACCTGACCGCTGTAGAGGTGCAGTCCGGTATCGCCGTGGAGATCGAGGACGGCGGCGTCAGCATGAGCGAGGAGGCCCGCAAGCGGGCCGAGCGGATGCTTCAGCAGGCGCAGCAGGGCATCGACGTCAACGACCTGGGGGAGACCCCGCGGCTGGGCCTCGCGGTGGTCGGCCGGCTGGCGCAGGCGTACAACTTCCAGGTGTCGCTGCGGCCTTCGGCGTACGGCGGCGTGCGGGCGGTGCTGATCGTTCCGCAGGAGCTGCTCACCACCGCGGCGGCGACCGGCCGTGCGCACGGCATCGGCGCGTCCTCGGGTCCGCGTACGGCCCGTACGGAGCGCCGGAGCGTGACGGCAGCCCCGGCGGCCCCGGCAGCCCCCGGCCCTCGGCATGCCGCGGCGCCCCCGGCCGTATCGCCGGCCCCGCCCGCCCCGTCCGTACCGGCGACTTCCGTGGCTCCCGCCGCCTCCGTGGCTCCCACCGCGTCCGTGCCGCCGCAGCTCCGGGACGACGTCCGGGAGGAGACCCAGGATGACCTCCCTGTCGTGACCGAGCGGACTCCCAACGGGCTGCCGCAGCGGCGCCGCAAGGCCCGCGCCACCGCGCCCGTGCCCCCGGCGGCCTCCGCCGCTCCTGCGGCCCCCGCCACCACCTCGCCGGCCGCCGGGCCGGCCGATGCCGCGCCGGTGCAGCCGGGTATGTGGCTCGCCGCGTTCCAGAGCGGCCTGTCCGGCGAAAGCCAGTCGAGCCAACAGAACCAGCAGAACCAGCAGGGCCAGCCGAGTCAGCAAGGCCAGCAGAACCAGCAGGGCCAGCAGGGTCAGGCGAGTCGGCAGGCGCAGCCCGCCGACCGGCCCGGCGGGCCGGAACGGAACGCCGACTGGGACGGCCGGCCGGGCACCGCGGCCGGTACGGGGACGTCAGTCAGTGCCGCAAGTGCAGCCAGTGAGAAGAGTGACGAGCCGTCGGAAAAGAGTGAGTAGCCATGATTCAGCACCGGCCCAACATGGACTGGATGCTCAAGGACCTCGCGGAGAGCGTTCCGCAGACCCGTCACGTGGTCGTGCTGTCCTCGGACGGCCTGCGCATGGCCCAGTACGGAACGGACACCGATACCGCCGACCGGCTGGCGGCGGCGTGCGCGGGCCTGCAGAGTCTGGCGGGCGCGGTGTCCGCCGAGTTCCCGCACAGCGACGGCCGGATGCGCATGGTCGTGATCGAACTGGACGGTGGCTTCTTCTACTTGATGGCGGCGGGCGCCGGCGCTTACCTGGCCGTCCTGGCCGATGAGGGCGTGGACGCCGGGCTGATCGGCCAGCGGATGCGGGACCTGGTGGCCCGCATCGGCGAGCACCTCAGCAGCCCGCCACGCCACGACGGACAGGACGCATGAGCGGGCGGGGCGCACGGACCGGCAGGCAGCACGGACCGCACGGGGGCACGGTGGGGCGAAGCGGGGCTCCGGCATGAGCGGAGCGGACCAGGACTGGGAGGACCAGAGCCCCGAGCGGCTCTATGTGATCACCGGTGGGCGCAGTGGCTCGTCCGGTCACACCACTTCCCTCGACCTGGTCACGCTGATCGTGGCGAAATCCGGACCGAGGCCGGGAATGCAGCCGGAGCAGGCGTCGATCGTACGGCTGTGCCATTCCCCGCTTTCCGTGGCGGAACTCTCCGCCTATATGCAGTTGCCGGTCAGCGTGGTCACCGTCCTGCTCGGTGACCTGCTGGCCGACGGGCGGGTGGTGGCGCGCGCGCCCGTACCGCCGGCCCAACTTCCCGACCGTGCCCTTATTGAGGCGGTGATCCATGGACTTCAAAAGCTCTGAGACGCTCGTCGAGCACCCCGCCCAGGGGCCGCGGAGCGAGGACGAACTGCCCGAGACGGCCGCCGCCGCGGTCAAGGTGGTGATCGTGGGCGGTTTCGGGGTCGGCAAGACGACCCTGGTGGGGGCGGTGAGCGAGATCCGGCCGCTGACCACCGAGGAAACGATGACGCAGGCCGGTGTCGGTGTGGACGACATCGTCGGTGTCGAGCGCAAGACCTCGACGACCGTGGCGATGGACTTCGGGCGCATCAGCCTCAACGACGAGTTGGTGCTGTACCTGTTCGGTACGCCGGGCCAGCAGCGTTTCTGGTTCCTGTGGAACGGGCTGTTCGACGGCGCGCTGGGCGCGGTGGTCCTCATCGACACCCGCCGCCTGGAGGTCAGCTTCGACGTCATCGGGCGCCTGGAGGAGCGCGGCGTCCCCTTCGTCGTCGCGATCAACTCCTTCCCCGACGCTCCCGTCCACCCGATCGAGGAGATCCGGGGTGCCCTGGACCTGCCGCCGGAGGTGCCGATCGTCGACTGCGACGCCCGGCTGCGCACCTCCAGCCGCGACGTTCTGATGACGTTGATGCGGTACTTGCACTCCATCGCGGTGCACTGACCGACCGTCCAACGGCTCACGTGCCCGGCCGTCCAAGGGCTCGCGTGATTGGCCGCCCAACGGGTCCCGCGCCCGACGGTCCAGGGGCTCGCGTGCCCGACCGACCAACGGCTCCCGCCCGCCTTCGCGGGGCCGCCCCGCCCTCCCGGACCCGCCCCGGCCGCCCGGGGTAGGGCTGGCCCCACCCCCGTGGGTGTCACTGACCGTCCTTCGACAGGGGTGCGGACCGGCTCGTTGCCGCCGCACCCCGCCCGTAGCGTCCGAACAGGCAAAAGACGGGCAAGAAGGCCGGAGGACGCAGGGATGATCAGGCTTCGACCGCAGGGACGCGGCACGGCGGCGGTGGCGGACGGAACGGTGCCGCACACCGCGGTGTCCGGCGGCACGGCGGTCCGGGACACCGACCCCGGTGCCGCGTTGACCCTGGAGTCGGTCACCCGGAGCTACCGCCGGGGCGCCGGGACCGTGGCCGCGCTGGACGACGTCAGCGTCACGGTCCGACGCGGTTCCTTCCTGGCCGTCATGGGCCGCTCCGGCTCCGGCAAGACGACCTTCCTCCAGTGCGCCGCCGGGCTGGACCGGCCGACTTCGGGGACGGTACGGATCGACGGCACCGATCTGTCCCGGCTCGGCGAGGCCGCGCTGACCCGGCTCAGACGCGAGCGCGTCGGTTTCGTCTTCCAGGCGCTCAATCTGGTGCCGTCGCTCTCGGTCGTGGAGAACACGACGCTGCCGCTGCTGCTGGGCGGTGAAGCGCCGGGCAGTACGGGCGTACGGCAGCGCGCGCTGCGCGTCCTGGACGCGGTGGGGCTGGCGGACCGGGCCGACGACTCCCCGCTGCTGCTCTCCGGCGGGCAGCAGCAGCGCGTGGCCATCGCCCGCGCGCTGGTCACCGACCCCGCGGTGATCTTCGCGGACGAGCCGACCGGTGCCCTCGACCCGGTCACCGCCGCCGACGTACTGGCCCTGCTGCGCGACGCGGTGGACCGCGCGGGGCACACGGTCGTGATGGTCACCCACGATCCGGTCGCCGCCTCCTGGACGGACCGGGCGCTGTTCATCGACGCGGGCCGGATCGTCAGCCTGCTGGACCGGCCGGATCCCGAGAGCGTGACGCGGGCGATGGCACAGCTGGGAAAGTGGTGAATTCCGTGACGCAGCAGAGCAGTACGCGTGGCCCGGAGTCCGCGCAGGCCGCCGGCCCGAGACCGCTCGGGGACGCCGGTGGCCCCACAGGAATCGGAACGTCCCCATCCGGTACGCGGGACAGTCCGGCGCGTACCCGCCGTACCGCCCGGTTCCTCGCCGCCCGCTCGCTGAAGCTGCACCGCAAGGCGTGGGCCGCGGTGTTCGCGGTGCTGGTGCTCACCTCGTTGGTGCTCGGCGGTTTCGCGCTCGCCACGCTGTCCGCGGTGGCCGGACACGCCCGGGTGGAGCGCTACGCGGGCGCCGCCGCAGTCGTCACCGGCGACCAGACCACGCGTAACACGGCGCGGCCCTGGGGCAGCGAGGCCGAGACGATGTCGGCGGAACTGACGGAACGGGTCCGGGTGCCGCGCTCGGCGCTGGCCAGGATCGCCGCCGTCCCGGGCGTACGGGCCGCGATCGCGGACGACGCCTTCCCCGTCGCGATCGAGGCGCGCAACGGCACCGCCACTGCTTCCGGCGCCCCCACCCCTCCCGCCCCCGACTCCGGCACCGTCTCCGGCCCCGACGGCTCGCCGGTGTACGGCCATTCCTGGCAGGCCGCCGTCCTCGCGCCGTTCACCCTGCGTGCCGGACGCGCTCCTGGCGGCCCCGGGGAGGTGGTCCTGGACGGTTCTCTGGCCGATCGCGCGGGCGTTGGCGTGGGCGGCGAGATCACGCTGCAGTCGCTCGGCACACCCGCCACGTACCGGGTCTCGGGCATCGCGGCCCCCGAGGGACAGGGCGACCGCACCGGCCTGGGCCACCAGGGCGCCGTCTTCTTCACCGACCAGCGCGCGCGGCAGTTGGCAGGCCACCCTGAGACCACCGACGCCATCGGCGTGCTCGCCGCTCCCGGAGTGAGCGTCGAACAGATCCACGCCGGGGTGCGCAAGGCGCTGGATGGCCCCGAGCCGGCCCGCAGCGCCACCGCCGGCCAGCGCGATAAGGAGGACAACCCCGGGCTCCGTGTGCTGACCGGCGACGACCGCGGCGAACCGGAGTTCCTCACCGCCGCCCCCAGCCGCTCGGGCATGCTCCAGTTGCTGGCGTCGGTCTGCGCGCTGGTCGTGATGATCGCCGTACTGGTGGTCGCCGGCACGATCGCCCAGGCGGTGCACCAGCGCACCCGAGAGTTGGCGCTGCTGCGCGCGGTCGGCGCCACGCCGCGGCAACTGCGTGCGGCGGTCAGCCGGGAGGTCCGTACGGTCGCCGTGACCGCCGCCGCGCTCGGCGCGATCGGCGCGGTGCCGGTGTACGGGTTGCTGCTCGGCCTGCTGCGCAGCCGCGAGGCCGTACCGCCCGGCCTCGAACTGCCCACTCCCTGGTGGCTGTACGCGACGCCCCTGGCCACCGCGGGCCTGACCGTGCTGGTGGCGTGGCTCACCGGCGCCCTGGCCTGCCGGCGTACGGCGCGGGTGCGTCCCGCGCAGGCGATGGGAGAAGCGCAGCGCGAGCCGGAGCAGCCCGGTCGTGGCCGTACCGTCACCGGCCTGGTGATGATGTTCGCGGGTGTGTCGGCGGCCGGCACGGCGGTGCTCCAGTCCGGCGAGACGGCCGCCATGGCCGCCAGCAGCGCGACGGTCACCCTGGTGATCGGCTGCGCGCTGCTCGGCCCCTGGATCGCGCGCGGCGCCCTACAGGTGCTCGGCGTGCCCGCGCGGCGCCTGGGCGGCGCGGGCGGCTACCTGGCCGCGGCGGCGGCGCGGGCCGACTCGCGCCGTCTGGGCGCCGCGATCACCCCGATCGTGCTGATGGTGGCCTTCGTGGCCGTCCAGTTGTCGGCGGGCGCGACCATGGACCGGCACGGCGGCCGGCAGGGCGTGGACGCGGTGCGCGCTGACCTGGCGGTCACCACCGACGGGCCGGGCATCACGGAGGAGACGGTGCGCGGGATCCGGCGGGTGCCGGGGGTGGCGGCGTCGACGGGGGTGCTGCACAGCACGGTCGTGCTGCTGCGCAAGCAGCTCGGCGACACCCGGTTGGAGCGGCTGCCGGTCCTGGCGGCCGATCCCGCGGCGCTGCCGCGCGTACTGGACCCCGGCGTGACCGAGGGCGACACGGCGAAGCTGGGCCGCGGCACGGTCGCGGTGGGCAAGGACCGGGCGCGGGCGATGGGGCTCGGCATCGGATCCGTCGTCACGCTGCGGTACGGGGACGGCGCGGCCGTGCCGCTGCGGGTGGCCGCGATCTACGAACGCTCGGCGGCGCTCGGCGACTTCCTGCTCGCCACCGACGAACTGGCCCCCCACATGGCCGCGCCCCTGTATACCCGCGCCCTGCTGAGCCTCGATTCCGGAACCGCGGCAGGCGCCGGGTCGGAGCGGGTACGGGAAGAGGTGCGGCGGGCACTGGCCGGTACCGCGGTCGGCGCGCGCGTCGTGCCGGACCCGGCGGGCGAGCAGCTGCGACCCGAGGACCAGGGCATCGGCCAGGTGATCACCGTGGTCGCGGTGAGCGTGATCGGCGGCTTCACGGCCATCGCCGTACTCAGCACCCTCACCCTCATCATGATCGGCCGCCGCCGGGAGGTTCTGCTGCTCCGCCTGGTGGGCGCGGGACGGCGCCAGGTCCGGCGGATGCTGCGAATCGAGGCGGCCGTCGTGGCTCTGACGGGCCTGGTGGTCGGCGTGGTGGTCGCGGCGATTCCGCTGACCGCCCTGAGCCTGTCCCTGACCGGCGGACTGCCGTACCTGCCGCCCGGACAGGCGGGACTGGTCGTGGCCGCGGTGGCGGTGACGGTCACGGCGGGGACCTTGCTGCCGCTGAAATCCGCCCTGCGGAAGCGGAATCCGGCGGTCGCCGCGCGCGGGTGAGACGACGGCGACGAAGGGGAGGGGGCCGGCGGGTCCCGGTTTCGGCCGGGCCCGCCGGCCCCCTTCGCGCTGCGCCAGGGCCCCCGCCTCCCGCATAATCCGAATCTCCACCGGTAACTCCCGCACCGAGAGGTCACCCGCATGACGAACCCCTTCGAAGACCCGGAGGCGCAGTACCACGTCCTCACGAACGACGAAAACCAGCACTCGCTGTGGCCGACGTTCGCGGAGATCCCGGCCGGCTGGCAGCGCGCTTTCGGGCCGGACAGCCGCCAGGCGTGCCTGGACTACGTCGAGGAGCACTGGACCGACATGCGGCCCCGCAGCCTCGCGGAGGCGATGGCGGACTGACTCCGGGAGGCTGGCGCCGCCCCACGCAAAAGGCACCCGCTCCCTCCCGGAGCGGGTGCCCTGCCTTCTCTGTCTCCTCGTTTACTTCCTCCGGCGGAAGCCGTCAGACCACCACCATCCGCAGCGCGAACGCCGCGAACCCCACCGCCAGCACCCCCGCCCCTATCCGCCACCTCCGGGACACGCCGGTCCACGGCAGCTCCAGCCGCCGCGCCACCCGCGCCACCAGTACGAGCGTGACGGCGAAGAGCGGCAGCCACGGCAGGCGGGTCGCCATCCAGGCCGCGAAGTCCGGCGCGGTGGTGAGGCCGGCCACCGGCACGGGGAGGAACGAGGCCGGTACGGCGATCGCCAGCATGGCGGTCTGGTGCCAGCACAGAATCGTCATCGCGGACTGGTTGACGGCGGTGACCGGCGCCCACAGCGCGGGCCGCCGCAGCAGGGCCGCGATCCTGTCGCGCAGCAGGATCGCCGCGCCGGACTGCGCCGCGGCCAGCGCGATCACCAGCATCGACGGCGGGTGGGAGTTCGTACGGTCCTGTCCGGGGACGCCGACCAGGCTCGCCGGGTAGTGGAAGACGAGGAGCAGCAGCGCGAAGAGCGCCACGCCACCGGCGAGGAGCAGCCGGGCGCCGCGCCGGCCGAGCCGCTTCTCGCCCCACGAGACGCCGAGTTGGTAGCCGAACAGCCAGCCAGGGAGCAGGCTCACCAGGGTGGCCCAGTACGGGACGGAGTCGGCGAACGGGCCGTAGCGCAGGAAGTCCACGACGGCGACGACCGCCGCCAGTGGTGCCGCGGCCCAGCCGCCGAGCCGCCGCGCGGCCGCCACGCAGTACGGGGTCAGCGCCGTCACCACGGCGTACACGGCCACGAACCACAGCGGTTGGACGACCAGGGTCGCGGCCGTGTGCAGCGTCGTGACGGGTACTCCGGCCGCGTACAGTACGGCGGCGAGCACGGCCCAGACGGCGGTGACGCCGACGGCGGGCCGTAACAGCCGGGCCAGCCGGCCGCGCAGCCAGTCGCCGTGTGACGCGCCCCGCTCGGCGGCGCGCCGGAAGGACAGCACGGAGGCGTAGCCGCCTACGAGGAAGAAGACACCCAGCATCTGGAGCACCCAGGTGATCGGTGCCAGGGGGGCGAACGCGGACAGCGGGCTGGCGTTGTGCAGCGTGCCTCCGGTGTCGCGGACGAGGCCGCCGACGAGCCAGTGGCCGGTCGGTACGGCCAGCAGGGCCAGGGCCCGCAGCCCGTCGATGGCACGGTCGCGCGGAACCGGTTCGCGGCTGTCCCGCCGGACCGGTTCGCGGCTGCCCTCAAGAGCGGGCCGCGGGGCAGGAGCGCGGGGCCGTTCGTCCAGGCTCACGATCGGGTCCCCGTGTTTCCCGCAGGACGCGGCATGGCAGCATTCCTCTCCTCGCACACGGCCGGGCCATGGGGGTGCCACGGGCCGGCCGGAGGCCGTCATGACGGCGATCGCCGACGACTTCAATGCTTCTGCGAGAAAGGGGAGGGCACAGTCAGGCCAGCGCCCCGATCGCGGTGGTGCTGACCCCCTGCGGTTCGGGGTGCCATCCCCAGCAGGCCCGCCGGGCCGAGCGGCCGCGCGCCTCGGCTGGAACGGCCGGAACGGCCGCAACGGGCCCGGCGGCGCCCCCGAGTTCGTATCATCGTCCGTATGGCCACCGGGGCGCCGGACCCTGCCGCCTGAGGCGGACCGCGTGCCTCCCACTCCGACCGGGGAGCCGCGAACGCCGCCGACTCAAGCGCGACCGAGCGGGCCGGGGCTCGTCATGACAAAGGCCCTCCCTTGGGGAGGGCCGTCGACGGCGGAAGAAGTGCGCCCCCGGCAGGACTCGAACCTGCGGCCAAGTGCTTAGAAGGCACCTGCTCTATCCACTGAGCTACGGGGGCCAGGTGGTGGGCGTGGATCACGGGCCGCCGACAAGGATAGGGCTCCGTGTGCCTCGTCCCGGTTGCTTCACCTCCGTGGCACGTTGTGGAGGTTCGGTGAAGCGGTCCCGATAATCGCAGGCAGGTACGAATTCTGCACCGGTTTTGGCGCCTCACGCGTCGGGTGTTGTGCACTCGTTATGCCTGAGCCTCTCTGATCGCGGCAGCCTCATGCGTCGCTCATCCCGTTCTGTGTAGATTTCTGCGGCGCGCACGAGGGGCTATACGCTTCAAAAACCCAACAAAATTGGGCATTCTGCACGTGTGGCAACCTTGGACGTACAACCTCGGCTCCTTGACGTTCTGTCCGCGCTGCGCGACCGCGTCGACGCCGCGCGCTTCCCGCTGCCACTGCCCGGCGCCGCCCGCGCCCGGCGGACCCGCTCCGAGCTGCTGGACCAGCTCGACGACTATGTGATGCCCCGGCTGCGCGCTCCTCAGGCCCCGCTGCTCGCGGTCGTCGGCGGATCAACCGGAGCGGGCAAGTCCACCCTCGTCAACTCGCTGGTGGGCCGGCGCGTCACCGAGGCCGGGGTACTGCGTCCGACGACGCGTACGCCGGTGCTCGTCTGCCATCCGGACGATCACCACTGGTTCGCGGGCCGCCGCGTACTGCCGCAGTTCACGCGGGTGTGGGTGCCCGAGCAGGACGGGCCCGAGGGCCTGGACGGGTACGACGACGCATGCGAACGCGAGTACCCGTACGAGGACGAAGGGGACGGTGAGGCCGGGGACCAGGTGACGGGTGCGGCGGGTGTGGCGCCGCTGCGGATCGAGACGGACGCGGCGCTGCCGAGCGGGCTGGCCCTGCTGGACGCCCCGGACATCGACTCCCTCGTCGCCCGCAACCGGGAGCTGGCCGCCGAGCTGATCTGCGCGGCCGACGTATGGGTCCTGGTCACCACCGCCGCCCGGTACGCGGACGCGGTGCCGTGGCACCTGCTGCGGACGGCCAAGGAGTACGACGTCACGCTCGTGACCGTGCTCGACCGGGTGCCACACCAGATCGCCACCGACATCTCGGCGCGGTACGCCGCGCTGCTGAGCCGGGCCGGGCTCGGTGACGTACCCCGCTTCACCATCCCCGAACTGCCCGAGTCGGCCGGCGGCGGCAGCGGGCTGCTGCCCGCCACGGCGGTGGCGGCGTTGCGGCGCTGGTTGGAGCGGCACGCCCAGGACTCCGCGGTACGCGACGCGGCGGCGGCCCGCACCGCGGCAGGGATCATCGCCTCGCTGCGCTGCCGTATGCCCGCCCTCGCCGGCGCCTCCGCGGCCCAGCACGCCGCCACGCTGCGGCTGGCCGACCGGATCGAGCAGGCGTACGAGGAGGCCGCGGCGCGGGTGCGGCGGGAGGTCGAGCAGGGCGAGGTGCTGGCCGGGGACGCGCGGGCCCACTGGCGGGACCACGAACTCGGCGGTCGCCACGACGAACTGCTGGACGCGCTCACCGAAGGGCTCACCTCCTTGCTGCGCTGCGCCGTGGAGCAGGCGGACGAGCGGGCCGCCGAGCAGTGGCGCCGGGACCCCGCGGCGGCGGACGCGGCCCTGACGGAGGCCGCGGACACGGCGGCCTCGGCCGCCCGCCTGGGCGTGGTCGTACGGCGGTGGCGGCGGTGCCTGGAGGAGCTGGCGGAGGAGGGCGTACGGGAGGGGCGCGCGGTACGGGGCGGGCGCGCGCGGGCGGGTGAGCGGGCGCGCGCCGCGGCCGACCCGGAGGAGGCGGCGGCACTGCTGGCCACCACGCTGCTGGGTGGCCGGCGGGCCCGTATGGCGGGCGAGGCCCTCGCCGACCTGATGGGGGCGCACAACGCGGTACGGCTGCGCGACCGGGGCGGCCTGCTGCTCGACACATACCTCCAGCGCGCGTTGGACGGCGAACGGGAGCGGCGCGTGGCGCCGCTGGAGTCGCTGGGGGTGCGGCCGGACCACCAGGCCGCGCTGATCGCCGCGCTGTCCCGACTGCAGAAGGAGAAGGTGACGCGGTGACTGCTCCTGAAGGGCGTACGGACGGGGAAGCCGAGGACGTCAGCGGCGAAGGGGCTGTGAAAGCGGCGGCGGGGGACGGTCCGGAGCAGGAGGCGGAGCCGGCCACGGAGACGGCAGCGGCGGAGCCGGACCCGCGTACGGGCGGGGCGCTCGGCTCCTGGGACGACGGGCTGATCGCGCGCCGTGCGAAGGACGGCGGCGCGCCCAGGTCGGCCGCCGGGCGGCGGCGTGCCCGCTTGCGGGAGGCGGAGCCGCGCGAGGACGCGCCGCCGAAGTGGGAAGCGTGGCAGAAGTGGGACGAGTGGGAACAGCGGGATCAGTGGCTGGAGCAGGACGAGTGGCACCAGCAGCGTGAGTGGCAGGAGTGGGAGGACGAGGGGGACAGCGAACTCGAAGCCGTACTGGCCGTCCTCCAGGAGCCGGGGGAGCCCCTCCAGGAGCCGCGGGGCCGCAGGGGGCGCCTCCAGGAAACGCGGGAGAGCGAGTGCGTGCCTCCCAAGGAGCGGCGGTCCGCGGGCGAGGGGCTGCGCCCCCGGCTGGAGGCCCTGCGGGAGCTGATCGGACTGTCCAGGACGCGGCTGGACGGGACCACGCTGGCCGAGGCGGGGCGGGTGCTGGACGCGGCGGACGAGCGGTACCGGCTGTCCGGCGAGCACACCGTCGTCGCCGTCGCGGGAGCCACCGGCAGCGGCAAGTCGTCGCTGTTCAACGCGCTCGTCGGGGCGGAGCGTTCGGACGTGGCGGCGCGCCGGCCCACGACCGCGGAACCGGTGGCCTGTGTGTGGGCCTGCGGACAGCCGGGCGCCGACGAACTGCTGGACAGGCTGGGGGTGGCGTCGCGGCGCCGCCACGTGCCGGCGGCGGGCTCGGCCGCCCTGCCCGGACTCGTCCTCCTGGACCTGCCCGACCACGACTCGGCCGCCGCCGGGCACCGTGAGCAGGTCGACCGGATGCTGGCGCTGGTGGACGCGGTGATCTGGGTGGTCGACCCGGAGAAGTACGCGGACGCGGTGCTGCACGAAAGGTATCTGCGGCCGCTGGCCGGCCATGCCGAGGTCACGTTCGTCGTGCTCAACCAGGTGGACCGGCTGCCGGGGGACGCCGCCGTACAGGTCGTCGACGACCTGCGCCGCCTGCTGGACGAGGACGGGCTGGCCCTGGGCGAACACGGGGAGCCGGGCGCGGCCGTACTGGCGCTGTCGGCGGTCACGGGCGAGGGGGTCGGCGAACTGGAGGAGGCACTCCGGCAGTTCGTCGCGGAGCGCGGCGCGGTGGACCGGCGGCTGACCGCGGACGTGGACGCGGCGGCGGAACGGCTGTGGCCCGCGTACGTGGCGGACGGGCGGTACGGGCTGACGGAACCGGCCCGCGAGGAGTTCGAGGACTGGCTCGCCGAGGCGGTCGGCGCCGGTGCGATGGGAAGCGCGGCGGAACGCGACTGGCTGCGGCACGCGGAGCGGTCCTGCGGCACGCCGTGGCTGCGGCTGCGCGGCCGGCGGGCGGGGCGCGGACGGGCGGGGCGTCCGGGGAGCGGGCGCACGAGCCCGGGGCGTACGGGAAGGTCGCGGCTGTGGCACCGCGACGCGTGCACGGAGACGGACGCCGGCGGCGAGGCGGGCGCAGGCCCGGAGGCCGGGTACCACACGGTGAGCGGCTGGGTGCCGGTGGACGCGCGGGCGGCGGCCCGGCCGCTGGTGGAACAGGCCGTACGGGCCGTGGCGGGCGAGGCGTCGGAAGGGTTGCCGGCGCCCTGGGCCCAGGCGGTGCGCGAGGCGGCGGTGCGGGGCGCGGAGGATCTGCCGGAGGCGTTGGACCGGGCGGCGGCGGTTTCCGAGGGAGCCTTGCGGGCCGGTCCGCAGGTACGGCCGCGGTGGTGGCGGGCGGCCGCGGTGGCGCAGGGGCTGCTGACGGCCTCGCAGGTCGTGGGTGTGCTGTGGCTGTTGGCCGTGGTGACGGGCGCGGCCGAGTCGGGCGAGTGGCTGTCCGCGCTGCTGGTGGCGGCCGTCGGGACGGTGGGCGGTCCGGCTCTGGCGTGGGTGTGCGGCGTGGCGGGGCGCGGCCCGGCGCGCCGGTACGGGCAGGACGCGGAGCGCCGGCTGCGTACGGCAGCGGCGGGCTGCGGACGGGCCGCGGTACTGGAGCCGGTGGCTGCCGAACTGCTCCGGTACCGGGAGGTGCGGGAGCAGTACACGGTGGCGGCGGGGCTGTGAGAGGGGCGGGCGGCGCGGGTGGAACCCCCTTGCGGGTGACGGAGTTGTCCACAACTCGGCGGTAACGCACAGGCCCCGGCGCGGCTCGGCGGATCCGTGCAGCATGGAGCAACAGACAACGGCCCGCGACGGGCCGCAGGGCCCGCCGGGGGCCCGTGACGGGGGAGGCGACGACGATGTACGAGACGATGGTGACGCTGGTGGGCAACGCCGCGACGGCGGTGGAGCACCGGCAGACGGCGGCGGGCGCCTCGGCGGTGCGGTTCCGCCTGGCGACGTCCTCGCGGCGCTTCGACAGGGAGCGCGACTGCTGGGTCGACGGGGACGCCAGCTTCTACACCGTCCGCGCCTGGCGGTCGCTCGCGGACCACGTCGCCGCTTCGGTGTCCTGCGGCGAACCGCTGATCGTGCACGGCCGGATGAAGGTGTGGGACCGGGAGCACCCCGAGGAGAAGGGCCGGCGTCGGGTGTCCGTCGAAGTGGACGCCGTGGCGGTCGGCCACGACATGTCCCGTGGCACCTCCGCCTTCCGCCGGACCGTCCGGGCGCGTACGGACCTGATGCCACCGGCCGGCACGGCGGCCCCGCCGGGACAGCGGGAACCGGCGCCGCCGGACGGTGCGCCGGACGAGCCCGACTGGTCGGCACCGCACTCCGCAACCCCCGCCGCGACCCCTGCCACGGTCCCCGCCGCGGCCACCGCCACGATCCCCGCCGCGACCGCGTCCGACTCCTGTGCGCAGGCCGTCCCCTGACGCTCCATAACCACCCGCCGACCGCCCGTTCGCAGTCCCGGACCAAGCCTTCCCGGGCGATACGCCGGAGAAGGCGGCAGTGCCCGGAAAGTCCCGGAGATTTGTCGATAATGCCAGGTCAGATGGGGTGTGGACGGTAACGATTGTGATTCGGATCGCTTATGGGACGGTATTGCGGGGGACCCTGTTGCGCCCGCTCTCTAGGATCCGTCGGGTACTCACGAGTACTCACGGGGGCTGATGTATTCGGCTGTTGAGTTCTTTGGGTTCATTCCGGCGAGGCATCTCCCCTATCGATCCCGCCTCGCCCAGAGGGGAAATTCATGATTTCAGTGAAGAGGCGGGGCGCGGCCCGCCTTGCCGCCGCAGTCCTGGCGTCCGGTCTGGTCGCCGCAGGCGCGATAGCCACCGCCGGTCCGGCGGCGGCCGACGAAGCGGCGCCCGTCCACGGGGGCGCCAGCGCCACGCTCGGCGGTCTGAAGACCTACGACCAGGCGGTGCTGCACGCCAACGGCCACGACCAGCGGATCGGCGCCGGTCTCTTCGAGATGACGGTCGAGGGCGGCGGCACCCTCCAGACGTACTGCATCGACATCAGTACGCCGACGCAGCAGCAGGCGAAGTACCAGGAAGTGCCCTGGAGCGCGTCGTCGCTGCACAACAACGAGGACGCCGGCAAGATCCGCTGGATCTTGCAGAACTCCTACCCGCAGGTGAACGACCTGGCCACGCTCGCCAAGAAGGCCGGCGCCGGGAGCCTGAGCGAGAAGACCGCCGCCGCCGGTACGCAGGTCGCCATCTGGCGCTTCTCCGACCACGCCAAGGTCGACGCCCTCGACCCCGCGGCCGAGAAGCTCGCCGACTACCTGCACAAGAGCGCGCAGAGCCTCACCGAGCCCGAGGCGTCGCTGAAGCTGGACCCGCCGGCCGTCTCCGGCAAGTCCGGCACCAAGCTCGGCCCGGTCACCGTCCACACCAACGCCGGCAGCGTGACCGTCTCCCCGGCCGCCGGTACCCCCGCCGGCGTGAAGGTGGTCGGCGCCGACGGCAAGCCCGTCACCAAGGCGGCCAACGGCACCAAGCTCTTCTTCGACGTGCCCGCCGGCGCGAAGGACGGCGCCACCTCGCTGACCGCCCAGGCCGCCACGAAGGTCTCGGTCGGCCGGGCCTTCACCGGCAGCGTCGGCCGCGTCAAGAGCCAGACCATGATCCTGGCCGGCTCCAGCGAGTCCACCGCGACCGCCACCGCCACCGCCTCTTGGAAGAAGCAGGGCGCGGCCCCGGCCGTCACCGCGGAGAAGAACTGCTCCAAGGACGGCGTGGACGTCACGGCGACCAACAAGGGCGACGCGCCGTTCAAGTTCCAGCTCTCCGGCAAGGAGCACGTGATCGCGCCGGGCAAGTCCGAGACGATCACCGTCCCGGTCGCCGAGGACCAGGCGTACGAGATCACGATCAACGGTGAGGGCGGCTTCAAGAAGACCTTCACCGGGGTCCTCGACTGCAAGACCGCCGGAACCGGCACCGGCACCGGCAAGCCCACCCCGCAGCCCAGCCCGGCCTCGGCCGGCGGCACCAGCTCGGGCAGCACCGGCGGCAACGGCGGCGACCTCGCCGAGACCGGCTCCAGCAGCGCCACCCCGGTGATCGCGGGCGTCGCGGTCGCGCTGGTCGTGGTCGGCGGCGGCGCGGTCTTCTTCCTCCGCAAGAAGAAGGCGGGCGTCAGCCAGTAACCGAGGTGACCGGGCGGGCGGCCCCGCCCGCCCGGTGACCGAACGCACCACCCTCGCCGCCCTCCGTGACCGAGCCCTCCGCTCGCCGGTCACGGAGGGCGCGCGTCGTTCCCGGCGCGGGGCCCCGTTCACCGGGCCGTGAGGTACTCGTTTCCATCGCGGGCTGGCCGTACGGCAAGATGGGGTGTATCTGCCCTCGCGCGGCGGAGCCGCTCATCGGCCCACGCGGCGGAGCCGCATTGACCATGACAGATCCAGACTGCCGGACGGTTTCTCTTGGCTGAGTACATCTACACGATGCGCAAGACGCGCAAGGCGCACGGCGACAAGGTCATCCTTGACGACGTGACGCTGAGCTTCCTGCCTGGCGCGAAGATCGGTGTCGTGGGTCCCAACGGCGCCGGCAAGTCGACGGTGCTGAAGATCATGGCCGGTCTTGAGCAGCCGTCGAACGGCGACGCGTTCCTGACCCCCGGCTTCTCCGTCGGGATGCTCCTCCAGGAGCCGCCGCTGGACGAGACCAAGACGGTCCTGGAGAACGTCCAGGACGGCGCCCGCGAGATCATGGACAAGCTCCGGCGCTTCAACGAGGTCGCCGAGCTGATGGCGACCGACTACTCCGACGCGCTGCTGGAGGAGATGGGCAAGCTCCAGGAGGACCTGGACCACGCCAACGCGTGGGACCTGGACACCCAGCTGGAGCAGGCGATGGACGCGCTGGGCTGCCCGCCCGGCGACTGGGCCGTCACCAACCTCTCCGGTGGTGAGCGCCGCCGCGTCGCGCTGTGCAAGCTCCTGCTGGAGGCCCCCGACCTGCTGCTCCTCGACGAGCCCACCAACCACCTGGACGCCGAGTCGGTCCAGTGGCTGGAGCAGCACCTCGCCAAGTACGCCGGCACCGTCGTCGCCGTCACCCACGACCGGTACTTCCTCGACAACGTGGCCGAGTGGATCCTGGAGCTGGACCGCGGCCGCGCCATCGCCTACGAGGGCAACTACTCCACGTACCTGGACAAGAAGGCCGCCCGCCTGAAGGTCGAGGGCCAGAAGGACGCCAAGCGCGCGAAGCGTCTGAAGGAAGAGCTGGAGTGGGTCCGCTCCAACGCCAAGGGCCGCCAGGCCAAGTCCAAGTCCCGCCTGACCCGTTACGAGGAGATGGCGGCCGAGGCCGAGAAGACCCGGAAGCTGGACTTCGAGGAGATCCAGATCCCGCCGGGCCCGCGCCTGGGCAACGTCGTGGTCGAGGTCGAGCACCTGAACAAGGCGTTCGGCGAGAAGGTCCTGATCGACGACCTGTCCTTCACCCTCCCGCGCAACGGCATCGTCGGCGTCATCGGCCCGAACGGCGCCGGCAAGACCACGCTGTTCAAGATGATCCAGGGCCTGGAGGAGCCGGACTCCGGCCAGATCAAGGTCGGCGAGACGGTCAAGGTCTCCTACGTCGACCAGAACCGCTCCAACATCGACCCCAAGAAGACCCTGTGGGCCGTGGTGTCGGACGAGCTGGACTACATCAACGTCGGCCAGGTCGAGATGCCGTCCCGCGCCTACGTGTCGGCGTTCGGCTTCAAGGGCCCGGACCAGCAGAAGCCGGCCGGCGTGCTGTCCGGTGGTGAGCGCAACCGCCTGAACCTGGCGCTGACCCTCAAGCAGGGCGGCAACCTGCTGCTCCTCGACGAGCCGACCAACGACCTGGACGTCGAGACCCTGTCCTCGCTGGAGAACGCGCTGCTGGAGTTCCCCGGCTGCGCCGTGGTCGTCTCCCACGACCGCTGGTTCCTGGACCGCGTCGCCACGCACATCCTGGCGTACGAGGGCGACTCCAAGTGGTTCTGGTTCGAGGGCAACTTCGAGTCGTACGAGAAGAACAAGGTCGAGCGCCTCGGCCCGGACGCGGCCCGTCCGCACCGCGCCACGTACAAGAAGCTCACCCGGGGCTGAGCCGTGCGACATCTCTACTCCTGCCCGCTGCGCTGGTCCGACATGGACGCCTTCGGCCATGTCAACAACGCCGTGTTCGTCCGCTACCTCGAAGAGGCGCGGATCGACTTCATGTGGCGGCTGGCGCCGGGCGAGGGCAGCACGTCCTTCTCCGGCGGGTCCGTCGTGGCCCGCCACGAGATCGACTACGTACGGCCGCTGGTGCACCGGCACGCGCCGGTGACCGTCGAGTCGTGGGTGACGAAGATCGGCGCCGCGTCGATGACGATCGCGTACGAGATCAAGGACGAGGAGACGGTGTACGTCCGCGCCTCGACCGTCGTCGTCCCGTACGACCTCGAAGCGCAGCGGCCCCGCCGCATCACCGCGGAGGAGAAGTCCTTCCTCGCGGCGTACCTGGACGGCGCGGACGGCGCCGAGCAGCCGGAGGGGGCCGTCGCCGCATGACGGCGTTGCGCCTGGCCGATGCCGGGGAGGCGGCGGACCTCGCCGCCTTCCTGGCCCGGCTGATCCACTACGACCGTGCCGCGGCGGTGCGGTTGCAGGCCGGCAGCGGCGTGCTCGCGGTGTTCGGGCGCCCGCCGTCGTTCGAGGTGCTGGCGGTCCGTACGGCCCGGCTGGCACCGGCCGTGCCGGGCACGGGCGGAACCGTTCCCTCCGCGGGGAGCGCCTCCGGTACAGGGCTGGACCTCACCGTCTCGGCCGGTGACCTCCTCGAAGGCATCGACGAGTCGGCGGACAGCCTGACGCTGCCCGCCGCCGTCACCGGACCGCCGTGGGCCGGTGTGCTGCCGCCGCGCGGCGGCTGGCAGCAGGTCCCAGGACTGCCGTCGCCGCAGGCGCTCGGCAGGACCGTCGCCCAGGCCGTCGCCGAGTTCCGGGCCCGCGACGAGGCCCTGCCGGCGGAGCGCCGCACGCGCGCCGAGCGCGACCGCCTCGGCCGCGAGATCTGGTCCCGCACGCTGGGCGACACCCACCTGCCGCTGAGGGCCGCGCACGCCGCGCAGTCTTTGGGCTTCCTGCGGCCCGTCCGCGCCGGGGCGCCGGCCGCCGGCCACGGTACGCCGGCGGGCCAGGGGCAGGCCCCTTCGGGGACCGCGCTGGCGGCGCAGCCGACGCTGACCCTGCTGGCCGCGGGCGGCTGGCTGCGGCTGCGGACACCGTACGGCTCGGTCGCGGTCCGCACGGGCGGTCCGTCGGCGCTGCCGGTGACGCCCGCCTGAGGCGTCTTCCCCCTGACGGCCCAAGGGCCGCCCATGGCTTTCGGGCCCTCAGTCGGCCGTGTTGATCATCGACGCAGCGGCGTACGTCATGTAGTTCCACAGCTGCGTCTCGTGCTCGGGGGACAGCTCCAGGGAGTCCACCGCGTCCCGCATGTGCCGCAGCCAGGCGTCGTGGGCGGCACGGTCCACCGTGAACGGCGCGTGCCGCATGCGCAGCCGCGGGTGGCCCCGGCCTTCGCTGTACGTGCGGGGACCGCCCCAGTACTGCATGAGGAAGAGCACGAGCCGCTCCTCGGCCGGTCCCAGGTCCTCCTCCGGGTACATCGGCCGCAGCAGCGGGTCCTCGGCCACGCCCTGGTAGAAACGGTGCACCAGGCGGCGGAAGGTCGGCTCGCCGCCGACCTGCTCGTAAAAAGTCTGTTCCTGAAGCGTGCCGCGCGGAATCTTGTTCACCCGTCCATGGTGTCAGACGACTCGGTGGTGCCGGACGACTCGGCCGAGGACCTTCGTCGTAGGACAGTGGAGACATGAGCGGTACACAGTCCGGGCCGGCGGGCGCCTCTGCCGGGGAGGCGGATGCCGCGCGCGCCGAGCTGGTCCGGCAGATCAGGGCGAGCGGCCACCTCGGTGATCCGCGCTGGCGGGCCGCGTTCGAAGAGGTGCCGCGGCACCTCTTCGTGCCGTACTTCTTCGTGGCCACGCCCCGCGGCTACCAGCGGCTCTCCGGCTCCGACCCCGACCCGCGGCAGCGGGCGCGCTGGCTGGACGGCGTCTACACGGACGGGCCGCTGGCGACCTGTATGCGGGACGGTGAGCTGGTCTCCTCCAGCAGCCAGCCCTCGCTGATGGCCATGATGCTGGAGGAGCTGCGGGTCGAGGATGCGGAGGCACCGGGCGCCGGGCCCGGAACGGACACCGGCGGGACCGGCTGCCGCGTCCTGGAGATCGGTACGGGCACCGGCTACAACGCGGCCCTGATGGCGCACCGGCTCGGCGCGGAGCGCGTGACGACCGTCGACCTGGACGAGGAGATCACCGGCCCGGCACGGGAGCGCCTGGCCGCCTCGGGCTACCGTCCCGCCGTGGTGACCGGCGACGGCGCCCTCGGCTGCCCGGAGCGCGCGCCGTACGACCGCACCATCGCCACCTGCGCGCTCTCGGCCGTCCCGCCGGCCTGGATCGCACAGTCCACCCCGGGGGCGCTGATCCTCGCGCCGCTGGCCACCGGCCTGATCGCGCTCCGCGTGACCGACCCGGGGGCGGGCCGCGCCGAGGGCCGCTTCCTGGCCACACCGGCCTACTTCGTACCGCTACGGGCCCAGGCGGACGCCACCGAGGAGCCCGGCGAGGAGCCCGAGCCCCGCCCCGCCCCCGGCGGCGGGCGCCGGGACGACCGCCACGGCCTGCCGCGCGAAGTCCTCCGCGACGAGCGCTTCCACTTCCTCCGGACCCTGACCGCGGCGAGCCTCACACCGCACGAGGCCCACGACCTCTGGCGGCAGGAGGACCGCCCGAGACGGGAACGTTTCGGCGTCACCGTGGACGGCGCCGTCCAGCGGGCCTGGCTCGACACCCCCGACGGGCCGCACAGCTGGCCGCTGACCGGCACATGAAGCCGGGCGGCCCGTCCGCGGGTCAGGCCCTGCGCACCGTCATCGTCGTCCAGGCGCCCACGTGGATGCGGTCGCCCTCGTGGAGGGGGATCGGGACGTAGGGCTGGACCGGGTCCTCGGCGAGGTTGACGGTGGTGCCGTTGGTGGAGTTCTGGTCGACCACGGCCCAGCTGCCGTCGGGCTGCTGCACCAGAAGGGCGTGCTGGTGCGAGACGCCCGGGTCCTCCGGCGGGCGGCCCAGGTCGATGTCGGGGGACTCGCCCGTGCTGTGCCGGCGGCGGCCGATGGCGATCTGGCCGCCGGTGAGCGGTACCTGCTGCTCGGGGGAGTAGGCGGGCAGGTTCAGGCCGGCCGCCTCCGGGCCGCTGCGGCCCATCATGGCCATGAAGTACTCGCGGTCCGGGGCGATCGCCACCACCCAGCCGTCACCGACGACGGGCGGCGGTCCGGGCGGAGCGGCGAGGCCCGGGGCGGGCTGGTTCCACTGCTGCTCGGACTGCGGCTGCTGGTGCGGGCCCGGCTGCTGCGGCGGCTGCCCGAACGGGCCGGGCTGCTGGGGCTGCTGCTGCGGCTCGAACGGGGCCTGCGGCGGAGCCGGTTGTGCGGCTTGCTGCTGCTCGAACGGGGCCTGCTGCTGCTCGTACGGGGCCTGCGGCGGCTGTTGTTGGGGAGGCTGCTGCGGCTCGAACGGGCCCGGCTGCTGCGGCGGGGTCGGCGGGCCCTGCTGCGGGGGCGGGAAGCCGTAGCCTCCCTGGCCGCCCTGGCTGTTGTCGGGG
This sequence comes from Streptomyces sp. NPDC017056, assembly GCF_044332485.1. Classification (NCBI taxonomy): domain Bacteria; kingdom Bacillati; phylum Actinomycetota; class Actinomycetes; order Kitasatosporales; family Streptomycetaceae; genus Streptomyces; species Streptomyces sp. NPDC017056. The sequence continues at coordinate 160,050 of NZ_JBIRPD010000006.1, read as the reverse complement.
CCGCCCTGCGGGCCCGGCTGCGCGGGCGGCGGGGGCGGGGTCTGGGAGTTGGGCGGGGGCAGCGGCCAGTCGTCGTCGGCCGACCGGGCCGGCGGGCTGGGCTGGGCTGCGGGCGCGCCCTGGGGGCCGGGCTGCTGACCAGGGTGCTGGCCGGGCTGCTGGCCGGGCTGCTGGCCGGGCTGCTGTGTGTGGGGGCCCGGCTGACCAGGCTGGCCGGGTCCGCCCTGCTGCGGGCCCGGCGCCTGCTGGCCCCCCTGAGCGGGCTGACCGAAGGGAGCGGGCTGGCCGAACTGGCCGGACTGCTCGGAGGAGAGCGGCTCGGCGGGACGGTTGATCTGCGACGGGCGGGAGCCCTGGTACTCGTACTGCTGCGGCGGGGTCGGCGGGCCCTGCTGCGGGGGCGGGAAGCCGTAGCCTCCCTGGCCGCCCTGGGGACCCGGTCCACCGTGCGGGCCGGGCGGCGGCGGGGCGTACGAGGTCGCCGAGTGCGTCAGGAAGTTGTAGCGGCACTCCTCGCAGAACGGCGCCATCGCCTCGCGAGGGGTACGGCACTGCGGGCACAGTTCCGGCTGGCCGGTCTGACCGGTCTGACCCGGGCCGGGTGCCGGAGCCTGCGGGCCGGGGCCCTGAGGGGGCGGCGGGAATCCGTAGCCGCCCTGACCGCCCTGACCGCCCTGACCGCCCTGCGGACCGGGGCCGGGCGCGGGAGCCGGCGGGGGGCCGGGCTGACCTGCCGGGCCCTGCGGCGCCGGGGGCCGGCCGGGGAAGCCCTGCCCGCCCTGGGAAGCACCGGGACCGCCGGGGCCGCCGGGACCGCCCGTCTCGCCGGGGCCGCCCTGGGGGCCGTGGGCGCCCTGCGGAGCGGGGGGCGGCGGAGCCTGCTGGCCGGGCGGCGGTGTGTTGAGGAAACCCGCGGGCAGGGAGGGCGGCGGGGGAACAGCGCCCGCCATCCGGTGGCCGCACACCTCGCACCAGTCTTCGGCCACCGACTGATGGCCGTTCGGGCAGGTCGGCATGTCGGATCTTCCCCCTCAGTACCGATTTTGTTCGGTAGTACGTCTGGATTGTTATTTCTTGACGCGAACTGTCTTGGTCGAGCGCGTTTCGAGCGTCATCTCGTCCGCCTCCGTGACCTTCGCCTTCAGTCGCACAGTACCGGTCGCCGCATCGACGACGTCCACCACCTTCGCAAGCAGTTTCGCAGTCTCCTCGTTCCCGGACGCGCTCGCCAGTTGTACGGCCCGCCCCAGCTTGGCGGTGGCGCCGCCCGCATCGCCCGACTTGCGGGCATCCAGCCCTTGTCGGATGACCTGGGCCAGTTCGGCCTGCCCCGTGTAGTGGGCAACCTGGGGATTAATAGACGTAGAAACGGCCATATCGTCCGTCCAGACCGCCCGTACGAGACCCTGGGCCAGCGTCCGTACGCTGTCTCCGCCGGGCTCCGGGAGGACGAGCGAGACCCGCGCGGCCAGCATCTCCTGGCCGACGCCGGCCGCCGGAACGCGTACGCAAATGTGGTAGTCGCGGGACTCGTCGCCCCAGGAACCTGTCGGATAGTCGCCGGTGCGCGGGCCGGATTCGGTACGTCGGGCGGTCAAGTCCGCCACCGTCGGCGCCACTTGCTTCACGAATGCGACGTGCGCACCCTGCGGTGTCCACAGCCGCAGACCGACGTCCGCCACCTCTTTGCCCATCGCGGCCTCCATCATCCGCGTGAAGTCGGCGGCCAGCCCGGCCGGGTCGGCCACGATGTCGGCCGTGCCGAGCAGCGCGGAGGCGATGCCGGTGACCTCTTCGACCTCCCAGTCCGTGCCGACGCCCCGGGCGTCGCACGTGAAGCGCCCGGCGCAGGCGTCGAGCGTGGCGCGCAGGTCCCGGGGCGACTCGTGTTCGTTGCGCCCGTCGGTGAGCAGGATGCCGTGCCGGATGCCGACGTCCGCCTCGGCCAGCAGCCGGTCGGCCAGCCGCAGCCAGGTGCCGATGGCGGTGCCGCCGCCCGCGCTCAGTTTGCGCAGCGCCGCCTTGGCGTGGGCGCGGGTGGCCGGGCCCGCGGTGGCCAGCCGGCCGCCGCCGGGGTAGACCTCGGCGGCTTGGTGCGTACCGGCGACCACCGCGAAGGCGACGCCGTCGCGCACGGTGTCGACCGCGGCGGCGGTCGCGTCGCGCGCGTTGCGCATCTTGGTGGGCGGGTAGTCCATCGAGCCGGAGCAGTCCACCATGATCACGACACCCGCGTGCCGGGCGGCTCCGGCGTCCCGGGGGGCGCGTGCGGCCCCCGGCGCGCCCGGGTCCGTACCGGCGGCGGGCAGCGGCAGGCCGCCGCTGGTGCCGCCGCCGGTCGCGGTGACGGTCACGATGGCGTTCACCTCGCGCCCGTCCTCCGGCAGGTACTCGTTCTGGTACACCTCGGCGGAGAACCGCGGGACGCTGGACTTGGCGAAATTGGCCATCTGTTCCGCTCCTTCGTTCCGCCGTGCGAGGCTCCGCCGCGGAGTCCTCGAAGCGGTGAAGAGACACATGGGCGGGCGGAAGTCCCGGTGGTCGTCCCCCCGTTGGCGCCGTGCTCCCGGTGGTCGGGCGGTTCGTGAGGTGCGGGAGATGCTCGTGGGTCGGCGGGCGGCCGGCAGCGGGCTGCCGGCCGTGGGTGCTCAGGCCGATCCTGCCCCTCCCCGGGGCGCCGGGAACGGCACCACCGCCACCGTTACGTTGTCGTGGCCCCCGCCGGCGAGCGCGTGGGCGACCAGGGTCCGTGCGCTGTGCAGCGGCCGGGCGTGGGCGTCGGCCGGCAGTACCGCCGCCAGCTGCGCGGCGGCTTCGGCGTAGTTCCACAGCCCGTCCGTGCACACCACCACTACACCCGGTCCGTCGGGCTTGAAGGAAGCGGTGTGCGGCTCCAGTTCGTAGGCGTCCGCGCCGAGCCAGCCCGTGATGGCGTGCGCACGGTCGTCCGCGTACGCCTCGGCCTCGGACATCAGGTTGTTGGCGACCATCTGCGCCGCCCAGGAGTCGTCCTCGGTGAGGCGCACGGGGGCCGCGCTGCGGTCGTCGGGGATCCAGTACGCGCGGCTGTCGCCGACCCAGCCGACGACGAGCAGCCCGCCGCCGACCACCGTGCCGACGATGGTGCAGGCGGGGGCGTTCTGCTGGCGGTACGGGTCGTGCTGCTGCGCCTGCCGGGGTTCGGCGGCCAGGGCGTTGACGGCCTTGGCGGCGGCGATGATCGCGTCGTGCATCGCCCGCTGCGGGTGGGTGCCGACGGGCAGGGCGGCCAGCAGGGACCGGGCCGCGGTGCCGGAAGCGGCGGCGGACGCGTCGTCGGGGCGGGTGGCGGAGGAGACGCCGTCGCAGACCACGGCGAGCACGGCGGGCGACCCGTCGGGCAGCGCCGCGCCGGCGACCGCGAAGAAGTCCTCGTTGCGGTGGTGGCGGTGGCCGCGGTCGCTGACCGCCGCCACGCCCGGCAGTTCCTGCTCCATGTGGTCGCGCTCGCGTGGCTGGGCGTGGCCGCAGTTCTCGCAGTAGCCGTCCCCGGCGACCGCGCCCGCGTGGCAGGCCGCGCAGAGCCGGGTGCCCTGGGCGGGGGTCTGGTGTTCGGGGGAGGCGGGGGGTGTGGTGTCCATGGGGACGGTGGGTTCGGCGGGGGCGCCGGGAGGCGTGGGAGCGGGGGCCGGCGGGCCCGCGGGGGCTGCCGGACGCTCCGCCGGCTGTGCCGGTCCCGTCGGCCGCGCGGGGTCCAGGGGGCCGGTCGGCCCGCCGCGCTCTTCGGGGCTCGGGGAGCCGGAGCCGGACTCGTTCATGTTCATGGTGCGCTCCGCTGCCTGGGCGGCGACGTCGTAGCCGACGACGCGGGGATCCGGGGTGCCGCCGTGCGGGGCGGGCCCCTCGCCGCGGCCTCCGTACGGGCCGGCGGCGCCATCGGGCGACGCGGCGCCCATGGCCGGGGTGTCGTCCGCGCCGGAGCCGCGATGGGGCGACGGCGGAACGCTCGCCTCCGTATGCGGTATCCGGGACGGGGCGTCGGCCCGCGGCCCTCCGGGAGCGTAACCCGGCGCCGGCACGGGGGCGTGCGGGACGCGCGCGGGGTCGGCCGGGTGTGTGGCACCCGGCGCGTATGCCGGCCCGTTGTGGTGTCCGGCCCCGGCCCCGGCCCCGGCCCCGACCCCGGCGCCGTACGCGGCGTCCGGCCCGTACGGCGGGGCGGGCCGGGCCTCTGGCATCAGGAACGACGCCGGCAAGGTCACCGGCCCAGCCGGGGGCACCGCGCCGGGCGGCGGGCCGGCGGCACGGCCGGGAGCGCCGCCCAGCGGGACGGTGGGGCGGTCACCGGCCCCGCCGGGCCCGGCGGGAACCACGACGTCGGCGCCGCAGAACCCGCAGTAGTTGTCCCCTGGTTCGAGCGGCTCGTCGCAGCTCGCACACCGGGACGGCCCTGTCACACCCATGTCACACCCACGTCCTGGGGCGGAAGCGGTTGGCCCGTTCCACCAGCTCGATCCTTTCCTCGCCGCGCTGCGCCAGCCGTGCGAGCAGTCTGAACGACCGCTCCAGGCCGAAGCGCAGGCCGCGTTCGTCCAGTGCGCTGCCGAGCAGCACGGGCCGGCCGGCGGTGCCGCCGGCGCCGGGCTCCGGAGCGCCGGACGGCGCCGTGCCCGCACGCTGCCCGGCACCTCGGCTACCGGAGAGTACCCAGTCGAGGGCACAGCCCAGTACTTCGGTCGTCAGTTGTTCCCGGCGCTCGGCGTCGAGACCGGTCTCCGTCAGCCGCTCGACCTGCCCGGCCGCCGCCCGCAGGTCCGCCAGCAGGGGGTCCAGCGCGGAGCGCTGCCGCAGCCGGGCGCGGACCGCGGCGATGCGCGCGGCGGTGTAGTGAATGGAGGATTCCGGTACGGATTCCAGGGCGGCCACCGCGCCGGACCGGTCACCGGCCGCCAGCCGCACCCGGGCCAGCCCGAACGCCGCGCTCACGTAGCCGTGGTCGCAGGCCCACACCAGCCGGTAGTACTCCGCCGCGTTGTCCAACTGGCCCAGCACCTCCGCGCAGACGCCGAGCGCCAGCTTCGGCGCGGGCTCGCCGGGAAAGGCGTCGTACATCGCGTCGAAGGACAGTGCCGCCGTCTCGTGGTCGCCGTTGGTCAGGGCCACCAGTCCGCGGTACCAGACCACCCGCCAGTCGCCCGACCACTCCTGGCCTGGTTCGGTCTCTATGGCGCGCAGTTCGCGCTGGGCGGCCTCGCCGTCGCCCATCTCCAGGCGGGCGCGCAGTTCGCGCAGCCGGGTTTCTATGGTGTCGGCGGGTGCCGCGCGCAGCGCGCCGAGCAGTTCGGCGGGCGCGGCGGCCAGCAGCCCGGCCAGGAAACCCGCGTTGGGGTCGGCGGGGTCGACGCGCGGTACGGGCAGGGCCAGTACGGCGAGGCCGGTGTCGAGCGGGCGCAGCGCGGGCGCGCCGCGCACGCCGGCGGCCGGTACGGGAGCGGGCCCGGTCGCCGGGTGTGGGCCCGTGCCGGAGGTGACCTCGTAGGCGACCTGGGCGGGGACGGCGGGCTGCGGGCCCGCGCCGGCCGGGGCCGCGACCGGCCCCACGGCGCCGCCCGGAGCACCGGAACGGGACGTTCCGCCGATGCCGCCCGGCGCGCCGATGCCGGTGGCCGGACCGACCACCGCCTTGCCGGCGCCCCGGCCCGCCCGTGCACCGCGCCCCGCGAGGAGCCGCCCGGCAGCTGCCGCGCGTGCCCCCAGCAGCGACGTGTCGCCCTCGGCGCGCGGCACCACCTCCGTGTCCACGACGCGCAGCTCGGGCCCGAACAGCGTGGACAGCGCGGGCCGCTGCTCGCCCGTCTGGAGCGCCACGACCTCCCGCAGCACGCCCGTCAGCTGCTCGGCCATCTCCTCCGCCGAGGAGAACCGCCGGGCCGGGTCGGGGTCGGTGGCCCGTACCAGGAGGCGGTAGAAGGACTCGTACGTACGGAAGACCTCGATGTTGTCGGGGTCGGGCAGGGAGTCCACGAAGACGTTCGTGTAGCCCTGGAAGTCGAAGGTGAGCACGGCCAGGGTGCGCGCGACCGTGTACAGGTCGGAGGCGACGGACGGGCCCAGCTCGGCGACCTCGGGCGCCTGGTAGCCGATCGTGCCGTAGATGGCGCTCTCGTCGTCGTCCATCCTGCGGACCGCGCCCATGTCGATCAGCTTGAGCTGGTCGTGCTGCTGGATCGCGTTGTCGACCTTGAAGTCGCAGTACAGGAGGTTGCGGCTGTGCAGGTGGCCGAGCGCTTCCAGGGCCTCGATGCCGTACGCGCACGCCTGCGCGACCGGCAGCGGGTCGCGGCGGCCGTTCGCCGTGCGGCGTTCGTTGGCGATGTCCTTGAGGGACTTGCCGCCGACGTACTCCATGACGATGTAGCCGTCCAGGCTGCCCGTCGCGCGGTCCAGGTGCTCGACGAAGTTGTAGATCCGGACGATGTTGGAGTGTTCGATCTCGGCGAGGAAGCGGCGCTCGGACGCGGCCGCCGCGAGCGCCTCCTCGTCGCCGGTGTCCAGCAGGCCCTTGAGCACCACCCAGCGGTCGGATACCGCGCGGTCGACGGCCAGGTAGATCCAGCCCAGGCCGCCGTGCGCCAGGCAGCCGACGACCTCGTAGCTGCCGTGCACCACGTCGCCGGGGCGCAGCTTGGGCACGAAGCTGTACGGGTGGCCGCACTTGGTGCAGAAACCTTCCGTACGGCCCGGCCGGTCGCCGCGCGCCCGTCCCACCGGAGCCCCGCAGTCGCCGCGGCTGCAGAACCGCTTGCGCTCGGGCACCTCCGGGTTCTCCAGGACGGCGTGGCGCGGATCGGGACGCGGCACCTCCGGCACCGACACCAGCCCGGCGCCCAGCCGCCCGCGCGCCGCTCCCGAGCCGCTGCCGCGGCCCGAGCTGCTGCGTACCGATACGGACATCGCGCGGGTCGCGGCGCCGGGCAGCGAGCGGGAGAGACGGCCGGAGACGGAGCGCCGCGAGGTCGAGGAGCGGGCCGAGGCGGAGGTACGGCCTCCGGACCCTGAGCCGCGGTCCCCGGCGGAACCCCCGGAAGCGGGCCCTCCGGACGCCGGGGTACGGCCCCCGGCCGTGCCGCCCGGCCCGGCAGCCGATCCGGACCCGCCGGACCCCACGGCCCCCGCGCCCCGCCGCGCCGCCGTCACCCCCGTGCCGGACGGCCCCACCATCCCGTCCGGCGAGACGACCGGCGCCAGCCCGCACGTGTCGCAGTACAGCTCGCCGCCGCCGACGTCCTCGTACGTGCCGGGGCAGTCCCGCCGCTGGCACGGGCCGCCGGTCCGCTCCTCGCTCATGCTTCCCCCTGTGGTCCGTCCGCGGGCCCGCCGTCCGGCTGCTGCGGCAGCAGCGCCTCGGCCACCGCCTGCTGGTAGCGCAGCACCGCCTGTTCGGCCGCCCGCAGGTCGCACGGCGCGCTCCACAGCATCCGGCGCGCGACGTCGTACCGCTCGGCCGGCAGCGGGTCCTCGGCCAGCCCGAGCCGCGCGGCCTTCGCCTTGTACGCGTCCAGGCGCCCGCGCAGTTCGGCACGTACCGCCAGCGGGGCCGTGACCGCCGTCAACGACTCGCGGGCCCGGTGCAGTTCGTCCTCGGCGCGCTGCTCCAGGCTGTCCAGCAGCGGCGAGAGGCGGTGCCACTGGGCGTGCCTGCGGTACTCGGCGGCGGTGCCGAGCTGCTCGTGCAGCGCCGTGGGCGGGCCGCTGACGGCCGGCACCTCGGAGGCGGCGATCTTCGCGAGGACCTCGCCGCGGGCCTGCCGCGCCTCGGTGAGCGTACGGTCGGCGCGGGAGAGCACGTCGCGCAGCCGCATCAGGCGGCGCTCGGCGTCCTGCCGTACGTCCAGCACCGCTTCGATCTCCCGCCGGATGTCCTCCAGGGCGCGCGCCGCCCGGTCGTAGCGGGCGGTGTCCGGGCGGCCGCCGCCCGGCGCCGCGCTGCGGTCGGCGTCCGGGACCCAGAAGGCCAGCGGGTCGGACACCACCTGGGCGCGCAGCTGTGTCAGCTCGTACGTGATCCGCTCCAGGTCGTCGCCGGCCGGGTGTTCTCCGGGGCGTACGCCCACCGAACGCGCCAGGGACAGCGTGCGCCGCAGTTCGGCGGCGAGCAGGTCTATGCGCGCGGGCAGCGCGGACCAGACGGCGTCGGCGGCGACGATGACGTCCAGCGCCGCCGCGTACAGGCCGTTCATCCGCTCGACCAGTTCCTCCAGGCTGAACTGCTCGCTCAGCCTGGCGGGCCCGCCGGTCCCGGCCGTGGCACCGCCGACGGCGGCGCCGGACACCGTGACGCGGCTGCCGCGGAGCAGCTCGGTCAGTTCGGCCAGGTCGTCGGGGGACGGCCAGCGGCGGCGTGCGCGCAGCTCGCGGGCGGTGGTGAGCGCTTCCGTATACGCGTCGAAGTGCGCCCACAGGACGGTGATGGACTGTTCGGTGGCGGCCCAGCGGTCCTTGGTCGTGCCGGTGAGTGCGGCGCCTTCCAGGAGCCGGCGTCCCGCGTGGTCCTGCAGGGCGAGCAGCGACGTCTCGATCGCCTCGTACTCGGCACCGAGCCGTCCCAGGGCGCGGTCCACCTCCTCCCGGCCCATCACCGGGTCTTCGGGCCTCCCCGGGGAACCGGGGAAGGGTCCAGGGACCCCCATCGATCACCTCTCCAATGTGCGTGTGGTGCGCGGCGGTTGTCACGGTCGTCACGGCTGTCGTGGTGCTGCGGCGCGGTGGTGGCGCGCCCCGGCGCCGTGGCGGCCCCTCCCATGTGCCGTCCCCTGCCCCCTTCCCTGCGGCCCTGCTCCCGCGGTCCTCCTTCCATAGTTACGCGACCGGCGGGCGAACACCTGGTTCCGGCGGCCCCTTCGGCCGCCGGCCCGCGGCGTACCGGTGCGGGCGCCCGCACCGGATCAGTCGCTGTACTGGGGCTCGGGCGCCTCGGATATGCCCGGCAGGTCGGCCTGGAGCCACTTCTTGTACGCGGCCATCCACCGGCTTCCGCTGCCGCCGCCGCGGTAGTCCTCCAGCACCTTGTTGACCCGCCGCACCAGGTCGGTGTCGGCGCGGTTGACCGCCACGCCGTACGACTCGTCGGTGAACGGCTTGCCCTTGAGCTCCACCGTCGGGTCCTGCGCGGCCTGGGCCGCGGCCAGGGCGCTGTCCGTCACGACCGCGTCGGCCTCGCCGAGCTGGAGCCGCACCAGGCAGTCGAGCTGGTTCGGTACGGTCACGACCTCGGCGCCGTGCCGCTGCTCGGCCAGCTTGGCTTCCCCGGTCGAACCGGCCGCCGTACAGACGCGCTTGCCCTTGAGCGTGTCGTCGAACGCCTCGACCGACGAGTTCCTGGGCGCCAGCACCTGCTGGCCGGCCTCGAAGTAGGCCGTCGAGAAGGCCACCTGGCGCTTGCGGGCGCAGTTGATCGTCATGGTCCGTACGACGAGGTCGACCGTGCGCTTCTGGAGGGAGGGGATGCGCTGGTTGGTGGGGATCGCCAGGAAGGTGATCTTCGGGTTGGCGCCGAGGACGTCCTCGGCGATGGCCCGCACCAGGTCGATGTCGAACCCCTCCAGGTCGCCGGTGGCCGGATTGCGGTAGCCCCAGCGGTACGTGTTCTGGTCGACGCCGACGATCAGCCGTCCGCGCGCCTTGATCCGGTCCACCGCCGGGCCGCCGTCGGCGGAGGGCCGCAGGCTGGCGGCGGCGTTGGCGGGCGTGCAGTCCGCCGCGGTGGCGTCGGCGCGCGTGCTCGACGTCCCGTGGGGCGCGTGTCCGGAGGCCCGGCCGTCACCGCTGTCGCTCAGGACGGGGACGAGGACCGCGGCCGCCGCCGCCATCACGCACACTCCGGCCGTCACCGGGGCCAGCACGGCCCGCAGGTTGCGCAGGCCCCTCGCGCGCTTCGTCATGTCCCCATCACCAGGCCCCATCACCGGTACTCCGAAAGCCTGCGCCCGATACCCAGCACCGCGCCGGTGGCGGCCAGCACGGCCAGCACGGCGGCGCCGGCCGCCAGCCCGGCCAGCGCCCCGCGCCCGGCGTCGGCCGCCTGCCGGAACTCCCGCTGCTCGTGCTCCAGCGCCGTGGCCAGCCGGTCGTTCACCCGGTCGAAGGACTGGCCGGTCGCCCCCGCTGACCCGATCACCTTCTCCAGCGCCCGGTCGTAGTCGCCCTGGTCGTCGGCGGCGCGGGCGGCGGCGTGCCGCGCCTGCCACTCCCGTACGGTCGCGACCGCCTCCCGCACGGGGCGCCGGCCCGCCTCGTCGTCTGCGAGCGCCAGGGCCGCGCCCAGCTTGCTGTCCGCCGCCGCCGCGCCGCTCGTGCCGGGGCCCGCCAGGTCCTTCATGCCGGAGCGGTAGCCGACCTCGTAGAAGTCCTGCTGGTCCTTGGTCACCACGGCGCCGCGCGCGACCAGGGTCAGGTTCTCGTCGCCGCGTGCCTGGAGGGCGTCGATGCGCGCCTCGTTGAGGAGCTTCAGCGACTTGGCACCGTTCTCGTAGGACGTGGTCAGGTTCGAGCGCGCCACGGCGTGGCCGGCCGCCAGCCACAGCAGGACGACGGCCGCGGCGGCCGTGGCGGCCAGCAGGCCGCGGTTGAAGACGCGGTTCGTCCGGCGGTAGTTGCGCCGCTGGGCCCAGCCGAGGGCGCCGAGCGCGACCAGCCCTGCGGCGAGCGCGAGCCAGGGCCACGCCTTCGCGGAGTCGTAGTCCTCGCTGAGCCGGGCCGTCTCGGTCACGTACAAGCCGCGGGCGGCCGGGAGGAGTTCGTCGCGCATCTGCGCGTTGGCGTAGCGCAGGTAGGCGCCGCCGAGGGGCAGGCCCTGCCGGTTGTTGGTGCGGGCCGTCTCTATCAGCCCGGTGTACCGGGGGAGTTGGCTGTTGAGCTTCTCTATCTGGCGGGCTGCGGCATCCGATCCACGGGTGTTCGAGGAAGCCTTGGCCAGCAGCCGGGCGGCCATCGCGATGTCGGATTCGTACCGGTCGCGGGTGGCCTGGGTCTCCTTGCCGCCGGCCAGGAAGCCGCCGGCCGCGGTGGTGTCGGCGTCGGCGAGCGAGCGGTAGATGTCCGCGGCGTCGGCGCTCAGCGGCTGGCTGTGCTCCACCACGTCGCGCGCGGCGGCGGCCCGGTCGCCGACCTGCCAGGCGGTGGCCGCCCCGAACCCCAGGACCAGCAGGGCCAGTACGGCACCGATGATGCGCAGCCGGCCGGGCTCGGTGGTGGCGGCGGCCCGCAGCTGGTCCACGCCGTCGGCCCAGGCCGTACGCCGCCGGGCGGCGGGCGCGGAGCCCGTACCGGAGGCCGCGGGACCGGGCACGGGGGAGCGGCCGGCCGGTGACGACGGCGGCGGCGCAGTGCCGGTCTGCGGGTTGGACACGGAACCTCCCCCTGGTCGCGGACGGCGGCCCGGCCCCCGTGCGACGGGCGCACGGGAACAGATGCACGGCCAGCAGTCAGTATGGCCGCAGGGACTGACAACCACACCGTTATTGCCTGGATCATGTGCGGATCGGGCCCCGTCGAATCCTCCCGCCCGACGGCATCCGTCTTCCCCCGCCTTCCACCACGCGCCCCCGCCGGGCTCGGTTCCCGAAAAGGGCACGGCTGTACGGGTTTGAGGCACCCGGGCGAGAGTTGGGGCCTCGGTGCCAACCGTGCCGCCTACCCGAACTGCCCCCGCAGGCGCGCGTAGGACTCCGCCGCCGCTCCGGCCCGGTCCAGGGCGTGCAGGGCCGCTCCCAGGACCGGCGGTTCCGTGACCACCTGCGGCAACGCCTTCGGGGCACGTTCCGACAGCAGGCGGGTCACCTGGTCGTGGAGGAGCGGGTGCCGGGCCGCCAGGACGCCGCCACCGAGGACCACCGGCACCTCCTCGTCCAGCAGGTCCAGCCGCCCCAGCGCCACCGTCGCCATCAGCGCGATCTCCTCCGCCTGCCGGGCCACCACGGCCCGCGCCACCGCGTCGCCGGACGCGGCCACCGCGAACAGCAGCGGCGTCAGCCCGTAACGCCGCTCGTGCGGGATGCGCTTGAAGTGGAGCGCCTCGATCAGCTCCGGCATCGTCGCCAACCCGAAGTAGGCGGGCACCTCACGGGCCAGCGCGCTCGGTTCGCCGCGGCCGTCGTCGGCCCGCGCCGCCCACCACAGCGTCTCCTCGGCCAGGTGCCCGCCGCCGCCCCAGTCCCCGGATATCCGCCCGATGGACGGGAACCGGGCGGTGCGGCCGCCGTGCCCCAGGCCCACGCAGTTGGTGCCGGCGCCGCACACCACCGCGACGCCGACCGGGTCGCCGGTGTCGGGCAGCCCCGCGCGCAGCAGGGCGAAGGTGTCGTTGGCGACGGTGACCGCGGGGGCCCAGCCGTACGAAGCGATCTCCGCCGCCAGCGCGTCCTCCTCGGCCGGGAGGTCGGCGTTGGCCAGGTAGGCCGCCACCTGCCCCACCGGGCCGGTGACGCCCGCCCGTTCCCGTACCGCGTCCACCAGCACCGCCAGGTCGCCGACCGCCCGCGCCACTCCCACCAGCGGCGGCTGGAAGCCGCCGCCGCGGGCCGTCGCCAGCACCGTACCGTCCGCGCCGACCAGTGCCACGTCGGTCTTGCTGTTGCCCGCGTCGACGGCGAGCGCCGGGTCTCCGGCGTGGGCCGCGGCCTCCGCGCCGCCCCCGTGGGCCGAGCTCAGAGCCACGTGAGGTGCTCCCGGTTGTGCGCGATCAGCGCGTCGGTCAGCCGGTCCGCGTAGGCGATCTGGCCGATGAGGGGATGGGCGAGCAGCGCCTCGAAGACGCGGTCGCGGCCGCCCTTGAGGGCCGCTTCCAGCGCGAGGTGCTCGTACGCCGTCACGTTGGCGACCAGCCCCGAGTACAGCGGTTCCAGCGGCCGGACGGGCAGCGGCGCCGCCCCGCCCGCGCCCACCGTCGCCGGCACCTCGATCACCGCGTCGTCGGGCAGGAACGGCAGCGTCCCGTTGTTCAGCGTGTTCACGACCTGTACGGACCCGGTGTCGCCCAGCAGCGCGGAGGTCAGCGCCACCGCCGCCTCCGAGTAGAACGCGCCGCCCCGCTTGGCCAGCAGCTCCGGCTTCTCGTCCAGCGACGGGTCGCCGTACATCTCCAGCAGCTGCTTCTCGATGGCCGCGACCTCCGCCGCCCGCGACGGCCTGCTCCGCAGCTCCGCCACCACCTCGTCGTGCTGGTAGAAGTAGCGCAGGTAGTACGACGGCACGACGCCGAGCCGGTCCACCAGCTCGCGCGGCATGTGCAGGTCGGCGGCGATGGCCGCGCCGTGCTCGGCGAGCAGCCGGGGGAGCACGTCCTCGCCGTCCAGCCGTACGGCCCGCTCCCACGTCAGGTGGTTCAGCCCGACGTGCTCCAGCTCGATCCGGTCGGGCGTGGTACCGAGCAGCTTGGCGAACTTCCGCTGGAAACCGATGGCCACGTTGCACAGGCCGACCGCCTTGTGGCCGTGCGAGAGCAGCGCGCGGGTGACGATGCCGACCGGGTTGGTGAAGTCCACGATCCAGGCGCCGGGGTTGCGGCGGCGGATGCGCTCCGCGATGTCCAGGACGACCGGCACGGTGCGCAGCGCCTTGGCGAGCCCGCCGGCGCCGGTGGTCTCCTGGCCGACGCAGCCGCAGTCCAGCGGCCACGTCTCGTCCTCGTTGCGGGCCGCCTGCCCGCCGACGCGCAGCTGGAGCAGGACCGCGTCGGCGCCGTCCACGCCGGCGTCGACGTCGGAGGTCCACGTCACCCGGCCAGGGTGCCCCTGCCGGGCGAAGATCCTCCGCGCCAGGCCGCCGACCAGTTCCAGCCGGTCGGCCGCCGGGTCGACCAGGACCAGCTCCGCCAGCGGCAGCACGTCCCGCAGCCGCGCGAAGCCGTCGACGAGTTCGGGGGTGTAGGTCGAGCCTCCGCCGACCACTGCGATTTTGAGGGGCGGGGGCGTTCCCCCGGCGGACGACAGCATGAATCGATCAGCCCTTCACTCCGGTGAGCGTGACGCCTTCGACGAACGCTTTCTGCGCGAAGAAGAAGACGATGATGACGGGGGCCATGACGAGCAGGGTCGCGGCCATGGTCAGGTTCCAGTTGACGTTGTGCGCGCTCTTGAACGATTCGAGTCCGTAACTCAGCGTCCAGGCGGCGGGATTCTGCGCGGCGTAGATCTGCGGCCCGAAGTAGTCGTTCCAGCAATAGAAGAACTGGAACAGCGCGACCGCCGCGATACCCGGCTTCGCCATCGGCACGACGATGCGCAGCACGGTACGGACCTCGCCGCAGCCGTCCACCTTCGCCGACTCGATGTACTCCTGCGGAATGGTCAGCAGGAACTGCCGCAGCAGGAAGATGGAGTACGCGTCGCCGAACGCCATCGGGATGATGAGCGGCCACAGGGAACCGGACAGGTGCAGTTGCTGCGCCCACACCAGGTACATGGGGATCACGATGACCTGCGGCGGCAGCATCATCGTGGAAATCACCAGCATCATCGCCGTACGGCGGCCGCGGAAACGGAACTTCGCGAGCGCGTACGCCACCGGGATCGCCGAGCAGACGGTGAACAGCGTGCCCAGTCCGGCGTACATCAGCGAATTCCGCCACCAGTCCAGGAAACCGGGGGTGGAGAAGACCGTCGCGTAATTCGACCAGTTCCATTCGTGCGGCCACAGTTCGCCGCTCATCGCCTGGTCGTCGCTCATGACGGAGGTCAGGAAGACGAACACGAACGGCAGGACGAAGAAAAGCGCGGCCGCGATGGCGACGGAGTGCACGGCGATCCAGTGCAGCAGCCGCTTGCGGCGCGCCCGGGCCGCCGCGGGTCCCCGGTCGGTGGAGCCGGTACGGGCCGGCGCGGTGCCCGCCCTCAAGGTCGTCGTGGTCATGTCGGTTCAGTCCTCCGCCGAGAGCAGGCCGGCGCGCTTGCGCATCAGCAGGGTGGTCACGGCCATGGCGATCGCGAAGAGCACGAGCGAGAGCACGCACGCCGCGCCGGTGTTGAAGTTCTGGAAGCCGAGCGAGTAGACGAGCTGCGGCACGGTGAGGGTGGAATGGTCGGGGTAGCCGGGCTGGATGAACGTACCGGGGCCGACGTTCACCCCGGAGGCCAGCTTTCCCGCGACCAGCGCCTGCGTGTAGTACTGCATGGTCTGTACGACCCCGGTGACGACCGCGAACAGCACGATCGGCGTGATGGAAGGCCAC
This sequence comes from Streptomyces sp. NPDC017056, assembly GCF_044332485.1. Taxonomy (NCBI): domain Bacteria; kingdom Bacillati; phylum Actinomycetota; class Actinomycetes; order Kitasatosporales; family Streptomycetaceae; genus Streptomyces; species Streptomyces sp. NPDC017056. The sequence goes on along the minus strand of NZ_JBIRPD010000006.1, from coordinate 144,845 downwards.
GTCACGTACCGGAACTTCGCCCAGGGGCCGGCCCCGTCCAGCTCGGCCGCCTCGTACTGCTCGCGCGGCACGTCCAGCAGCGCCGCCATGAAGATCACCATCAGGTCGCCGATGCCCCACAGGGAGAGCACGACCAGCGACGGCTTGGCCCACGCCGCGTCGTTGAACCAGCCGGGCGCCGGGATGCCGACCGCCTCCAGAATCCCGTTGACCGGCCCGGTGCCGGGGTTGAGCAGGAAGACGAAGGCGACCGTCGCGGCAACCGGCGGCGCGAGATACGGCAGGTAGAAGGCGGTACGGAAGAAGCCGACGCCCGACTTGATCTTCGTGACGAGCAGGCCGATACCGAGGCCGAAGACCACGCGCAGCGCGACCATCACCACGACCAGCCACAGCGTGTTCCACAGCGCGGGACCGAACAGCGGCATCTGCTCGAAGACGTACTTCCAGTTCCGCAGGCCGACGAACGACGGCGGCCGGATCTGGTTGTAGTGCATGAACGAGAAATACACGGTGGCGATGAGCGGATAGCCGAAGAAGACGCTGAAACCGACCAGCCAGGGAGAGAGGAAACCGAGCGTCCGCAGCCGCTGGCGGGTGTGCTTGCGGCGCAGCTCGGGGGCTTTGGCGAGGGACATGGCGGGGCTCCGTCAGTTTTCGGACTGGAGGTTGTCGGCGTCTATCCGGGCATCGAGCTCACGCAGCCCCTTGTCGAGATCGGATACCTTCCCGGCCTCGACGTCGTACGAGAAATCCATGAGCGACACCACGTACTGGCCGCCGTTCACGGAAGGCGGCAGAGCCGTGCTGTGCCGGTTCCGCGCGATGTCGATGAACGCACGGAACGAAGGATCGTCGTCCAGCTCCGGCGATTTCAGCGCCGCGAACGTCGACGGCACGTTGTGAATGGCATTGGCGAACCGCACCACCTGGTCCGTGTCCACCGTCAGAAACCTGACCAGCTCCCACGCCGCGTTCTGGTGCTTGCTGCTGTGCGTGATGCCCGCGACCGTACCGGTCAGAAAGCCCCGGCCGTACGTGTCCGCCTGGTCGTCCGGCACCGGCATCGGCGCCACGCCCCAGTCGAACTTCGCCTTCCCCTCCTTCAACATCAGACCGCGCCACTCGCCGTCCAGATGCATCGCCGCCTTCTGCGACATGAAGGAACTCTGCGGCGACATCTCGTCACCGAACCTCGTACGGAACTTCTCCAGCGCGGCGTAACCACCCTGCGCTTCGAGCAACTCCCGCTGCGCGGCGAAGAACTGCTTGGTGCGCGGGTCCTTCGCGAGCTGCGCCTTGCCCGCCCCGTCGAAGTATTTCGGCCCCCACTGCGCGAACAGCCGGTCCGGGCTGTTCTGGTACAGCCGGAAGTTGGGTACGAACCCGGCGCGCACGTACGACCCGTCGGGCTTGCGCTTGGTGAGCTTGGCCGCGTCCCGCGTGAACTCGGACATGGTGCGCGGCGGCCGCTCGATACCGGCCTCCTTGAACGCGTCCTTGTTGTAATACAGCCCGTAAGAGTCAGCGAGCAGCGGCAAGGCGCACTGGTTCCCCTGATAACTCGTGTAATCGAGGAACGTCTTGGGAAAAACCTTCTTCTTCTCCACCCCCGTCTTCTTCATGAAGGGATCGAGATTCACCCACATACCGGACGAGCAGTACTGCCCCACATTGTTCGTGGTGAACGACGACACCACGTCCGGAGCGTCGTCGCCGCCCGCGCGCAGCGCCTGGTTCACCGTCGCGTCCGAAACGTTGTTGACCGTCTTCACCGTGATGTTCGGATGCAGCTTCTCGAACCGGGCGATGCTGTCGTCGATCGCCTTCACCTCGGCCGCATTGGACCAGCCGTGCCAGAACTTCAGCGTGACGGGCGCGGTCGGATCGTCGCGGTCGCTTCCGACGCTCGGATTGGCGCAGCCCGAGAGAACCAGGCCGGCCCCGGCGAGCGCCGCTGACAGACCTATGCGCAGGCGCGGACGCGGCATGGCGGACTTCCTTTACGGCGGAGGTGGGAACGGAAGATGACAGGACGGCCGGCGCGTACGGCGCTTTCGCCCGCCGGAATGCATCACGAACGAATGGATACGCCTCGTCACGCCGTGTCGAACACGGCGTCACGGGCCTCGGCAAGCGCGGTCTGCAACGCGCCGATGAGAATCGGATTCCCCTGGATATCGCTGATCCGAAGCTCCGGCCGGGGCAGCACGAGCCCCGTGAACTCCTCCTCGACCAGCGCCCGCAAAGCCTCGCCGCCCGCCTGGGCGACCTCGCCGGAGAGCACCACCAGCCGGGGGTCCACAACGGCGATCACGGCGGCCAGCCCGGTCGTCAGGCGCCGCGCCACCTCGGCGCGCACGCCGTCGTCGGACAGCGCGTCGTCAACGGTCCGGGCCCCCGCCACCCCGCACTCCCGCGCCAGCTCCACCACACTCGGCGAGCCGACGAGGCGCTGGAAGCCCCCGCCGCCGTCCGGCCGGGCCGCGTCCCGGTCGCCACCGCGCGCGAGCGGGGCACCAGGCAGCGGCATGTAGCCGATCTCCCCCGCGCCGCCCGTCGCCCCGCGCAGAAACCGCCCGCCCAGCACGATGGCCGCGCCGACCCCTTCGTCGGCCCACACCAAAACAAAGTCGTCAAAACCCTGCGCGGCCCCGTCGTGTTGCTCCGCGACAGCCGCCAGGTTCACGTCGTTCTCGATCACGATCGGTACGCCCAGCACCCCGGCCAGCTCGTCCTTGAGTTCCCGCGCGTGCCAGCCGGGCAGATGCGGCGCGTACCGCAGCACCCCGGTCTGCGGGTCGAGCGCGCCGGGCGTCCCGATCACCGCCCCGTGCAGCCGCTCCCGCCCCAGCCCCGCCTTGGCCAGGGCACCGTCCACCGCCGAGGCGACCAGCTGCGCCGTCCGGCGCGGCGCGTCCTCGTCCACGGCGTCCGTACCGACCCGCTCCTCACCGAGCACCTGCCCGGTGACATCGGCGACCACGGCGGAGATCCCGCCCTGGTCGACCGCGAGCGCGGCCACGTACGCGGCGTCCGGGTTCACCTCGTACAACTGGGCGTTCGGCCCCGGGCGCCCGGTCACGTTCCCCGTCGTCCGCACCAGCCCGGCCGCCTCCAGCCGCGCGAGCAGCTGCGACGCGGTGGGCTTGGACAGCCCGGTCAGCTCGCCGATCTGCGTACGCGTCAGCGGCCCCCGCGATACGAGCAGGTCGAGCGCGGCCCGGTCGTTCATGGCCCGCAACACCCGCGGCGTCCCGGGAGCCCCCTGCCCGCCCTGCCCTGTGGCCATCACGCCCGCCCCGATTCTCGCTCCGTTGCGATCTGTTAGGAAAGTTTCCAATCGATGCACAGGAAAGTAAGCGCCACGTCAGCAGGACGTCAATGGGTCTGGACCACTGACTTTGAGAGCCCCCAAACGGTCTTACCCACCCCTCCCCGGCCCCGCACACCCCGCCCACCCACCAACGCCTCGACCAGCCACCCCGGCCTGGTAGCGGCCAGCACCGCATTGGTGGCCAGCTCCCCGACCACCAGCTCCCCGGCCTCCACGACCCCCGTCCCGGGCCCCCACCCGGCGGCGCACCCCCGAACCTCCCGTCGACCGTACTCGGGCGGCAACTGGGCGAAGAACTAAGCGGGTTCCGCGAAGCGGCGGGTCTGTTCACCGCTGTGGCCGCCGAAGCTCTGGACTGCACGAAACGGAAGATCAGCCGAATCGAGAAAGGGAGGGCCCCGCTGCGCACCGAACACGTTCAATCGCCTCACCAGCTCGGCGCGCACCCCCAACCGGCGTCGTCGGGACGGTTGGTGGAACCCATGGCAGTCTCTGGAAGAGATCGAGCAGGTCGTCCAAGTCCGGCTGGCTCGTCAGGAGCGGCTCACGAACGAACCGAGGCTCACCATGTGGGCCGTGGTGGCCGAAGGCGTACTGCATCAGCAGGTCGGCGGCCCGGCGGTGATGCGGGCCCAGCTCGAACACCTTGCGGTCATCTCCGAGGAACCGAACGTCACGGTTCAGGTCCTGCCGTTCTCCCGGGGTGCGCACGCAGGTATGTTCGGACCGTATTTGCTGCTGAGTTTCCCGCAGGTGTCAGCGCTGGACGTCGTACGAGCAGGGAACCCCACCGGTGCGGTGTGGCTGGAACGGGAGCCAGAGGTGGCGCGCTACCGAGAGTTGTTCGCCGACGCCCGCAAGCGTCCGGACGGACCGTGCCTCCTCTTTCCGGTCACTGCTTGGTCGGACTTCGTCGGCGCGGTGAAGACCAACCGCTGCGGCTGAAGTATGGACCTCGTAGGCAGGTCATGGCGCAAGAGCACCCACAGCGGCGGCCAAGGCGAATGCCTGGAGATGGCCGACGGCCTCCCGGCCCACTCGCCCGTACCCATACGTGACAGCAAGCGCCCGGACGGCCCGCACCTCCTCTTCCCCGCTCCCGCCTGGGCGGCCTTCATCGCCTCCGTGAAGGCGGCCCGCAACTGACGGCTACTGGTCCTCCAGCCACTGGAATATCTCCTCCCAGAACCGGCACCCCTCCACCGGCTCTATTTCGTCGATCAGCTCGCGGAGCTCGTGCAGGACCGCCTCGTGGTCATCCCCGAAGAGCCGGTCCTCGTAGGACGCCAGCAGCCCCAGTGCTCCCGCGAGCAGCGGCAGGCTGTCGGCTACGTGGCCCGCGTATCCGGCCGCGTGATCCCAGCCGTTGGGGTCGTACAGGGCGACGCTGCCGGTGTTGCCCAGCAGCATCAGGCTGTATCCCAGCGAATCGCCCATGCCGTACGCGTACGACTTCGGCGGGGAGTCGTCGTCCGGGTAGCGGTTGCCGAACAGTTCGTCCGGGTCCTCTGACCACGGGCCCGCCTTCGCCAGGCCGGTGGAGTTGAAGTCGATGAAGTCCAGGTGGATGGCGGGGAATCCGACGCGTGTGAGGAACGTGCGGCTCTCCTCGTCCTCCAGGCGCTCGGGGAGTTCGTCCTCCGTGGGCCGCCACAGCGACCCCGCGCCGAATATCGACTCCAGCCACTCCGCCGTCGGCGCCTCGGCCGCCGCCAGCAGTGCCTCCCGGTCCATGTCGCCGTGGTTCTTCTGCCGCTGCCGTACTCGCACGGTCTCGCTCATCGGTCAGCCCCCGTAACTGCCGTCACCATTTCGGCTTGCTGTGTCCAGTGAACCGCACGGCACTGACAATCGCCCGCCGCGCCGGCCTCACCTCCCCGGCACCCCCTCCACCACCTTGTCCAACGTCACCGGTACCTCCCGCACCCGCACCCCCGTCGCGTGGCGGACCGCGTTGACGACGGCCGCCGCCGTGCCCGTGATGCCGATTTCGCCGATGCCCTTGATGCCCAGGGGGTTGACGTACGGGTCGTCCTCGTCGATCCAGTGGGCCTCGATCCGGTGGACGTCCGCGTTGGCCGTGACGTGGTAGTTGGCCAGGTCGTGGTTGACGAGGAGGCCGTAGCGCGGGTCGGTGACGGTCTCCTCGTGGAGGGCCATGGACAGGCCCATGGTCATGCCGCCGATCAGCTGGGAGCGGGCGGTGCGCGGGTTGATGATGCGGCCGGCCGCGAAGACGCCGAGGAGGCGCGGTACGCGGATCTCGCCGGTGTCGGCGTCCACCCGTACCTCGGCGAACTGGGCGCCGAACGCGTGCATGGCGAAGCGTTCGGCGTGCGGGTTGCCGGGGGTCTCGGCCTGCGCGTGGTCGCCGGGGGACGGGTCGTGTCCATGGCGCTTACGGAAGGTTTGCGCCGCCGCCACGATTGCCGAGCCCCACATCGCCGTGCCGGAGGAGCCGCCCGCGACGGTCGCCTTCGGGAGCGCGGTGTCGCCGATGCGCAGTGCGACGGCGTCGAGGGGGACGTCCAGCGCGTCGGCGGCGATCTGGGCCAGCACGGTCCAGGCGCCGGTGCCCAGGTCGGCGGCGGCGATGTCCACCCGGTAGCGGCCGTCGCCCTCGTAGTGCACGCCGGCGACCGAGCCGGGCACGCGGTTGACCGGGTAGGCCGACGAGGCGACGCCCGTACCGACGAGCCAGCGGCCGTCCCGCCGTACTCCGGGGCGTGGGTCGCGGTCCTGCCAGCCGAAGCGGCGGGCGCCTTCGTTCAGGCACGCCACCAGGTTGCGGCTGGAGAACGGCTTGCCCGACTCGGGGGCCACCGGCGCGTCGTTGCGGATGCGCAGTTCGACGGGGTCGATGCCGAGGCGTTCGGCGAGTTCGTCCATGGCGACCTCGGGCCCGAACATGCCGGGGCACTCGCCGGGCGCCCGCATCCAGGACGGTACGGGCACGTCGAGCGCGGCCAGGCGGTGGGTGGTCCGGCGGTGCGGTGCCGCGTACATGGTCCGTGTCGGGTTGGCGGACTGCTCCGCGTACTCCTTGATGCGCGAGGTCTGCTCGACGGCGTCCATGCCGATGCCGGTCAGCCGCCCGTCGGGGCCGGCCGCGAGCCGTACCCGCTGGTACGTCGGGGTGCGGTAGCCGACGAGGGTGAACATCTGCTGCCGGGTCAGCGCGAGTTTCACGGCCCTTCCTGACAGTGCGCGCGCGGCCAGCGCCGCCAGTACGGCGTGGGCGTGCGGCTCGCCCTTGGAGCCGAAGCCGCCGCCGACGTACGGGCAGATCATGTGGACCCGGGCCGGGTCGAGGCCGAAGACCTCGGCGAGTGTGTCGCGGTGCCCGTGCACGCTCTGGCTGGAGTCGTACAGCGTCAGCTCGTCGCCCTGCCACACGGCGATCGTCGCGTGCGGCTCCATCGGGTTGCAGTGGGTCATCGCCGTCACGTACGTCTCGTCCAGCGTCACCGCGCCGGACTCCGCCGCTGCCGCTTCCATGGCGGCATCGAGGTCGCCCTGTTCGCTGTCCGTGTCCGCACCACCGTTGGCCGAGTCCGGCCGGTACAGCTCGCTCTCGCCCGGTTTCAGTTCGGATTCGTGCGGTTCCTCGGCGTACGAGAACCGTACGAGTGAGGCGGCGTGCCGTGCCACCTCCGGCGTCTCGGCGACCACCGCCCCCACGATCTGCCCGCGGAACGCCACCTCGGCGCTCTGCAAGATCGCCAGCTCCGCGTCCTCGGTGGAGGCCAGCCGCTCGGCGTTCTCGTGCGTCAGCACGGTGATGACGCCGTCCACCTGCCGCGCGGCGTCGGTGTCGACGGCCGTGACGCGGCCGCGGGGGACGGAGGAGAGGATCGCGTGCGCATAGCAGGGACGTTCCACCGGGTGCTCGAAGGCGTACGGGGCCCTCCCGAGGACCTTGTCCCGGGCGTCCGCGCGCTCCAGGTCCGCGCCGACGGTGCGCGACGCGCCCGGGGCCTGCGAAGGGCCCGGCGCCCGGCTCTCGGACGTGCTCGTCATCGTGACCCTCCCAGGCCGCCCGGCGTCTCCTGTACGAGGTCGCGTACGACGGCGACCAGTGTGTTGCGCACCAGCGGGACCTTGAACGCGTTGTCCCGCAGCGGATGGGCGTCCGCCGTCTCGGCGTCGGCGGCCGTACGGCAGCTCTCCTCGGTGGCCGGGGCCCCGCGCAGGGCCCGCTCGGCGCGTTCGGCCCGCCACGGCTTGTGCGCGACCCCGCCCAGCGCGATCCGCGCCTCCCGTACGGTCCGCCCGTCGTCCTCCAAGTCCAGGGCCACCGCCACGGAGACCAGCGCGAAGGCGTACGAGGCGCGGTCGCGCACCTTGCGGTAGCGGGAGCGGACCGCCCACGGCAGGGCGGGCAGCTCGACGGCGGTGATCAGCTCGCCGTGCCGCAGGACCGTGTCCCGGTGCGGCGCGTCCCCGGGCAGCCGGTGGAACTCGGTGACCGGGATCCGGCGCTCGCCGTCCGGGCCCAGGGTCACGACCACGGCGCCCAGGGCGGCCATCGCCACCGCCATGTCGGAGGGGTGCACGGCCACGCAGTGCGAGGAGGCGCCGAGAACGGCGTGGTAGCGGGTCCACCCTTCGAGCGCCGCGCAGCCGGAGCCGGGATCGCGCTTGTTGCAGGGCGTGGACGGGTCCTGGAAGTAGGCGCAGCGGGTGCGCTGGAGGAGGTTGCCGCCGGTGGTGGCGAGGTTCCGGAGCTGCCCGGACGCCCCGGACAGCAGGGCCTGGGACAGCACCGGGTAGCGCGAGCGTACGGCCGGGTGGGCGGCCAGGTCGGCGTTGCGGACGTTCGCCCCCACCCGGAGCCCGCCGTCCGGCAGCTCCTCCACCCGGTCCAGGGGCAGCCGTGTGACGTCGACCAGCAGGTCGGGGGCGGTGATGCCGAGCTTGAGGTGGTCGACGAGGTTGGTGCCGGCGCCCAGGAACGCGGCCCCGGGGTGCGCCGCCACGGTGGCGACGGCGCCGGCCGCGTCGGTGGCGCGCTCGTACCGGAACGGCTTCACCGCTGCGCTCCCTCGGCCTCGGCAGCCGCCGCGACGGCCGGAACGATGTTCATATATGCCCCGCAGCGGCACAGATTGCCGCTCATCCGCTCGGCGATCTCCGCATGGTCGAGGTGTTCGGGCGCGATGTCGCCTTCCGCGCCCACCTCGGTGACCACACTCGGCCACCCCTGCGCCGCCTCCCGCAGCACGCCCACCGCCGAACACACCTGGCCAGGGGTGCAGTACCCGCACTGGAGCGCGTCGTGGTCCACGAAGGCTTGCTGCACGGGGTGCAGTTCGCCGCCCTCGCCCAGCCCCTCGGCCGTGGTGATCTCCGCGCCGTCGTACGACACGGCCAGGGCGAGGCAGGTCGTGGCCCGCCGCCCGTCGAGCAGCACGGTGCACGACCCGCACTGCCCGTGATCGCACCCCTTCTTGGGGCCGGTGATCCCCAGCCGCTCCCGCAACGCGTCGAGCACGGTGGTACGCGTATCCACCACCAGCTCGTACGCCCGCCCGTCGACGCGCAACCTGATCTCGGTCTCCATGGTCAGGCGAGTCACCAGGAGAGGGGGCGGTAAACGGGGGCATGCGGGTGATGGGCGGTGGGTGGCGCGGCGTCGGCGAGACGCGCCGACGGCTGTGGGACATGCCGAAGAAGTCGGCTCATCGCGCCCTTGAAGAACCGTTTGTGCAGGCGGCTGCGTCCTCCGGGCTGTTGTCAGAGTGTCGTAGGTGTTCGCCGGGGGCGAGGTTTGTATGGGTGTGGTGCTGCCGGGGTGGGCGGATGAGCTGCTCGATCTGATCGGTGTGTCGTGGCCGAACGTCGACGAGGACGACTACCGCGAGATGGCGACGGCTATGCGCGAGTTCGCCGGTGACATCAGTGACGGCGCCGGCCAGGCCCACGACGCGGTCCAGGCGCTGGTCTCCTCGGCGGGCGGCGGGCAGGCGGCCGAAGCGCTGAACGCCCACTGGAGCAAGATCAACGGTACGCATCTGACGAAGCTCGCCCAGTGCGGTGAGCTGGCCGCCACCGCGCTGGACGGCGTGGCCGTCCTGATCGAGGGCGCGAAGATCGGCGCGATCGTGCAGCTGGGCATCCTGGCCGCCGAGGTCATCGCCGCCCAGGCCGCCGCGCCCTTCACCTTCGGCCTGTCCGAACTCGGCGCGCTGGGCGCCACCCAGGTCACCCGCGTCATCGTCAAAAGGCTCTTCAAGGAAGTCTGCCAGCAGGTCGCCGAGCAGGTCGTCAGCATCGCCCTGACCCCCGTCGAGGAGGCGCTCGGCGCGATGGTCGGCGACCTCGTCGTCCAGCTCGGCGCCAACGCGCTGGGCGTCAAGGACGGCGTCGACCTGGGCCAGACCGCCAAGGCGGGCAAGGAGGGCTTCGCGCAGGGCGTCCAGGGCGCCAAGGATGCCGCCAAGTCCGCCGCCGACAATCCGATGCAACTGCTCAGCGCCGGCGGCGGGGGCGGTACGGGTGGCGGTTCCGGGTCCGGCAGCGGCGGCTTCACCTTCGACCACGACGCCCACGACAAGGCCGTCACCGGCCTGCACGGCGTCGGCGGCCACTTCCGCAACACCGCCGGCGGAAAGATCGGCCGAGCCAAGCACCACCACAGCCGTACCCGCGGCAAGGACGCCATCGCGGATGCGGCCAACACGATGCTCGACAAGGTCATCGACGGCATCGAGGACGCAGTCAAGAAGTCCGCCAAGCACCTCGACGACAACATGACCCGCGGCATCAAACAGATGGCCAAGAACCACAAGGAGAACGACGAAAAGCTGTCCAGCCACTTCGCCGGGCTGGGCAAGGGCGGGAAGAAGGGCCCGAAGGGCCCGCAGGCGGGCGGGGGTGGTGGGGCCACCGGCAAGGCCCGATCCGATGGCCGTGAAAGCAAAGCACGTGAGCAGCTCGGCAAGGAGCATCCCGACAACAACACGCGAGATGACGGAGCGATACAGGGATGTGGCGACCCGGTCGACGTGGCGACCGGGCGCGTTTTTCTGCAGCAAACAGATATTTCGCTCCCCGGCACTCTTCCCCTGAAATTCATCCGAAAATTCGAGTCTTCCTACCGGGCGGGCCTCCGGATGGCGCCCTCCTGGTCTTCCACGGCTGATCAGCGTCTGGAAATCGACACCCAGGGAGTTGTTTTTGTAACAGAAGACGGGCGGCTGCTGACTTACCGGGAACCCGGTCCTGCGGAGCAGGTTCTGCCGTCGCGCGGTCCCCGTTGGCCGCTCATGCGCATGTCCGACGGGGCCTGGGTCATCCGGCAGCCTGATATCGGACGCACGCTGTACTTTGCGGACAGTCCGTTGTCGCTGTCCGTCGCCCCACTTGAAGAGGTAGTCGATCGAGCCGGTAATTACCTGGCTTTTGACTATGACGCATCCACTGGTTGTTTGACGGGTGTTCGTCACTCCGGCGGTTACGAGCTGAAGTTCCGAACCGATGCTGCTGGGCGTGTGTCGGAGCTGAGTCTCGCCGGGGCGATAGGCGAATCCGCCGACCAAGTGGTCTCCTCGTACACCTACGACCCATCAGGCAATCTCACAGCTGTCGTCAAACCGTCCGGTGCCACTACGCTTTTCGAATACGATGACGCGCATCGTATGACGGCGTGGACCGATAGCAATGGACATCGATATGAGTACCGGTACGACGATCGGGACCGATGCGTCAGCCAAGGCGGGGATGACGGGTGCCTCCGGTACCAATACGCCTACGGTGAGGTTGACCGGGCCACCGGATTTCGGACGAATGTTGTCACCGACTCAAAGGGATGCAGCAGCCGCTATGTAGTGAATGACCGCCTTCGAGTGGTTGCCGAAACCGACCCGCTCGGCCACACATGGCGCACTTACTATGACTCCGACGGTCGTGTCACTGGCAAGACGGATCCGCTGGGGAGAACTGTTCATTATGTCTATGATGCCGAAGGTCGGCTCACCGGCGTCACGCGCCCGGATGGGCTTGCCTTCACGACTTCCTACGATGAGGAGGAAGTATCGGCTTCCTCGGTGGATGCATCCGGTGTCGGCTGGTATCAGCGTTTTGATCAGCAAGGCAATCGCATACTGGTCGCAGGTCCGGACGGCACGTACACGAGATATACATACAGCGAGTATGGGCATCTTGTAGCCATTTCGGACTCGTCGGGTAAAGCCATATCCATTGGGACGGATTCGGCTGGCCTACCCGTTGTTGTGACTGACTCGACGGGTGCGTCAGTCACCTATGCGCGAAATGAGTTCGGGCGCGTGACATCCGTTACCGATTCCCTCGGACGTATAACGGAGTTCGTTTGGGATGCGGAAGGGCACCTGCTCGTTCGACGGGAGCCGGACGGCTCGCAGCAGTCATGGGTGTACGACGGAGAGGGTAACTGCACCACCCATGTCGATTCCGTAGGGTCCGTGACGAAGTTCGAGTACGGAAATTTCGACCGGATGATCGCTCGTACGGATCCGGACGGTTCGCGTCACCGATTCGTTCACGACACGGAGCTCCGGCTGGTCGAGGTCGTCAACCCGCTGGGAGCTGTCTGGCACTACGAATACGACCCGGTGGGTCGTATTCGCTCCGAGACGGACTTTGCTGGTCGTACCGTTTCGTACACCCACGATGCCGTTGGGCGGCTCATCCGACGTACCAACGCGCTGGGGCAAACCGTCGCCTTCGAGCACGACGCGCTCGGGCGCGTCATCGCCAAGGAGAGCGACGGGGCTGTCACAACGTTCCAATACGATCAGGACGGCCGCCTGCTCCGCGCTGAAGGTCGAGGGGCGCTTCTCAGGTACGTGCGTGACTCGATGGGGCGTGTCACCTCGGAAACAATCAATGGGAGCACGCTGGAATTCTCCTATGACGCACTGGGCCGGCGGACGCGCCGTACGACGCCGACCGGAGTTGTCACCGACTGGGCGTACGACGCCCAGGGGCGTCCGACCCGGATGACAACGGGTGACAGGGTGTTTCGCTTCGAGTACGACCCCGTGGGACGTGAATCATCGAGGGCTGTCGATGACTGGCTGACCCTTGCGCACGAATGGGACGAGCGCGGCAACCTGGCTGGGCAGACTGTCACCGGACACGTTGGAACTGTGCAGCGCCGGGCGTACCGGTATCGGGAGGACGGGTACCTCGTCGGTGTCGACGATCTGCTGAACGGGACGCGCCGATTCGACCTTGACGCCGTCGGCAGAGTCGTGTCGATTGACGCGGCGAACTGGGCGGAGACGTATGCCTACGACACTGCAGGAAACCAGACTCACGCGACCTGGCCGACTCGCCACCCACTCGCTGAATCATGTGGGGAGCGTGCCTACGAGAAGGGAAAGGTCACCCAGGCGGGAGGTGTCAGATACGAGTACGACGCGCAGGGAAGGCTCACGCTTCGCCGCAAGAACCGCATCTCCAGGAAGCCTGACGTCTGGCGTTACGAATGGGACGCTGAAGATCGTCTGACGTGCGTCCGGACACCTGACGGGAGGACATGGCGATACCTGTACGACCCGTTGGGGCGTCGAATATCCAAGCAATGCTGGGACGCCGACGGCGACAACGCCATCGAGCAGGTGGCGTACGTCTGGGATGGCTTCACCATTGCTGAACAGACCTCATACCGTCTGGGCGCTCAGGTCAGTACAACGCTGACTTGGGACCACAAGGGGTTGCATCCTGTGGCTCAAACCGAGCGCAGGCATCTGGTCGATGCGGAACAGTCCGAGATCGACAGCCGATTCTTCGCCATCGTTACCGATCTGGTCGGAACTCCGACTGAACTCGTTGACGAATCCGGAACTCTGGCCTGGCGGGCGAAAAGCACTCTCTGGGGTGTCACCGGCTGGACGCGGGACGCTGTCGCAATGACTCCTCTCCGGTTCGCCGGTCAGTACTTCGACCAGGAGACCGGACTTCACTACAATGTTCATCGCTACTATGACCCCGAGACTGCCCGTTATATATCCTCCGACCCCCTCGGTCTGGCGCCGGCCCCCAACCCGGCCACCTACGTACATAACCCCTTTTCATGGATCGACCCGCTGGGCCTGGCTCCGTGTGGGGACAACGAGGCCACAGGGAAACCTCCGCCATACCCCAGCGTCGTACTGGGCGTTAATCCGCCATCGGACATGTTGGCCGAGCATCTCAGGGCGAATGGGCACCCGGACGCTCAGACCTTCAACGGCCCGCGATACGCGGGCGTGGAAGCGGGTACGCCGGTCTGGATGTCAAATGTGATGGGAGCCGTGGGAGACAGGCGCGTGGCTCTGCACGTCACGCTGGATGAGATGCCTGGTGCCGGTCACACTCCGGAGTCCATTTCGCAGGCGTTCGAGCGTGCAGTCGTTCGCAGCCAGGGGTTCGGTACCGGGCCCGGGCAGGAGCTGCCACCGCCGGGGTACGGCACGGCTTGGGAGATGAGTGTCATCGCGCGTAATGTCAGGGTGTTCAACGCGGGACAGGCCGAGGGGGAAGACTTCGGGGGCAGATCCTGGGATTCGATACATTGGTATTCAGGGAATCAGCGGGTGCATGATGTGCCCGAGCCGGAATCGCTGCGACACAGAAGGCGCTGAAGCGCGTTCCGAAACGGAGGAAGACAATGATTTTCGCGGAGCCGGACCGGCTCTTCAAGGTGTGGGAATACACGGTTTCCCATCAAACGCTACTGCTCCGCAGTGACACGGATCTTTCCATGAGGTCACTGCCGCGTATCGAGATTTACGCGGGTGGCGTGCAGACCATGTTCCTGCATTCGATGATGCGTGGCCTGACAGTGGCGCGCGCGGATGAGAGTGAAGTCGCCGAGATCTCGGCGAAGCATGGGGTGAGTGCCGAAGTCGGCATCACTTATGTACTGAAGTCCGGGAACGGGCTGGGCTTCCTTGTTTCCGGTCGACCGTCCTGGAGGAAAGCCGTACGGGACATCGATGCCCCCACACTCTTCGACTTCACTCAGCCATGGCCACCTGGGGACGACGTCAGTTGGGGAGACGTCGAGTAGGAGACATGGTGGGAGAACGCTGACCAGTGGGCAGGGGGAGGTGCCGCTTGCTCGAGCCCCAGGACAGGGGGAGCCAGAGCAAGCGGCATGCGGGGCCGCCCTACTTACTCAAATTAGGCGCCGGAATAGGCGCGGCAGCCAGCGACTGCGGCGACGTCGGGCTTGCCAGGGCCGACGGCGCGGCCACCGCGGCGCTGGGGTCCGGGGGCGTCTCGTCGGTCAGGGTGGTGGTGGGGCGCGGGGCGAGGGTGATGCCCTCGGTGTCCAGGGCCTTCTTGATGCGCCAGCGGAGTTCGCGCTCGACGCCGGGGGCCTTGCCCGGCATGGTCTTGGCGGAGACGCCGATGGTCACCGAGTCGAGGTGGACCTCGCTCAGGCCGAGGATCTCGACCGGCTCCCAGAGCTGTTCGTTCCAGGGTTCGGCCTTGGACATCTCCTCGCCGACGGCGGTGATGATCCGGCGGGCGCGGTCCAGGTCCTGGTCGGTGGCGATCATGACGTCCACGGTGGCGGTGGACCAGCCCTGGCTGAGGTTGCCGATGCGCTTGACCTCGCCGTTGCGGATGTACCAGATGGCGCCGTTGGGGCCGCGCAGCTTGGTCACGCGCAGGCCGACCTCGACGACCGTACCGGTGGCCACGCCCGCGTCGATCTCGTCGCCGACGCCGTACTGGTCCTCCAGGATCATGAAGACGCCGGAGAGGAAGTCGGTGACGAGGTTGCGGGCGCCGAAGCCGATGGCGACGCCGGCGACGCCGGCGCTGGCCAGCAGCGGGGCCAGGTTGATCTTGAGGACGGACAGCACCGTCAGGGCCGCGGTGCCCATGATGACGAAGGACGCGACGCTGCGGAGCACCGAGCCGATGGCCTCGGAGCGCTGGCGGCGGCGTTCGGCGTTGACCAGGAGCCCGCCCAGCGCGGTGCCTTGGGCGGCGGTCGCGGTGCGGTTCATCCGCTCTATGAGCTTGGTGATGGTGCGCCGGATCACGTGCCGCAGGATCACCGCGATGACGATGATCAGCGCGATCTGCAGGCCGGACGTGAGCCAGGTCGCCCAGTTCTCCTCCACCCATCCGGCGGCGTTGGTGGCCTTCTCCGTGGCGTCGTCGAGCGACGCGCGGCGGTACGGGCCGGGCGACGCGGCGGCTGGTGAAGCGGACCAGGACACAGCAGGAACCTCCGTGTGGGACAGCAGACCCGGGTCGGTACCACCGTGTCCCGGGCAGACCAACCACACTAACGGGGCAACGGGGGCGGTCCGCGCCGGTGTTCGAGAGTGACCGGATCAATTACGGGTCTGTTTGGGGGGAAGTAAAGGCGTGTGGTCGAAAACACCTCGGACCCGTTACGTGGTGATGGTGGCGCTCCCACCAGGCACCGGGGGACACTGTGGGGAGATCGTCCCGGCGCGAGCCACGCGCCGCCGGCGTACAAGGAGGCACCCGTGCCGCATGTCCTGGTCCTCAACGCGTCGTACGAGCCGCTCGGCGTCGTACCGCTCCGCCGCGCGCTCATCCTCGTCCTCAACGAAAAGGCCGTGAGCCTTGAGGAGTCCGGCGCCCTGATGCACAGCGCGACCCGTGTGATGCCCGCCCCGAGTGTGGTCCGCCTCAAGCGGTTCGTGCGGGTGCCTTTTCGCGGTCCCGTCCCTCTGACCCGCCGTGCCCTCTTCGCCCGTGACGGCGGCCGGTGCATGTACTGCGGTGGCGTCGCAACCAGCGTCGACCACGTCGTGCCGCGCAGCCGGGGCGGTCAGCACACGTGGGAGAACGTCGTGGCCGCGTGCCGCCGCTGCAACCACGTCAAGGCCGACCGGCATGTCGCCGAGATCGGCTGGCGGTTGCGGCACCAGCCCGCGCCGCCGTCGGGCCTGGCCTGGCGGATCATCGGCACGGGGCATAGGGACCCCCAGTGGCTGCCATATCTGCAGCCGTACGGGGCGGATGACGCGCTGGCCCGGATCGATGCCGTATCGGCATAGGTCCGGGTTTTTGCGTGGGGCGGTGACCGGCCGGGTCCGGGCGGTCACCGGCCGGGCCCGGGCGGAGTCGGGGCCCGGACCCGGCACCTGACTCCTGTACCCGTGCCTTCTGTACGGGTTCGGGCTGCGCGGGTTCGGGCTGCGCGGGTACGGGCTGCACGGGGTCGCGCTGTACGGACCCTTCTAGCGGTCGCCGGCCGGCCATGCCTCGACGGCCGTCGGTGTGCCCTTGGGGACGTTTCCGCCGGAGCCCGGCCGGGCGGGCGTGCCGGGGCGGGAGCCGCCGGGCGGCTGCGCGGGCGGCGCCGGCTTTTCCGAGCCCTTCACCGCGTACGCCTCCACGCCCCACAGCGAGTAGCCGAAGCGGGTCGCGCGCTTGTCGCCCTGGATGCGGACGAAGCGGGCGTCCTTCGCGTCCATGCGGACCGTTTCGCGGCCGCCCTTGCTGTCGGCGACGGTGGCCGCCGTGCGCCAGGTGACACCGTCGGGGGAGACCTGTACGCGGTAGGCGGCGGCGTGCGCGTCCTGCCAGTTGAGGACGAGGCGGCCCAGGCGGGCCGGGTGCGGCAGTTCGAACCGGAGCCAGGCGTCGTCCTCGGCGGGCGAGGACCAGCGGGTCTTCGGGTCGCCGTCGGTGGCGGCCGAGGCCGGGAAGTCGGGGGTCTCGTCGCCGGAGGAGGTGGCCGCGGCGCCGCGTGCCAGGTCGGGTCCTGCGGTGGGCGGGTAGGCGTGGACGGTCAGCGTCCGCTTCTGGTCGCCGTAGGTCACCGGGATCCGGTACGTGCCGGACGGGGCGTCCTTGGGGACCGTGACCTCGATGCGGGCGGTGGCCGTGCCGCCGCGCGGCGCGGTGACGTGCTCCGGCGCCCGTACCGTGAAGCCCTTGGGGGCCTCGGCCGTGAGTTTGCCCTCCACGTCGGCGGGGCGCCGGGAGAAGATCCGCGCGTCGACGGAGACCGTGCCGCCGGTCTCGGCGTCGATCGCGTCGTGGGAGAGTTCCAGGCCGGCCGCCGGGGTGTCGGCGAACCACGGGGTGAAGGAGTGCACGGACGGCGCGGTGGCGCCGTCCTCCCAGGCCAGCCGGATCGCGTCGGCCTTCAGGCCGCGGGCTTCGGACTGGGTCCAGCCGGTCTCGGAGAGGCCGCCGAGGCGGCGCCAGCCCTCGCCGGGTACGTGCGCCTCCACGGAGACGGCGGCCGAGGACGGGCTCGGTTCGGTGAGCGCGGTGACCGCGGTCAGCGCGCGGGTGCGGCCGAAGGGGACGGACAGCGAGGTGGGGTGGGCGCCCTCGTCGGGCGGCGGGGTGTCGGAGCGGGCACCGGTCCAGGCGTCGGACTCGGTCATCGCACGGTCGAGGAAGGGCCCGAGAACGCCCTTTCCGACCGTCACCGGGCTCTTCTTGATTTTCTTTTGCAGGTCCTGCACGGCGCGCTGCGCGGTCCAGGCGGCCGAACCGTCCCCGCGGGCCTGCGCCACCAGCATGTCGACGGCCCGTTCGCCCGCCGACCCGTACCGCGCCAACTGGCGCGCCCAGGGACGTACTTCCTCCGCCAGTCCGGCGGAGAGCCGCTCCGGCGCGCCGCTCATCGTGTGGAAGGCGGCCCGCAGCCGGGCGGCGGCCTTGGCGTACCGCTCGTCGTCGCCGGGGTCGCCGCCGTTGGTGGCGGCGGCGCGGGTCGTCCAGAACGCCTCGATCAGGGGCTTGAGGTACGCGGACTCGTCGGTGCCGAGGACCGAGGACGCGTCGTTGCCGGCCAGCGCGTACAGGGCGGCGCGGGAGTCGGCGTCGCCGCCGGACAGGTCGGTGACGGCGGCCTCCCAGGAGGCGCCGGGCCGGTAGCCGCGCGGGTTCCAGGCGAAGTCGGCGGCCGTGAACAGCGCGAGGCGGGACGCGGTGGGCTGGGCCATGGCGTTGGCGAGCAGCCCGGTGGAACCGGTGGCCACGGCGGGTTCGCGGCCGGTGTAGGGGCCGAGGAAGATACGGTCCTGCGCGTAGTCGTTGACGGGGTAGTTGTCCATCGTGACCACCGGGTGGCCGAACACCTGGCGGGCCTCGGCCAGTTCGCCGCCGGTGATGGTGCGGGGCACGACGCCGACCCCGGTCCACGCGACCTCGACGCGGTCGGACAGCGCGGCGGCGAGCGCCTCACGGTAGGCGGTCGAGCCGTCCTGGTAGTACTCGGTGGGCATGAGCGACAGCGGCGCCGCCCCGGGGTGCTTCTCGGCGAGGTGCTCGGCGAGCGCGTCCGCCACCTTGGCGTGGGCCTTGGCGGCGGCCTCCGGGCCCGAGCCGAACGTGTCGGCGTCCGCATCGCAGTGCCATTCGCTGTAGCTGACGTCCTGGAACTGGAGCTGGAAGGCGCGCACACCCAGCGCCCACATCGCGTCCACCTTGCGGCGCAGCGCCTTGAGGTCGTCCTCGGAGGACATGCACATGGCCTGGCCGGGGGAGACCGCCCAGCCCAGCGTCACGTGATTGGCGCGGGCCCGCTCGGCCAGCGCGCGGAAGTCGTCGCGCTGCGCGGCCGGGTAGGGGTCGCGCCACCGGAACTGGCGGTACGGGTCGTCGCCGGGCGCGTACAGGTAGCGGTTCTGCTTCGTACGGCCCATGAAGTCGAGCTGGTCCAGGCGCTGCTGCCGGGTCCAGGGCTGGCCGAAGAACCCCTCGGTCATGCCGCGTACGGCGGTGCCGGGCCAGTCCCGTACGGCCACCGCGGCCAGCTCCTTGCCGCCGCCGTCGCTCTTGGCGCGGTCCACGACGAGCTGGCGCAGGGTCTGTACGGCGTGGAAGAGGCCGTCCGGGCCGACGCCGTCCAGGGCGACGGTGTCCCGGCCCGCGGCCTCGCCGACCGCGAGGCGGTAGCCGCCGGACGGCAGATCTCCGCGGGCGGGCGCGCGCAGGGCCCGCAGCGCCGCGTCGGCGTCCTGGCCGCCGACGCGGAACACCGGTCCTCCGGCGGGCGGCGACTGGCCGGGCGCGGCCTCGCGGACGGTGCGGACGCCGGCGTCGCGCAACAGGCCGCGCAGCGCCTCCAGGGCGTACGGGTCGGTGTCGGCGGTGGCGACGAGGACGGCCTCGTCGCCCAGCGGCACGGGCGTGCCGAGCGACCGCATCGACTGCGGGCGCGGCCACACGGCGGGCGGCTGCCCGGCGGAGGCGGTACGGCCGGTGCCGCCGGAACCGTCGGCCTGCCCCGGGAGGTCGGGGGTGCCGACGACCGGGTCGGCGGGCGCCGCGTGGACCGGGGCGGCGGCCCCGAGCAGCCCGCCGATGACGGCGGCGGCGAGGGCGGTGGCCCCGGCGACGCGCGCGCGGGCCCCGGCCCGTACGGTGCCGAGGCGGCCGATGCTGCCGGTGCCGATGCTGGTGGGGCCGTTCAGGTACGCGATGTCCGGGGCCGGGCCGCCGTCCCCGGCCGTGTCCGGGCGCACCCCGGCGCCCGCGCGCGCGTGCCCGTCTCCGGCCGCGCCCGTCGTCCCGCTCTGCCTGCCGACCCTTCCGGCGTCCCGAATGCCGCTCCGGACTCGCACGGTCTCTCCTCAGTCCCCGTCGTCCAACTCACGGGCCGACCGGTGTCGCACCGGGCGGCCGATGCCCGGCCGCCCCCGCGGCCGCGCGCCCCTGAGCCGACTGCCGCGGCAGGGCCCTCGAACCCCGTGGAACCCCGCCGGACAAGCCTTCGGCAGTGAGCCCACCATTCGAGCGGTGAGGGTGTCAACGGCAGTCGGCGAAGTGCCGGGTTTGCCCCGTGCGACCGGCGTGTCGCGGCGGGTGCGGTGCTATGCGGGGGAGTCCGGTGCGAGCCGTGGCGGAGCGTGCTCCGGCAGGTCGGCGGGCGTGCGGACCAGGGGGAACGCGCGGGCCGCCGCGGGCGGGAACGGCGTACGGGACCACCCCGGAGGACTTCCTCCGGAACGCCGGTTCGAAAGGTATCCCTGCGCTACCACCCGTCCGCCACCGGCAAATCGCCTGCACGAGGGATGTGTGACCTGGCGCACGTTGATTGAATGAGTACGTCTGCGACCGCCCGGAGTGGGTAGGGCAGGTCGTGTCCCACTACCGACGAACGGGAGGCCCTCCGTGGCCGCGTCCGCTCAGCTCCTCCTCGATGCCCTGTCCGCCGCCCCCGAGTACCCCGCAGAGCGCGTCAAACCCTCCGCATCGGCCGGACCCGCCGAGCCGGATATGTTCGCCGGGGTCTCCGACCCGGACTCCGGCCTGGACGGATCCGGCTCGCTCTGCTTCTGCGAACCGCCCCTGACCAGCGAACCCCCGCTCGCCGACGCCGCGCCGCTGACCAGCGAGTCCCCGATCGCCGCCGAGCTGCCGCTGACCAGCGAGCCCACCGCGGCCGGCCTGGGCACGGAGTCCATGGAGGTCTGATGGGCCGACCGCGGCTCGCCCACCTGCACGGCGTCTGCACCTCCTACGAGCCCGCGCCGGGGCGAACCGTCCACATCGGTGACGACACCGTCGTCGCCGTGCTCGCCGCGCTCGGCGTCGACGCCTCGACCCCGCAGGCCGTACGCGCCGCCCTGGAGACGCACGAGCTCGGAGCCGCCCGTGCCCTGCTCCCGCCCACCGTCGTGGTGCGCCCCGGGCGCCCGCCGGAACTGCCCCGGCTCCCCGACGGCACCGCACTGCGGGTGGAGACCGGCCCGGGCGAGGTGCTCGACTGGGGCCTCGACCCCTCGGGCCGTCCGGACTACGCCTACGAGCCGCCCGCCGACGACGCGCGCGACGCCCGCCGGGCCCCCGGCCGTCACCGGACCCGGACGGCGGAGCCGCGCGGCTACGTGGGCCGCCTGCCCCTGGGCGTCCACACCCTGCGCGCCCACACGCCCGACGGCCGCTCCGCCCGCGCCCACCTGATCGTCGCGCCCGACCGGATGCCCGCGCCGCCCGGCCGCACCCACGGCTTCATGGTGCAGCTCTACTCCCTGCTCTCCGGCCGCTCCTGGGGCATGGGCGACCTGGGCGACCTCGCCGAGCTGGCCGCCTGGTCGGGACGCGCCCTCGGCACCGGCTTCGTACAGATCAACCCGCTGCACGCCGCCGTCCCCGGAGCGCCCACCGACCCCTCGCCGTACCGGCCCTCCTCGCGCCGCTTCCCCGACCCCGTCCACCTGCGGATCGAGGACATCCCGGAGTTCGGCTTCCTGGCGGGCGCCGCCCGTACCCGGGCGGGGGAACTGCTCGCGGCGGCCGGGAAGCTGCGCGAACGGGTGCTCGACGAGGGCGCGCTCATCGACCGGGACGCCGTGTGGGACCTCAAGAGGCAGGCGCTGGAGCTGCTCTGGAAGGTGCCGCTGGGCCCCGGCCGCCGCGCCGCCTACTGCGACTTCCTCGCCGGCCAGGGCGCGAGCCTGGAGGACCACGCCACCTGGTGCGCGCTGGCCGAGCGGTACGGGCCCGACTGGCGCTCCTGGCCCGCCGGCCTGGACGACCCGCGTTCGGCCCGTACGGCGCGGATGCGCGGCAGCCTGCTGGACCGGATCGACTTCCACAGCCGGCTCGCCTGGTACACCGACCAGCAGCTCGCCGCCGCCCAGCGCGCCGCCCGCGAGGCCGGGATGGACGTCGGGCTGGTGCACGACCTGGCCGTCGGAGTGCATCCCTCCGGCTCCGACACCTGGGCGCAGCGCGACGCCTTCGCGGCCGGCATGTCCGTCGGCGCGCCGCCCGACGCCTTCAACTCCCGCGGCCAGGACTGGGGCCTGCCGCCCTGGCGCCCGGACGCGCTGGCCGCGCAGGGCTACGCCCCGTACCGCGGCCTGCTGCACGGCCTGCTGCGCAACGCGGGCGCGCTGCGCATCGACCACGTCATGGGCCTGTTCCGGCTGTGGTGGGTGCCGGAGGGCCGGCCGCCGACCGAGGGCGCGTACGTGCGGTACGACGCCGAGGCGATGCTGTCCGTCCTGGCCCTGGAGGCGCACCGCGCGGGCGCCGCCGTCATCGGCGAGGACCTGGGCACCGTCGAGCCGGTGGTGCGCACGGAGCTGGCCGAGCGGGGCGTGCTCGGTACCTCGGTGCTGTGGTTCGAGCGGGACTACACCGGCGCGGCGGCCCGGCCGCTGCCGCCGGAGTCCTGGCGCGCCGACTGCCTGGCCACCGTCACCACGCACGACCTGCCCAGCACCGCGGCCAGGCTGACCGGGCAGCACGCCGAACTCCGCGACCGCCTCGGCCTGCTGGACCGGCCGCTCCAGGACGAGCGCGCGGCGGAGGCCGTCGAGGTCGGCGAGTGGCTGGAGCTGCTGGGCCGGCTCGGGCTGCTGCCGGAGGGCCGGGCGGACGAGGAGGCCGCCGTCAAGGCGCTGCACCGCTACCTGCTGCGGACGCCGGCCCGCATGGTCGGGGTGTGGCTGCCGGACGCGGTGGGGGACCGGCGTCCGCAGAACCTGCCGGGGACCTCGGACGAATACCCCAACTGGCGGCTGCCGGTCGCCGACGCGGAAGGCCGCCCGTTGACGCTGGAGGAGATCGCCGCTTCGCCGCGGCTGCACGCGCTGATGCGCGAGCTGGGCGCCCTGATGCGTGCGCCGGGCGCGCCGCGGCCGTAGCGGGCAGGGGCGGCCGCCGGTCTTCCGGCCGCCGGGGCCGTACGGCACCATGCCGTGGACGCCGTCCAAGAGATCCGCCCGTGGCAGGGGCTCGCGGCGGTCCGGTGAGCGGGCGCGTGCTCCCGTCCGCCGGCGGAGATCTGGGGCGGGGCGAGAGCGGCGGCGACGGTGAACGCGAGCGCGGTACGGCGGAGGCGGCCCCGTGCGCCCCGCGTCCCAGCTGGCCGTCCAGCCGTGCGACACCCCGGCCCGGATCATCGAGAAGGCCGCACACATCGTGCCGACCGCGGCCCAACTCGCCTGGCAGCAGCGCGAAGTCACCGCGTTCACACGCTTCGGCATGAACACCTTCACCGGTACGACGTGCGGCAGTGGTTCGAGACGATCCGCCGCCTCTCGCCGCGCACGGTCGTCTTCCAGGGGCCGCAGGGCGTGCGCTGGGTCGGCAACGAGAAGGGCGTGGGCCGCAACGCGTCGCTGCTGCTCAACGTGCCGCCGGGGCGCGACGGCCGGATCGCGGCGGCCGACGTGGCGTCCCTCGCCGCCTTCGGGCGGGCCGTGCGGGACACGTACGGCAGGAACGTTCTGGAAAGGGCGCCGGGCGCGCGGCCCGGAGGCGTCACGTTCGACCGGGTCGGGCTGGGCGAGGACCTGCGGTCCGGGCAGCGGGTGGAACGGTTCGCCGTCGAGGCGCGGACCGGCGGGGCGTGGCGGCGGATCGCGGAGGGCACGACCGTCGGGCACCGGCGGATCCTGGTCCTGCCGGCGCCGGCGCCGGTGACCGCCGACGCCGTACGCGTACGGGTCCTCGCGGCCCGCGCCGCCCCGCGCCTGGGGCCGGTCACCGCCCACTTGTCCCGGCCCTGATCCGGCTTCGGTCCGGCCCTGATCCGGCCCCGGCCCGGCCCCTGCCCGGCCCGCGTCAGCCGTAAGGCGACCCCGGGCGCGCGAGGGTGAACGGCGTCCGATACGTTGACCTCGTGAGCAATCTGGTCAAGAAGAACGCCCTGCGCGCCGGAACCGTCACGGCCGGCACCGCGCTGTTGCTGCTGATGTCGTCCCCCGCGTTCGCGCTCACCCGCGACGATGGTGACGACCCGGGTCCGGGCCTGAGTGTCGTCCAGACGCTCGGCCTCTATGTCGCCGCTCCCATCGTCCTGTTCCTGGTCATCGCCGGCCTGGTCATGGCCGGTGACAAGTCCCGCAAGCAGTCCAAGGGCTGATCCAGGGCTCTCCTGACGCCTCGAAAAGGGCGCCCGCAGGTTCGCGAGAACCTGCGGGCGCCCTTTTTTGCGTTCCGGCGCCCCGGAGGGCTGCATTCCGCCTGGAGGTTGCCTTCACATCGTCCTAACCTACGATGGCGTAACCTACGGAGCCGTAGGTATCCCCGTCCCCAGGAGTTCCCTTGACCATCGCCCCCGACCGCCACGCCACCGAGGGCGGCCAGGCCGCATGGAGCGACGCCCGGCTGCTGTACGCACTCGAAGAGGTCGTCGAAAAGGAACTCAACCGGCATCTGAAGGTCGCCAAGGAGTGGATGCCGCACGAGTACGTGCCGTGGAGCGACGGCCGGAACTTCGACGGCGTCATGGGCGGCGAACCCTGGGCGCCCGAGCAGTCCAAGGTGTCCGACATCGGGCGGATCGCCCTGGTCGTGAACCTGCTGACCGAGGACAACCTGCCCAGCTACCACCACGAGATCGCCAGCCTCTTCGGGCGGGACGGCGCCTGGGGCACCTGGGTGCACCGCTGGACCGCGGAGGAGGGCCGGCACGGCATCGTCATGCGGGACTACCTGCTCACCAGCCGGGCCGTGGACCCGGTCGAGCTGGAGCGGTTCCGCATGGCGCACATGTCGGCGGGCTTCGAGTCCGACAACGCGCACAGCATGCTGCACTCGGTCGCGTACGTCGCCTTCCAGGAGCTGGCGACCCGCATCTCGCACCGCAACACCGGCCACCACTCCGGCGACCCGGTCTGCGACCGGATGCTGGCGCGCATCGCCACCGACGAGAACCTGCACATGGTCTTCTACCGGAACCTCCTCGGCGCCGCCTTCGAACTCGCGCCCGACCAGACCATGTGCGCCGTACGGGACGTCGTCACGGGCTTCCGCATGCCCGGACACGGCATGCCCGGCTTCGAGCGCGCCGCGGCCAGGATGGCGATGGGGCGGATCTACAACCTGCGCATCCACCACGACGACGTGCTCCAGCCGGTGCTGCGCTTCCTGAAGGTCATGGAGATCGGCGGCCTCGGCCCGGCCGGGCTGCGCGCCCAGGAGGAACTGGGGCTGTTCATGGGCGGCCTGGACGACCAGGCGCGCAAGTTCGACGAGCGGCTGGAGGCCAGGGAGGCCCGCCGGGCGGCGAGGGGCTAGCGAGGCAAGGACGTACCGCTGCGTACGCTGCCCGCATGGCCGACTGGGACATCAAGAAGCTGCGCGTCCTGCGCACCCTCCACGAACTGGGCACGGTCACCGCGGCCGCCGAAGCGCTGCATCTGACGCCCTCGGCGGTCTCGCAGCAACTGACCGGGCTGGCCCGGCAGCTCGGGGTGACGCTCCTGGAGGCCCACGGCCGGCGCGTCCGCCTGACGGACGCCGCGCAGCTGGTCCTGCGGCACGCCGAAGCCGTCTTCGCGCAGCTGGAGCGCGCCGACGCCGAGCTGCTCGGCTACCTCCAGGGCGAGGCCGGCGAGGTGCGGGTCGGCGCGTTCTCCACCGCGATCCCCGCGCTGGTGGTCCCCGCCGTACAGGAGCTGCGCCGCTCGCATCCCGGCCTCGCCGTGTCCGTACGGGAGGCGGAGGCGGCGGAGGCGTACGAGCTGCTGGCGGAGGGCAGCGTCGACCTCGCGCTCTCGCTGGCCGCGCACGCGCCGACGCCCCGGGACCCGAAGTTCACGCGGTTCTCGCTGCTGGCCGACCCGCTGGACGTGGCGCTGCCCGCCGGGCACCCGCTGGCCGACGAGCCGGGGCTGCGGCTGGCCGACCTGGCGGGCGAGCAGTGGATCTTCGGGAGCAGCGGTCCCTGGTCACAGATCACCACCACCGCGTGCGAGCACGCCGGGTTCGTACCGGAGCGGGCGCACGCCGCCGCCGATTGGGACGCGATCCTCGCCATGGTGGGTGCGGGCATGGGGGTCGCGCTGGTGCCGCGGATGGCGATGTCGGGCGTACGGGGCCGGTCCGGGCCCGTGGGGGGCGAAGGGGGCACCGCCGCGGTGGCGGTACGGGTGCTCAGGGCCGACCAGCCGCGGCGGCACGTTGTGGCGGCGGTGCGGCGCGGGGCGGAGGGGGCGCCGGGCCTGGCGCGGGTGCTGGCCGGGCTCCGGCAGGTGGCGGCGGGCACAGCCGTACCGCCGGACGAAGCGGCCCGCTGATCCGGCACCACCGTGCGGCTCGCCCGAACCCACCCACCCACCCACCCACCATTCAGCCCACCTGAATACACCCGCCCACCATTCAGCCCACCTGAACACATCCTCCAGAAACTTTCGATAGACCTGAGGTAATCGTTCCTGCAATCGTCGAGGAGTCCGCGTCACCCCCTCACCGAAGGGCAGAGATGACCAGCACCCCGGCCGTTGCCTCCTCCACCGACCCGCACGCCAACGACGCCGCGCCCTACGGCGGCGGCGACCCCTACGCGGACTACCGCGGCGGTGACTTCCCCTTCACCTCGCTCGTCGACCTCGCCGACCGCCGCTTCGGCGCCGGCGTCATCGCCGCGAACGACGAGTTCTTCGCCGAGCGCGAGAACCTGCTCACGCCGGGACCCGCGGTGTTCGACCCGGAGCGCTTCGGCCACAAGGGCAAGATCATGGACGGCTGGGAGACCCGGCGGCGGCGCGGGGCCGACGGAGCGCACCCCTTCCCCACCGACGACGAGCACGACTGGGCGCTGATCCGGCTCGCCGCCCCCGGCGTCGTCCGCGGCGTGATCGTCGACACCGCCCACTTCCGCGGCAACTACCCGCAGCAGATCACCGTCGAGGCCACCTCGGTCCCCGGCAGCCCGGGCCCCGAGGACCTGCTCGCCGACGACGTGAAGTGGGAGGAGATCGTCCCGCGCACGCCGGTACGCGGCCACGCCGCCAACGGCTTCGAGGTCAACGCAGAACGCCGCTTCACCCACCTGCGGCTCAAGCAGCACCCCGACGGCGGCATCGCCCGGCTGCGGGTGCACGGCGAGGTCGTGCCCGACCCGGCCTGGCTGGACGTGCTCGGCACCGTCGACCTGCTGTCCGTCCTGAACGGCGGCACCGTCGAGGACGCCTCCGACCGCTTCTACTCCTCGCCCGCCCAGCTCATCCAGCCCGACCTGTCGCGCAAGATGGACGACGGCTGGGAAAACCGCCGCCGCCGCGTCCGCGACACCAACGACTGGGTACGGTTCCGCCTCGCCGCGCAGGGCGAGCTACGCGCCGTCGAGCTCGACACCGC
This sequence comes from Streptomyces sp. NPDC017056, assembly GCF_044332485.1. NCBI lineage: Bacteria > Bacillati > Actinomycetota > Actinomycetes > Kitasatosporales > Streptomycetaceae > Streptomyces > Streptomyces sp. NPDC017056. The sequence goes on along the minus strand of NZ_JBIRPD010000006.1, from coordinate 117,481 downwards.
GTACTTGAAGGGCAACGCGGCGGGCTGGGCGGCGCTCTACGGGTGCGATGCGGCGACCGCCGACCCGGCGGACGAGGCGTCCTGGTTCGAGATCCTGCCGCAGACGAAGCTCCAGCCCGACACCCCGCACCGCTTCGTGCTCCCGCGCACGGTGACCGCCACCCACGTACGGCTGGACGTCTTCCCCGACGGCGGCCTCGCCCGGCTGCGCCTGCACGGCGACCTCACCGACGAGGGGCGCGCCGCACTGGTCCGCCGCTTCGACGACCTGAGCGGCTGACGCGTCCCGCGCGGGGCCGGCCGGAGGGGGGCCGGCCGCACGCGAGCACCGGCCCGCCCGGCAGGCGGCGGCGCACCACGCGCCCGCCTGCCGGGCGTCACCATTTTCGCGGCACGCGGTGTCACGACGGTGCGCACTTCGGCTGACGTGGCACCGGCGGAAGGCGCCGATCCTGTGATCCCGGTGCGGCTTGTCGACAGATTCCCAAATCGATGTACGCAATGCGAAACTCAATTTGAGCGAAATTTGAGCATGCCAAACCATGAAACCCGTAGTGCGCTGAAATAGCACACCGTTGCCTCCGGGATGGCGTGTTTGACGTCACTTCCCCGCGGATTTCCGGTGTCGCGACACTATCCTTGGGTGCGGCCGTCGACCGGCTGCCGCGGGTGCGTCCTGTATGCGTCCGCAGTGGGCTGACGGCCAGGTCAGGACGTGGTCTCCGCGTCCGGCGAGAGCCGCCGCCCCTGCTCCAACGGCCAAGTAGGGAAGGGGCGGCGGTTTCCGGTACCGGCTTTTGCGGCCCGGGCGGGGCCGCTCGGGCTTCGGCGGTCGGAATATCATTTGCAAGGGTGATCCTTTTTCTCCGGTGGACCACTGACCGTGCACTGTTGTGCGGGGCGCGCCTACAGACGGGCGCGGGGCTTGTTCAGGGGTGAACCAGTCGCCCGTACTGACCAGTTGGTTCACGAACCGCAAGGTGCAACGATCTTGTCGGCGTCCGCCGCGGGAGCCGCGTACTGCTGCCGGGTACTGCTGTCGCGTTGGTCACACGCGTCGCCTGGGTCTTGGCGCTACTCGCAAGTAGACGAGAGGCGCGCACGGACTTTGAGCTGAATGAGCGTCATATGTCCGACCGGCGCGGCGCGGCATGCTCCTACCCGCCGGCACCCAACGCCCTCGTCGGCACCTCAAGGTCACGGGAATCGGTTGCCAGCGCCGGGCGCGGCAGCCTTAATGGTCTCAACGCGTGCTGCGGGGGAGCAGCGTCCATTTCCGTCCGCGCCTCCCTACTTGGCCGTTGGAGCAGGCGTGGTTCGGGTTCTCGCCGGATGAGAGCCGACAAAGCTGTCGGCTGAACCATAGGAGTTACCCAATGAACGAACCGACCTCCGACCGGACCCAGGGGCCTCCGCCCGCCGGTGACGTCGGCAGTACCACGGGCAGCGCCGGTCTTACCCCCTCCGGGCCGCCCCTCAGCTCTTCTCCGGCAGGCGGCGCCCCGGTCACCCCCGCGGACGCCCCCGGCCCCCGGCACGGCCACCGCAGGCGCTTGGTGATGAACCTGGACGGTCACTTCGAACTGACCCTCTACGTCTCCCCGCGGCTGTTCCGCTGGATCAGCGGCATCCTGACCGCGACGGCAGCCGGTACCTGGTACCTGAACCAGCACTGAACGGCCGCCGGTACGGCACTTGGTGCCACACCGGTCGGCCGCCTCTGAACGGTGCAGTGCCCCGGGCCACCCGGCCCGGGGCACTGCACCGTTCCTCAGCGCCGCACGGCCGTTACGCCGCCGCCGCGTCCGCCCGCTGGGCCTTGAGGGCGCGTTCGATGCCGGAGCGGGACTCCGTCACCAGGCGGCGCAGGGCCGCGCTCGGGGCGGCCGAGGCGAGCCAGGCGTCGGTCGCGTCCAGGGTCTCCTGCGAGACCTGGAGGGCGGGGTACATGCCGACCGCGATCTGCTGCGCCATCTCGTGGCTGCGCGCGTCCCAGACGCCCTTGACCTCGGCGAAGTACTTCTCCGCGTACGGGGCCAGCAGCTCCCGCTGGTCGGTCTGGACGAAGCCGCCGATGACCGCTTCCTGTACCGCGTTGGGGAGCTTGTCGCTCTCCACGACCGAGGCCCAGGCTTCCGCCTTCGCCTCGGCGGTCGGCCGGGACGCCCGTGCCGCCGCGGCGTGCCGCTCGCCCGCCGAGGTCCGGTCGCGCTCCAGCTCCGCCTCGATGACCTTCTCGTCGGCGCGGCCGGTCGCGGCCAGCCGCTGCACCAGCGACCAGCGCAGCTCGGTGTCCACGGCCAGCCCCGGGATCTCCTGCGTGCCGTCCAGCAGGCTCTGGAGCAGGTTCAGCTGCGCGTCGGTACGGGCCGCCGCAGCGAACGCGCGGGCCCAGGCCAGCTGGTGGTCGCTGCCGGGGGCCGCGGCCCGCAGCTGCTCCAGCGCCGCCTCGGTCCACTTCGCGAGGCCGGTCTCCCGCCAGTCCGGGGCCGCGTACAGGTCCAGCGCCAGCTTCACCTGCCGGTGCAGCGACTGCACGACGCCGATGTCGGACTCCTTGGTGATGCCCGACAGCACCAGCTCCAGGTACTCGCGGGTGGGCAGTTCGCCGTCCCGCGTCATGTCCCACGCCGACGCCCAGCTCAGCGCGCGCGGCAGCGACTCGGCGAAGTCGCCCAGGTGCTCGGTGACGACCCGCAGGGAGTCCTCGTCCAGCCGCACCTTCGCGTACGACAGGTCGTCGTCGTTGAGGAGGATGACGGCCGGGCGGGGCGTGTTCGCGGGGAACGGCACCTCGGTGCGCTCGCCGTCCACGTCCAGCTCGATCCGGTTCGTACGGACCAGCTTGCCGTCCTCCAGGTCGTAGCAGCCGATCGCGATGCGGTGCGGCCGCAGCACCGGCTCGCCCTTGGCGCCGGCCGGCAGCGCGGGCGCTTCCTGGCGCACGGCGAAGGAGGTGACCGTGCCGTCCTCGGCGACCTGGAGCTCCGGGCGCAGGATGTTGATGCCGGCCGTCTCCAGCCACGCCTTCGACCAGGTCTTGAGGTCACGCCCGCTGGTCTCCTCCAGCGCGCCGAGCAGGTCGGACAGGCGGGTGTTCTTGAACGCGTGCGCCTTGAAGTACGCCTGGACGCCCTGGAAGAACTCGTCCCTGCCGACGTACGCGACGAGCTGCTTGAGGACGGACGCGCCCTTCGCGTACGTGATGCCGTCGAAGTTGACCAGGACGTCGTCCAGGTCGCGGATCTCGGCCATGATCGGGTGCGTGGAGGGCAGCTGGTCCTGCCGGTACGCCCAGGTCTTCATCGAGTTCGCGAACGTGGTCCAGGCGTGCGGCCAGCGGCTGCCGGGTGCCGACGCCTGGCAGGCGATGGAGGTGTAGGTGGCGAACGACTCGTTCAGCCACAGGTCGTTCCACCACTCCATGGTGACCAGGTCGCCGAACCACATGTGGGCCAGCTCGTGGAGGATGGTCTCGGCCCGCGTCTCGTACGCGGCGTCCGTCACCTTCGAGCGGAACACGTACTGGTCGCGGATGGTCACCGCGCCCGCGTTCTCCATCGCGCCCGCGTTGAACTCCGGCACGAACAGCTGGTCGTACTTGGCGAACGGGTACGCGTAGTCGAACTGCTCCTCGAACCAGTCGAAGCCCTGCCGGGTGACCTCGAAGATGGCGTCCGCGTCGAGGTGCTCGGCCAGCGAGGGGCGGCAGTAGATGCCCAGCGGCACCGAGCGTCCGTCGCCCTCCCAGGTGCTGTGCACGCTGTGGTACGGGCCGGCGATCAGCGCGGTGATGTACGTGGAGATCCGCGGGGTGGGCGCGAAGTGCCACACGTTGTCGCGCGGTTCGGGCGTCGGCGAGTTGGAGATCACCTTCCAGCCCTCGGGGGCCTTCACGGTGAAGGCGAACGTCGCCTTGAGGTCCGGCTGCTCGAAGTTGGCGAACACCCGGCGGGCGTCCGGCACCTCGAACTGGGTGTACAGATACGCCTGCTGGTCGACCGGGTCGACGAAGCGGTGCAGGCCCTCGCCGGTGTTGGTGTACGCGCAGTCCGCGACGACCGTCAGCTCGTTGCGGCCCTCCCGCAGCCCCGGCAGCGCGATCCGGGAGTCCCGGAACACCGTGCCGGGGTCCAGGGGGTCACCGTTGAGCACCACCTCGCGCACGGTCGGCGCCACCAGGTCGATGAACGATTCCGCACCCGCCTCGGCGACGTCGAACCGCACCGTGGTCACCGACCGGTAGGTGCCGCCCTCGCCCGCCTCCTGCGCACCGGAGAGGTCCAGATCGATCTCGTACGCGTCCACGCTGATCAGCCGCGCCCGCTGCTGCGCCTCGTCGCGGGTCAGATTCGTGCCAGGCACCCGTTCATCTCCTTCGCTTCGGACTTTCGCCCAATCCTTCCATGGAGGCGCGCCGTTGCGGAGAGTGGTAATCGAGGTAGCACCCCTGGTCTTACTCAAGTAGGATGGGGGGTATGAAGATCAGTGTCAGTCTGCCGGAAGAGGACATCGCCTTCCTCGACGCGTACGGCAAGAAGACGGACGCCGAATCGAGGTCGGCCGTGATACACGCGGCGGTCGAGCTGCTGCGCGCCTCCGAGCTGGAGGCGGACTACGCCTCGGCGTGGGAGGAGTGGGACGAGAGCGACGACGCCCAGCTGTGGGACCGGGTCTCGGGGGACGGGATCGCCGATGCGGCGCGGTGACGTCTACCTGGTCGACTTGGAGCCTGTCCGGGGCAGCGAGGCCAACAAGATGCGCCCGGCCGTCCTGGTGTCCAACGACGCGGCCAACCGGTCCGTGCAGCGCGCGGGACGGGGTGTGCTCACGGTGGTGCCCGTCACCTCCAACGTCACGCGGGTCTTCCCGTTCCAGGTGCTGCTGACCGCCGGCGACTGCGGGCTTCCGAGGGACTCCAAGGCCCAGTGCGAGCAGGTGCGCGCGGTGTCCGTCGAGCGGCTGGGGCGGCGGGTCGGCAGCGTTCCGGCGCGGGTGATGGCCGGGCTGGATGCCGCCTTGCGCAGGCACCTGGCGCTCTGAGCGCCACGTCACCTCGGCGTCCGATTTCCGCCGGGAACGGGCCGGATGCCCGTCCACCCTGTACGTATGACGACGTACACACCCCTCCCCATCCCCGAAGCGGCCCTCAAGGAACTGCGCGACGCGGACGACTCCGGGCGGGCCGTGGAGCCGTTCGCCGCCGGGAGCGCGAACGATCACGTGGACAGCGTGGGCGGCCCGCTGCGCTGCTGTCTGCGGCCCATCGAGGCAGGCGAGCGGGTCGCGCTCGTCTCGTACGCGCCGTTGCGCCGGTGGGCCGAGGAAACCTGGGCCCGGCCGGGGGCGTACGACGAGTGCGGGCCGGTGTTCATCCACGCCGGGGAGTGCGGCGGGCCGGAGGACAACCGCCCTGGATACCCCTTCGCGCGGCCGGGAGCCCTGCGGACGCTGCGGCGGTACGACGCGGACGGGCACATCGTCGGCGGGCGGCTCTTCGAGGTCCCCGAGGACGCGGACGCCGGGTTCGACGCGGCGCTCACGGAGGCGTTCGCGCAGCCGGACGTCGCGCTGGTGCACGTCCGCGCCCTCGAATACGGGTGCTTCCACTTCGAGGTGCGGCGGCCGTAGACGGCACGTACGTACGCCGCGGGGCCCGTACGGAGTACGTCCGTACGGGCCCCGCCACGCGTGCGGAAACGGCTCAGCCGCGCAGTTCCGCCGCGACCAGCTCGGCGATCTGGACCGCGTTCAGGGCCGCGCCCTTGCGCAGGTTGTCGTTGGACAGGAACAGGGACAGGCCGTGCTCGACCGTCTCGTCCCTGCGGATGCGGCCCACGTAGGACGCGTCCTGGCCGGCGGCCTGGAGCGGGGTGGGCACGTGCGAGAGGGCGACGCCGGGGGCGCCGGCCAGCAGCTCGTTGGCGCGCTCCGGGGTGATCTCACGCTCGAAACGGGCGTTGACCTGCAGTGAGTGGCCGCTGAACACCGGGACGCGCACGCAGGTGCCGGAGACCTTGAGCCCCGGGATCTCCAGGATCTTGCGGCTCTCGTTGCGGAGCTTCTGCTCCTCGTCGGTCTCGTTCAGGCCGTCGTCGACGATGGAGCCGGCCATCGGCAGCACGTTGAAGGCGATCGGGCGGACGTACTTGTCCGGCTCGGGGAAGTCGATGGCCGAGCCGTCGTGGGTGAGCTTGGTCGCGTCCTGCTCGACGGCCTTGCGCACCTGCTCGTCCAGCTCGGCGACGCCCGCCAGGCCGCTGCCGGAGACCGCCTGGTAGGTGGCGACGACCAGCGCGGTCAGCCCGGCCTCGGCGTGCAGCGGGCGCAGCACCGGCATCGCGGCCATGGTCGTGCAGTTCGGGTTGGCGATGATGCCCTTGCGGCGCTCGGAGATCGCCTGCGGGTTGACCTCGGAGACGATCAGCGGGACGTCGGGGTCCATCCGCCAGGCGGAGGAGTTGTCGATCACGACCGGGCCCGCGTCGGCGACCTTCGGCGCCAGCGCCTTGGAGGTCGAGCCGCCCGCGGAGAAGAGCACGATGTCCAGGCCGGAGTAGTCGGCGGTGGCCGCGTCCTCGATCGTGATCTCGGTGTCCTGCCACGGGAGCGTACGCCCGGCGGAGCGGGCCGAGGCGAACAGTCGCAGCTGCTCCACCGGGAAGTTCCGCTCGGCGAGAATGCCCCGCATCACGCCGCCGACCTGACCGGTGGCTCCGACGATTCCGATCCTCATGGCACTCCTTGTTCGGTACGTACAGCAGCGGAACGGGTGCCGTCGAGGGCACCCGCCCCGTTACTGTCCACTATCTCAGGCCGTCACGGCACGACCTTTTCGATGCGCACGCTGCCACTGCCCGCGACCGTTCCGGAGGCGGTCAGCAGCCGGGCCTCCCCGAAGAACGCGCGTCCTTCGGGGGCCGGTCCCGCGACCGAGACCTCGGCCGTGACCTGCGTCGATGTGCCGCTACCCAGCTTCACCCGTTTCGATTCGTCCGTCTTGAGCGAGCCGAGCGCGGGGGAGTAATACACATCACGGTAGTCGTAGGCGGTGCTGCCGGCGGGCACCGCGAAGCCGTCCACGACGACGGTGTACGTGCCGGGCGCGGGCTTGGCGATGCTGACCGCCTCGTCCGAGCTGCCGGTCGCCGACGACGCGACGACCTTGCCGCCGAGCAGGACGCTCAGGTCGAGGTCGGCCTTGGTGTCGGCGGGCGCGCCGATCGCGACGTCCAGGCGGGACGCGCCGTCGCCCACGACGACCTCGTACCGCTGCGAAGCGCCCTCCTTGATCGTCGGGCGTTCGGTGCGGGACGAGCCCAGCTCGCCGCCCTTGAGGGTGCCCTCGACGGCGGCGAAGCCGTTGGTGACCTTCCAGTCCACCGGGGCCGGGGTGTTGGTCTTCGCCTCCGGCAGGACGCGGACGGCCGGGTCGAAGGTGGTGCCGACGGTGGCCGCGGTGACCGTGTACGGGTTGTCCAGCAGCGGCGAGGTGCGCCGCGACTCGACTTCGAGCTCCCAGACGCCGGGCGCCGGGTTCTTGTACGTGCGCCGCGTCGGGTCGCAGGTGTTGGCCGGGTTCGGGTAGTTGGGGTAGCAGTTCGGGGTGCCGGTCGGGTCGGCCGGTACGCCCTGCGGGGTGAGGGCGATCCAGCGCGTCTGGCTGCCGGCGGCGAGCCCGCTCATCGAGACCTCGAGGGCCTTGGCGCCCTGGGGGACGGTGATGAAGTGGGAGGTGGTGGCGTTGCGCTGGACGGTGCCTGACTTGGCGAGCGCGTGGGTGGGCGCGGCCAGCGGCTCGGCGGCCACGACGGTGGCGAGGATCTTGCGGTCCACGCCCTCGGTGCGCGGGTCGTCCAGGTCCAGGGTGACGCTGTGGATGCCCGCGGTGCGGGGCTTGGCGGTGATCTCGACGGTCACCGGCTGGTTCAGCGGCAGCCAGACGGCGCCGTCCTCGTCCGGCAGGTCGAAGGTGCCGTCGTTGTTGATCAGGTCCAGCTCGTGGCGGACGGGACGGTCGGGTCCTGTGGTGCGGGTGAGGGAAAGCTCGTACGTGCGCGACTGCCGCACCTTGAGGCCGCCCTCGCGGTCGTAGAGGCCGGTGCCGTACCCGGGCGTCTTCAGGTGGTCGGACAGGGCCGTCTTCACCGGGGCGCGGACCGTGTACTCGTGGGCGGCGGCGCCGTCACGGATCGCGGACCAGGCGGCCCGGATGTCCATCAGGCCGGAGCCCTGCTCGTACGACTGGAAGCCCTTGATCTGCTTGGCGGTCGAGGTCAGCGCGGTGCGCAGCTTCGCCGGGGGCAGCGCGACGCGCTGCTGCTTCGCGGCGGACAGGAGCAGCGCCGACGCGCCGGTGGCCTGCGGCGCGGCCATCGAGGTGCCCTGGAGCATGGCGTAGCCGGGCGGCAGGTCGTAGCCCGCCTCGGCGGTGGGGCCGCCGGGCTCCCAGGTGGGGATGGTGTTGATGGACGCGCCGGGCGCGGTGATGACCGGCGTGAACCCGCCGTCCTCGCGCGGGCCGCGGGAGGAGAACGGCAGCATGGCGTACTTGCGCGTCACCGCGGAGCCGTAGTTGGCCGCCCAGGTCTCCTTCGAGATGGACGCGCCGACGCTGACGACCTTGTCGGCCAGGCCCGGGTCGCCGATGGTGTTGGCGCCGGGGCCGCTGTTGCCCGCCGAGATGACCAGCTGGACGCCGTAGGTGTCGATCAGCCGGGTGTACAGCTCGGCGCGGGCGTTGTTGCCGTCGTTGAGCGCGGGCAGGCCGCCGATCGACATGTTGACGATGTCGACACCGCGCTTGGTGACGAGGTCGATCATGCCCTCGGTGAGCGCGATGTTGGTGCAGCCGCCGCTCCAGGTGCAGGCGCGCGAGGAGACCAGCTTGGCGCCGGGCGCCGCGCCGTTCATCTTCCCGCCGAACAGGCCGTTCGCCGCGGTGATGCCCGCGACGTGCGTGCCGTGCTCCGACTCGACGACGCCGATGTTGACGAAGTCGGCCTTCTTGCCCGCCCAGTCCCCGCCGAGCGGGTCCATGGGCACGTCCTTGCGGACCTCCACCGTGAACGGGATGCGCTCGGCGATCGGGGTGTCCGGCTTGTCCTCACCGAAGTAGCCGATGTCGAAGCCGTCCTTGTACGGCTTCATGGGCTTGTCGTCGGTGAAGTCGCCGTTGTCGTTGAGGTCCACGCGGACCGTGCCGGCGGCCGGGTCGTACAGCACGCCCCAGCGGTCGGTGGTGTCGCCGTCGCGGTTCAGGTCGCCCTTCATGTCGCCGCCGGTGGTGGCGGCCTCGGCGAAGGTGCTGATCCGGTACGAGCCCTCGGGGGCCTTGTAGGTCCGGCCGTTGTAGGTGAAGGACGGGCCGGAGACGGCCGTGGTCATCGGGCGCCAGGTCTGGTCCCCGTCGCTGATCGGGTCGGTCGCGGTCACCCAGTCGACGATCTTGCGTTCGCCGGTGGTGGTCTTCTGGAGCGCGGGGTGCGCCAGGTCCACGCCGGAGTCGAGGATGCCGATGGTCACGCCGCGGCCGTCGGCCTTGGGGTGGTCGCGGACGAAGTCCACCGCGCCGGTCTCGAAGGACGGCTGGTACGGGTTCTTCGCCGGGGTGTCCTTGCCGGGCGCCGGGTAACCTCCGGCCTGCGGCTTGCCCTTGGCCCTGCCGCCCGCGTCGGGCCGCGGGTCCGGCAGCTTGATCTCCTGCCGCAGGTCGATGGCGTGCACGTCCGACAGCTTCGCCATCTTCGCGATGGCGGCGTCGGCCTGGGCGGTGGGCACGGTGGCGCGTACGTAGCCGAGCTTGTCGTCGGTACGGCCGACGGAGGCGCCCTGGAGGGAGTCGAGCCCGGCGGCCGCCTGCTCGGTGGCGCCGGGCGCGGTGGCCAGCATCATCGAGACGAACCGGGCGCCGCCGGCCTTGGCCTTGGCGAGCAGCTCGGCGTCCTGCGAACCGAGCTTGTCCCGCGGGGGCTTCGGCACGGACGCGGCGCCGGCGGATATTCGGGTGTCCGCGTCATTGCCGGCGGCGTGGGCGGTGCCCGCCGCGGTGAGGGCGGGCCCGGCGGCGGTCGCCACGGCGACGGCCGCGACGGCCGCGAGCCGGGCCGTGCGTCTGGCCCGGCCGGCGGCCGGACGGGGGGTGTCGGGGGTCATCACACACCTCTTCAAGGTGAAGGGTCCGGAAATCGGACCTGTATGACCGCTCAATATGACGTAAGGGGGCGGGGTTTGGGGAGGTCTGTGATCACAAGGTTGTGAACATTCGTGCGGGCCGTACGGGGTGTGCGGGGGGTGCGGGCGGTACGTCCGGTGCTTTCGCCGCCCGGCGCCGGGCCGCTCCGGGCCGCCGCCCGCCTACCCCGTGACATGAACCTCCGGTGACCTCGGCCCGCCCCTGGCCCGAGGGCCCGGTAACCATCGTCGGCCGCTGTGATCCCTGTCCGGCGATCGGCGGCCGGCGTTGCCGCACGGTTCACCCGAGGTCCATTACGGCTGCCAACGCTCCCTGGTGAGGGAGCGGTCGCGGGGATTCCGCACCGCCCCCGCCGCTGCCCGTCCGTACCAGGGAGCTCGCGCATGCCCCGTACACGGTCCGCCGCCCCCGCCGCCCCCGACGTGAACCGCCGCGCCTTCCTCGCCACCGCCGGTGCCGTCGGCGCGGCCACCGCCCTCGCGCTGGCCTACGGGCCCGGCGCCGCACCGGCCGCCGCGCCGGACAGCTCCGCCCCGCCCCTCGTCGCGCCGGAACCCATCGCTCCGCTGCCCGTGCCCCCGGTGCCCTACACCGAAGGCACCACCCTCGCCACGGTGGCCACCCCGCGCGGCGCCGCCGGGTACCGCAGACTCGCCGAGGGCCCCGGCTGGGACCGCGTCGTGCGCGCCGAACTCGCCGCCGCGCGCCCCGGCCGGGACGACCGGCGCACCGTACTGGCCTCCTTCGTGCAGCTCACCGACCTGCACCTGGTCGACGTGCAGAATCCGCTGCGCCACGAATACCTTCGGGTGCGGGCGGCCGGCGCCTGGCGCCCGCAGGAGGCGTTGTCCGTCGCGGGCGCGGTCTCCCTCGTGGAGCGCGTCAACAGCCTGCCCGGCGGGCCCGCCACCGGAGCGCCGCTGTCCTTCGCGATGACCACCGGCGACAACACGGACAACAACTCCAGCATCGAACTGGACTGGTTCCTCACCGCGCTGAGCGGCGGCCGGATCACCCCCAACACCGGCGACCCACGCCACTACGAAGGGGTGCAGAACAGCAACCACCCGCTCTACTGGCAGCCGGACAGCGACCTGCGCGACGCCGACAAGCTCCGCGGCTTCCCCGGCGTGCCGGGCTTCCTGGAGGCGGCGACCCGTACGGTCACCAGCCCCGGCCTGCACCTGCCCTGGTACTCGACCGTCGGCAACCACGACTCGCTGCCGGGCGGCTGCTGCGCCCCCGACGACCCGTTCCTGGCCGAGATCGCCACCGGCGGGCGCAAGCTGGAACTGCTGCCCGCCGACGAGGCGATCCGCGCCTACCTCGCGGTGCTCGGCGGCCCGGGACCCGGGCGGCGCGCATTCGCCGACCTGTTGAAGGCGCACGGAAAGCGGGCGCGCTCGGTCACCCCGGACGAGCGCCGCGTCCCCTTCACCCGCGCCGGCTACCTGCGCGCGCACCTCGATCCCCGCTACACCGGCCCGGGACCGCACGGCCACGGCTATACGGCGGCCGACCTCGACGCCGACCGGCTGTACTACAGCTTCCGCATCGCGGAGGACGTGGTGGGCGTCAGCCTCGACACCACCGACCCCGGCGGCCACCACACCGGCTCCCTCGGCTCCGGACAGCTGCGCTGGCTCGACCGCACGCTGCGGGCCCACCCGTACGAGCACGTCCTCGTCTTCAGCCACCACACCAGTACGTCGATGGACAACACCGTGCCCGATCCCGCCCACCCGGCCGAGCGGCGGCACAGCGGGGCCGAGCTGGTCGCGCTGCTCTCCCGGCACCGCAACGTACGGGCGTGGGTCAACGGCCACAGCCACCGCAACCAGATCACCCCGCACGGCACGTTCTGGGAGGTCACCACCGCCTCGCACGTCGACTTCCCGCAGCTGGCCCGCGTCGTGGAGGTGACGGACAACCGCGACGGCACGCTGTCCCTGTTCACCACGCTCGTGGAGTCGGGCGCGCCGTCCCGTACGGACTTCCGCGACCTCTCGCAGCGGGGCCTGGCCGCGCTCTACCGCGAACTGTCCTGCAACGCGCCGGGGGCCCGGAGCGATCTGGCCGGCGGCCCCGGTGACCGCAACACCGAACTGCTGCTGAAGCGGCACTGACGGGCGCCGCCGGGGTCAGCGCGGCAGCACCACCACGTACGCGCCCGGGTCCCGGTCCTCCGCCGCCATCAGAGCCGTGCGGAGCACCGCGGCCTGCTGCTCGGGCGCGTCGCGCAGCTTGCGCGGGGTGACGTGGACGACCGTGAGGCCCAGCTGTTCCAGGTGCTCGCGCTTGCGGGCGTACTGCGACCAGACCTCGTCCTCCTCCGGGCGCGGCGCCCGCGCGTCGATCTCCACGGCCACCGCCTGCTCGGGCCAGTACGCGTCCACCCCGCCCAGGTGCGGGCCGCCGGGCAGCCGCAGGTCCACGTTCCACAGCGGGTCCGGCAGGCCGTACTCCCGCACCAGTTCGTACAGCCGGCCCTCGGCCATCGCACGGCCCTCGGCCAGCAGCGCGTCCACCGCGTCCACCACGTGCGGCCGGTTCAGCAGCCGCGCCTGGCTCAGCTCCCGCACCACCGCCGCCGCCTCGCAGTGGCCGCCGCGCACCGCCTCGGTCAGCAGCCGGCGGACCGTGCAGGCGTCCGTGAGCCCGCCGACGGCGTCCGCGAGGGCCCGGGGGACGGGGGCCACCGGCACGCCGGTGACCCGCTGCGGCACCGGCATGACCGGCGTACGGACGACCTGGGCGAAACCGGTCGTGCGCAGCCGCCGGGTGCGCGCCACCAGCACCTGGATGCGGTCCAGGGAGAGCAGCGGGGGAGCGGCCGAGAAGCGGTGCAGGGCCAGCGCCGCCAGCCCGGTGATCATCGCCTCCTCCGCGGGCGCGCCGCCGCCCTGCGCGGGCACGTCGGGGACCCGGCTCGCCGCGTACAGCAGGACGGCGTGCAGCCGCTCCTCGCTGGTGGGCGGGCCGGGGTGGAGCAGGTGCACGCCCGGCAGCACCTGCTGCCACGGGCCGCCGGGGCGGCACCGCTCGGCGGCCTCCGCCGCGCCGATGCCGTGCTCGCGCAGCTGCCGGCTGGTCAGCACGCGCGGCCCGGCGCCGTTGCGGCTGTGGAGGGTACGGGGGGAGAGCGGGGTGGAGGACTCCCCGCCGGAGGTTGGGGAAGTGTGGTTCATGCCCGGGCCATTCCCGCTGCCGCGCCGCCTCCTAACGCCTGTTACACGCCCGTCGACAAATCTGGACAACGCCGCACTAAAGTACGGGAGTTCGACTGCCGAAAACGACTGGTTCGGGCCGGACCCGGGCCGAGCGGGCACCCGTACACCTGGCCGGGTGCCCGCACGGACGTCCCGGCTACCGCGCGGCCTGCGCGTCGCAGGTCTGTGCGCGCAGGGCCCGCGCCAGGTCGTCACGCGACTCCGACACCAGCCGCCGCAGCGCGGGCGGGGCGTCGGGGTGCCCGGCCAGCCAGGCGTCCGCCGCGTCCAGCGTCTCCTGGTCGCCCTGGAGGAGGGGGAACAGCCCCCGGACCACGGCCATCCCGATCTCGATCGACCGCTCGCGCCAGACGCGCTCGATGGCGTCGAAGTACTTCGGCGTGTACGGGGCCAGCAGCTCCCGCTGCGACGGCTGGACGAGGCCGGAGATCGTCGCCTCGACGAGGGCGTTGGACAGCTCGTCGGACTCCACCACGTCCGCCCACGCGCGCGCGTTGACCTCGGCCGAGGGCCGGGCGGCCAGGCAGCGTACGTGGTGGCGGCGGCCGGAGGCGGTGTTGTCGCGCCGCAGTTCGGCGTCGATGGCGGCCCGGTCGGCGGCGCCGTGCGCGGCCAGCGGCTCCAGGAACGTCCACCGCAGCTCCTGGTCCACCTCCAGGCCGTCGATCTTGGCGGTGCCGTCCAGCAGGCCCTGGAGCAGCTGGAGGTCGGCCGCCGTGGCGGCCACCGAGGAGAAGAACCGCGCCCAGGACAGCTGGTGCCCGCTGCCGGGCTCGGCCAGCCGCAGTTCGTGCAGCGCGCCCTGCGCCAGTTCCCGCGCGGCCTCGTCGCGGTGGTCGGCGGCCGTGTAGTGGGTGAGCGCGTAGCCCGCCTGCGCGTGCAGCGACTGGAGCACGCCGACGTCCGACTCGCGGCCGGCGAAGCGCAGGACGAGGCCGAGGTAGTCGCGGGCGGGCATCAGCCCGTCGCGGGTCAGGCCCCACACCGCCGACCAGCACAGCGCCCGCGCGAGCGGGTCGGTCAGCTCGCCGAGGTGGCCGCGCAGCGTCGCCAGCGACCGCTCGTCGAAGCGGACCTTGCAGTACGTCAGGTCGTCGTCGTTGACCAGGACCAGTTCGGGGCGGTCGGCGCCGGCCAGCTCGGTGACGACCGTGCGCGGCCCGGTGACGTCCAGTTCGGCGCGCGCGTAGCGCACCAGCGCGCCGTCCGCGTTCTCCCGCCGGTACAGCCCCACGGCCACCCGGTGCGGGCGCAGTTCGGGGCGCGCGGGGGCCGCCTCCTGGAGGACGCTCAGCTCGGTGATCCGGCCCTCGGCGTCGTACGTCGCCTGCGGCGTGAGCGCGTTGACGCCCGCCGTCTCCAGCCAGGCGTGCGACCAGGCGGCCAGGTCGCGTCCCGAGGTCTCCTCCAGGACGGACAGCAGGTCGTCCAGGCGCGTGTTCCCGTAGGCGTGCCGCTTGAAGTAGCGCCGCGCGCCCTCCAGGAACGCGTCCCGCCCCACGTACGCCACCAGCTGCTTGAGGACGGCCGCGCCCTTGGCGTACGTGATGCCGTCGAAGTTGAGCTTGGCGTCCTCCAGGTCGCGGATGTCGGCCGTGACCGGGTGGGTGGAGGGGAGCTGGTCGGCGCGGTACGCCCAGGCCTTGCGGCTGTTGGCGAAGGTGATCCAGCCGTTGGTGAAGCGGGTCGCCTCCACCAGCGAGAACGCGCCCATGAAGTCGGCGAACGACTCCTTGAGCCACAGGTCGTCCCACCACTGCATGGTGACCAGGTCGCCGAACCACATGTGCGCCATCTCGTGGAGGATGACGTTGGCGCGGCGCTCGTAGGACGCGTCGGTCACCTTGCCGCGGAAGACGAACTCCTCACGGAAGGTGACGCAGCCCGGGTTCTCCATCGCGCCGATGTTGTACTCCGGCACGAACGCCTGGTCGTACTTCCCGAAGGGGTACGGGTAGTCGAAGTGGTCGTGGAAGAAGTCCAGGCCCTGCTTGGTGACGGTGAAGATGTCCTCGGGGTCGAAGTGCCGCGCCAGCCCCTTGCGGCACAGCGCGCCGAGCGGGATCTCCAGCTCCGTGCCGTCGTCGAGGGTGCGCCGGTAGGTGTCCGAGACGTAGTGGTACGGGCCGGCGACGACGGCCGTGATGTACGTCGAGATCGGCCGCGTCCCGGCGAACCGGTACGTGCCGTCCACGGGCTCGCCGGCCTGGGCGCCGTTGCTGAGCACCACCCAGTCCGCGGGTGCGGTCACCTCGAAGCGGAACGGGGCCTTCATGTCGGGCTGTTCGAAGTTGGCGAAGACCCGGCGCGCGTCGGCCGGCTCGTACTGCGTGTAGAGGTAGACCTCGCCGTCCTCCGGGTCGACGAAGCGGTGCAGCCCCTCGCCGGTCCGGCTGTACGCGCACCGGGCCTCCACCACCAGCGTGTTCTCCGCCGCCAGGTCCGGCAGCGCGATCCGGGCGCCGTCGAAGACCTCGGCCGGGTCCAGCTCGCGGCCGTTGAGGGTGACGGCGGTGACGGACGGTGCCACGAGGTCGGCGAAGCTCGCGGCGCCGGGCTCGGCGCACCGGAAGCGCACGGTGGTGCGCGAGCCGAAGGTCCGCGCCGCCTCGCCCTCCCCGACCGCTGACCGCACGTCCAGCGCCACGTCGTACCCGTCGACGCTCAGCAGGCCGGCCCGCTCCCGGGCCTCGTCTCGGGACAGATTCTCACCGGGCACGACGCGACTCCCTCGTCCTCGTCTCGTGTATCGAACACTGGGAATCATGGCACGCCGTCCGCCGGTTGAAGCGTCCACCGAACCGCTCCAGGAGGAGAGACGATGTCCGACAACGCCGCAGGCACCGCGAAGACCCCGGCCGACTTCTGGTTCGACCCCTCGTGTCCGTGGGCCTGGCTGACCTCCCGCTGGATGCTGGAGGTGGAGAAGGTGCGCCCGGTCGAGGTGCGCTGGCACGTGATGAGCCTCGGCGTGCTGAACGAGGACAAGCTCGACCAGCTGCCGGAGGAGTACCGAGAGAAGAACCGCCCCGGCGGCGCGGTGTGGGCCCCGGTGCGGGTGTGCGTCGCAGCCGAGCAGCAGCACGGCCCCGAGGCGCTCGCCCGCCTCTACACCGCGCTCGGCACCCGCTTCCACAACCAGGGGCTGCCGCGCACCAAGGAGACGATCAAGGCCGCCCTGGAGGAGGCCGGGCTGCCCGCCGAGCTGGCCGACGCCGGGGACACCGACGCGTACGACAAGGAGCTGCGCGCCTCGCACAAGGCGGGCATCGACCTGGTGGGCCAGGAGGTCGGCACGCCGGTCATCGCCGTCCCCGGCTCCGACGGCGCGCAGATCGCCTTCTTCGGGCCGGTCGTCACCCCCGCGCCCAAGGGCGAGGAGGCCGCGAAGCTGTGGGACGGCACGCTGATGGTCGCGTCCATCCCGGGCTTCTACGAGATCAAGCGGACGCGGACGCAGGGGCCGGTCTTCGGCTGAGCCACCGCGTCACCGCGTACGAGCACACACCGCGCATACAGAACCGCCCCCGCGAGTCATGTCCTCGCGGGGGCCGTTCCGTTATCCGCCTGCCGGGTGAAGGTTGAGAAGACGATCACGAGGCAGGACGCTCATCGGGTGTCCCGGAGATCAGGGAGCGATCAGCAGGACGTTGGCGCGCTCCTTGGCGGCCGTGTAGCGCTTGGCGACGTCCTGCCAGTTGACGACGCGCCACATCGCCTCGATGAAGTCCACCTTCTGGTTCTTGTACTGGAGGTAGAAGGCGTGCTCCCAGGCGTCGAAGACCAGGATCGGGACCGAGCCCTGGCCGACGTTGCCCTGGTGGTCGTAGATCTGCTCGACGATGAGGCGGCCGGTGATCGGCTCGTAGGCGAGCACGCCCCAGCCGGAGCCCTGGGTGGTGGCCGCGGCCTTGGTCAGCTGGGCCTTGAACTTGGCGAAGGAGCCGAAGTTCTCGGCGATGGCGTCCGCCAGCTCGCCCACGCCGTCCTTGTCCAGCGGCTCGCCGCCGCCGTCACCGGTCATGTTGTGCCAGTAGATGCTGTGCAGGATGTGGCCGGAGAGGTGGAACGCGAGGTTCTTCTCCAGGCCGTTGATCGAGCCCCACTGGTCCTTGTCGCGCGCCTCGGCGAGCTGCTCCAGGGTGTCGTTGGCGCCCTTGACGTATGCGGCGTGGTGCTTGTCGTGGTGCAGCTCGATGATCTCGGGGCTGATGACGGGTTCGAGCGCCGCGTAGTCGTACGGAAGTTCCGGAAGATTGTAGGTGGCCATGTCGAGCCCTCCAGCTGCTTACGACCTTTAATTGCAATCGACTTGCAACTGCACGCTACCAGCATGAGTGATCACGAAGCTGCCGTGGGGCGGGGTCTGGGCCAAAAGAAGGAGGCGGTGCCCGACCTCGGTCCGAGGTCCGGCACCGCCTCCGAAAAGAGCGGCCGCTTTAGTGAGGTAAGGCTTACCGCACTACGCGGAATTCAGTTAGGCAAGCCTTACTTGGACGGGGTTTCCGCGCCTTCCTCCGCCGCCTTTTGCCCCGCCATTCGCTGCTTGACGAGGCCGACGGCGATGAGCACCAGCGCGAATCCGCCGGTGAAGTACAGCTGGATGCGCTGGTTCTCGTCCCGCAGCATCAGCAGCAGCACCGCGACCACACCGGCCAGCGCCACCCACGTCAGGAAGGGGAAGAGCCACATCCGCACGACCAGCTTCCCCGGCTCCTCGCGCTCCAGCCGGCGGCGCATCCGCAGCTGCGCCACGGCGATGAAGCCCCACACCACCAGGATCGCCGCGCCGACCATGTTGAGCAGCCACTGGAAGACGGTCTCCGGCCACCAGTAGCTGAACAGCACCGCGAGGAACCCGAAGGCGGAGCACAGGATCACCGCGCGGCGCGGCACGCCGCCGCTGACCGTGCGCAGGAAGCGCGGGCCCTGGCCGCGGGCGGCGAGGGAGTGCGCCATCCGGGAGGAGCCGTAGATGTTGGCGTTCATCGCGGACAGCAGGGCGATCAGGATGACGACGTTCATGATCTGGCCGGCCGCGGGGATGCGCAGGTAGTCCAGGACCGCGACGTAGGGGCCGTTCTTGGCGATATCCGCGTTGTCCCACGGGATGACGGTCACGATGACCGCCATCGAGCCGACGTAGAACAGGGCGATGCGCCACATCGCCGTCCGTACGGCGCGGGCCACGCCGCGCACCGGGTCCTTGGACTCGGCGGCGGCGATCGTCACGGTCTCCAGGCCGCCGTAGGCGAAGACGGACGCCAGCAGGCCGATCACCAGGCCGTCCGAGCCGTTGGGCAGGAAGCCGCCGTTGCCGGTCAGGTGGGCCGCGCCGGGGGCCGAGGTGCCGGGCAGCACGCCGAAGATGGCGAGCAGGCCGAGCACGAGGAAGATGCCGATCGCGGTGATCTTCAGGGCGGCGAACCAGAACTCGAACTCGCCGAAGTTGCTGACCGCGGCCAGGTTCGCGCCGCAGAAGACCACCATGAACAGCAGCACCCACATCCAGGGCTGCGTGTCCGGGAACCAGCCGGTCATGATCCCGGCGGCGCCGATCGCCTCGGCGGCCACCGCCACACACAGCTGCGCGGTGAACATCCAGCCGGTGGTGAAGCCCGCCCACGGGCCGATCGAGCGTCCGGCGTGCACGGAGAACGAGCCGGAGGCCGGGCTCGCCGCCGCCATCTCGCCGAGCATCCGCATCACGAGCATGACCAGGCAGCCCGAGACGGCGTAGGCGAGCACGATCGAGGGGCCGGCCGCCGCGATGCCCTCCTTGGAGCCGACGAACAGCCCGGCGCCGATCACGCCGCCGAGGGCGATCATCGACAGATGCCGCTGCTTGAGTCCGTTGGACAGCGGGGGCCCGGAGTCGGGGCCCGCCGCGGCGCCGGTGCCGTCGGCGCCCGGGGCCCGGCCGGTGCGCTCGCGCTCGGGCGTGGTGGACGAAGGTGTCCGATTCATGGTCGTACCTGTCCCGTTAAGTGAGAGCGGAGCGAGACGATCGTCGGAAAACGCGCTCAGTTTGAGTGTCGGTGTCCGCTCAGGGCAACAGTCGTGCAGCAGTTGTTCGGTATTCAGACGTGATCGTGACCGGCCGCATTCACACCGTTGTGAGACGTGACCCAGGGTGTTTCCGGAGCGAAAACGGGGCGGCCGATTCCGGCCTGCCGCCGCACCCCCGTTATGAGGAGAAGTGCGCCCGTCAGCCGCCCGAGCGCCGCTTCCGCAGCTCCCGTACGCCCGCGACCACCAGCACCGCACCGGTCGCGGCGGCCGACCACAGCAACTGCGGCCGGGCCCCGTCGTCGGTCAGCATCAGCACCAGCACCGCCGCCATGGCCGCCAGCGCGACCCAGGTCAGATAGGGGAACCCCCACATCCGCAGGGTCAGCTTCTCCGGCGCGGTGCGCTCGATCTGCCGCCGCAGCCGCAGCTGCGAGACCGCGATCAGGCCCCAGACGAACAGCAGCACCGCGCCGACCGCGTTGAGCATGTAGAGGAAAACCGTGTCCGGCCACAGCAGGTTGAGCAGCACCGACACGAAGCCGAAGGCCACCGAGGACAGCACGGCCCGGCGCGGCACCCCGCCGGCCGTCACCTTGAGCAGCGAGCGCGGCGCCTCGCCCCGCTCGGCCAGCGAGAAGACCATCCGCGACGAACCGTAGAGATTCGCGTTGAGCGCGGACAGCAGCGCCACGAAGACCACCACGTTCATGATCTGGCCAGCGCCCGGCACACCGATGCTGTCCAGCACCGCGACATACGGGCTCTTGCCCGGCTGCATCGACGACCAGGGCAGCAGGGTCACGATGACCAGCATCGAGCCGACGTAGAAGAAGAGGATGCGCCACACCGCGCTGCGCACCGCGCGCGCCACGTTGCGCGCCGGGTCGTCGGACTCGGCCGCGGCGATGGTGACGACCTCCAGGCCGCCGAAGGCGAAGGCGACGGCGAGGACACCGGAGACCACGCCCTGCCAGCCGTTGGGCAGGAAGCCGCCCTGCCCGGTGAGGTTCGCCAGCCCGACCGGGTCGGTGTCCGGCAGCACGCCGAAGATCGCGAGCAGGCTGAGCACCAGGAACAGCACGATCGCGGCGACCTTCAGCGTCGCGAACCAGAACTCGAACTCGCCGAAGCTCTTCACCGCGGCCAGGTTGGCCGTCGTGAAGACCAGCATGAAGATCAGCACCCAGCCCCACTGCGGGACCGCGGGCAGCCACCCGTTGGCGATCTGCGCCGCGCCGGTGGCCTCCACCGCCAGCACCACCACCAGCAGGAACCAGTACAGCCAGCCCACGCTGAAACCCGCCCAGCGGCCGAGCGCGCGCTCCGCGTGCACCGAGAAGGCGCCGGAAGCGGGCATCGCGGACGACATCTCGCCCAGCATCCGCATGATCAGCATGGCCAGCGCGCCCGCGATCAGATACGACAGCACGATGCCGGGACCGGCCACCGCGATGCCCGCGCCGGAGCCCACGAACAGGCCGGCGCCGATCACCCCGCCCAGGCCCAGCATGGTCAGGTGGCGCTGCTTGAGCCCGGCGGACAGCGGTTCTCGCCCGCCGGCGCCGTCGGCCGGCGGAGGCGTTCCGGTGGCGGTGGGTGCGTCGTGCATGGGCTCGTACTCTCACAAAGGTCTTTGGGGGGTCCCCACAGGGTCCCGCGTTGTCCCCCCAGTTTCCCCGCCCGCCGCGCGCTACCACAAAATGCGCGACCGTCCGGGGAACCCGCCGTGATGAGCATCACGTGACCTGCGAAGACCGCTGACGAGCCCGGACGTCTTGAGGGTCGGGACGTTGTTCGGAACCTTCCAAGGACACCATTGCGCCTTTGTCGCCGCCACACGATGATCGGCCCGGGGGCGCTGGACTAACGTCATCGCGTCCCTAGTCTGTCCCCGCCTCACCTCACACCAGCGGAGTTCCGATGAGCACTGCCGACGCAACCACCAGGCCGGGTACGGTCCTCGCCGATCTGCTGCCCGCGGCGGGCGCCACCCGCGCCCGTGTCCGCGACGCCGCGCTGGTCGCCGGCGGCGCCGCGCTCACCGGCATCGCCGCGCAGATCGCCGTCCCGGTTCCCGGCTCCCCGGTCCCGGTCACCGGCCAGACGTTCGCCGCGCTCCTCGTGGGCGCCTCGCTCGGCGCGGGCCGCGGCTTCCTGTCGCTGGCCCTGTACGCGCTGCTCGGCATGGCGGGCCTGCCGTGGTTCGCGAACGGCGCCTCCGGCGCGGGCGGCGCCACCTTCGGTTACGTCCTCGGCATGCTGCTCGCCGCGACCGTGGTGGGCGCGCTGGCCCGCCGCGGCGGCGACCGCGGCGCGCTGCGCACCGCCGGCACGATGGCGGCCGGCACCGCCCTGATCTACGCGGTCGGCGTGCCCGTCCTGGCCCTGAGCACCGGCATGTCCTTCGGCCAGGCGGTCGCGGCCGGCGTGGTCCCCTTCCTGATCGGCGACGCCCTCAAGGCCGCCCTGGCGATGGGCGCGCTGCCCACCGCCTGGAAGCTGCTCGGCCGCCGCGGCTGACCCCGCGCGCCCCGCACCGTACGGACCGGGCCCCGTACCACCACCTCGCGTGGCGGTACGGGGCCCGGCCGCGTTCCGTCCCCGTAAGGCCGGCTCTCACCTGTGCGTCGCCCTGCGGGTGGTGAACCACACTCCGGCACCGCCGAGGAGCAGCAGACCGGCGGCGGCGCCCGCCAGCGGCAGGACCGACGGCGCGCCGGTCTCGGGCAGCCGCTCCTCGGGCAGGGCGGATGCCGACTCCGAAGGGCCGGGCGAGGTGGACGACGCGCCGGCCGGCACGTTCACGGTGTTCAGCATCAGCGGGGTGTCGGGCGCGTCGGGCACCGGTTTGGTGGTGCCGAAATTGACCGGCCCCTGCTGCCACAACAGTGTTTCCGTGTTCCCCAGTGTCACCGGCAGGCAGATCTGTCCCTGCTTTTTCAGGTCGAAATGCGCGGTGACGTCGAACGTCTTGCTCTTTCCGCTCGCCAAGGAGCCGATGGCACAGGAATACGCGCTGTTCGCACCCTTCGGCAGCCGGGACTCGGGCACCTTCGTGCACCCCGCCACGTTCTTGACCGTCAGCCCCTGGAAACCGGCGACCGTCAGCCGGACGGCGCCGGTGTCGGTGGCCCCCTTGTTGGTGACCTTGGCGGTCAGCTTGGTCTCCCCGGTGCTGTTCTTGACGGAAATACGCTCCGGCAGCTCGGTGCCGACCCGGTAACCGGCCGGCGCGCTCGGGCCGGCCTTGCCGCCCGCGCTGCTGCCGGGCACCGGGTCGGCCGCGATAGCCGCCGCACCGGCCGGCAGCGTCAGCGCGGCCGCCGCGGCGGCCACGACGAACGCACGCTTTCCCTGTCGAGTTGTGTACATCCTTGAACCCCCCTTTTCCCCGTCCTCTGCCGAGGTATTTGATGGGTACCACAAGATTCCGCGGGTGCTGTGGGGGCTGGGCATGGTGGGGAATGCGAGCGAGGTGGGGCCCGGGCGTTTGGCAGCCGGCCGCTACCGCCTGCTGGAATTGATCGGACGCGGCGGAATGGGACGGGTTTGGCGCGCCCGCGACGAAATGCTCGACCGGTCGGTCGCCGTCAAGGAAATACGGATCGACGAACGCGCCGGCGAGGAGACCGTGGTGCAGCGCGAGCGCAGTCTGCGCGAGGCGCGCGCCACCGCCCGTATCGACCACCCGAACGTGGTGCGCATCCACGACGTGGCCGAGGAGGGGGACCGGCTGTGGATCGTGATGCAGCTGGTCGAGGCGCGGTCCCTGGAGCAGATCCTCGCCCAGGACGGCCCGCTGGACCCGGCCGCGGCGGCCCGGGTCGGCACCGGACTGGCCCGCGCCCTGCGCGAGGTGCACGCGGTGGGCGTACTGCACCGGGACATCAAGCCCGGCAACGTCCTGATCGGCGACCGGGGCGCGGTCGTGCTGACCGACTTCGGCATCGCGGCGATGCAGGACGCCACCGCGCTGACCATGGCCGGGATGCTCATCGGCTCCCCCGACTACATGGCGCCCGAGCGGGTGGCGGGCCAGGAGCAGGGGCCGCCCTCCGACCTGTGGTCGCTGGGCGCCACCCTGTGCGCCGCGGTGGCCGGGCAGTCGCCGTTCACCCGCGCCACGACGCTCGCCACCCTGCACGCGGTACTGCACGAGGAGCCCGTCATCCCGCCCGCCGCCGGGCCGCTGCGGGAGGTGCTGGTGGCGCTGCTGAACAAGGCGCCGGAGGCGCGCCCCTCGCTCGTGGACGTCGAGGAGCGGCTCGAACCGCTGGTGCGGCAGGCCGCGGCGGCGAAGGAGACGGAGGCGATGAGCACGACGGAGGTGGCGGACGTCCGTACGCCCACGGTGGCCGACCCGGTGCCGGGCCCGTTACCGGAACCGGTGGCCTCCGCCGAGGACCCCGAGGTCGGCACGGCCCCCGACCCCGCGCCTCCGTCGGCTCACCCGGCCCCGTCCGCCCGCCCCCGCCGCAAGCGTCCCGCGCTGCTCGCCGCCACCGGTGTCCTCGCGTCGGCCGTCGCGGTCGTGGTGATCCTCGTCGCGACGCGGGGCGAGGACCGCGGTACGGCCGGGGCGGGCGCGGGCTCCGGCAGCCCGTCCACCGCCGGCACCGGGACCAGCGCCCCGGCGGCCACGGGCGACGCCCGCCGTACCGAGAACGGCTTCAGCTGGGTGCCGCCCGCGGGCTGGAACCGTACCGAGGAGTCCAGCAGCCACGTCACGTACAGCACGAAGGACGGCTCCACCCTGATCTCGGCGCGGCAGGACCCGTCCTCCGGCGGCGACCTGCTGACCGTCTGGCAGCAGTACGAGGCGCAGCAGCACGACGTGCCGGGCTACCGCAGGATCCGGCTGGAGCGCACCACCTTCCAGGGGTACCCGGCCGTCGTCTGGGAGTTCGCCTACACCCGCGACGGCAAACCGGCGCACGGGCGGCAGCTCGGCTTCCGTACCGGGGGCCGGACCTACCAGCTCAACCTCTGGTACCTGGATTCCGCCGAGGCCGCCGCCGTGCGCGCCTACGAGCGGGTCAAGGAGTCCTTCCGCACGTCCGCCTGACCTTCGGGGCCGCCGTCCACGGCACCGGCGCCCGCGGCACGCCGCCGCCGGTCCAGCACCAGCCCGACGACCAGGACGACCGCGGCCGCGACCACCGACAGCACCATCTGCTTGCGCCCGTCGGGGTTGTAGAACATGTAGCCGACGACGAACAGGATCAGCGCGATTGTGGCGTACGTCAGGTACGGGTACAGCCACATCCGTACGGTCAGCCGCTCCGGCATGTCCCGCTCGATGACCTTGCGCATCCGCAGCTGGGAGAAGCAGATGACCAGCCAGACGAAGAGCGCCACCGCGCCGGAGGAGTTCAGCAGGAACTCGAAGACGGTGTCCTTCGAGGTGTAGCTGAAGATCGTCGCGACGAAGCCGAAGGCGACCGAGGCCCAGATGGCGGTCGCCGGGACGCCGCCCTTGTTCACCCGGGCGAAGGACTTCGGCGCGTCGCCGCGCTCACCGAGCGAGAACGCCATCCGGGAGGCCGTGTAGAGGCCGGAGTTCAGGCAGGACAGCACGGCGGTGAGCACCACGACGTCCATGACGGTGCCGGCGGCCGGGATGTCCAGCGACTTGAGCACGGCCACGTACGGGCTCTTGTCGAGCGCCGGGTCGTCCCACGGCAGCAGCGTCACGATCACCGCGATCGAGCCGAGGTAGAAGAGCGCGATCCGCCAGATGACGCTGTTGACGGCCTTGCGGACGGCCTGCACCGGGTTGGGCGACTCGCTGGCCGCCAGGGTGACGATCTCGCTGCCCATGAAGGAGAAGACCACCAGCAGCATGCCGGAGAGGATCGCGCCGGGGCCGTTCGGCAGGAACCCGCCGTGGCCGGTCAGGTTCGCCATGCCCACCGCGTGGTCGCCGGGCGGCAGACCGAAGATCGCCAGCGCGCCGATCACGATGAAGACCACGATCGCCACGACCTTGATCCCGGCGAACCAGAACTCGAACTCGCCGAAGGACCCGACGGAGATCAGGTTGGTGCCGGTCAGCACGATCATCACCAGCAGCGCCCACGCCCACTGCGGGACGGCGGGGACCCAGCCGGTGAGGATCGAGGCGGCGGCGGTCGCCTCGACGGCCAGCACGACCGACCAGAAGAACCAGTACAGCCAGCCGATGGTGAAGCCCGCCCAGCGGCCCAGCGCCCGGTCCGCGTACGCGGAGAACGAGCCGGAGGTGGGGGAGGCGGCGGCCATCTCGCCCAGCATCCGCATCACCAGGACGACCAGCAGGCCGGTCAGCGCGTACGAGATCAGGATGCCGGGGCCGGCGGCCGCGATGCCGGCGCCGGAGCCCACGAACAGGCCGGCGCCGATCACGCCGCCGATGGCGATCATCGACAGGTGGCGGTTCTTGAGACCTGCCTGAAGGCCGTCGGGAGACTGGCCTCCGCCGGGGCCGCCGCCGGGGTTCCCGGCTGCCTTGCCCGCGTTCATGGTCGGCGGATGCGCGCCCATGTGCACCGTCCTTCTGTGGTTCTCGGTGTCGAGTCCCCGCATTAGAACTGCGTTAACGGTCGTTTTGGAAGATCTGAATCCGGATCGTTGCGTGGATCTCATTTCCGCACGTCACCGCGTGTACACCGCACGTATGGCGGCAGGCGGGTCCGGCGACACCTACCCCGGGCCCGGCGGGGCACACTCACGTGCAACACTCAGGACATGCGCGTGTATCTCGGCTCCGACCATGCCGGTTTCGAACTGAAGAACCACCTCGTCGACTGGCTCAAGGCCCACGGCCACGAGCCCGTGGACTGCGGCCCGCACATCTACGACGCCGTGGACGACTACCCGCCGTTCTGCCTGCGCGCCGCCGAGCGGACCGCGGCCGACCCGGACAGCCTGGGCATCGTCATCGGCGGCTCGGGCAACGGCGAGCAGATCGCCGCCAACAAGGTCAAGGGCGTACGGGCGGTGCTGGCCTGGAGCGAGGAGACCGCCAAGCTGGGCCGCGAGCACAACAACGCCAACGTGATCTCGGTCGGCGGCCGGATGCACACCCAGGACGAGGCGACGAAGTTCGTCGAGGCGTTCCTGGCCACGCCGTACTCGAACGAGGAGCGGCACACCCGCCGCATCGAGATGCTCTCCCGCTACGAGACCACCGGCGAGCTGCCGGACATCCCGGCCCACCACCCGCAGCAGGGCTGAGCCCCACCCGCCGTCTCCCGCCCGCGCCGCCGCCGGCGCGGGCGGACGCCGTGCGGTCCCTTCCCACCCCGCCGAGGAGGCACCGACCCATGCCCGAGGGGCACACGATCCACCGCCTCGCGCTGGACCACCGTGCGCTCTTCGAGGGCGCGCCGGTCCGGGTGAGCAGCCCCCAGGGCAAGTTCTCCGACAGCGCGGCGCTCCTCGACGGCCAGGTCATGGCCACCGCCGAGGCGCACGGCAAGCACCTCTTCCTCGGCTTCGGGCCCGCCGGCTGGATCCACGTCCACCTCGGGCTCTTCGGCAAGCTGAACTTCGGCGACGCCCCGGCGCCGCCGCCCACCGACACCGTACGGCTGCGGCTGGCCGACGACACGGCCTACGCGGACCTGCGCGGGCCCACCACCTGCGCGCTGATCACCGACGCCGAGAAGCAGGCGATACACGACCGGCTCGGCCCCGACCCGCTGCGCGCCGAGGACGACGGCGAGCGGGCCTGGGTCCGGATCTCGCGCAGCCGTACGTCCGTCGCCGCGCTGCTGATGGACCAGAAGGTGATCGCGGGCGTCGGCAACGTCTACCGCGCCGAGGTCCTCTTCCGGCACGGCATCGACCCGTACCGCGCCGGCCGCGATCTGCGCCGGTCCGAATGGGACGCGATCTGGGCGGACCTGGTCGTCCTCATGCGCGAGGGCGTCCGGCACAACCGCATCGACACGGTCCGCGACGAACACCTCCCCGAGGCCATGGGCCGCCCGCCGCGCGTCGACGACCACGGCGGCGAGGTCTACGTCTACCGCCGCGCCCGCCAGGCGTGCCATATCTGCCGCTCCGAGATCCGCACCGCGAACCTCGCCAACCGCAACCTCTTCTGGTGCCCCACCTGCCAGCCGAAGTAGGTCCCGCGCCCCGGCCCGCCCTCAGAACCCATGCGGCAGCCAGGGCTTGAGCTGCGTCCCGAACGCCACCGACGCCTCCCGCAGCGCGCCGGGCCGCAGTTCGCGCACCCGCCCCGCACCGGCCAGCGCCGCCAGCGTGAAGCCGCCCAGGTAGACCGCGCCCAGCTCCCTGACGGACAGCGCCAGGTCGGCCGCGTCCGCGGTCCGCTCGCAGGAGGCGCCCTTCTCGTCGCCGGTGAGCCGCCACCGGCCCTCGTTCCAGGGGCAGAACGGGTCCGCCACGTCGAGGACCACGTCCAGCGGCGTCGCGTACGTCCGCGCCGCGAGCGCCTCGCCGACCTCCACCAGCCGCACGAACAGCGACTCGCGCACCGCGATCCGGCAGCGCCGCATGTCGTCGACCAGATGCAGCAGCGGATCGTCGGCGGGCCGGTTGTGCGCCGTCAGCTTCGACGTCAGGTCGATGCCGAACAGGTAGCGCCACAGCGCCGCGTAGACCACCGGGTCCAGCGCCTCGACGTCCCGCACGACCACGGTCCCGTCCGGGCCGCCCCCGTCATAGGCCGCCTTGACGGCGTAGCGCGCGTAGCCCCGCACCCGGCCGGCCACCTCGGCCAGCACGCACAGCAGCGGTCCCGCCCCGTCCCGGTCGGCCTCCGGGTCGAGCAGCGGCAGCCGCTCCCAGCCCGGCTGCCGGACGAGCATCCCGGGACGGCCGGTGACCAGCCGCTCGTACACCGTCTCGCAGTCCGCCAGCCCCTCCTCCGGACCGACCAGCCGCAGCCGTACGTCGTCGGCGCCGGCCGGCGCGGCGACGGACAGCCGCAGCGTGTCGACCGACAGGCTCACCGCCTCGGACGCGGCGCCGTACCCGAACCGCCCGTAGATCGCCGGTTCGGAGGCGGTCAGCACGGCCACCGGCTCGCGCCGGGCCCGCACGTCGGCGAGCTGGTGGCGCATCATGTCGCGCAGGATGCCGCGCCGCCGGTGCGTCGGCTGCACGCTGACCAGCGTCACGCCGGCCGCCGGGAGCACCGCCCCGCCGGGCACCACCAGCCGGAAGGAGTACGCGCCCGCCGTGCCGACGGTCTCGCCGCCGTCCCGCACGTCCATACAGCGCTCCGGCTCCCCGAGCCGCCGCCACAGGTCACGCTCGTCGGCCGCTTCCGGGGTGCCGCCGAACGCGCGCTCCAGCTTTCCGTACCAGTCGGCCCAGTCGTCCGGACACAGCTGCCGTAACTCTGTCGTCATGTGCCATGGGTAGCAGGACGCCTTCCGCCCGCGCGACCGCTTTTCGAACGCCGATTCCTGGCGATTGCGCCAGGCGGCGTGCCGCGAATCGACGCGCCGCCGAACGGGTGGATAAGGTCCCAGAACAATGGCGAGCAGCTCGGGAGCGGATTCCCTGACGGCCCGGTGGCGCAAGGCGATGCACCGGGCCCGCATCGGCGTGCGCAAGGCCGGGGTCGACTACTTCCGCGGCGACGGCTCCGACTGGATCGCCCTGGTGGCCCTCCTGATCGCCATTCCCGCCATCGCCTGCGGCACCATCTGGCGGCCCGACTGGATCGCGCCCACCGCCCTGGTCCTGCCGGTGATCGCCGGCGGACTGCTGCTGCGCCCGGCCAACCTGCTCGCCCTGTACGGCACCTCGGCCGCCGCCCTGATCGTCGAGGCGTCCCTGCTCGGCCCCTACGACCAGGGGCGCGACCGGATCACCCCCGGCACGGTCCTGGTGGTCGCCGCGGTCGGCCTGTCCGGGCTGCTGATCGCGCAGTTCCGCAGCCGGGTCGGCGTGCCGTGGCGGCGCGGCGGCACGATGCTCTTCGACCTGCGCGAACGTATCCGCGTCCAGAGCAAGCTGCCCAAACTGCCGGCCGGCTGGCACCGCGAGATGGCGCTGCGGCCGGCCGGCGGGCAGTCCTTCTCCGGCGACTTCGTCGTCGCCTCCCGCACGCACGACGGCAAGATCCTCGAAGTCGTGCTCACCGACGTGTCCGGCAAGGGCATGGACGCCGCCTCCCGCGCGCTGCTGCTGTCCGGCGCCTTCGGCGGCCTGCTCGGCTCGCTGCCGCCGCACGGCTTCCTGCCCGCCGCCAACGGCTACCTGCTGCGCCAGGACTGGGACGAGGGCTTCGCCACCTCCATCCACCTCGTCCTGGACCTGGAGTCCGGCGACTACGAACTGCTGTCCGCCGGGCATTTGCCCGCCCTCCAGCTCTCGGCCGGCACCGGCCGCTGGGAGGAGAAGGCGGCGGAGGGGCCGCTGCTCGGGGTGTACGACGGGGCGCAGTTCGACCCGGTCAAGGGGACGCTGCGCCCGGGAGACGTGCTGATGCTCTTCACGGACGGGCTGGTGGAGGCCGCCGACCGGGACATCGCGGAGGGCATCGACCGGCTGACCGGCGAGGCCGACCGCTATGTGGCCTGCGGCTTCGCCGGCGCCGCCTGGCATCTGATCGAAGCCGTGGCCAAGGATGTCAACGACGACCGCGCGCTGCTGCTGATCTGCCGCGACTGAACCGTACGGTGGGCCCGGCACCCGGACCCATCCACGGAGGACGCATGGCCGGCACTCTCACCTTCGTCTACGTCACCTACCTCGGAAGCACACCGGACAAGGTGTGGCACGCCCTCACCGACGCCGGGCTGACCGCCGCGTACTGGGGCCACAGCAACGTCTCCGACTGGCGGCCCGGCTCCCGCTGGGAGCACCGGCGCACCGACGGGTCGGGCATCGCCGACGTCGAGGGCGTGGTCGTGGAGAGCACGCCGCCCACGCGGCTGGTGACCACGTGGGCGGAGCCAGGCAAGGCGACGGTCGACGACGGCGTCTCCACGGTGAGCTTCGGAATCGAGCCGTACGAGGAGATCGTCCGGCTCACCCTGACGCACGAGGGCCTGGCCGACGAGGCGGAGCGGGCGGCGGCGGCCCAGGGCTGGTCGGCGGTGCTCGCCAACCTCAAGACGCTGCTGGAGACCGGCCGCCCGCTGCCGCGCGAGCCCTGGACGATGCCGTGAGGCTCACCCCCGCCCGGCGGCCGAGGGCGCGGGTTCGGCGCCGCCGACCGGGGCGTCCGGCTCCCGGCCGCCCGGCAGGACCCGCGCCAGCCACGCGGCGCGCCCGGCGGCCAGCGGGCCCAGTACGGCCAGGATCAGCACGTATCCGGCGATGAACGGCGCCAGCCGCTCGTCCAGCCCGGCGCCCGCCGCCATCGTCGCCAGGATCAGGGCGAACTCGCCGCGCGCGAGCAGCGCGGTGGCGATGTTCGCGGCCGGGCGCGGCCCGAACCCGTAGATGCGGGCGGCGACCAGCCCCGCGACCACGTTCATCAGCAGGGTGAGGACGACCGCGATCAGCACCGGCCACACCACCGACGGCAGGTCGCCGGGGTCGATGGACAGGCCGAAGGCGAAGAAGAAGATCGCGCCGAAGGCGTCCCGCAGCGGGTGCACCAGCTCCATGATCCGCTTGCCGGAGCTGGTGCTGCCGAGCATCAGGCCGACCATGAAGGCGCCGATCGCGTCCGCGACGCCGAACCACTCCGAGACGCCCGCCACGAAGACGGCGGCACCGAGGAAGGAGATGACCAGCAGCTCGTTGTCCCTGGTGGCGATCAGTTTGCCGATCACCTGCGTGCCCCAGCGGGCGACCACGGCGAGCAGCAGCAGGAAGCCGAACGCCTTGCCGGCGTCGAGCGCGGCCGAGGCCAACGAGTCGGCGCCGGAGATCACCGGCTGGAGGGCGGCCAGGTAGAGCGCGAGGAAGATGTCCTCGACCACGATGATGCCGAGGATCGGCTTGGTCTCGGGGTTGCCCAGGCGGCCGGTGTCCATGAGGACCTTGGTGACGATCGCCGACGAGGAGATGCCGAGCACTCCGGCCAGGACCAGCGCCTCGGAGGTGCCCCAGCCGACCAGGAAGCCGAAGACCAGGCCGGCGCCGACGTTCAGCGCCAGGTAGGCGGCCCCGGCGACGGCCATCTTCCGGCCGCCCTCTTTGAGGTCGTCCATGTGGAATTCGAGGCCGAGGTAGAAGAGCAGCAGGACCAGGCCGAGCAGGGAGAGCATCTCCAGCTCGTGCGGGTCGTCGACCAGCGCGATGCCGGGGGTGTGCGGGCCGAGCAGTATGCCGGCCAGGATGAACAGGGGGATCGTGGGGAGCCCGATGCGGCTGCCCAGGCGGGCGAGGACGGCGGCGGCCAGGAAGGCTCCGCCCATCGCGAGGAGGGTTTCTGCGTGTCCGATGGCTCCTCCAGAGGTTCGGCCGGACGGTGTTCGGTCAAGGGGGAGTCAAGAAAGCGTTAATGGTTAGTTTACCAAACGACTTTTCGGGCTTCTTCACCCGTCCGGACCGCCGGCTCCACCCGCTCTCCGACCGCCCCCTCTCCGACCCGTCGCCGGGCCCATCCCGGGCCCCCGACGAGAGCCCTGCCAGGGGTTTTCCCCGCCACCCGGCACTGGCGGCCGCCGCGGCGCAGGTTCACCCCAGCTCCGTACGGCCAGACGGGCGACCGGACCGCCCACGGAGCTTCGGCGCGACCGCCGCCGTCAGGGTCGGCCGCCACGCGAGCAGCGCGGCCGGAAACCGGCAAAACCGCTAGGGAAATAACCAGATATGGCGATGGGCGCCGGCGAGTGGAAGGCGCGGACCGTCAGGTAGAGCGCCGCCGCGTCGGGACGCCCGGCGCCCCGCGCCCCGGCTTCGGCTCCGGAATGCCCGCCACGGGTACGAAAGGAATGGGGAATGCGCCGGGAATTCCTGTCCCGGGGCACTCCGCGGGAGATCCCGTAAAGGTCCGGGCGTTTCCCGGGAAGTCGGTTCACGCCCGGTCCGGCATGCGGCATCCGCCTGTGGAAGGCGGGTGCCCGGCGGCGGTCGCGGCGGCGATGTCCGCTTCACGGACGGTTTGTCCCTCGACCGGCGCGACGGGCGGCTGCGGCCGCGCCAGCTGAATTCACGAGTGCACAGAGAGCTGTTATCGGAAGCGACGCCTTCCGGCCACGCACTGCGGCGAGTTCAGGCCGCTGCGGGAAACTCGCCCGGGGCCGAATTCCGGCGCCCTGGACCGGAGTCAGGCCGACGTCCGGACCCCGGCCGTCCGGCCTCCGGGCAAAGGCTTGGCCGATGATTCGCCACCCGCCTCCACTGGGCAAGGAGTTGGTGGCACGATGGTGCCGAGCGGGGGTGTGCGCGGCTGCACACTTCCGGGGCCGGCCAGGCGTTCCGACCGAGGGTGTGATCAGTTGTGGCTCTTTCCCTGTCCGTCGTGCTGCTGTTGGGGATCATCCTGATCGTGTTGATACGCGGCAAGTCGCTCAAGGCGGGGCCGGCGCTCGTCGCCATCCTCTTCGGCTTCTTCCTCGCGTCCACGGGCATCGCCCCGTCCATCAACAAGTTCCTGAACTCGGTGGCCCAGACGATCAACAACATCAGCTTCTAGCGCATCCGGGCCCCTACCGCGCCCGCAGGGGCCCGGCCGGCACGTCAGCGGTCGTCGCGTCCGCTCCGCGCGACCGCCTCCCTTACGGCATCCTCGCTGCGCCCCACCAGCGCGGTGCCGTCGTCCGCCGTGATGATCGGCCGCTGGATCAGCCGCGGCCGCGCGGCCAGCGCCTCGATCCACCGGTCGCGCGTGGCGTCCGTGCGCTCCCACCCGGCGAGCCCCAGCTCCTCGGCCTCGGCTTCCTGCGTACGTGTGATGTCCCACGGCTCCAGCCCCAGCCGGGCCAGCACCTCCCGCAACTCCGCCGCGGTGGGCGGCTGTTCGAGGTAGCGGCGCACGGTGTAGTGCGCCCCCTCCGCATCGAGCAGGTCCACGGCGGAACGGCACTTGGAACACGCGGGATTGAGCCAGATCTCCATGCCGACACCTTAGTGAGGTGCGCGGGGGAGTGGCCGGAGTTGGTCAGGTGATGACAAGAACCGGCGGTCCGGAGCCGTGGCGGACGGGACGCGGCCCGCGCTTACCGCTTCAGCGCTCGGTACCGCTTCAGCAGTGCCGTGAGCTTCGCGGGCTCGGCTCCGCCGTTCAGTTCCCCGACGAGGTCGTCGGGGAACAGCTCGTAGAGGTCGCCCCACCAGCGCCGCCCCCGGTTGTCCCAGATCCGGTAGCCGCCGGGCACGCCACGGGCGACGTACCGCCTCCTGGCCATCGGCCGCCCCCGCCCGTCCCGGAAAACACTCAGAGCCAGGCCGAGGAACGCCTCTGGCCTGGCTCTGAACCAGCTGGAGCGGGCGACGGGAATCGAACCCGCGTAGCCAGTTTGGAAGACTGGGGCTCTACCATTGAGCTACGCCCGCGTGCGCCGCCGGTCGGGTGACCGCGGCACGCTGTGCATCGTAGCGGGTCGCCGGGGTCCGCCGCACACCCCGCCCCGATCTTCGGCCGCCGCGCCCCGCGCCGGGAGACCGCCCTGTGGATATCGGGCAGCCGTTCCGTCCGCGGCCATGTACCCTACGTGTCGCACCGACGGGGTGTGGCGCAGCTTGGTAGCGCGTCCGCTTTGGGAGCGGAAGGTCGTCGGTTCGAATCCGGCCACCCCGACCAGTCATGTTCTTCCCGGTCAGCCGTACGGCGCCCGGCCCGTTCGCGCGGCCGCCCGCCCGGCGTTCCCGGGGTTCTCGCAGGGCGCCCGAGGGTCGCGCGCAGCTGTCGCCGGCCGGGTCCGTAAAGAGCCGATCAAGATCACATTGCGGCTGCCAACCCGCTTGCGGTTACTATGCAAGCTGCGTGCCCGTGTGTCTTTCTCCCGGGCGCGGTCCGCAGGGCGCCTGGGCTCCAGGCGCCGGCAGATCTCAAGCAGAACCCCAGAAGTCAGCCCCAAGGAGACCGAACCGTGAAGAGCGCCGTGGAGACCCTGAACCCGACCCGGGTTCGGCTCACTGTCGAGGTGCCCTTCGAGGAGCTCAAGCCCAGCCTCGACGCGGCGTACAAGAAGATCAACCAGCAGGTCACGGTGAAGGGCTTCCGCCAGGGCAAGATCCCGGCCCGAGTCATCGACCAGCGGTTCGGTCGCGGCGCCGTGCTCGAGGAGGCCGTCAACGACGCGCTCCCGAAGTTCTACACCGAGGCGGTCAACGAGGGTGAGCTGAACGTCCTCGGCCAGCCCGAGGTCGACATCACCGAGCTGAAGGACGGCGAGCTGCTGGCCTTCACCGCCGAGGTCGACATCCGCCCGGCCCTGGAGATCCCGGACTACTCCGGCATCGAGGTCGAGGTCGACGCCATCGAGGTGTCGGACGAGGACATCGACAAGTCCGTCGAGCAGCTGCGCGAGCGCTTCGCCTCGACCTCCCCGGTCGAGCGCGCCGCCGAGGACGGCGACGTGCTCACCGTCGACCTGGAGGCCAAGGTCGACGGCGAGGTGCTGGAGGACGGCGTCGCCCAGGGCGTCAGCTACACCGTCGGCTCCGGCGAGCTGCTGGACGGCATCGACGAGGCCGTCAAGGGCCTCAAGGCCGGCGAGTCCGGCACCTTCACCTCCGAGCTCAAGGGCGGCTCGGCCGCCGGCAAGGAGGCCGAGGTCAAGGTCGACGTCACCGCCGTGGCCGCCCGTGAGCTGCCCGCGCTGGACGACGACTTCGCGCAGCTGGCGAGCGAGTTCGACACGCTGGAGGAGCTGCGTGCCGACAGCGCCAAGCGCCTCGGCCAGATGAAGAAGTACGACCAGGCCACCCAGGCGCAGGAGAAGGTCCTCGACGAGCTGCTCAAGCTGGTCGAGGTCCCGATGCCGGAGAAGCTGCTCGCGGACGAGATCGAGACCCGCAAGCACAACCTGGTCAACCACCAGCTCGCCCAGATGGGCCTGGACCTCGCGAAGTACCTGGAGATCCAGGGCAAGACCGAGGAAGAGTTCGACGCCGAGACCAAGGAGCAGGCGGAGAAGGGCATCAAGACCCAGTTCGTCCTGGACGAGCTGGTCAACAAGGAGAAGCTGAACGTCAGCCAGGAGGAGCTCACCGAGCACCTCATGCGCCGCGCGCAGTCCTCCGGCATGTCCCCCGACCAGTTCGCGCAGGCCGTCGTCGAGGGCGGCCAGGTGCCGATGCTCGTCGGCGAGGTCGCCCGCGGCAAGGCCCTCGCGGTCGTCGTCGAGGCCGCCACGGTCAAGGACACCAACGGCGAGGTCGTGGACCTGGACGACGAGGACGAGACGGCCGAGACCGTCGAGGCTTCCGAGGCCGAGGGCACCGACGCCGAGAAGGCGGAGAAGTCCGAGAAGTCCGAGGGCTGATCCCCGGCCGCTCCGGCGGCCCCGGCGGCTCCGGCCGCCACGCAGTACCAGCAGTACGTACGGGTCCGAACGCGCACGCCCGCGTGTTCGGACCCGTACGTCATCCGGGCCCGCGGGCGCCGCGTGAGCCTGCGCTCACAGCGAACAGTTGACAATGCGGGATGGCGCCCGCCGACCAGCGCGTTAGGGTCCGTAGATACGAGGGCAGGGGAGTAGCCGAAACCGCGCCGGCGGACACCGCGGCGCCCTCCCCACGCCCCAGAAGACGACGCTGAGACGGCCCCGGGCCGTCCGACAACGAGCAGGTGGACACGTGACGATCCCGATGCCTTCCGCCGCCGCTGAGCCGACCTTCGGTGGCCTCGGCGACCAGGTCTACAACCGGCTGCTCGGCGAGCGGATCATCTTCCTCGGCCAGCCGGTCGACGACGACATCGCCAACAAGATCACCGCGCAGCTGCTGCTCCTCGCCGCTGACCCGGACAAGGACATCTTCCTTTACATCAACAGCCCGGGCGGCTCGATCTCGGCCGGCATGGCGATCTACGACACCATGCAGTACATCAAGAACGACGTGGTCACCATCGCCATGGGCCTCGCCGCTTCGATGGGCCAGTTCCTGCTGAGCGCCGGCACCCCGGGCAAGCGCTTCGCGCTGCCGAACGCCGAGATCCTCATCCACCAGCCCTCCGCGGGCCTGGCGGGCTCCGCGTCGGACATCAAGATCCACGCCGAGCGGCTGCTGCACACCAAGAAGCGCATGGCCGAGCTGACCGCGCGGCACACCGGTCAGACCGTCGAGCAGATCACCCGCGACTCCGACCGGGACCGCTGGTTCGACCCCCAGGAGGCCAAGGAGTACGGCCTCATCGACGACGTCATGACCACCGCCGCTGGCGTTCCGGGCGGGGGCGGCACCGGGGCCTGAGCCCCGGACCACTCGCCAGGCAGCCGACTCCAGCCCCTTTGACCGCCACCAGGACGGTGAACCTCCAGATGAACAACTTCCCCGGCCGCAGCCTCTACGAGCGCCACGACGCCGCGCAGGCCGAGTTCCAGGGCCAGCCCGCGGAGTCCCGCTACATCGTGCCGCGCTTCGTCGAGCGCACCTCGCAGGGCGTGCGCGAGTACGACCCGTACGCGAAGCTCTTCGAAGAGCGCGTGATCTTCCTCGGCGTGCAGATCGACGACGCGTCGGCCAACGACGTCATGGCGCAGCTGCTGTGCCTGGAGTCGATGGACCCCGACCGGGACATCTCGATCTACATCAACTCGCCCGGCGGCTCCTTCACGGCGCTGACCGCGATCTACGACACGATGCAGTTCGTCAAGCCCGACATCCAGACGGTCTGCATGGGCCAGGCGGCCTCCGCCGCGGCCGTGCTGCTCGCCGCCGGCACCCCCGGCAAGCGGATGGCGCTGCCCAACGCGCGCGTGCTGATCCACCAGCCGTACAGCGAGACCGGGCGTGGCCAGGTGTCCGACCTGGAGATCGCCGCCAACGAGATCCTGCGGATGCGTACGCAGCTGGAGGAGATGCTGGCCAAGCACTCCACCACGCCGATCGAGAAGATCCGGGACGACATCGAGCGCGACAAGATCCTGACCGCCGAGGAGTCCCTGGCGTACGGTCTGGTCGACCAGATCGTCTCGACCCGCAAGACGGCCGCCTCGGTCTGACCGCGACCCGTCGCGAAGTGAGCCGGTGACACGCCCCCTTGGACCGGGTTGACCGAGTCGGTCCAAGGGGGGCCCGTACGGGGGGCCCGGCAAGGTACCGTCGATAGGCAAGCACCCGGGTCCGCGGAGCAATGCGGATCCCAGGCGAAGGGGAAGCACCTCGTGGCACGCATCGGTGACGGCGGCGACCTGCTCAAGTGCTCGTTCTGCGGGAAGAGTCAGAAGCAGGTGAAGAAGCTCATCGCGGGGCCTGGTGTGTACATCTGCGACGAGTGCATCGACCTCTGCAACGAGATCATCGAGGAGGAGCTCGCCGAGACCTCCGAGGTCCGCTGGGAGGAACTGCCCAAGCCCCGGGAGATCTACGAGTTCCTGGAGAGCTACGTCGTAGGCCAGGAGCCCGCCAAGAAGGCGCTCTCGGTCGCCGTCTACAACCACTACAAGCGGGTCCAGGCGGGTGAGAACGGTGGCGCGCGCGGCGGCGACGACGGCATCGAGCTCGGCAAGTCCAACATCCTGCTGCTCGGCCCCACCGGCTCCGGCAAGACCCTGCTCGCGCAGACGCTCGCCCGGATGCTCAACGTCCCGTTCGCCTTCGCCGACGCGACGGCGCTGACGGAGGCTGGCTATGTCGGCGAGGACGTCGAGAACATCCTCCTCAAGCTGATCCAGGCCGCGGACTTCGACATCAAGAAGGCCGAGACCGGCATCATCTACATCGACGAGATCGACAAGGTCGCCCGGAAGAGCGAAAACCCGTCGATCACCCGTGACGTCTCCGGCGAGGGCGTCCAGCAGGCCCTGTTGAAGATCCTGGAGGGCACCACCGCCTCGGTGCCCCCGCAGGGCGGACGCAAGCACCCGCACCAGGAGTTCATTCAGATCGACACGACGAACGTGCTGTTCATCGTGGGCGGCGCGTTCGCGGGCCTGGAGAAGATCATCGAGGCCCGGTCCGGCGCCAAGGGCATCGGCTTCGGCGCCAACATCCGCTCCAAGCGGGAGATCGAGGCCAAGGACCAGCTCCAGGACGTCATGCCGGAGGACCTGGTGAAGTTCGGGATGATCCCGGAGTTCATCGGCCGGCTGCCCGTGCTGACCTCGGTGCACAACCTGGACCGCGAGGCGCTCCTCCAGATCCTGCTGGAGCCGCGCAACGCGCTGGTCAAGCAGTACCAGCGCCTGTTCGAACTGGACGGCGTGGAGCTGGACTTCGACCGCCCGGCGCTGGAGGCCATCGCCGACCAGGCCATCCTGCGCGGCACCGGCGCGCGCGGCCTGCGCGCCATCATGGAAGAGGTCCTCCAGTCGGTGATGTACGAGGTCCCGTCGCGCAAGGACGTGGCGCGGGTCGTCATCACCGAAGAGGTCGTGCACTCGAACGTGAACCCGACGCTGGTGCCGCGCAACCGCGGCGGCGAGTCGGGCGAGCACCACGAGAAGAGCGCGTAGCACCGTCCGTTCCCCCCGCACGGACGGCTGACGCCAGGGCCGCCCCGCGACCACCGGTCGCGGGGCGGCCTTTGCGGTTACTTCTCGTGGCGGACGGCGTCGCGGATCTCCTGGGTCCACTCGGCCAGTTGCGGGGCCGTCCTGGCCACACCGGTGGTCTGGGTGCGGGCGTCCACCGCCGTGTTGACGACCGCGGTCACCGCGCTGGAGTCTCCCCAGATGCACACGGTGGTCGTGGTCGCGGTGTCGAGGACGTCCGTCACGATCGAGTACTTCGTCGACTTGCACTTCAGGACCGAGCCGTCGAACCCTTTGGGGGAGTACTCCGTCACCGGAGTGAG
The DNA here is from genome assembly GCF_044332485.1 of Streptomyces sp. NPDC017056. Taxonomy (NCBI): domain Bacteria; kingdom Bacillati; phylum Actinomycetota; class Actinomycetes; order Kitasatosporales; family Streptomycetaceae; genus Streptomyces; species Streptomyces sp. NPDC017056. The sequence goes on along the minus strand of NZ_JBIRPD010000006.1, from coordinate 78,219 downwards.
CGTTTCCATCTTCCCGCCGCCCTTGGACTGCAACTCCTGCGTCTGCTTTTCCATGTCGGCGAAGAGCTTGTTCACCGCGCCCTTCGGGTCGGCGACCTTGCCGTAGGTGCCGTTGATGATCAGTTGCTGCTTTTGGGGGTTCGTGTAGGACGCGGAGACACCCGTGCCTTCGGTAATGCTGAGAGCCTTGGTCTTCGTGTCGTTGGACACGTCCTTCTTCTCGTCCTTGCCCGCGACCTTGTCGAAGTCCGGTCTGCCGCCATCGTTCCCGGGGAGCTTCGCCGGGAATTCCATCGTGTAAGGCTTCACGTCACCGCCAGGACCGAACGCGAAGTACGCGCCCACGCCGATGCCCGCCACGACCGCCACCGCCAGCACGCTGAGGACGATCTTCGTCCCCTTGCCCTTGCCGCCCTGCGGGCCCTGCCCGTACGGAACCTGCTGCCCGTAGGGCGCCTGCTGTCCGTACGGCGCCTGCTGCCCGTACTGCGGCTGAGGCTGCTGAGGGTGCCCGTACGGCGCCTGGGCCTGCTGCGGATAGCCGTAGGGCTGCTGCGGGGGGACCGGACCGCCCTGCTGCGGGTAGGCGTACGGGCCGGGCTGCTGGGGCGGCTGGCCGTACGGGCCGGGAGGCGGCTGGTTGAAGCTCATGGAGCGGGTTCCCCTCGTGTCCATCCGACGGCGTCCGATGACGCCGGTCACCGTTGATCTCGTGCGTTGCCGACATCCTGTACGACGCGGCGGCCCGCGGGCGCTCCGGGGGCCAAACCGATTCGAGACCGCGACATCCGCGCCCGTACACTGAGCGTCGTGACCGCGAACACTCAGCAGAGCCCCCAAAACGGCGGGCCGAACAGCAGCCCCACTGAACTGCCGACCCAGTACGCGCCGGCCGAGGTAGAGGGGCCGCTGTACGAGCGCTGGGTAGAGCGGGGGTATTTCGAGGCGGACGCGGAGAGCGAGAAGCCGCCGTTCACGATCGTCATTCCGCCGCCGAACGTCACCGGCAGCCTGCACCTCGGGCACGCCTTCCAGCACACGCTGATGGACGCGCTCACCCGCCGCAAGCGGATGCAGGGCTTCGAGGCGCTGTGGCTGCCGGGCATGGACCACGCGGGCATCGCCACCCAGAACAAGGTCGAGCAGCAGCTCGCCGAGGAGGGCAAGTCCCGCCACGACCTGGGGCGCGAGGAGTTCGTCGAGCGCGTCTGGAAGTGGAAGCAGGAGTACGGCGGCAAGATCCTCGGACAGATGCGCCGCCTCGGCGACGGCGTCGACTGGTCCCGTGAGCGCTTCACGATGGACGAGGGCCTGTCCAAGTCCGTCCAGACGATCTTCAAGCGGCTCTACGACGACGAGCTGATCTACCGCGCCGAGCGCATCATCAACTGGTGCCCGCGCTGTCTGACCGCGATCTCCGACATCGAGGTCGAGTACCAGGACGACGACGGCGAGCTGGTCTCGATCACGTACGGGGAAGGCGAGGACACCCTCGTCGTCGCCACCACCCGCGCGGAGACGATGCTCGGTGACACCGCGGTGGCGGTCCACCCGGACGACGAGCGGTACGCGCACCTGATCGGCAAGCGGATCAAGCTGCCGCTGACCGACCGCACCATCCCGGTCGTCGCCGACACCCACGTCGACCCGGAGTTCGGCACCGGCGCCGTCAAGGTGACCCCGGCCCACGACCCCAACGACTTCGCCATCGGCCAGCGGCACGACCTGGAGTCGATGACCGTCATGGACGAGCGCGGTGTGATCACCGTGCACGGTCCGTTCGAGGGCCTGGACCGCTTCGAGGCGCGCTCGGCGATCGTGGCGGCGCTGCGCGAGCAGGGCCGGATCGTCGCCGAGAAGCGCCCGTACGTCCACTCCGTGGGCCACTGCTCGCGCTGCAAGACCACCGTCGAGCCCCGCCTGTCCATGCAGTGGTGGGTCAAGGTCGCCCCGCTCGCGCAGGCCGCGGGTGACGCGGTCCGCGACGGCCGGGTCAAGATCCACCCCCAGGACATGTCGAAGCGCTACTTCGACTGGGTCGACAACATGCACGACTGGTGCATCTCGCGTCAGCTGTGGTGGGGCCACCGCATCCCGGTCTGGTACGGCCCCGAGGGCGAGATCGTCTGCGTCGGTCCCGACGAGGAGCCGCCGGGCACCGAGGCCGAGGGCTGGACCCAGGAGTCCGACGTCCTGGACACCTGGTTCTCCTCCGGCCTGTGGCCCTTCTCCACGCTGGGCTGGCCGGAGAAGACCCCGGACCTGGCGAAGTTCTACCCGACCGACGTCCTGCTCACCGGTCACGACATCATCTTCTTCTGGGTCGCCCGGATGATGATGTTCGGTCTGTACGCGATGGACGGCCAGGCGCCGTTCCACACCATCGCGCTGACCGGCCTGGTCCGTGACGAGCACGGCAAGAAGATGTCCAAGTCCAACCCCAACTCGGTGGACCCGCTGGACTGGATGGACGCCTACGGCGCGGACGCCGTCCGCTTCACGCTCGCCCGCGGCGCCAACCCGGGCGCGGACGTGCCGATCGGCGAGGACTGGGTCCAGGCGTCCCGCAACTTCGCCAACAAGATCTGGAACGCCACCCGCTTCGCGCTGATGAACGGCGCGACGCTGGAGGGCGAGCTGCCGCCGGCCGAGCAGCTCTCGGCGACCGACCGCTGGATCCTGTCCCGCCTGAACACGGTCGTGGCGCAGGTCGACGCGTACTACGAGGACTACCAGTTCGCGAAGCTGTCGGACGCGCTCTACCACTTCGCCTGGGACGAGGTCTTCGACTGGTACGTCGAGCTGTCCAAGACCACGTTCATGGCGGGCGGCCCGGCCGCCGACGTGTCGCGCCGGGTCCTCGGCGAGGTCCTGGACGTCACGCTGCGCCTGCTGCACCCGGTCGTGCCGTTCGTCACGGAGACGCTGTGGACGACGCTGACCGGCCGCGAGTCGCTGGTGATCGCCGAGTGGCCGGCCGACAGCGGCTTCCGCGACGCGGCGGCCGAGCGGGAGATCGAGACGGTCCAGCAGGTCGTCACCGAGGTCCGCCGCTTCCGGTCCGACCAGGGGCTCCAGCCCGGCCAGAAGGTCCCGGCGCGGCTGGACCTGGCCGGTACGCAGCTCGCCGCCCACGAGGCCGCGATGCGCTCGCTGCTGCGCCTCCAGCCCGCGGGCGAGGACTTCACCGCCACCGCGTCCCTCCCGGTCGCGGGCGCCACCGTCGCGCTGGACCTGTCGGGCGCCATCGACGTGGAGGCCGAGCGCAAGCGGCTGTCGAAGGACCTGGCAGCGGCCGAGAAGGAGAAGGCGCAGGCCAACGGGAAGCTGGGCAACGAGGCGTTCCTGGGCAAGGCCCCGGAGCACGTCGTCGCCAAGATCCGTACGCGGCTGGAGACGGCCGAGGCCGACATCGTGCGCATCAGCGCGCAGCTGGCGGCCCTGCCCAAGGCGTGACGCCGGGCGCCGGGGCGGTCCCCGGCGCGTAGCTCTCAGCAGGCCCCTCGTCCTTACGGGCGGGGGGCCTGCGCCGTCCCGAGCCGCGCCGGTCGCCGCGTTCCCGTACCGGCCAAAGCAGGACGTACGCCGTCGACACCGCGACGAAGGCCAGGCGGATCAGGCCGCGCGCCGAGTCGTCGGGCACCACGAAGACGCTGCCGTACAGGATCAGCAGCGCCAGCCAGCTCCACCAGGGCACCAGCCGGCGCTGCCCGATGACGTCCCACAGCAGCGTGCCGAGCAGCACGGACGCGGTGTAGTACGTGTAGACGCTGGGGTCCAGGACGATGCGCGCGTTGGCGCCGAGCAGGACGACGGCGGCCCAGCGCCCCCGCCACACGGCCAGGCAGCCCAGCAGCAGGCCCAGCGCGAACTGCGCGGGCCGGTCCCAGCCGGGCGTCTCCGGGTCGGCCACGCCCAGCCAGCGCAGCGCGGACGCCGGGTGGTTGGGGATGGCGAACTTGGCCGCCGAGAACGAGTTCATGTCGCCGATGAAGAACGGCAGCCAGGCCACCGCGACCAGGGCCGCCATCCACAGTCCCGCGCGCAGCCACTTCCCCCTCGGGAGCGCGAGCAGCAGCGGTACGAAGGCCAGCGCCGTCGGTTTGGAGTCCATCGCGAGGGCCAGGAAGACACCGGTCAGCGCGGCGTTGCCGCGGGTCACCGACCGTACGGCCAGCGCGGTGAAGAACAGCGCGAGCACGTCGTCCAGGTGTCCGAAGCGGACCGAGACCTCGATCCACATCGGGATGAACGCCAGGCCGGCTATCAGGACGCGCTGCCGCAGCCGCTGGTGGTTGGTGCCGGTGCCCAGGAAGTGCCAGGCGGCGCTGCGCCCGGCCAGCACCACGATCACCAGGCCGAGCAGCGACATCAGGGCCGCGGCCAGGAACTGCCCGGTGTGTTCGGGGAACGGGTTGAACAGGCCGGCCACCAGGAAGCTGACGGGGCCCATCTGGAGTTCGGGGTGGTGGGCGTAGAGGTTGAGGCCGCCGGTGCCGTCGCCGGCGGAGCCCTGGTAGATCAGTTCGCCGCCGGTGCGCAGGTAGTGCCAGGAGAACCCCCCGTTCGGCTCGACCACGACGAACCACAGCACGGTCCACGCGGTGAGCAGCACCAGGTGCATCCGCTGACTGATTGCCGGCACGCGGCTTCCCTCTTCCGGTCTCTGACGATCGGTCTTTTACGATCTTCGGTTCGGTCAAGGCTCACAGAGCCCGCCGGTGAAGAGGGCGGCAGGGGGGTGGTGCGTTGCCCCGGCGCGGCGATCAGAGGCGTGCGTCACGGTGGAGCGGCCCGCGCCGCTTTCTCATCGGCCTCTCATCGAGACGGTGGAGCATGGGCCCGCAAAGGGAGCGAAGCGTACGTATCCAGCCGCACGCGCCGTCCACCGACGAGGAGCCGCGCCACCCATGAACAAGCCCCTGCGCCGAGTCTCGGTCTTCTGCATCCTGCTGATACTCGCGCTGCTGGCGTGGGTCACCTGGCTGCAAGGGGCCAAGGCGTCCACCTTCTCGGACGATCCGCACAATCCGCGCGTGTCCATCGCCAAGTACGCGAACCCGCTGGGCAACATCCTCGTCGACGGGCAGCCGGTCACCGGCTCCGCCGCCACCGACGGCACCCTCAAGAACAAGCGCACCTACAAGAACGGCCCGCTCTACGCCCCCGTCACCGGCTTCACCTCGCAGATCTTCGGCAGCAACCAGCTGGAGAGCCTGTACGGGGACCTCCTCGACGGCTCCGACAGCCGCCTCCAGAACCCGGGCGACGCGCTGACCCGCCAGCGCCCGAAGGGCGGCGACGTCGCCACCACCATCGACGCCAAGGTGCAGCAGGCCGGCTACGAGGCGCTCGGCAAGAAGACCGGCGCCGCCGTCGCCCTCGACCCGGCCACCGGCAAGGTCCTCGGCATGGTCAGCACCCCCTCCTACGACCCGGGCAAGTTCGCCGGCTCCGGCAGCGCCGACCAGAAGGCGTGGAAGGACCTGTCGGCCGACAAGAACCACCCCGAGATCAACCGCGCGCTGCGCCAGCCACTGCCGCCCGGCTCGACCTTCAAGCTGGTCGTCGCGGCCGCCGCACTGGAGAACGGCCTCTACTCGTCCGTCGACGAGGCCACCGACAGCCCCGACCCGTACGTCCTGCCCAACACGCGCACCACGCTCAAGAACGAGAGCGCCTCCGCCCCCTGCAAGAACGCGACCATCCGCACCGCGCTCCAGTACTCCTGCAACACCGTCTTCGCCAAGATGGCCGCCGACCTGGGCCAGGACAAGGTCCGCGCGCAGGCCGAGAAGTTCGGCTTCAACGACGGCAAGCTGGACACCCCGGTCAGGGCCGGCAAGAGCCTCTACCCCAAGGGCATGGACAAGGCGCAGACCGCGCTGTCCGGCATCGGCCAGTTCGACGACACCGCGACGCCGCTCCAGATGGCCATGGTCTCCTCGGCCATCGCCAACGGCGGCGACCTCCAGACGCCGCAGCTGGTCGACAAGCTCACCGACGGCGGCGGCAACACCCTCCAGCAGTACGAGCCGGAGAAGTACGGCAAGGCCGTCTCGCAGCGCACCGCCGAGCAGCTCCAGTCGTCCATGGAGACCGTCGTGAACGAGGGCACCGGCTCCAACGCCAAGATCGGCGGCCTGACCGTCGGCGGCAAGACGGGCACCGCCCAGCACGGCGTGGACAACGAGGGCACCCCGTACGCCTGGTTCGTCTCCTACGCCAAGGACGGCAAGGGGCACCAGGTGGCCGTCGCCGTCATGGTCGAGGACAGCGACGCCGCGCGCAACGAGATCTCCGGCGGCGGCCTGGCCGCGCCCGTGGCGAAGGCGATGATGAAGGCGGCCCTGTCGTAGCGGCCCCGGCCGCGGGCGGTCGCCGCCCGGCCGCAGGCCGCCGCCCGCCGGTGTCGGTGGTGGCTCGTAGACTGGAGCCGTGAGCGACGACCGCCCCCGAAACGACGACCCCGACCCGATTCCCGGCCCGGACGGCCAGGCCGACCCCTTCGAGGAGATGGTGGAGGCCGAGACCGACCTCCCCCAAGCTCTCGACGAGGCTCGAGCAGGGGGGACCCCCACCCCCGACCTCGCGGTGATCGAGGCCGGCAGCCGTACCCTGCGCGCGCAGGCAGGACCACCCCAGGGGGACGGCATTCCCGCCCGTCCCGAAGACCCGGAGGTCGACCGCGCGCTGCGCGAGGTGGAGGCCGAGCTGGCCGGCCGCTGGGGCGAGACCAAGCTGGACCCGTCGGTGCAGCGCATCGAGGCGCTGATGGACGTCCTGGGCTCGCCGCAGCGCGCCTACCCGTCCATCCACATCACCGGCACCAACGGCAAGACCAGCACCGCCCGCATGATCGAGGCCCTGCTGAGCGCCTTCGACCTGCGCACCGGCCGGTACACCAGCCCGCACGTGCAGTCGGTGACCGAGCGGATCAGCCTGGACGGCGCCCCCATCTCGGCCGAGCGCTTCATCGAGACGTACCAGGACATCGCCCCCTACGTGGAGATGGTCGACGCCCGGCAGGAGTACCGCCTGTCGTTCTTCGAGGTGCTGACGGCGATGGCGTACGCGGCCTTCGCGGACGCCCCGGTGGACGTCGCGGTCGTCGAGGTCGGCATGGGCGGCACCTGGGACGCGACGAACGTGATCGACGGGGACGTCGCCGTCGTCACGCCCATCTCGCTGGACCACACCGACCGCCTCGGCGATACGCCCGAGAAGATCGCGGGCGAGAAGTCCGGGATCATCAAGAAGGACGCGACCGTCGTCCTGGCGCAGCAGCCGGTGGACGCCGCGTCGGTGATGCTCAAGCACGCGGTCGAGGTGGACGCCACGGTCGCCCGCGAGGGCATGGAGTTCGGCGTCCTCAGCCGCGAGGTCGCGGTCGGCGGCCAGCTGCTGACGCTGCGCGGCCTGGGCGGCGAGTACGAGGAGATCTTCCTGCCGCTGTACGGCGCCCACCAGGCGCACAACGCCGCGGTGGCGCTGGCCGCGGTGGAGGCGTTCTTCGGCATCGGCTCCCAGCACTCCCGCACCCTGGACGTCGACACCATCCGCACCGCCTTCGCCTCGGTGGCCTCGCCCGGCCGCCTGGAGGTCGTACGGAGCAGCCCGACCGTCATCCTGGACGCGGCGCACAACCCGGCGGGCGCGCGGGCCGCGGCCGAGGCGGTCACCGAGGCGTTCGGTTTCAGCCGACTCGTCGGCGTGGTCGGCGCGAGCGCGGACAAGGACGTGCGGGGCGTGCTCGAAGCCTTCGAGCCGATCTTCGCCGAGATCGTGGTGAGCCGTAACTCCAGCCACCGTGCCATGGACCCGGACGAGCTGGCGGCCGTCGCGGTGGAGGTCTTCGGCGCCGAGCGCGTTCAGGTCGAGCCCCGGCTCGACGACGCGCTGGAGGCGGCGATCACCCTCGCCGAGGAGGAGGGCGAGTACTCCGGAGCGGGCGTGCTGGTCACCGGCTCCGTGATCACGGTCGGCGAGGCCCGGCTGCTCCTGGGAAGGAACTGACCATGCGCACGCTGTGTGCGAGCACGCTGATCGGCGAGTTCTTCGTGATCGGCTTCGCGGGTCTGGTCGCGATGCAGACCTCGGGACACTCCACGGCCACGGTCTGGACGGTCAGCGGCGTCGCCATGCTGCTGTGTGTCCTGCTGTGCGGCGTGCTCACCCGCCCCGGTGGCGTGCAGCTCGGCTGGGCCCTCCAGGCGGCCCTGATCGCCAGCGGCTTCGTGGTGACGACGATGTTCTTCCTCGGCGCGGTCTTCGCCGCCCTGTGGTGGGCTTCGGTGCACTTCGGCCGCAAGATCGACGAGGCGAAGGCCCGCTGGGCGGCGCAGGCCGAGGAGGGCCCGCGGCCGGGCGTGGCGTAGTCGGCTGAACGAGCCGGGCCGGGTGCGGACGCACCCGGCCCGGACGTCTTTCCCCGGCCGGCGCACACGCGCGTACGAAAACCACCCGCACCCGTTCACCCGTCCGGCCGCACCACCCGTCCGGATCAGGTGATTCGGCCCCGGTACCGCGTACAGCCGCACGCCGTCACCCATGTAGCCTCAGGGCACCTGCCGATGTCGTCCGTATCGCAAGGAGCCCCTCCGTGAGCCAGCGCACGCTCGTCCTTCTCAAGCCCGACGCGGTCCGCCGCGGCCTGGTCGGTGAGATTCTCGGCCGTATCGAGAAGAAGGCGGGCTGGACGATCAGCGCGCTGGAGCTGCGCACGCTGGACCGCGCGATACTGGAGCAGCACTACGCCGAGCACGTCGGCCGGGACTTCTACGAGCCGTTGGTGCAGTTCATGTCGTCGGGACCGGTGGTCAGCCTGGTCGTCGAGGGCGAGCGGGTGATCGAGGGCGTACGGGCGCTGGCCGGCCCGACCGACCCGATCAAGGCGCCCGCCGGTTCGATCCGCGGGGACTTCGGGACCATCACCCGGGAGAACCTCGTCCACGCCTCGGACTCCGAGGAGTCCGCCGACCGGGAGATCAAGATTTTCTTCCCGGGCCTGGGCTGACCGGCGGTCCTTCCCGACCCCGATGACCTGGGGCGACCGCGAAACCTCCGGTCGCCCCGCGGCATCCGCTCTCCGAACGGGGGAACGCATCAGCGCGACACGACGTCACCATTAAGGGGGGCGGGTGCGTGTTCCGCTGACAATGGCGAAGGAACCCCGCACCGCGTTCGAGCGGTGGGGACTTCGTGACTACGATGGAGCTTCCGCGCCCCGGCGCACCACACCTGCCGACCTCAAGTAAGCATTCGCTCCAGTTGGGAAGGCCAGACGTATCCTCATGGGGAACAACATGTCGTTCATCGGCCGTGACATGGCTGTCGACCTCGGGACCGCCAACACGCTGGTGTACGTCAGGGGTCGTGGGATCGTCCTCAACGAGCCGTCGGTCGTGGCCATCAACACCAACACCGGTGGCATTCTCGCCGTGGGCGCCGAGGCGAAGAAGATGATCGGCCGCACCCCCGGCAACATCGTCGCGGTGCGTCCTTTGAAGGACGGCGTGATCGCCGACTTCGAGATCACCGAGCGGATGCTCCGCTACTTCATCCTCAAGATCCACAAGCGTCGCTACCTCGCCCGCCCGCGCGTCGTCGTCTGTGTCCCCTCCGGTATCACCGGGGTCGAGCGCCGCGCGGTCATCGAGGCGTCCACCCAGGCCGGCGCCCGCCAGGTGCACATCATCGAAGAGCCGATGGCCGCCGCGATCGGCTCCGGGCTGCCGGTCCACGAGGCCACCGGCAACATGGTCGTGGACATCGGCGGCGGCACCACCGAGGTCGCCGTGATCTCGCTCGGCGGCATCGTCACGGCCCAGTCGATCCGGGTGGCCGGCGACGAGCTGGACAACGCGATCATCCAGCACATCAAGAAGGAGTACAGCCTCCTGCTGGGCGAGCGCACCGCCGAGAGCATCAAGATCACCATCGGTTCGGCGTACGACCTGGAACAGGACGAGCACACCGAGATCCGCGGCCGGGATCTGGTCTCCGGACTTCCCAAGACCGTCGTCATCTCGGCGGCCGAGGTGCGCAAGGCCATCGAGGAGCCGGTCAACTCCATTGTCGACGCGGTCAAGACGACGCTCGACAAGTGCCCGCCGGAGCTGTCCGGCGACGTGATGGACCGCGGCATCGTGCTCACCGGAGGCGGCGCCCTGCTCCGCGGCCTCGACGAGCGCCTGCGCCGCGAGACCGGCATGCCGATCCACATCGCCGAGGACCCGCTCGACTCCGTCGCCCTCGGCAGCGGCAAGTGCGTCGAGGAGTTCGAGGCGCTCCAGCAGGTCCTGGACTCCCAGCCGCGCCGCTGAGGAACCCGACATTCCGCCGTACGGGCGGCTGATCGTCCGTACGGCGGATCGTTGATATACAGGCACCACGCCCCAACAGGCGAGCACTGCGTATAAAGGCACAACGCACTCCCCAGCGCGACCGGCGCGGGCCCGCAGCCGGCCGGTCCTACGAGGAAGGACACGGCCGCCGCACGTGAGGGACACACGAGAGAGCCGGCTGCTACTGGTGCTGCTGGTCGCGATCGCGTTCGCGCTGATCACGGTGGACATCCGCGGTGGCGAACGGTCCCCGCTCGCCGGTGCCCGGCAGGCCGCCGCCGCGGTCTTCGGGCCGGTCGAGAGCGGCATCGCCACGGTCGTCGACCCGGTGGGCAACGCCGTCGGCGCGGTACGGGACTCCGGCGAGCGGCACACCCGTATCAGCGCCCTGGAGCGGGAGAACGCCGGGCTCAAGGCCAAGCTGGGCTCCTCCGACCGCAACCGCAACCGTGCCGCCGAGCTGGACAAGATGCTCAAGACCGCCGGCACCGGCCAGTACGGCATCAAGGGCGCCCAGGTCATCGCCATCGGCGCCGCGCAGGGCTTCTCCTGGACCGTCACCATCGACGCCGGCTCCCGGGACGGCATCGCCCGCGACATGACGGTCCTCAACGGCGACGGCCTGGTCGGCCGGGTCACCACCGTCGGCACCACCACCGCCACCGTCCTGCTCGCCAACGACCCGGACTTCACCGTCGGCACCCGCATGGAGAAGACCAACGAGATCGGCTTCGCCACCGGCCAGGGCGGCGACTCGCTGCGGGTGCAGCTCCTCAACGGCAAGGCCGAGGTGCGAAGCGGCGACCGCCTCGTCACCTTCGGCTCCAGCGCCGACAAGCCCTTCGTGCCCGGCGTCCCGGTCGGCCGGGTCGTCAAGGTCGACCCGTCCAACGGCGACCTGACCCGCTCCCTCCAGGTACGCCCGTTCGTCGGCTTCTCCAAGCTGGACATCGTCGGCGTCGTGGTCCAGCCGCCCCGCGAGGACCCGCGCGACACGGTCCTGCCGGCCAAGCCCGCCAAGCCCAAGCCGACGCCGACGGTCACCGTCACGGCCACCCCCACCGCGAGCGCCTCTCCCAGGAGCTGACCGATGCGCATCAAGAGGATTCTGCTCTCGGCCGCGCTGGTGGTCGTGGCCCTGCTGGTCCAGGTCTGCGTGCTGGCGCGGCTCCAGCTGCCCGGCGCCACACCCGACCTGCTGCTCCTGGTCGTCCTCGGCCTCGCCCTCGTCTACGGGCACGTCAGCGGCGCCCTGCTCGGCTTCGGGGCCGGGCTGCTCGCCGACCTCGCGCCGCCCTCCGACCACGCCATCGGCCGGTACGCGCTGGTGCTCTGCGTCATCGGGTACGTCGCCGGGCTGACCAAACCCGACACCGGGCAGCACCGTTCGGCGACCATGCCGCTGGTCGTCGTGGTGGGCGCGGCCCTCGGCTCGACGCTGCTGTACGCCGGCGTGGGCTCGCTCGTGGGCGACTCCGCCGCCCGCCATGTGGGCCTGGCCGGGCTGCTGTTCACCGCCACGCTCTACGACCTGCTGCTCGCCCCGTTCGTCGTACCGCTGGTCATGGCCATGGCCCGCAGGACGGAGCACGATCCGCTGGCCGCGGACGCCGCGGGCGGCCAGGGCGGCTCCGGCAAGGGCCGCAGCGCCTACGGCTGGCTCGGCTCCGGCACCGGCCTGAAAGCGAGCCGCTCGATGCGCACCACCCTCCCGTCCAAGCAGGCCCGGATCGGCGGCCAGCGCGGCGGGCTGCTCGGCAGGCCGGCCCGTAACAAGGCAGGACGCATCAAGGGGGTCAAGCGACTGTGACCAACATTCCGGAGACCGGCCGCACCTCACGCGTCAGGATCCGCCTGGTCGCCATCCAGATCCTCGTCTTCTCGCTGCTGCTCACGCTCGGCGGCCGGCTGTGGTACCTCCAGATCCGCAACGGCCGCGAGTACGCCGACGAGGCCCGCAACAACCACGTCCAGCAGGTCGTCGACCCGGCCACCCGCGGCTCCATCCTCGACGCCCGCGGCATCCCCCTCGCCGACAACCAGACCCGCCTGGTCGTCTCCGCCAGCCGCACCGACCTGCTGAAGATGAAGGACGACGGCAAGGCCGTGCTCGGCCGGCTCGCCAAGGTGCTCGGCATGACGGAGCAGGAGATCCGCAACAAGGTCCGGCTCTGCGACGCCAAGACCCCGCAGCCCTGCTGGAACGGCTCGCCCTTCCAGCCCATCCCGATCACCGACGAGGCCACCACCCAGCAGGCCCTCCAGATCCGCGAACGCTCCGAGGACTTCCCCGGCATCTCCGCCGAGCCCACCGCCGTACGCCGCTACGCCGCGCCCGGCCAGGCCGAGACCGCCCAGGTCCTCGGCTACCTCTCGCCGGTCACCGACGAGGAGATCCAGAAGGCCAAGAACACCCGCTCGCCGCTGCTGCGCTCGGACCAGATCGGCCGCTCCGGGCTGGAGCGCACCTACGACAGCGCCCTGCGCGGCAAGGCCGGCGTGACGCGCTACGAGGTCGACAACCTCGGCCGGGTCATCGGCAAGGCCAAGAGCGACAAGGCGATCCCGGGCTCCAACGTCGTCACGAGCATAGACGCGCGTGTGCAGGCCATAGCGGAGAAGGAACTCGACCAGGCGATGAAGGACGCCCGCAAGGAGCACGACAAGAACACCGGCACCAACTACAAGGCCGACGCGGGCGCCGTGGTCGTCATGGAGAACAAGACCGGCCGGGTCGTCTCCATGGCCTCCAACCCGTCCTACGACCCGAACGCCTGGGTCGGCGGCATCTCCGGCAAGGACTACGCGCGGCTGACCGGCAAGGACTCCAACTACCCGCTGCTCAACCGCGCGATCCAGGGCCAGTCGGCGCCCGGCTCGATCTTCAAGGTCATCTCCACCTCGGCCGCGGTCAACGCCGGCTACGACTTCAACGGCAGCTACAACTGCTCCAGCGCCTTCTACATCGGCAACCAGGAGTTCAAGAACTTCGAGTCCAAGGGCTACGGCCCGATCAACCTCGGCCGGGCGCTGGAGGTCTCCTGCGACACCGTCTTCTACGGCCTCGCCTACCAGCAGTGGCAGAAGGACGGCGGCAACAAGCCCAAGAACCCGGCGGACTGGTTCTACAAGACGGCACACCAGTTCGGCCTCGGCAAGGAGACGGGCATCGACCTCCCCAACGAGGTCACCGGCCGCGTACCGGACCGCGAGTGGAAGAAGCGGTACTGGGAGGCCAACAAGGACAGCTGGTGCAAGCAGGGCCAGACCGGCGACGACTACGTCTCCAAGATCGCCAAGGAGAACTGCGAGTCCGGCATGAAGATGCGCGCGGGTGACTCCGTCAACTACTCCATCGGCCAGGGCGACACCCAGGTCACCCCGATACAGATGGCGACGATCTACGCCGCGATCGCCAACGGCGGCACCCTCTACAACCCGACCGTGGGCAAGGCCGTCGTCAGCCCCGACGGCAAGCACATCGAGACCATCGAGCCCAAGTCGCACGGGAAGCTGCCGGTGACGGCCAAGACCCTGTCCCAGATCGACGGCGCGCTGGCCGGCGTCGCCACCCGCGGCACCGCCGCCTGGCGCTTCCAGGGCTGGCCGCAGGACAAGATCCCGATGCACGCCAAGACCGGCACGGCCGAGGTCTACGGCAAGCAGACGACGGGCTGGTTCGCCACGTACACCAAGGACTACACGATCGTCATGACCATCTCCCAGGGCGGTACGGGCTCGGGGTCCGCGGGGCCCGCCGTGCGCAAGATCTACAACGCGCTCTACGGGGTGGACGACAAGGGCAAGATCGACGAGAAGGCGGCGCTGCTGCCCAGGCCGCAGACCGGGCTGCCCAAGATCCTGGGCGACGGCACGATCCAGGCACAGCCCCTCAAGCCCGCCGTCGCACCGCAGCCGCCCGCGGCGGCGGGAAGGCGGGACCGGTGACCAGTTCGTCCGCCGCCGACCGCTTCACCGTCCGCCGCTACAGCCCCGAACGCGGCGCCTGGGGCAAGCTGACCGCGCGCGACTCGGTCCTGCGCCGGCTGGACTGGGTCATGCTGCTGTCCGCCATGGCCCTCTCCCTGATCGGCGCGGTGCTGGTCTTCTCCGCCACCCGCAACCGCACCGAACTCAACCACGGCGACGAGTACGGCTTCCTGCTGCGCCACCTGCTCAACACCGGCATCGGGCTGGCGCTGGCGGCCGGCGCCATCTGGCTCGGCCACCGCACCCTGCGCGGGGCCGTACCGATCCTCTACGGCCTCTCGCTGCTGCTGGCCCTGCTCGTCCTCACCCCGCTGGGCGCCACGATCAACGGCTCCCGCTCCTGGCTGGCCATCCCCGGCGGCCTCTCCCTCCAGCCCGCCGAATTCGCCAAGATCACGATCACGCTGGGGATGGCGGTGATCCTCGCGGGCCGGGTCGACGCGGGCGACCGCCCGCACCCCGACCACCGCACCGTCGTCCAGGCCCTCGGCCTGGCCGCCGTCCCCGTCGCCATCATCATGCTGATGCCGGACCTCGGCTCGGTCATGGTCCTCGGCGCCATCATCCTCGGCGTACTGCTCGCCTCCGGGGCCTCCAACCGGTGGATCCTCGGGCTGCTGGGCACCGGCGTCATCGGCTGCGTGGCCGTCTGGCAGCTGGGCCTGCTGGACGACTACCAGATCGCCCGGTTCGCCGCCTTCGCCAACCCGAGCCTGGACCCGGCGGGCGTCGGCTACAACACCAACCAGGCGCGCATCGCGATCGGCGGCGGCGGGCTGACCGGCTCCGGCCTCTTCCAGGGCAGCCAGACCACCGGCCAGTTCGTGCCGGAACAGCAGACCGACTTCATCTTCACCGTCGCCGGGGAGGAACTCGGCTTCCTCGGCGCCGGCCTGATCATCTTCCTGCTGGGCGTCGTCCTGTGGCGCGCCTGCCGCATCGCCCGCGAGGCCAGCGAGCTGTACAGCACGATCGTGGCCGCCGGCTGCATCGCCTGGTTCTCCTTCCAGGCGTTCGAGAACATCGGCATGACGCTGGGCATCATGCCCGTCACCGGCCTGCCGCTGCCGTTCGTCTCGTACGGCGGCACGTCCATGTTCGCGGTCTGGATCGCGATAGGGCTGCTCCAGTCCATCCACGCGCAGCGGCCGGTGTCGGCCTGACCGGAGCCCCTCAGTGGCCGGCCGCGGCGCTGTAGGAGCTGTAGGCGACGAGGGCGGCGAGCACCGCGCCGCTGGTCACGGTGGCGAGGATCACCCACAGGGCGATCCTCGCCTTCTTCGTTCTCCGGCGCGCCGTCCGCGGTGGCCGGGGCCGCGCCGGGCCCGGCGCGCGCGAAGCCGCGGGGGCGGCGTCGGCGGCCGTGTCGGCCAGCAGTCTGCGGCAGGCGGCGGCCAGTTCGCTCGTACCGCTGTCCAGCCGCAGGACCGTTTCCGCCCGCGCGGGGGCGCTGGTGCCGCCGTCGAGGATGCGTCCCGCCCGTACCAGCACCTCCCCGCGCGTCCCGGTCGCGGACAGGCTGATCCACCGCTGGACGTGCTCGCCCCGGATGACCACACCGCCCGTCCGGTCCCGGTAGACCGTGTGCTGCTGCCACAGTACGGCGGCCAACTGCCGTGCGGTGTCCGTGAGATGCGCGAGCATCGTTCCCCCTGCCATGACGTGCGCGAACCGAAGACCGCACTGTACCGAGCGGCGGGGGCCGGGGCGGTGCGGGGGCCGGTCACGGCGGAGCGCCCGCCCCGGTGGGCGAATTCCGGTGGTCATCGCAACACGTGATCACTGACTTGTGGTGGCGAGCAGTTTAGACAGGCGCTCGGTTGGGGTTTCCCAACCGAGCGTCTTGCGTGGGCGACTGTTGAGTTCGGCGGCGACGGCGTCGAGGTGGCTGCGGGTGTGGGCAGCCAAGTCGGTGCCCTTGGGGAAGTACTGCCGCAGCAGGCCATTGGTGTTCTCGTTCGAGCCGCGCTGCCATGGGCTGGCTGGGTTGCAGAAGTAGACCGGCATGCGCGTGGCCAGGCTGAAGGCGGCGTGGCCGGCCATCTCGTTGCCTTGGTCCCAGGTCATGGACCGTCTGAGTTGAGGCGGCAGAGCCATGACAGTGCCGGCCAGGGCCTCGTGGAAGTGCTCTGCCCGGTGCCCGTGTGGCAGGTGCACCAGCATGGTGAAGCGCGTCGTCCGTTCGACCAGGGTGCCGATTGCCGATCGGTTACCGGTCCCGACGATGAGATCTCCCTCCCAATGGCCAGGCACGGCCCGGTCGTCCGCCTCGGCGGGGCGGTCGCTGATCATCACCATGGGAGTGGTGTAGCGGGGCTGACGCTTGTTGGACTGCCGATGAGGCTTCCGGCGTGCCCGCCCTGTTCGAAGGGAGCGGGCGAGTTCTCTGCGGAGTTCTCCTCGACCCTGGACGTAAAGGGCCTGGTAGATGGTCTCGTGCGTCACGCGCATCTCCGGATCGTCGGGGAAGTCCCGACGGAGCTGGTGGGCAATCTGCTCAGGACTCCAACGCCGCTCCAGGCGCTCTTGTACGTAGTCGCGCAGTCGCGGACACGTGCCGATCTTTCCCGGCTTGGGCCGGGGGCGACGGGCCTCAGCTCGGGCCTGGGCGGCATGCGGCCGGTAGGCCCAGCGGTAGTCATCCCGCCGCAGCGGCATACCGTTGCGGCGGATCTCCCGGCTGATAGTCGATGGACTGCGGCCCAGCTCCGCGGCGATGGCGCGGATCGACGCCTTCTCCCGTAGCCGGTCAGCGATGTGGATGCGCTCGTCCTCTCGCAGATACCGGCTAGGTGTAGCAGGAACGGCCGCCCGTTCTGATCGAACGGGCGGCTCGACCTTGCCGCTGTTATACCGACGTCCGTTGCGCCACCCGCGCGCCGTCCGCGGGTGGACGCCTACGAGCCTGGACGCCTCTTTGTTGCCGTAGCCCTGCTGCACGAGCCGGAAGTATTCCTCCCGCTCTGCACCAAGTCTCCTCGGCCCCTGCGGCCTCCGGTCCTTACGAACCTCGAAGTTCATCGCATTCCCTGAGCTGGGGTGTTGCGACGACCACTAGAACGGAAGGTGGCGGGGCGGGCGCTCGTGGGCGCGCGTTCAGGAAGCCTGCTGGATGCGCAGCAGGGAGGCCGCCAGCCGGTCCACCTCCTCGGGGGTGTTGTAGAGGGCGAGGGAAGCGCGTACGGCGCTGTCGAGGCCGTAGTGGGCCAGGGCCGGCTGGGCGCAGTGGTGCCCTGAACGGACGGCGATGCCGCCCTCGTCCAGGGCCTGCGCGACGGCCGTCGGTTCGTGGCCCGCGAGGGTGAAGGACAGCACCGCGATGCGGTCCGGGGCGTCGCCCAGCAGCTGTAGTCCGGGCACGGCGGCCAGGGCCTGGCGGGCGTAGGCGAGCAGGTCGGCCTCGTACGCGGCGATGGCCTCGTGGTCGAAGCCGGACAGCCAGTCGAGGGCGGCGAGCAGCCCGACCACGCCCGAGATGTGGCCGGTACCGGCCTCGAAGGCGTGCGGTGCGGGCGCGAACGTCGTGCGGTCGAAGGAAACGGATTCGATCATGTTGCCGCCGCCCTGCCACGGCGCCATCGACGCCAGCAGCTCGGGCTTGGCGTACAGCGCGCCGATGCCGGTGGGCGCGAACAGCTTATGGCCGGAGAAGGCGTAGAAGTCGGCGTCCATGGCCTGTACGTCGACCGGGAAGTGGGCCACCGCCTGCGCGCCGTCCACCAGCACCTTGGCGCCGTAACGGTGGGCCAGCGCCGTCATCTCCGCCACCGGAGGGACGGTGCCGAGCACGTTGGAGGCATGGCTGACGGCCACCAGACGGGTACGGGTGGAGAGCAGGTCGGAGTAGGCGAACTGGTCGATCTGCCCGTCCGGCAGCAGCGGCACCGGCACCACCCGGGCGTGCGTCTCGGCGGCGAGCTGCTGCCAGGGGACGATGTCGGAGTGGTGCTCCAGCACGGGGACGAGGATGTCGTCCCCCGGGCCCAGGTTGGCCCGGCCCCAGGTCTGCGCGACGAGGTTGATCGCCTCGGTGGTGCCGCGCACGAAGACGATCTCTTCGGGGGACGGGGCGCCCAGGAAGTCCGCGACGGCGGCCCGGCCCGCCTCGTACAGGGCGGTGGCGTCGCGGGCCATGGTGTGGGCGCCGCGGTGGATGTTGGAGTTGGCCGAACCGTAGAAGGCGGCCACGGCCTCGATCACCTGGCGCGGCTTCTGGGTGGTGGCGCCGTTGTCGAGCCAGACGAGCGGATGGCCGTTGACCAGCCGGTGCAGGATCGGGAAGTCCCGGCGCGCCATCTCGGGGGAGAAGGCGCCGCGTTGGGTGCCGGGGAACTGGAGGGCGGCAGGCGGGGTGGTGGCCGTCGGTGTGGTGGCCGGCGCGGCCGTCGTGGCCGCGGCCGGTGCTTCGGTGGGCACCGCGCCCGGTGCGGGCACGGCACTCGTTCCGGGAACGGTGGTCGGCACCGCGCCGGTCAGCGCGGCCACTTGGCCGGGAACGGCGGTCGGCACCGCATCGGTCAGGGCGGAAGCCTGGCCGGGAACGGCGGTCGGCATCGCGCCGGTCAGCGCGGAAGCCTGGCCGGGAACGGTGCTCGGCGCCGCGCCGCCCTCGGCGGAACCCGCGCTCGGTACCGGGGCCATGCCCGGCAGACCCGCCATCGCGGCGGCCGGTACGACGGTCGCCCCCGCGCCCGGAGCCGCGCCCGTGGCAGGTGCCGTGCCCGTGGCCGTACCGGCGGCCGGAGCCGCTGCCACCTGGTCGGCGGCCGTGCCGGACGTACCGGCCACGCCGGTCCCGGTGCCCTTCGTCCCAGCGCCCAGGAGGACGCTCAGCGGCGCCGCGAGCCCCGTGACGTCAGGAGTAGTCATGGTACTTGGACACCTCGACGTTCTGGAGTACGGCGAGGGCGTCCTCCACCAGGACGGCCGTGTTGAAGTAGGCCGTGACCAGGTACGAGGTGATCGCCTTCTGGTCGACGCCCATGTTCCGGATCGACAGGCCCGGTTCGGCCTCGTCGGGCACCGAACTCGGGCGCAGACCCACCACGCCCTGCTCGGCCTCGCCCACCCGCATCAGCAGGATCTCCGTCGTGCCGGCGCCGTTGATCGTCACCTTGTCGGACGGGAGCAACGGCACGCCCCGCCAGGTCAGCAGCGGACTGCCGAACCGCGTGTCGGTCACCGGGGGCACACCCCGGCGGGTACATTCACGGCCGAACGCGGCGATGGCACGGGGGTGCGCGAGGAAGTACGCGGGCTGCTTCCACACCTTGGCCAGCAGCTCGTCCAGGTCGTCCGGGGTCGGCGCGCCGGTGCGCGGCTGCACCCGCATGCCCGGGGCGACCTGGTTGAACAGGCCGAACTCCGGGTGGTTGAGCATCATCGACTCCTGGCGCTCACGCAGCGCGTGGACGGTCAGGTTGCTCTGCGCGCGGGTCTGGTCGATGGGCTGGTTGTACAGGTCGGCGACGCGGGTGTGCACGCGCAGCACGGTCTGGGCGAGGCTCATGTGGTACTCGCGCGGTGTGTCCTCGTACTCCACGTACGTGCCCGGCAGCACCGGCTCGCCGACGTGCCCGGAGGCCAGGTCGACCGGCGCCTCGGCGCCCGGCGTCGGCATCTCGCCGGAACAGTAGGACTCCATCGTGGTGCGCAACGACTCGTCGCGGTCGGCCAGTTCGGCCAGCTTGGCGCGGCTGATGCACAACGCGACACCGGGCGTCAGCGTACGTACCCGGTACGGCTGCGACGTGCCCTTGGCCCAGGCTTCCAGGTCGAAGAACTGGCCGTCGCCGATGATCTCCAGCAGCGCGTCCTCGCCGTAGCGTCCGGTCACCCGCTTCTCCGCGCGGCCCCGCACGAGCACCCAGAGCCGGTCGGCGTTGTCGCCCTCGGAGCACAGTAACTGGCCCGCCTCGAAGGTGACTTCGTCGCAGGTCTCGGCCAGCTCGCGCAGCTGTCCCTCGTCCGCCTGCCGCAGGAACGGCAGTTCCCTCAGGTCCTCGGGGACGATGCGGTGGCTGTCGCCTTCGGAGAACGTGCTGATCCGGTCGTCGCCGAGGATGAACGTACGGCGGCGGTTGACGCGGTAGACGCCGGCGTCGACGTCCACCCAGGGCAGGGCGCGCAGCAGGTAGCGCGGGGTGATGCCGCGCATCTGGGGCGTGGTCTTGGTGGCGGTGGCGAGTTGCCGTGCCGCATCGGGACTGAGGCTCTGGCGGCCGTTGGTGGTCATCTGGTCCTCCTCGTGGAAGGGCGTGCGGACACACCGCGGCCCTCTTGGCCACCGCGGTCCGCACGGGATGAGGGGACCGATCGTCCGAGCGGCAACTGCCGACGGCAAGACGGCGTATTTCCGCAACCGGCCGGAAAGGAGCTATCCGGCATTAGCCAGTGTTCGTGCAGGGATGAACGGTTTTTGGCGGGATACCCCGTGGCCAGCCCGGAACCCCGCCGCCGCGCCGCACGGCGTCCGCTGAACGGCCTGCGGGGCACTGCCTCACAGCCCCATACGCGGCTAGATTCGATCCATGGCGGACACCGTGCGGGAAATCGAGCGGAAGTACGAGGCCGACGACAGCACCCGGCTGCCCGACCTGACCGGCGTCGCCGGGGTCGCGGCCATCGCGGAACAGGGCACCGTCGTCCTGTCCGCCACCTACTACGACACCCCCGACCAGCGGCTCGCCGCCGACGGCATCACCCTGCGGCGGCGGACCGGCGGCGGCGACGCGGGCTGGCACCTGAAACTGCCGGTCGCGCCCGGCGTACGGGACGAGGTGCGGATGCCCCTGGCCGACCGGCTGCCGGACAAGCTCGCGGCCCTGGTGCGCTCGCGGGTGCGCGGCGCGCGCCTGACCCCGCTCGTGCACCTGCGGACCCGGCGCACGCTGCGGGTCCTGGAGGACGCCCGGGGCGCGCCGCTCGCCGAGGTGGCGGTGGACGAGGTGGTGGCGCACCGGGTGGACGGCGCGGCCCCGGCCGGCGCCGGGCCCGGGACGGAAGCCGTATGCGCCGCGGACGTGGCGGCCGGTCCGGGCGGCGCGGACGCCGACGGCCGGCCGGACGGCGGTGGCCGGACGGACGGGTCGGGCCGCATGACCGTCGGCGTCCGATGGCGCGAGATCGAGGTGGAACTGGTGGGGGACGGGGCCCCCGGGCTCCTGGACGCGGTAGAGGAAGCCTTCGCGGCCGCCGGCGTACGCCCCGCAGGTTCGGCGTCCAAGCTGGCCCGCGCCCTCGCCGAAACCGCCCCCGAGGAGCCCGCCCCCGTACGGGCAGGCGGGCCACGCAAACCCCGCAAGCAGCCTCGCACGGCCGGTGACGCCGTCCTCGCCTACGTCGGCGAGCAGGTGCGGACCATCACCGAACTGGACCCCGCCGTCCGCCGCGACCTGCCCGACTCCGTGCACCGGATGCGCGTCGCCACCCGCCGCCTGCGCAGCGCCTTCCGGTCCTACGGCGCACTGCTCGACCGCTCGGTGACCGACCCCATCGGCAACGAACTCAAGTGGCTGGCCGGGGAGTTGGGTGTCGACCGGGACCGCGAGGTGCTGGCGGACCGGCTGCACGCCGGGCTGGCGGACCTGCCCAGGGAACTGCGCATCGGCCCGGTCGCCGCGCGGCTGCGCCTGTGGTCGCAGCGCCGGCGGCTCGGCTCGCGGCAGGCACTGATCGCGGTGCTGGACGGGCCCCGCCACCTGGCCCTGCTGGAAAGCCTGCACGCGCTCATGGCGGACCCGCCGCTGCGCCAGGCCGCCACCAGGCCGCCGGCGAAGCCGATGGCGAAGGCCGTGCTCAAGGACTACCGGCGGCTCGCCGGGCGGATGGCGGCCGCCCTGGAGGCACCGGCGGGGCCGGCGCGCGACGAGGCGCTGCACGGCGCGCGCAAGGCCGCCAAGCGGGTGCGGTACGCGGCGGAGGCGGCGACGCCGACGCTGGGCGGCCCGGCGAAGAAGTTCGCCAAGCGCATGAAGCGGGTGCAGCAGCTGCTCGGCGACCACCAGGACAGCGTGGTGGCGCGGGAGGCGCTGCGCGACCTCGCCGTACAGGCGCACGGCGCGGGCGAGGGCGGGTTCACCTTCGGCCTGCTCTACGGACGGGAGGAAGCCGCGGCGGCCGCCCGCGAGCGGGAGCTGCCCGAGGTGTGGCGCAAGGCGTCGAAGCCGGCGCACCGCAGGAAACTGCGCGGATGACGCGCCGGGCGGGACGGCCTCACCGGCCGCCCCGCCCGGTGACCCACCGTCCCGGCGCCGTCACCCCTTGCCCATCAGGGTGCCGCCCGTCAACAGGGCCGCATTCCCGGGGTACGCTGGATGGTCACCCCTGCCAGCTCATGAAAGACGCCGCGATGCCTGTCGAGACGGTCTTCCCGCGCCTGGAAGCGCTTCTCCCGCATGTCCAGAAGCCCATCCAGTACGTCGGTGGAGAGCTCAACTCCACCGTCAAAGACTGGGACAGCTGCGATGTGCGCTGGTCGCTCATGTACCCGGACGCCTACGAGGTCGGGCTGCCCAACCAGGGCGTCATGATCCTTTACGAGGTCCTCAACGAGCGCGAGGGCGTGCTCGCCGAGCGCACGTACAGCGTGTGGCCGGACCTCGAAGCGCTGATGCGCGAGCACAACGTGCCGCAGTTCACCGTCGACGCGCACCGCCCGGTCAGCGCCTTCGACGTACTCGGCGTCTCCTTCTCCACCGAGCTGGGCTACACCAACCTGCTCACCGCCCTGGACCTCTCGGGCATCCCGATCGAGGCCAAGGACCGTACGGAGGACCACCCGCTGATCCTCGCGGGCGGCCACGCGGCCTTCAACCCGGAGCCGATCGCCGACTTCCTGGACTGCGCGGTCGTCGGCGACGGCGAGCAGGCCGTGCTGGAGATCACCGACATCATCCGCGCCTGGAAGGCCGAGGGCCGACCCGGCGGGCGCGACGAACTGCTGTTCCGCCTCGCGAAGACCGGCAGCGTGTACGTCCCCAAGTTCTACGACGTGGAGTACCTGGCCGACGGACGCATCTCGCGCGTCGTGCCGAACCGCTCCGGCGTCCCGTGGCGCGTGTCCAAGCACACCGTCATGGACCTGGACGAGTGGCCCTACCCGAAGCAGCCGCTCGTCCCCCTGGCCGAGACCGTCCACGAACGGATGTCGGTCGAGATCTTCCGTGGCTGCACCCGCGGCTGCCGTTTCTGCCAGGCCGGCATGATCACGCGCCCCGTGCGGGAGCGAAGCATCACCGGCATCGGCGAGATGGTGGACAAGGGCCTCAAGGCCACGGGATTCGAGGAGGTCGGCCTGCTGTCGCTGTCCTCCGCGGACCACACCGAGATCGGCGACATCGCCAAGGGGCTCGCCGACCGGTACGAGGAAGACAAGATCGGCCTGTCGCTGCCGTCGACCCGCGTCGACGCCTTCAACGTCGATCTTGCCAACGAGCTGACGCGCAACGGCCGACGCTCGGGACTGACCTTCGCCCCCGAGGGCGGCAGCGAACGCATGCGCAAGGTCATCAACAAGATGGTCTCGGAAGAGGACCTCATCCGTACGGTCGCCACGGCCTACGGCAACGGCTGGCGGCAGGTGAAGCTGTACTTCATGTGCGGCCTGCCCACCGAGACCGACGAGGACGTCCTCCAGATCGGCGACATGGCGGTCAACGTCATCGCCAAGGGCCGTGAGGTCGCCAACTCCAACGACATCCGCTGCACCGTCTCCATCGGCGGCTTCGTCCCCAAACCGCACACCCCGTTCCAGTGGGCGCCGCAGCTCAGCGCGGAGGAGACCGACGCCCGGCTGGAGAAGCTGCGCGACAAGATCCGCGGCGACAAGAAGTACGGCCGCTCCATCGGCTTCCGCTACCACGACGGCAAGCCCGGCATCGTCGAGGGCCTGCTCTCCCGCGGCGACCGCCGCGTCGGCTCGGTCATCCGCGCCGTCTACGAGGGCGGCGGCCGCTTCGACGGCTGGCGCGAGCACTTCTCGTATGACCGCTGGATGAAGGCCGCCGAGGAGACACTGCCCGCGTACGGCGTCGACGTCGCCTGGTACACCACCCGCGAGCGCACCTACGAGGAAGTCCTGCCCTGGGACCACCTCGACTCCGGCCTGGACAAGGACTGGCTCTGGGAAGACTGGCAGGACGCCCTCGACGAAACCGAGGTCGAGGACTGCCGCTGGACGCCTTGCTTCGACTGCGGGGTGTGTCCTCAGATGGACACGAGTATCCAGATCGGCCCGACGGGCAAGAAGCTGTTGCCGTTGAGCGTCGTCAAGTAAGCAAGTTCCGGTACGTGCCACGGCCCGGCCTCCGCGGTGATGCGGAGGCCGGGCCGTGGCACGTGTACGACCGTGCTCATATCGGGCGCGAGGGGGAGAAAGACGTATGGAGCCCGTTGGGTCTTTGGTGGGCGAGGAGCCGGAGCGCCGTCGGGGGGTGGATCGGTACGAGCCGGGGGAAGGCTGTCTGACGCGGCTGGTCCGGTTGCCGGTGCGCGTGGTCGTACTGGTGCTCGTGGTGCCGGTGCGCATCGTATGGGATGGGCTCGCCGCCTGCGGCCGGGCGCTGTACCGCGGCGTGCTGCGTCCCGTGGGGCGTGGATTGTCCTGGCTGGGGCACGTTCTGGTCGTTGTGCCGCTGGCCTGGGTGTACCGCTGGATTCTCACGCCGGCCGGGCACGGCGTCGCCTGGACCGCGCGGGCTTTCGGCGCGGTGCTGGCCTGGCTGGGCAAGGCGGTTTTCTACTGGCCCTGGGTCGCTCTGTGGCGGTATGTGGTGGTGCCGGTCGGCGTGGCGATCGGGGTGGCCGTGGCCTGGCTGGTGCGCTGCCTGGTGGTGGTGCCGGCGCTTTGGGTCTACCGCTGGGTCCTCACGCCGGTCGGGCACGCGTTCAGGTGGCTCGGCGGTGGCTTCGCCCGGCTGGTGCGCGGGCTGGGCGCGGGGCTGGCCTGGCTCGGCCGTCACCTGGTCGTGCTGCCCGCCCAGTGGTTCTACCGGCACGTGATGACGCCCGCTGGGCGCGGCATCGCCTGGGTGGTCCGCGGACTCGGGGCCGCCGTCGCCGCACTCGTACGGTGGACGGTCGTCGTGCCGGCCGTCGCGGTGTGGCGTCACGTCCTGGCTCCCGTGGGCCGGGCGGTCGGCACCGCCGTGACGGTCGTGGCGCGCGAGACCGGCGCCGCGTTCGCGCACTGCTGGCGGGTGGCCGGGTACGTCTCCCGGGCCGTCGGCCGGTTCCTCGGCACACTCCTGCGGTGGATCTTCGTCGAGCCGTTCCGCTGGGTGTACCGCACGGTCCTCACGCCCGTCGGCCACGCCGTCCGCGACGGTCTGTGGCGCCCGGTGCGCACCGCGGCGCGGGCGGCGGGCCGCTCCGTGCGCCGGGCGCTGGGTGCCGCCCGGCTCTCCGTCCGGCAGACCCGCGCGGAGCTCCGGCGGGCGCTGTTCGGGGCGCCGCGGCAGCCGGAGCGCCCCGCGGTGCCGGAGCCCCGGCGGGAACCGGCGGTACCGCAGGCACGTACTCTAGGTAAGACGTCCGGGCGCGACGTGTCCCCGCCTCCGCGGGGGTGACGTCCGGCAGCGCCCTCACACCAAGGAGAAGTAACACTGGGCAAGCGACAGCCCGAAGGCCCGCCGCCCGCACCGGCGGTGCAGCGCATCCGACTGCGCTACACCAAGCGCGGCCGCCTCCGGTTCACCAGCCACCGCGACTTCCAGCGCGCTTTCGAGCGGGCGCTGCGCCGCGCCGAGGTCCCCATGGCCTATT
Source organism: Streptomyces sp. NPDC017056 (assembly GCF_044332485.1). Taxonomy (NCBI): domain Bacteria; kingdom Bacillati; phylum Actinomycetota; class Actinomycetes; order Kitasatosporales; family Streptomycetaceae; genus Streptomyces; species Streptomyces sp. NPDC017056. The sequence continues at coordinate 52,120 of NZ_JBIRPD010000006.1, read as the reverse complement.
CGGCGGGCTTCACCCCGCACCCCAAGGTGTCGTACGCCAACGCCGCGCCGACCGGTACCGGCAGCGAGGCCGAGTACCTGGAGATCCAGCTCACCGAGCGCCGCGACCCGGCACCGCTCAAGGAGCTGCTGAACGAGTCGCTGCCGACCGGTCTGGACATCACCGACGCGGTGGAGGCCCACACCTCCGGGCTCGCCGACCGGCTCCAGGCGTCGGTGTGGGAGCTGCGCCTCGACGGGGTCGAGCCCGCCGACGCGGCGCACGCCGTGGAGCTCTTCCTCGCCGCGGAGGAGGTGCAGGTCGAACGCCGTACGAAGAACGGCATGCGGACCTTCGACGCGCGGGGCGCGGTCGCCCGCCTCGAAGCCGCCGCCCCCGAGGGCGATAGGCCGGACGGCAAAGCCTGTGCGATACTGCGGCTGGTTGTTCGGCATTTGACACCTGCCGTACGACCCGACGACGTCCTGTCCGGCCTCCGAGCTGCGGCCGACCTGGCGCCGCCGGTCCCCGCTGCGGTGACCAGGCTGGCGCAGGGGCTGCTCGATGAGGAGACCGGCGCGGTGACCGACCCGCTCGCGCCCGACCGCGATGCTGCCGAGGCCGGCTCGACAACGGCCGCCGGCTGAGTGCCGCGAGGCGCCGGACGGTCCTGCGTAGGACCGCCGTCGTCGCGTCGCCGATCAACCAGGGAGCCACCCCGGTCCGGCAGACGCACTGACCAGGAGACTTTCGCCGGTCCCCGACAGCCGGGCCCGGCGAGCGAGACGACAGCTCCCGTGCGGCGCCCGCGCCCCGGAGCGTGGCACCGCGCATCACGCGGGCCGCGTCCGGAACCAGGCGTGGCGCCCGGGAGCGTGACGGGAGAACCGCCCGCATGCTCGAACCCATTGAGCCCAACGAACCCAGCGGCCCTTCGGAACAGACGTCCGAGGGCAGCACCCCCAGCGACACGCTGCCGCCGCGCCGCCGTCGCCGCGCCGCCTCGCGGCCGGCCGGACCGCCGGTCACCGCGACGGCGGACGCGTCCGCCGAGAGCGCGGTGCCCGCGGACAGCGGTACGGCCGTGAGCGCCGCGCAGGACGCCGACAGTGCCGCTTCCGCGGTCGTGACCGGCGAGGACGCCAAGCCCGCCCGTACGCGCCGCCGTGCCACCCGTAAGGCCACCGCGCCCGCGGGCTCCCCGGAGCCGGCCGAGGCCGCGCAGCCCGCCGCCGAGGCGCCGGCCGCCGCACAGCCCGCCGCGCAGGCGTCGGAAGAGCCGCAGGCCGCCGAGGACGAGGCGCCCCGCGCCCGGCCGCGCCGCCGCGCCACCCGCCGTGCCTCCGCACCGGCGGGCTCCCCGACCGCCGGGGCGCCGGAGGCCGCGCCGCAGGCCGCCGGTGAGGACACCGCGCCCGCCGCCGTATCCGAGCAGTCCGCCGCGCCGGAGCAGCCGGCCGCGTCCGAGGACGCCAAGCCCGCCCGTACGCGCCGCCGCGCCACCCGCAAGGCCACCGCCCCGGCCGGTTCGCCGCAGAGCGCCGCCGAGCCGCAGAGCGCGCAGGCGCCTGCGGAGGCCGTGACCGAGGACGAGGACGCGGACGAGAACGCGGAGACCGCGACCGCCGAGGCCCCGGAGGCGGCGCCCGCCGCGCCGGCCGGGGACACCAAGCCCGCCCGTTCCCGCCGCCGCGCCACCCGCAAGGCCACCGCCCCCGCCGGCTCCCCGCAGGCCGGCGAAGCCGAGGAGGCCGCCGAGAAGCCGGCCGAGCCCGCCGCCGAGTCCGGCTCCGGTGACGCGCCGCGCCGCCGCGCCCGCCGCCGTGGCGAGCGCGCCGAAGCCGCGCAGCAGGAGCAGCCAGCGGCCGAGGTGCGTACCGAGGAAGCGGCCGCGCCGGAGGAGCCCGCCCGTGGCGGCCGCCGCCGCGACCGGCGCCCGCCGACCGCCGTCTTCCAGGCGCCGGTCTTCACCGAGCCCATGTTCCAGACGCCGGAGACCGCTGCCGCCGCGGCGGCAGCCGCAGCCGAGCAGCAGGCCGCCGAGGAGCCCGCCGCCGAGCCGGACGAGCAGCCCGCGGCCGGCAGCCGCCGCCGTCGCCGCAGGGGCGCCGCCGAGGCCGAGCAGCAGCAGCCCGCCGCCGAGCAGCAGCCCGTCCAGAGCGTCCAGGACGCCCAGGACGACGACGAGGACGACACCGAGGACGAGCGCGGCGAGGCCGCGCAGGGCGACGAGGAGTCGGGCGACCGCCCGTCCCGCCGTCGCCGTCGCGGCGGTCGCCGCCGTCGCCGTGGCGAGGCCGCGGACGGCAGCGACGAGCAGGCCGGCGAGGAGCAGTCCGACGACGGGCAGCAGGAAGCGGCGGAGGAGCCGGCCGAGCAGGCCGCGCCCGCCGACGAGGACGACGACCAGCAGGGCGGCGGCTCCAGCAGCAGCCGCCGGCGCCGTCGCCGCCGCCGTCGCAGCGGCGACCTCGGTGACGGGGACGCCGCCCAGGGCGGCGACGACCCGGAGCGCACGGTCGTCAAGGTCCGCGAGCCCCGCAAGAAGGACGAGCCGTCCGACGAGGTCCAGTCCATCAAGGGCTCGACGCGCCTGGAGGCCAAGAAGCAGCGCCGCCGCGAGGGCCGCGAGCAGGGCCGCCGCCGGGTGCCGATCATCACCGAGGCGGAGTTCCTGGCCCGCCGCGAGGCCGTCGAGCGCGTCATGGTCGTCCGCCAGAGTGGCGAGCGCACCCAGATCGGCGTCCTTGAGGACAACGTGCTCGTGGAGCACTTCGTCAACAAGGAGCAGTCGACGTCGTACGTCGGCAACGTCTACCTCGGCAAGGTGCAGAACGTCCTGCCGTCGATGGAGGCCGCCTTCGTCGACATCGGCAAGGGCCGCAACGCCGTGCTGTACGCGGGCGAGGTCAACTTCGAGGCGCTCGGCATGGCCAACGGGCCGCGCCGCATCGAGACCGCGTTGAAGTCCGGCCAGTCCGTGCTGGTGCAGGTCACCAAGGACCCGATCGGCCACAAGGGCGCCCGCCTGACCAGCCAGGTCTCACTGCCGGGCCGCTACCTGGTCTACGTGCCCGAGGGCTCGATGACCGGCATCAGCCGCAAGCTGCCGGACACCGAGCGGGCGCGCCTGAAGCAGATCCTCAAAAAGATCGTCCCCGAGGACGCGGGCGTCATCGTCCGTACCGCCGCCGAGGGCGCCAGCGAGGACGAGCTGCGCCGCGACGTGGAGCGCCTGCAGGCGCAGTGGGAGGAGATCCAGAAGAAGGCCAAGGCGAGCTCCACCAGCTCGCCGAGCCTGCTGTACGGCGAGCCGGACATGACCGTCCGCGTCGTGCGCGACATCTTCAACGAGGACTTCTCCAAGGTCATCGTCAGCGGTGACGACGCCTGGGAGACCATCCACGGCTATGTCTCGCACGTCGCGCCTGACCTGGTCGACCGCCTCCAGAAGTGGACCTCGGACGTCGACGTCTTCGCGACGTACCGCATCGACGAGCAGCTGATGAAGGCGCTGGACCGCAAGGTCTGGCTGCCCTCGGGCGGGTCGCTGGTGATCGACAAGACCGAGGCCATGGTCGTGATCGACGTCAACACCGGCAAGTTCACCGGCCAGGGCGGCAACCTCGAAGAGACCGTGACCAGGAACAACCTGGAGGCGGCCGAGGAGATCGTGCGCCAGCTGCGGCTGCGCGACCTGGGCGGCATCGTCGTCATCGACTTCATCGACATGGTGCTGGAGTCCAACCGGGACCTGGTGCTGCGGCGGATGCTGGAGTGCCTGGGCCGCGACCGTACGAAGCACCAGGTCGCCGAGGTCACCTCGCTGGGCCTGGTGCAGATGACCCGCAAGCGGGTCGGCCAGGGCCTGCTGGAGTCCTTCTCCGAGCCGTGTGTGCACTGCAACGGCCGCGGCGTCATCGTCCACATGGACCAGCCGTCCTCGGTCGGCGGCGGTGGCGGCGGCAAGCGCAAGAAGAAGGGCAAGTCCGGCGCTGCCCAGGACCACCAGCACCACGACCACCAGCACCAGGACGAGCAGCCGGAAGCGGAGGCCGCGCGGGCCGACGAGCACCCGGAGCTGGAGCCGGTCGCGGTGACCGAGGCCGAGCTGCAGCCCGCGGTGGCCGACACCGACGAGTGGTTCGGCAGCCCGGCGGAGGCCGAGGCGGCGGCCGGTGGCGTACGCGGCCGTGGCCGTCGTCGCGCCAGCCGCAAGGTGTCCGCCCCGGCGGGCGCGCCCAAGGCGTCCGAGGCCGCCGCGATCGTGGTGGAGGCCGCCGAGCCCGCGCCGGTCGCCGAGCCGGAGCCCGTCGCGGCGCCGGAGCCGGCCGCCGAGCCCGCGCCGGCCCGTCCGCGCCGCCGTGCGACCCGTAAGGCGTCCGCGCCCGCGGGTTCGCCCAAGCCCGCTGAGGACGCGGAGCAGGCCGCTGCCGAGGCGAGTGCCCCGGTGGTGGAGGCCGCGCCCGAGCCGGTCGCGGAGCCCGTTGCCGAGCCGGTCGCCGAGGCTGCTGCCGAGGTGCCCGCCGACGTCGCCGAGGCAGCGCCGGTCGCGGAGGAGGCCGCCGAGGCGGCGCCCGCCAAGAAGACCGCGGCGAAGAAGACGGCCAAGAAGGCGACCGCCAAGAAGACGGCGGCGAAGAAGACGACCACGGCCAAGAAGACGGCGGCGAAGAAGACCACCACCGCCAAGAAGGCCACGGCGAAGAAGACCACCACGAAGAAGGTCACGACGAAGAAGGCGGCGGCCAAGAAGACCGCCGCCGCCGAGCAGGCCCCGGCCTCGTCGGTGTCCGCTTCGACGGAGGACTGAGGCCGGACCGTGCCCCGGGCCGTACGCGGCCCGGGGCCGGTTTGACCCCCCGGTCAAGGCCCCGTAACCTTGGCCGTCGGCGTGTGTAAGTACGCCAAACCACTGAGCAAACACCTCCCGGCCCGCCGGGAGAGGCCGCTCGTCCCTCGGATTCCACGGGATCGTCACGAACCCGTGTGAGCGGCTGGCATCAGAGGTCCCGTTCCTAGCGAGAGAGAGTTCCGCGTGTACGCGATCGTGCGCACCGGCGGCCGTCAGCAGAAGGTTGCTGTCGGCGACGTCATCGAGGTAGACCGCATTTCCACCAGCAAGGTCGGCGACTCCGTCGAGCTCTCCACGCTGCTGGTCGTCGACGGTGACGCGGTCACCAGCGACCCGTGGGTCCTGGCGGGCGTGAAGGTCCAGGCCGAGGTTGTCGACCACCACAAGGGCGACAAGATCCGGATCCAGAAGTACAAGAACAAGACCGGTTACAAGAAGCGGATCGGCCACCGCCAGCTGCACACGGCGCTGAAGATCACCGGCATCGACGCTCCGGCGAAGTAAGGGACTGAGGAGACATGGCACACAAGAAGGGCGCATCGTCCACTCGGAACGGTCGCGATTCCAACGCTCAGCGGCTCGGCGTGAAGCGCTTCGGCGGTCAGGCCGTCAACGCCGGTGAGATCCTGGTCCGCCAGCGCGGCACCCACTTCCACCCGGGCACGGGCGTCGGCCGCGGCGGCGACGACACCCTGTTCGCCCTGGACGCGGGCGCGGTGCAGTTCGGCACCCACCGTGGCCGCAAGGTCGTGAACATCGTCCCGATCGCCGAGTGACCCACCACTTCGGTATCGAGCGATAGCTCGGCAGCACCACTCCGAGGGCGGACCGCCTCTCCCCGCAGTAAGCGGGAAGGCCGGTCCGCCCTTGGCGTGTTAGTACAGAGACATTCCCGTCGTATCTGGAGGCACCCCACCATGACCACCTTCGTGGACCGCGTCGAGCTGCACGTCGCCGCGGGTAACGGAGGCCACGGCGTGGCCTCCGTCATGCGCGAGAAGTTCAAGCCGCTCGGCGGACCGGACGGCGGCAACGGCGGCCGCGGCGGCGACGTGATCCTGGTCGTCGACCAGGACGTCACCACGCTCCTCGAATACCACCACCACCCGCACCGCAAGGCCACCAACGGCCAGCCGGGCGCCGGCGACCACCGCGCCGGCAAGAACGGCCAGGACCTGGTGCTGCCGGTCCCGGACGGCACCGTCGTCCTGGACCGCGCGGGCAACGTGCTCGCCGACATGGTCGGCCAGGGCACCACCTTCGTCGCCGGCCAGGGCGGCCGCGGCGGCCTCGGCAACGCCGCGCTGGCCTCCGCCCGCCGCAAGGCCCCCGGCTTCGCGCTGCTCGGCGAGCCCGGCGAGGCCCGCGACATCGTGCTGGAGCTCAAGACCGTCGCGGACGTCGCGCTGGTCGGCTACCCGAGCGCCGGCAAGTCCTCGCTCATCTCGGTGCTCTCGGCCGCCAAGCCGAAGATCGCCGACTACCCCTTCACCACCCTGGTGCCCAACCTGGGCGTGGTGACGGCCGGTTCGACCGTCTACACCATCGCGGACGTGCCGGGCCTGATCCCCGGCGCCAGCCAGGGCAAGGGCCTCGGCCTGGAGTTCCTGCGGCACGTGGAGCGCTGCGAGGTGCTCGTGCACGTCCTGGACACCGCGACCCTGGAGTCCGACCGTGACCCGGTCTCCGACCTGGACGTCATCGAGGCGGAGCTGGCGCAGTACGGCGGCCTGGACAACCGGCCGCGGGTGGTCGTCCTCAACAAGATCGACATCCCGGACGGGCAGGACCTGGCCGACATGATCCGCCCCGACCTGGAGGAGCGCGGCTACCGCGTCTTCGAGGTCTCGGCCGTCGCCCGTACCGGCTTGAAGGAGCTGTCGTACGCGCTGGCCGGCATCGTCGCCGAGGCCCGCGCCGCCAAGCCCGTCCAGGAGGCCACCCGCATCGTCATCCGCCCGAAGGCCGTGGACGACGCGGGCTTCACGGTCACCCCGGAGGGCGAGGGCTTCTTCCGTGTCCGCGGCGAGAAGCCCGAACGGTGGGTGCGCCAGACCGACTTCAACAACGACGAGGCCGTCGGCTACCTCGCCGACCGCCTCAACCGCCTCGGCGTCGAGGACGAGCTGCGCAAGGTCGGCGCGCACGCCGGCGACGGCATCGCGATCGGTCCCGAGGACAACGCGGTCGTCTTCGACTGGGAGCCGATGATGGCCGCGGGCGCGGAAATGCTCGGCCGCCGCGGTGAGGACCACCGCATGGAGGCGCCGCGCCCCGCCGCGCAGCGCCGCCGGGACCGCGAGGCCGCCCGCGACGAGGCGGAAGGCGAGTACCAGGACTTCCGCCCGTTCTGACGCGCGGACACGCGTAGGCGGCAGGCCCCCGGGAACAACCGGGGGCCTGCCGCGTTGCCGGGGCCTCCCGGCAGCCCGCGCGGGGCTCCGCCGGGCGCCGGGCCGCCCCGCTGCCGTAGATTTGCGGACGTACGGAAACACCCGTACGGAATCTCCCGTACGCGGCGGTGACAGGCGAGCACAGGGGTACGCAGGTGGCAGGCGCAAGGCAGGACGTGACGGACGCCCGCAGGATCGTGGTCAAGGTCGGTTCGTCCTCGCTGACCACGGCGAGCGGCGGCCTGGACGCGGACCGGGTGGACGCACTGGTGGACGTGCTGGCCAAGCACCAGGACAAGGAGATCGTGCTGGTCTCCTCCGGCGCCATCGCGGCCGGCCTGGCGCCGCTGGGCCTGGACAGGCGGCCCCGCGACCTGGCCCGGCAGCAGGCCGCCGCCAGCGTCGGCCAGGGCCTGCTGGTCGCCCGCTACACCGCCTCCTTCGCGCGCTACGGACGCCGCGTCGGCCAGGTCCTGCTCACCTCCGACGACACCAGCCGCCGCGCCCACTACCGCAACGCCTTCCGCACGCTGGACCAGCTGCTCGCCATGGGCGCCGTGCCGATCGTCAACGAGAACGACACCGTCGCCACCGACGAGATCCGCTTCGGCGACAACGACCGGCTGGCGGCCCTGGTCGCCCACCTCGTACGCGCCGACCTGCTCGTCCTGCTGTCGGACGTGGACGGCCTCTACGACGGCGACCCCAGCACCCCCGGCACCTCCCGCATAGCCGAGGTACGCGGCCCCGGCGACCTGGAGGGCATCTCGATCGGCAGCGCGGGCCGCGCCGGCGTCGGCACCGGCGGCATGGTCACCAAGGTCGAGGCGGCCCGGATCGCCGCCGCGGCCGGCATCCCGGTCGTGCTGACCTCCGCCGTACACGCCGCCGACGCCCTGGCCGGCGGCCCCACCGGCACCCACTTCCTGCGCACCGGCCGGCGCTCCGCCGACCGGCTGCTGTGGCTCGCGCACGCCTCCACGCCGCGCGGTGCGCTCGTCCTGGACGACGGGGCCGTCCAGGCGGTGGTCGAACGGCACTCCTCGCTGCTGCCGGCGGGCATCGCCGCGGTCGAAGGGGAGTTCAGCGCGGGCGACCCGGTCGAACTGCGGGACACCGAAGGCCGGGCCGTCGCGCGCGGTCTGGTCAACTTCGACGCGCGGGAGGTGCCGCGGCTGATCGGCCGCTCCACCCGGGACCTCGCCCGCGAGCTGGGCCCGGCGTACGAGCGCGAGGTCGTGCACCGCGACGATCTGGTCGTATTGCACCACTGACGGCCGTCACAACCAGAAAGCAAGTGGGGAGAAAGGTCCAAAGACCAGCCTTTCCACGGAGACCTTCTCGAAAACGGCCCCGCGACGGCCCGCGGGCTGGTCAACTTTGTTGCGGGGACGCCGTCAGGGGAGCGCCGTCCGCGGCGCGCGAGCGCGCGCCACACCACAGCGGTGCCGGACCACTGCCGGGCAGCGCCGGCGACCAGGGGCCCGGAGCAGCGCGTCCCGCGGTGACCCGGAGCGGCCCGCACGCGGCGGCGCGTCCGGCAGCGTTCCGGCACCAGCGAAGGCAGACAGCACCGATCGGCTCCGCCCCCGCGCGAGCGGAGCGATACGCATAACAGGAGGCCGCCGGTGAGACGAGGGCGCCCAGGGGCGCTGTCCCGAGGGACGGCGGAGCGCACACTGACCAGCGTCGGGACCGCGGGGCCGGCCGGCGGGACCGGGCCCGAGGACCGTGCGGGGCCGAGCGGAACGGTGCACGAGCGGCCGGCGGCGGACCGGCACGAGGCGTCGCGGCTCTGGCATGTCACCCTCAGCGTCTCGGGGGCCGAAGCCCCCTTGCAGGAGGTCCGGCGGGCGCTCGAACAGCTCGCGCACGACCACCCCTTCCTGCTGACCAGCCGCTACGCGAACGACCACGCCGAGATCCGCTACTGGGAAGAGGCCCGGGACCTGCACGACGCGGCGGCGGTCGCGCTGCGCCTGTGGGGCGAGCACCGCTCCACGGCCGGACTGCCGCCGTGGGAGATCGTCGGCCTGGAGGTCATCGGCCGGGAGACGTACCACCAGCGCGTCGCGGAGGGGTACGGCCCGCCGCCCGCCTCGCCGGTGGGGGTGCACCCGTATTGAGACGGTAGGGGAGCACCCGCGCCGAGGGCCCGTGTACGGGACCCGGCGGGCCCGTACCGGCAGGTCCGCGTCCCGCGGGTTGGAACGCGGCGCGGCCGCGGCCCGCCGCCCGGTTACGCTTTCCGCCATGACCAGCGAATCAGCGCACTCCTCACCCGTCATCGAGACCGCCCGGCGCGCCAAGGAGGCGGCGGCCGTCCTGGCGCCGCAGCCGCGCACCGCGCGCGACGGCGCGCTGCTCGCCATCGCCGACGCCCTGGTGGCCCGCACGGAGGAAATCGTCGCCGCCAATGCCGGGGACGTCGCCAAGGCCAGGGCCGCCGGCACCGGCGAGTCCCTCGTGGACCGGCTCACGCTGACCCCCGAGCGGGTCACGGCGATGGCCGCCGACGTCCGCGACGTGGTGGCGCTGCCCGACCCGGTGGGCGAGGTGGTGCGCGGTTCGACGCTGCCCAACGGCCTGGACCTGCGGCAGGTCCGCGTCCCGCTGGGCGTCGTCGGGATCATCTACGAGGCGCGGCCGAACGTGACCGTGGACGCCGCGGCGCTGTGCCTCAAGGCGGGCAACGCGGTGCTGCTGCGCGGCTCGTCCTCCGCCTACGCCACGAACAGCGTCCTCGTCGAGGTGCTGCGGGACGCCGTCGCGAGCGTCGGGCTGCCCGCCGACGTCGTCCAGCTGGTGCCGGGCGAGAGCCGGGACTCGGTGCGCGAGCTGATGCGGGCGCGCGGCCTGGTCGACGTGCTGATCCCGCGCGGCGGCGCCTCGCTGATCCGTACGGTCGTCGAGGAGTCCACGGTCCCGGTGATCGAGACCGGCACCGGCAACTGCCACGTCTACGTGGACGAGCACGCCGACGTCGACATGGCCCTGGACATTCTGATCAACTCCAAGGCGCAGCGGCCGAGCGTGTGCAACGCCGCCGAAACGGTGCTGGTGCACGCCGGCATCGCCGAGACGTTCCTGCCGCGGGCCCTGGAGGCGCTGACCCAGGCCGGGGTGATCGTGCACGGCGACACCGCCTGGCAGCAGGCCGGGCCCGGCCTGGTCGCGCCCGCCACGGACGAGGACTGGGCGGCCGAGTACCTCTCGTACGACATCGCGGCGGCCGTCGTGCAGGACCTGGACGCGGCGGTCGCGCACATCCGGCGCTGGTCCTCCGGCCACACCGAGGCGATCGTCACCACCTCGCAGGCCGCCGCCCGCCGCTTCACCCAGCTCGTCGACTCCACCACGGTCGCGGTCAACGCCTCCACCCGCTTCACGGACGGCAGCCAGTTCGGGTTCGGCGCCGAGATCGGCATCTCGACGCAGAAGCTGCACGCCCGCGGGCCGATGGGCCTGCCGGAGCTGACCTCGACGAAGTACGTCGTCACGGGGGACGGGCACACGCGCTGAGCAACCGCGGGCCGCGGTCGCGGCCCGCGGCCGAATTCCCCTACTCCCTGCCCGGATCGGGCGGCCGGGGTTAGTCTGGACGGGTGCCGGACGACGTGGGGGGCAAGCCGTTCCCGGACGGCGAGGAGCCCGACGAGCACAGTCAGCCGAGCCACGGGGCAGCGGACGAGGACTTCGCCTCCGTGGCCTTCGACGAGGACTTCGTACGGGCCGCGCGCTTCCACGAACCGACCGCGGTGGAGCGGATGCTGGCCGCCGCACAGGCCCGCGCCGAAGCCGACGCGGCCCGCGCCCGCCGCGGGTACGGCGCCGACCCCGACGGCACCGGCGACTCGGCGCCGGACGTGCCGGGCCGCGCCGCCGGCCGCCGGTTCGGCCGCGGCCACGGCGCCGACCCCGACGCGTACGGCCCCTATGGCCCGTACGGCGGTGCCCTGCGCCCGTATCGCGGCAGCCTCCGCTGGCACCGCCCGGTGGCCTGGCTGCTCGCCGTCGTCATGGGCATCGGCCTGGTCGCGCTCGCCTTCTCCGCGGTCTACCGCGGCGCGTCCGGCGGGCGCCCCCAGAACCCGACGCCACCGCCCGCGACCAGCGGCGTGGACGGCGTGCCGCCGGCCCGGTCCAGCGTCCTGCCGTCGGCGTCCGCTTCCGTCGAGTCGGAGCCGCCGCCCGCGGCGGCCACGCCGCGCGCCCGCTGACCGCTTCCGTGCGCCGGGTGATGCGCCCCGAGCCGCCGCAAGTGGGTGGCGCGGCTCCGTAAAAGTACGCGCAACTTGTCCCGTACCAGGGCGTTTACCGACGGCTCAGCGGACCTACTCTTGTGGTATGGCCGGTGCTGGTGACCCTCCCGAAGGGACCCCCGAGGGCGCCGCGGGAGGCGGAGAGGACGAATACCGATCCGTCGTCTTCGACGAATCGTTCGTACGGGCTGCACGTCTCCAGGAGTACTCCGCGAGGGAGCGCATGGGCGACCACGCACGGGCCGTACGGACCCGGCACGCCTGGGCGCGGCTCGGCGGCGCCCGGCAGGCCGTCCTCCTCGTCGTGCTGATCGTGATCGCCTTCGGCACCGCGATCTACATGGGCATCCGCCATCCGTACAAGCCGCCCGAGCCGATGGCGGCCGAGCCGCTCGAAGCCACGGTCGTGCCGCTGGCGCCGACCGGCGCCGTACCGGGCGGGAAACCGGCCGACCTCTTCGCGCGCAGCCCCGCCGCGCAGTACCGGATCGGCGCGGCGGGCGTCAACCTGCCCGCCGTCCAACGGACCGAGCACTTCTCCGAGGGCCAGGTCGTCGCCGCCCTGTCCCTCGTCAAGGACTACCTCGTCCGCTCCTCGATCGACCCGGCCACCCTGACGGGCGGGGCCGTACGGCCGGTGGGGCTGCTCCTGACCCCCGGCCAACTCGACCAGTTCGACCGGAGCCTGGCGCACCCGGCCGACGACGGGCGGCACGCCGCCACCGGCTGGCTGCTCCGCTTCGACCCCGCCCAGGTGGCGCTGGCCGACCCCAACGTGCGGGTCAGCGGCACCCTTTCGGTCGCCGAGGCCGGCCCGGACGCCCTGGAGGTGACCGCCGACTTCACCTTCGCCTACGCGCTGCGCCCGGCCACCGCCAAGAGCGGCGAGGCCCAACAGGCCGCGACCGCCTCGCTGTTCACCGTCCGCCGCGAGATGAGCTTCCGCGTCCGGCGCGACGACCTGGACGACCACCGCCTGGAGGTGCTGGAGAGCAACCTCCAGGCGGGGCCGATGTCCTGCTCCGCCGACGCGGCGGGCGTGCTGCGCCCGCTGCTCGCCGGGCAGCGCGCCTCGGGCGACGGGCCGCAGGGCACCGACCCGTACGCCCGCGGCCGGTCGAACACGGGGCTGTGCGGGAAGCTGGCGGCTACTTCCCAGCCGGGCCAGGTCCCTCCGGCCCGTTAGCGCCGCCCGACCCGTTGGCACCGTCCGTCCCGTTGGCGCCTTCCGTGCCACCGCCCGGCCGGGAACCGCCGCGGAAGACCGTGTCGCGCAGCTTGCCGCCGAGGTCGCCCGCGCCGCCGGCTATGTCGCGCACCAGGCCCATCAGCGGGTCCTTGCTGTTGCGCACCGACTCCGCGTAGTGCGCGGCGGACTCGCGGAAGGAGTCCGAGACCGAGGCGTCCTTGTCCTCGTCCCTGCGCGGGTAGTGGCCGTCCATGATGCGCTGGTAGTCGCGGCTGGCCGCCCACTTCTTCAGCTCGGCCGCCCGCACGGTGGTGAACGGGTGGCTGCGCGGCAGCATGTTCAGGATCTTGAGCACGGAGTCGCGCAGGTCGCCGCCCGCCTCGTACTCCTCGGCCTGCTTGAGGAACGCGTCCACATTCATCTCGTGCAGGTGGTTGCCGCCGGCCAGCTTCATCAGGCCGCGCATGGATGCCTGCAGGTCCTGCCCGACCAGCAGCCCCGCCCGGTCCGCCGACAGCTCCGACTTGCGGAACCACTCGCGCAGCGCCGTCACTATCGCCATGATCGCGACGTTGCCGAGCGGAATCCAGGCGATCTTGAGCGCCAGGTTCGTCAGGAACAGCAGGATCGTGCGGTACACGGCGTGGCCGGACAGCGCGTGGCCGACCTCGTGGCCGATGACCGCGCGCATCTCCTCCTCGTCGAGCAGCTCGACGAGGCCGGTGGTCAGGACGATGATCGGCTCGTCCAGGCCGATGCACATGGCGTTCGGCACCGGGTCCTGGTTGACGTACATCGGCGGGACCTTGTCCAGGTCCAGGATGTAACAGGCGTCCCGCAGCATGTCGTTGAGGTGCGCGAACTGCTGGTCGCCGACCCGCACCGAGTCCGACAGGAAGAGCAGCCGCAGGCTGCGCTCCGGCAGCAGGCCGCTCAGCGTCTTGAAGACGGTGTCGAACCCGCTCAGCTTGCGCAGGGCCACGAGCGCGGAGCGGTCCGCGGGGTGCTCGTAGGCGCGGGAAGAGATCCCGGGGAACCGCCTGCGGTCCCGGCTCGGTACGCGCTCGCTGCCGCCTGGGCTCTCCGTCATTGGGGCCTCCCCCTGTTCGACTGCGTGTGATTCAGACTAGAGGACGCCGCTGACAGCCATTTGGATGCTCAGGCGTACGCTGGCGAGCGCACCAGGGCCGCACATGCCCACATGCCCGTACAAAGGGAGCGCATCAGCCATGCCGAACACGAGCGTGCTGCTCGCCGCCGCGGCGGAGACCTCGAAGACCGACGGCCCGGGATGGATCCTGCGCACCGTCCTCATCGTCGGCGTGCTGGGCGCGGCGTTCCTCGCGTGGGCGCTGCTGCACAATTACGGCAAGGGTGACGACGACCGGGACTGACCCGCGGGCCAGGCCCGGAGGCGTGCCGCTCCGGAGGCGTTCCGTCCGCTTCCGGCGTCCGGCCGTGACCGCCACCGCGGGACGGCAGGTGCCCTCCCGGCGGAGTCGGCGTGAGAGTCGGACGGGCTCACGCATACGATGTGGCGGAAGTCTCTGTCCGTTCCCATCCCGGATTGGTCCTGCCGACGATGAGCCTGCACACCACCGCACAGCACCTGGTCACCCTCGCCGAAGGCGGTCAGAAGGGCGGCAACCACGAAAGCCTCAGCCCGTTCGTCACGGGCGGCGGCGCCCTGATTGCCCTGCTTCTCCTGCTCTGGATCACCACCCGCTTCAACCGCGACCGCTGAGCGCGGGAACCTGGACCCCGGCACCCCGCGCGGCCCAGTAGGGTCTGCACGCATGGGAGAGCAGACAGGGCCCGTGAAGCGGCGGCTCGGAGTGATGGGCGGAACGTTCGATCCGATCCATCACGGACACCTGGTCGCCGCCAGCGAGGTGGCCAGCCAGTTCCACCTCGACGAGGTCGTTTTCGTACCCACGGGCCAGCCGTGGCAGAAGAGCCACAAGACGGTGTCACCGGCCGAGGACCGCTACCTGATGACGGTCATCGCGACCGCGTCCAATCCGCAGTTCTCCGTCAGCCGCATCGACATCGACCGCGGCGGCAAGACGTACACCATCGACACGCTGCGGGAGCTGCACGCCCTGCACCGTGACGCGGACCTCTTCTTCATCACCGGCGCCGACGCGCTCGGCCAGATCCTGACCTGGCACGACGCGCCGGAACTGTTCTCGCTCGCCCACTTCATCGGGGTGACCAGGCCCGGGCACATACTGGCGGACCCCGGGCTCCCCGAAGGTGCGGTGTCCCTGGTCGAGGTGCCGGCGCTGGCCATCTCCTCGACCGGCTGCCGGGCGCGCGTCGCCCAGGGGGATCCGGTCTGGTACCTCGTGCCGGACGGTGTCGTGCGCTACATCGACAAGCGCCACCTGTACCGCGAGGACCCGGCCGGCCACGACGGCCGCTGACATCTGCTGAAGACGGCCGCTGACGACGACCGCCGACGGGGCTGACGGAAAGGGGCACCGGTGAACGACCGACAGGACCCGTACGTGCCGCAGGACCCGTATGCCCACGAGCGGCAGGGGCAGCCGGAGTACACCTACGACGCCTACGGGCGGCCGGTGTACCAGGAGGCGCCGCAGCAGGTCACCTACGACCAGTACGGGCAGCCGGTCGGCTACGACCCGTACGGCGGGCAGGCGCCTTACGACCCGTACGGCGGACAGCACGGCGGACAGAACGGACAGCACGGCGGGCAGCCGGGCGCCGGGCAGCAGGGGTACGAGTACGACCCGTACGGCCAGCAGCAGATTCCGCAGCAGGCGCAGTACACCCAGCAGCAGTACGACCCGTACGCGCAGCAGCAGCCACAGTCCCCGCCACAGCAGCAGCACGGCATGCCGCCGCAACAGCAACAGCAACAGCAACAACAGCAGCAGGGGTGGATCCCGCAGCAGTCGGCGCAGCCCTCGTACGAGCAGGTGTCCTACCAGGAGCCGGAGCACCAGCAGTACGGGCAACAGCAGACGCCGGAGGCCGGCGCGCAGGTGCCGGGCGGCGCGGCGCCGGACACCGCGGAGCAGGTGCCCTCCCGGGGCGCCGGGGCTTCCCCGACCTCCGGACCGGCCCCGGCCGGCGGTACGGACTACCGCACCGAGCAGTTCTCGTTCATCGAGGAGCCGGCCGAGGAATCCGAAGACGTCATCGACTGGCTCAAGTTCACCGAGAGCCGCACCGAACGGCGCGAGGAGGCCAAGCGGCGCGGCCGCAGCCGCAAGGTCATGCTGATCGTGCTGCTGGTTTTGCTGCTGCTCGGCGGCGTCGGCTACCTGTGGTGGGCGGGCAAGCTGCCGGGCCTCGCGGGCGCCGAGGCGGGCAAGGAGGCCGGGGGAGCGGGGCAGAAGCGCGATGTGCTCGTCGTGCACCTCAAGGACCCCAAGGGCAACACCAGCACCGCCCTTCTTGTGGACAACGAGAGCACCCACAAGGGCACCACCGTCCTCCTGCCCAACAACCTCGCGGTCTCCACCGATGACGGCGGCGCCACCACGCTCGCCAAGTCCGTCAAGGACCAGGGCATCGACCCCACCAGGGAAGCCCTGAACACGCTGCTCGGCGCCGACATCAAGGCCAGCTGGCGGCTGGACACCCCGTACCTGGAAAACCTGGTCGAGACGACCGGCGGCATCACCGTGGACACCGACGCCACCGTCCCCGGCGCCAAGCAGGGCGACAACCCCCTGGTCAAGCAGGGCAAGGCGCAGGAACTCAACGGCCAGGCGGCCGTCGCCTACGCCACCTACCAGGGGGCCGGCGAGGCGCAGACCAAGCAGCTGGAGCGCTTCGGGCAGGTCATGCAGGCCACGCTCAAGAAGGTCTCCAGCGACGCGGACGGCGCCACGGCCACCGTGAAGTCGCTGCTCCAGGTGCTGGACCCGCCGCTCACCGAGGCGCAGCTCGGCAGCTCGCTCGCCCAGCGCGCCGAGCTGGCGAAGGCCGGCGCCTACGGGACCACGTTGCTGCCGGTGCAGCCGGACGGCACGCTCAGCGCGCAGGCGTCCGCGAACGTGGTCAAGGAGGTGCTGGGCGGCACGGTCAAGAAGACCGACCCCAGCTCGACCCCGCGGATCAGCGTCCAGAACGCCACCGGCAAGAAGGACGCGACCCAGAAGGCGCGCATCGCCCTGGTCAACGGCGGCTACACGTTCGTCGACGGCGGCACCGCCGCGGCGGCCAGGCCCGCCTCCGAGGTGACGTACGCGGACGCCGCCCAGAAGGCGAAGGCCGAGGAGGCCGCGAAGACGCTGGGGCTGCCGGCCGGCGCCGTCAAGCAGGGCAAGGGCGCCGCGAACGCGGACCTGACGGTGGTCCTGGGTCAGGACTACAAGGGCTGAGGGGCGCCGGGCCGGGCCGTGCACGCGAGCACCCGGCCCGGCTCCGGCCCTGGTCAGGGCGTATGCCCAGGCCCCGCCCCCCATATCCGCGGGCGGTGTCGGCGGTCCGTGAGACCCTTGGTGGGTACCTGACCACCGATCCCGAAAGCTGGATTGTGACCGCCACCGACCGCTCCATCGAGCTCATCCAGGCCGCTTCGCTGGCGGCCGCCGACAAGCTCGCGCACGACATCATCGCGTACGACGTCAGCGACGTGCTCTCCATCACCGACGCCTTCCTGCTGGCCTCGGCCCCCAACGACCGCCAGGTCAAGTCGATCGTCGACGAGATCGAGGAGCGGCTGAACAAGGACCTGGGTGCCAAGCCGGTGCGCCGCGAGGGCGACCGCGAGGCCCGCTGGGTGCTGCTCGACTACGTCGACATCGTCGTCCACGTCCAGCACAGCGAAGAGCGC
The DNA here is from genome assembly GCF_044332485.1 of Streptomyces sp. NPDC017056. NCBI lineage: Bacteria > Bacillati > Actinomycetota > Actinomycetes > Kitasatosporales > Streptomycetaceae > Streptomyces > Streptomyces sp. NPDC017056. Next base: position 34,632 of record NZ_JBIRPD010000006.1, on the reverse strand, counting down.
GTGTTCTACGCCCTGGAGCGCCTCTGGAAGGACTGCCCCGAGCTGGACCTGCCCGAGGAGGCCAAGGCCACCCGCGGCAAGGCCGCGGCCCACGCCGAGGCCACCGCGGCCGAGCAGGACGGAGACCTGAGCTGAACGGCACGACGGGCGGCAGGGGCCGCCGCATAGTCCTGTGGCGGCACGGCCAGACCGCCTGGAACCTGGAGCGCCGCTTCCAGGGCTCCACGGACATCGAGCTGACCGACGAGGGCGTGGCGCAGGCGCGGCGCGCCGCCCGGCTGCTCGCGGCCCTCAAGCCGGACGCGATCATCGCCTCCGACCTGGGGCGGGCCGCCGCCACGGCGCGTGAGCTGGCCGCCGTGACCGGCTTGGAGGTGACGTACGACGAGGCGCTGCGCGAGACGTACGCGGGCTCCTGGCAGGGCCTGACCCACGAGGAGATCGTGGCGCAGTACGGCGAGCAGTACGCGGCGTGGAAGCGCGGCGAGCCCGTACGGCGCGGCGGCGGCGAGCTGGAGACCGAGGTCGCCGACCGCGCGGCCCCGGTCGTCGAGCGCAACGCCGACAAGCTCCCCGACGGCGGCATCCTGGTCGTCGTCAGCCACGGCGGCACGATCCGCACGACCATCGGGCGGCTGCTGGGCCTGGAGTCCCACCACTGGGAGGGCCTGGGCGGCCTGTCGAACTGCTGCTGGTCCGTGCTCGGCGAGGGTGCCCGCGGCTGGCGCCTGACGGAGCACAACGCCGGGACGCTGCCGGAGCCGGTGCTCGGCGACGACGACTGAGCGGCCCCGCGGACCGCCCCGCCGGGGTGCCGGAGGGACCGGATTTCACATCTGGGCAGGTCGCAGGCTAGAGTTCTTCTTGTTCGCGGCGCCGCCGGGGAAAACCCCGGAGGAGCGGAACAAGACCCGGGGCTATAGCTCAGTTGGTAGAGCGCCTGCATGGCATGCAGGAGGTCAGGAGTTCAATTCTCCTTAGCTCCACACCTCGGATGATCCCGTCTCCCGCACTGGGGGGCGGGATCATTTGTTACCCGGTCCTGCGGGTGCCGCCGGATACCGGAACCGGTACGGCGCCGGGACTGACCCGGTCGGCGGTCCGTGGCAGAATTCGGACGGCGCCGGCAGGGGAGGAGAGAACGCGATGCCCACGAGCATCATGGAGGAGGCCGACGGCCTTCTCGATGCCCCCTCCCCGGTGCGGGACGCCGCCCCGCTGCCGGAAGCCGCGCCCCGCCCCGCCCGCCCGGAAGCGCACGGCGCGGCCGGTGCCGTGCTCCAGTGCCCTTCCTGCGGCTCGCCCCACGTGGCGCAGGTGCTGGGCGACAACGGCGGCATCTCGTTCGTCTGTACGGCCTGCGGCCACAGCTGGAGCTGACGGATGGGCGCTCACAGCAGGAAATGCGACTGGTGCGGCAGCGGGACGCCGATCGTCCGGGACATGGAGCCGGTCAACTCCGACTACCAGTACTGGTGCGAGGAGTGCGCGCGGGCCCTCGTCATAAAAGGCGACCCGATCGAGACGTACCGCGAACTCGACGGGGAGCCGATCTACGGCCGGCTGCTGGACGAGCACTGCACGCTGAAGCGTTTCTATTCCTTCGCGACCGCCTGAGCCCCGGCTCCCCGCGACGCCCCTTCCCCCCTTCCCCCGGCCGCTCCTGACGGCCCGTCTACTCGGCGCGTTCGCGCCTCAGCAGGACGGCGGTCAGGGCCAGGAACGCCAGGCCGGCGATCGGATAGATCCCGGAAAGCAGCATCTGGCCGCCGTTCTGGTGCAGTTCCTCGTGATGGTGGTAGCGGTGCGGCACGAACCACAGCGCGAACGAACAGAAGAGGAGGCCCGTCGCGAGCGTCCCCGCCCACCACCGCTTGCCGGCCCGGCTGCCGAATCCGCCGCGGCCGATCGCCTCCGAGCCGAGCAGGATCAGCATCGGCACGCCCCACACCCAGTGGTGCGACCAGGAGATCGGGCTGACCAGCAGGGCGGTCACCGCGCAGGCCACGGCGGCCCAGGCCCGGCGGCCGCGCAGCAGCGCGACGACCGCGACGGCCAGTCCGCAGACCGCCACGACGGCCGCGGCCACCAGCCACCACAGGCCGGGGTCGTGGGTGTGCAGCAGCCGGGCCAGCGCGCCGCGCAGCGACTGGTTGGCGGTGATCTCCACCTCGCCGACCCGGTCGGCGGCGAAGATGATCTCCGTCCAGAAGCGCCGGGAGTCGTGCGGCAGGACGAGCGCGGACAGCACCACGGTGCCCAGGAAGGTGAGGCAGGCGACGACGGCCTGCCGCAGCCAGGGGTTCCACGCCGCCCGCGGCCCGGCGCCCGCCCGCAGCCGCTGCCAGGCCCGTACGAGCCCGGCCAGCGCGAGGAAGACGGCGAACAGGGCCGGGGTGAGCTTGATGCCGGCCGCCAGGCCGATGCCGACGCCGGCCCACCGGTTGGTGTCCTTGCGCGTCAGGTCCCACAGGACCAGCACGGCCAGCAGCAGGTTGATCTGCCCGTAGCGCAGCGTCGTCCACACCGGCTCGCACCAGACCAGCAGCGCGGCCACGGACAGCGCGGCGGCGAGCGGCGGTACGCGCTCGGGACGGCCGGCGAGCCGCAGGCCGAGGTGCGCGACGGCGGCCATCAGCAGGAGGTTGCCGAGCGTGGCGAGCGTACGCATCTCCGGTACGCCGACCAGCGTCAGCGGCGTGAACAGCAGCGCGGCGAAGGGCGGGTAGGTGTTGGGCAGGTTCGCCGAGGTCGCCACCATGTCGTAGAGGTCCTCGCCGGTGCGCGCGGTCCAGCCCTCGGCGCGGTAGACCATGAGGTCGATCATCGTCACGTGGGCCAGCCGCTGCGCGGTCCAGAAGGCGGCGAAGGAGACCAGGCAACCGATCACCGCCAGCAGTACGGGACGGCGTCGGACGAAGCTCTTCACCGGGGAGGGGCCGCGGGGTGCAGCGGACTCTTCCAGCTCCAGCGCGGTCACGGCGTACAGCTCCCCAGGACGAATCGGGCACGGCTCGCCGACAGTACCTCGCGCCGTTCCCGGGAGGCCGCCCGCAACCGATTTGGCAGAAGGCGGGGAGGTCCGTGTAATGTAGGCGATGCCGCAGCGGGGAGCCGGAAGGAAACCGCGGTGGAACACAGCAAGGGGCTATAGCTCAGTTGGTAGAGCGCCTGCATGGCATGCAGGAGGTCAGGAGTTCAATTCTCCTTAGCTCCACAGAAGGACTGATGTCCACGGGATCCCGTCCGGTCGAAGCGACCGGGCGGGATCTTCGCGTTGCGGCCGTATCATCGCGTTGTGACCGCCCAAGGGCTTCTCGGCCTCAGGGTTTCTCCAGCCGGAGGGCGAGTGCGGGACAGCGGCGTACGGCCCGTTGGGCACGGCCGCGCAGCCGTCCCGGGAGCGCGGTGTCCGAGATCACCGGGTAGCCGTCGGGGTCGAGGCGTACGGCCTCCGGGAGCAGCTTCGCGCACAGCCCGTGGCCCTCGCACAGGGTCCAGTCCACCGCCAGCCGGCCCGCGGCGGCCGTCGGGTTCCCGGCGCCCGTGCCCGTGCCGTCGACCGCGTCCGCCGCTTCCGGTGCCGGGAGCGGCAGCACACCGGCGGTCTCCCGCCCGCAGCCGCCGGCCAGGGCGTGCGCGGCGAGGTCGTCGGGGAACGCGTCCAGCGCGGAGAGTACGAACCGCGCGGCACCGTCCGGGTGTTTGCACGCGCCGCGCCCGCGCACGGCCTGCGCGGCGTGCCGTACCGCCTCCAGCGTCTCCTGGCCGCCGCCCGACAAGGTGGCCGCCAGCGCGCTCGCCAGCGCGGGCAGGCCCAGCCGGCACGGCCCGCACTGTCCCGACGACTCGGCCGCCAACCAGTGCGCCACGCGCAGGGTCTCGCCCAGCGGGCAGCTGCCGGCGGGCACCGGCAGCACCGCGCCGGCGCCGAGCGCCCCGCCGCAGGCCGCGAGCGCTTCACGGGTGACGACCGTCCCGTAGGCGGTCGGTGCGTCCAGCCAGGCGCCGTGGTAGCCGCCCACCAGGACGCCGCCGGGAGCCGGGTCGGCGGCGCACACCTGGAGGACATAGGGAAGCGGCACCCCGCTCGGTGCCTCGACGACGGCGGGGGAGGGCACCGCGCCGGACACGGTCAGGAGCAGGGTGCCGGGCTCGTGGGGCGCCCCCGTGGAGGCGTACCGGTGCGCGCCCAGCCGGGCGGCGACGGCGAGTTGGGCGAACGTCTCGGCGTTGGAGAAGAGCGTGGGCGCGCCGCCGAGCCCGGACTCGGCGGCCCGCACGCGCCGCCCCGGCGGCAGCGCGGGACCGCCCCCGGCCGCCCGGATCAGCGCGGACGCCTCGCCGGAGACCAGCCGTTCCGGTACGCGCACGAGCCGGGCGCGCAGCGACCGGCCGCGCCGCCGGTCGCTCAGCCCGCGTTCGGCCAGCGCGTCCCGTACGGACGTCTCGGCCGTGTCCTTGGTCACGCCGACGACCAGGGTGCGGGCGCCGAGGGCGTCGGCGGCGAGCAGCGCGCCGTCCAGGACGAGGTGTGGCGCGCGGCACAGCAGGACGGTGTCCTTGCGGCAGGCGGGCTCGCCCTCGCAGCCGTTCACGACGACCGCGGGCCGGACGCCCGAGCGCCGCGCGTGGTGGGCCACCGCCTCCAGCTTCCGCGCGAGCGGGAAGCCGGCGCCGCCGCGGCCGCGCAGCGCGATGGCGTCCGCCAGTTCGGCCAGCCGGTGCCCTGGGAGGGTCGGCGGTGAGCCGTGGGCGAGCAGGTGTGTGCGGCGGTCGAGCCGTTCGGCCTGGTCGAAGCCCGCGGTCAGCCGGGGCAGGCCGAGGGCGTACACGGGCGGGACGTCGGGGAGCGGGCCGGTCACGTGCGGGGCCGGCCGGACGAGGCGGAGTGGAGCGCGTGCGGGCCGGAGCGGCGGGGGTGCGCGCCGGAGTGGAGGGCGTGTGAGCCGGGGTGGAGGGCGTGCCGTCCGTAGGAGGGCGGCCCGGCCTCCAGGGGCGGCGGGTTCTCCAGGGGCGGTGGGTTGGGAAACGGCGGCTCCGGGGGCGCGGCGGGCGGGGGTGCGGCAGTACGGGCGCGCAGCCGCGCACGGAGTATCCGGGGGAGGAAGGCGCGGGCCAGGAGGGCGGCGGCGACGGCCGTCAGGCACAGCGCGTACCCGGCGGTGACCCAGCCCGAAGGGCTGCGCCCCGCCTTGAGGCCGTGGAGGAGCGCCAGGCACCAGGCCGGGTACGCACAGGCGTGCAGGGCGCGCCAGCGTTCGGACGCGCGCCCCTTTCCGGCGAACGCGCTGCGCAGTGCGCCGGTCGCGGCGGTCAGCACCATCAGGTATCCGGCCAGGGCGCCAAAACCGATCAGCGTGGACGCGTCGGGGGCGGGCGTCCCGGAGAAGGGGAGCAGCGCGTTCAGGGCGCGGGCGTGCCCCTCGGCGGTCTTGACCGCGATGTGCAGGACCAGGAAGCCGAGCGAGGCGGTGGCCACGGCCCGGTGGACGCCCTGGGCGAGCAGCCGGCTGCGGGGCAGCAGGACCGTCCGGCCTGCCGCGACCAGGCCCCAGACGACGGAGGCCGTCAGGGAGACGAGGGTCAGCACGCCGCCCGTGAAGTCGAGGAAGCCGCGCAGGGGGCCGGTGCCGGCGAGCAGGGCGAGGGCCAGGGCGGTGGCGGCTCCGGCGGCGAGGGCGGGGCGGCGCAAGCGGCGCCGGCCCCGGACGGCGACCGGGGGGCCGGGGCGGCGTGGACCGGGGACCTGGTCCGAGGGGTCAGGGCGGCGGGGGCGTCGCCCCGGGCGGGGTAAGCCGGGGAGGCGCGATCCGGGGGCGGCACGGCTCTTGCGGTGGGGGCGCATGCGGGAAAACTAGGGCGGCGCGGGGCCGGGGCGGCGGGCTTTCCGTAAGCGGGGTGGTGCGGGGCGGCGCGCTGCTACCGTCGGTCGTCGGCCCGTCCCGCTGGCCGCGCGCGCCTCCGGGAGCCCGCCGTCGCCGGGGTACGGCCCCTGGGCCCAAGGGCGGTGCTCCAAGCGGGCCCGGCGCCCCCTGCGGTACCCTGACGCCATGCGTGCCGTACGCCTTCTGCTTAGCGGGCCGCGCTGACCAGTACCGACCGGTGAGCTTCCGGTCGGCATCGGCGCGGCGTCCCCTCCTGTGCGAGGGGTCTTTTTGTTTCCGCAGGATTCGCAGTTTTCGCAGGTGCCGCAGGCAGAGACGACCGATGGAGCTTTGAGGACGATGAGCGAGACGACTTCGGCTGCCGAGGTGGCAGCGCCGCACCGCTATACGGCAGCGCTGGCCGCCGACATCGAGGCGCGCTGGCAGGACTTCTGGGAGGCCGAGGGGACGTACGAGGCCCCGAACCCGAAGGGCGACCTGGCGGGCGACCCGGAGCTGGTGGCCAAGCCCAAGAAGTTCGTCATGGACATGTTCCCGTACCCCTCGGGTGCGGGCCTGCATGTGGGCCACCCGCTGGGCTTCATCGCGACCGACGTCTACGCCCGTCATCTGCGGATGACCGGCCACAACGTGCTGCACACCCTGGGCTTCGACGCCTTCGGCCTGCCCGCCGAGCAGTACGCCGTGCAGACCGGCACGCACCCGCGGGTCTCCACCGAGGCCAACATCGTCAACATGCGGCGCCAGCTGCGCAGGCTGGGCCTGGGCCACGACCGGCGCCGCTCGATCGAGACGATCGACCCGGCGTACCACAAGTGGACCCAGTGGATCTTCGTCCAGATCTTCAACTCCTGGTACGACGCCGACGCGAAGAAGGCCCGCCCCATCGCGGAGCTGGTGGCGCAGTTCGAGGCCGGGGAGCGCGAGACTCCGGACGGCCGCCCCTGGAACGCGCTGAGCGCCGCCGAGCGCGCCGAGGTCCTGGGCGAATACCGCCTGGCGTACGCCTCGGACGCGCCGGTCAACTGGTGCCCCGGGCTGGGCACCGTGCTGGCCAACGAGGAGGTCACCGCCGACGGCCGGTCCGAGCGCGGCAACTACCCGGTCTTCAAGGCCAAGCTGCGCCAGTGGAACATGCGCATCACCGCCTACGCGGACCGCCTGCTGGAGGATCTGGACGGGCTGGACTGGCCGGACGCCATCAAGCTGCAGCAGCGCAACTGGATCGGCCGCTCCGAGGGCGCGCGCGTCGACTTCCCCGTGGGCGACGACAAGATCACCGTCTTCACCACCCGCCAGGACACGCTGTTCGGCGCCACCTACATGGTGCTGGCGCCCGAACACGAGCTGGTCTCCGGCGAGCGCTCGATCGTCCCGGACGCCTGGCCCGAGGGCACCCACGAGGTCTGGACCGGCGGGTACGGCACCCCGGCCGAGGCCGTCGCCGCGTACCGCAAGCAGGCCGCGGCCAAATCGGACGTCGAGCGGCAGGCCGAGGCCAAGGACAAGACCGGCGTCTTCACCGGCGCGTACGCGACCAACCCGGTCAGCGGCGAGCGCGTCCCGGTCTTCATCGCCGACTACGTGCTGATGGGCTACGGCACCGGCGCGATCATGGCCGTCCCGGCGCACGACAGTCGTGACTTCGCCTTCGCGCGCGCCTTCGAACTGCCCATGCGCTGTGTGGTCGAGCCGTCGGACGACCGCAGCCAGGACCCCGCCACCTGGGACGACGCCTTCGACTCGTACGAGGCGAAGCTGATCAACTCGTCCGGCGCCGACATCTCGCTGGACGGCCTGACCGTCCCGGACGCCAAGATCAAGATGACCGAGTGGCTGGCCGCCAACGGCATCGGCGAGGGCACCGTCAACTTCCGGCTGCGCGACTGGCTGTTCAGCCGCCAGCGCTACTGGGGCGAGCCGTTCCCGATCGTCTACGACGAGGACGGCGTCGCGCACGCGCTGCCCGACTCGATGCTGCCGCTGGAGCTGCCCGAGGTCGACGACTACTCGCCGCGCACCTTCGACCCGGACGACGCCGACACCCAGCCCGAGACCCCGCTGTCCCGCAACGAGGACTGGGTTAACGTGGAACTGGACCTGGGCGACGGCCCGAAGAAGTACCGCCGCGAGACCAACACCATGCCCAACTGGGCGGGTTCCTGCTGGTACGAGCTGCGCTACACCGACCCGAACAACGACCGGGCGCTGGTCGACCCGGAGATCGAGCAGTACTGGATGGGCCCGCGCGAGGGCCAGCCGACCGGCGGCGTCGACCTGTACGTGGGCGGCCAGGAGCACGCCGTACTGCACCTGCTGTACGCGCGGTTCTGGTCCAAGATGCTGCACGACCTGGGCCACATCAGCTCCTCCGAGCCGTTCCACAAGCTCTACAACCAGGGCATGATCCAGGCGTTCGTCTACCGCGACAGCCGCGGGATCGCCGTACCGGCCGCCGAGGTGGAAGAGCGCGACGGCGCGTTCTACTACCAGGGCGAGAAGGTCAGCCGCGTCCTGGGCAAGATGGGCAAGTCCCTGAAGAACGCCGTCACGCCGGACGAGATCTGCGCGGAGTACGGCGCGGACACGCTGCGCCTGTACGAGATGGCGATGGGCCCGCTGGACGTCTCGCGGCCGTGGGACACCCGCGCCGTGGTCGGCCAGTACCGCCTGCTGCAGCGCCTGTGGCGCAACGTCGTGGACGAGGCGACCGGCGAGGTCACCGTCGCCGACACGGAGCCCGACGAGGACACGCTGCGCGCCCTGCACAAGGCGATCGACGGCGTCGGCCAGGACCTGGCCAACCTGCGCTTCAACACCGCCATCGCCAAGGTGACGGAGCTGAACAACCACCTGACCAAGGCGGGCGGCCCGGTCGCGCGCTCGGTGGCCGAGCGCCTGGTGCTGCTGGTCGCGCCGCTGGCCCCGCACATCGCCGAGGAGCTGTGGCGCAAGCTGGGCCACACCGACTCCGTGGTCCACCGCGACTTCCCCGTCGCCGACCCGGCGTACGTGGTCGACGAGACCGTGACCTGCGTCGTGCAGATCAAGGGCAAGGTCAAGGCGCGCCTGGAGGTCTCCCCGTCGGTCACGGACGCGGACCTGGAGGCGGCGGCGCTGGCCGACCCGGCGGTCGTGGCGGCGCTGGGCGGCGCGGGCATCCGCAAGGTGATCGTGCGGGCGCCGAAGCTGGTGAACATCGTTCCCGCGTGAGGCACCGTTTCCGCAGCCTGAGCCCTTCGCGGGGCGTGGCTAAGGGATGACCACTACGGGCAGGTTGGGGGTTCGAAGGGAACCCCCGACCTGCCCGTTGCGTTTACGGTGGAAGAGCCGGGCCCCCGGCGCCACCGCCCCCATGCGTCGTCACGACGAGGAGAAACCATGGAAGCCGTCGCCGCGATCTTCGGGCTCCTCTTCCTGCTGTTCGTCGCGGCCGGCGTCTTCGTCACGGTCAAGGCCGTCAAGGCGGCCAAGCGCGGCGTGGACCGCGGAATGGCGCAGGCGCGCCGGACCGTCGAGGACACCACCCTCAGGGCCCGGCAGTTCACCCAGCCGGGCGTGGCAGGGGAGCTGGCACAGCTGCGGCTGTCGCTGCGCACGTCGATGCGGGCCACCCAGGACGTGCTGCACGCGGGCGCCGCCGACGACGCCTCGCTGAAAGAGGCGCTGGGGCTCTTCGAGCGGCTCAGCGCCCACGGTCACGAGCTGGACGACGAGCTGAAGCGGCTGGAGCGGGAGCCCGCCAAGGCCGGCGTCGCGGCCCGGCTGCCGGAGCTGCGGGAGCGCCTGGAGCGCATCACGCACTCCGCCGAGTCGCTGCGGTGGGCGGCCAGGGACCGCGCCCGGCAGTTCGCCGACGACGACCTGGCGTCCCTGGGCGAGCAGATCGACATGGAGGCCGGCGCGCTGCGGCACTGGGCGAAGGAGCCGCTGGAGGACCGCCTCAAGACGCCGGAGGAGGGGGCGTCAGGGACCGCCGCGTCCGCCGCGTCCGGTGGCTCGCCCGCGGCGCCTGCTGGGTGGGGGCCGGCCGAGGACGAGACTCCTGCCATCACGGCGCGGGACGCGCGTACGCAGCCCGCTTACCCCTGGCAGAAGGCGCCGCGTACGGAGCGGACGACCTGAGGCGACGGAGGCGACGGAGGCGACGGAGGCGACGGAAACGGGGGCCGGGCCGAGGCACGGGCGGTGACGGGCCGGGCACTGGTGCGCCGGGTGGTGATGGGCCGGGCGCTGAGGGGCGTCGGGCGGCTGCTCACGGCACACCTTTGACCATTCCTATGGGATCTTGAAAGGAGCCCGCACTGTCGGGCGCCCGGATCCCCGGATAACCTCCCAGTCATGTCCCGCCATGTCGCGATCGTCACCGATTCAACGGCCTACCTGCCGCGGGCGGCACTGGAGCACCACCGGATCACGGCGGTGCCGCTGACCGTCGTCCTCGGGGACCAGGCCCTGGAGGAGGGCACCGAGATCTCGGCGAGATCGGTCGCCCAGGCGCTCCAGAAGCGCAGCTCCGTGACGACTTCGCGGCCCAGCCCGGAGACCTTCGCCGCCGCCTATGAGGACATCGCGAAAGCGGGCGCGCAGAGCATCGTTTCCCTGCATCTGTCCTCGGAGTTCTCCGGCACGTACGACGCGGCGGTGCTGGCGGCCAAGGGGGCTCCCATTCCGGTACGCGTCGTGGACACCGGCATGGTCGCGATGGCGCTGGGCTTCTGCGCCCTGGCGGCGGCCGAGGCGGCGGAGGCCGGCGGCAACCTGGACGAGGCGGTCGCGGCGGCCGAGAAGCGCGCCGAGCAGACGTCCGCCTACTTCTACGTCGACACTCTCGACTATCTGCGGCGGGGCGGCCGGATCGGGGTGGCCCAGGCGCTGCTGGGCTCGGCGCTGGCCGTCAAACCGCTGCTCCAGCTCGACGAGGGGCGGATCGAACTCCTGGAGAAGGTCCGCACGGCGTCGAAGGCGATCGCCAGGCTGGAAGAGATCGCCGCGGACCGGGCGGGAGAGGGGCCGGTGGACATCGCCGTGCACCACCTCGCGGCGGCCGAGCGGGCGGACGCGCTGGCCCAGCGGCTGCGGGAACGGCTGCCCGGGCTGGTCGAACTGCACGTGAGCGAGGTGGGGGCGGTGATCGGCGCGCATACGGGGCCGGGGCTGCTGGGGGCGGTGGTGTCGCCGCGTTAGCGGGAGGGGGTGGATCCGTGGGCGTAGTCGTGGGTGTAGTCGTGGGGGCGCGGAGGGGCTCTTTCGGGTGACGCGGTTATCCACAACCGGCGGGTTATCCACGGGAATTGACGGCTCGGAGCGGGATTCGCGCGGAGTACCTAACGTCGTTGGGCATGACGCAGAAATCACTCTCCGTAACCGAGAATTCTGGCCCTGCCGCTCCCTTCGGACCCGATCCCGGCCCTTCCTCGGGCCCTGACTCCGATCCCCGCTCAGGCCCCAACTCCAACCCCCGCTCCAGCCCTTACTCCAATCCCTTCTCCGACGCCTCCTCGGGTCCCTCGTCGGATTCCTTCTCCGATGCCTCCTCGGACCCTGACTTCGGCTCGGGATGCCGGGAGGGGGCGCGGCCCAAGGTGCGGGGGCGGGCCGCTCGGCGGGCCGAGACCGCTGCGGCGGTGCGTGCGCGGGCCGAGGCCCTGTTCCGGGGGCCGCCGGGCGCGGGCGTACCGGGCGCGGGCGTACCTGGGGCGGACGTACCTGGCGCGGGCGTGCCGCACGCGGATGCGCCGGCTGGTCCCGCGGGGGATCCGTGCCCCGGGCGTGCTGCCCGCTTACGGCTCGCCGTGCGGGAACGGCTGCCCCTGTGGGTGCAGTCGAGATGCGCGATCGACCCGAAGGCGCTCGTCGCGCTCGTCGTGGTGCTCGTGGTGGCGGCGGCCTTCGCGGCCCACCATTTCTGGTCGGCGCGGCCACAGCCCGTACGGGCCCCGGCGGCCCACACCGCGCCGACCGCGGCCCCGGCCCCGGGTCCGGCCCTCGCTCCACAGCCGCGGGTGACCGCGCCGCCGTCCGGCGGGCCGCCGACGGCCGCCGGAAGGCTCCTCGTGGTCGACGTCGTCGGAAAGGTGCACCACCCCGGCATCCACCGGCTGTCACCGGGCTCGCGGGTCGCCGACGCGCTGCGGGAGGCGGGCGGCGTCGTGAAGGGCGCGGACACCCGCGGGCTGAACCGGGCGCGGCTGCTGGTCGACGGCGAGCAGATCGTCGTGGGGGCGCCGGCGCCGGGCCAGGCGGCGCCGGGTGCGGCAGCCGGACCCGGTCCCGGCGCGGCTTCCGGGGGCGCCGGAACGCCCGGCGGCGCGGGCGCCGGAGCCGCCGCTCCCGTAAGCCTGAACTCCGCGACCCTGGAACAGCTCGACGGCCTGCCCGGTGTCGGCCCCGTCCTGGCCCGGCACATCATCGAGTACCGCACCGCGCACGGCGGCTTCACCTCCGTGGACCAGCTCCGTGACGTGAACGGCATCGGCGACCGCCGCTTCGCCGACCTGCGGCCCCTGGTCCAGCCATGACCACCGACCGCCGCGCAACCGTCCACGCCGCGGCCTCCTCGCCGTACGGCGCAGCCGACCCGCGCCCGGAGGACGCGGCCGTCGATCTCCGCCTGGCGGGGCCCGCGCTCGCGGCGTGGGGAGCGGCGGCGCTCGCGCTGGGGTGGTCCGGCGGTGCGGTGGCGGCGGGCTGCGCGGTGGCCGTCGCTCTGGCGGCGCTCGTGGCGTTCGGCGCGGTGCGGCGTCCGGACCTGCGGGCCGCCGGGGTGCTGGCCGCCCTCGCCGCGGTGCTGTTGAGCGCCGCCGCGGGGGCCGCGTCGGCGGCGCTGCACGCGGCGGACGTACGGCGCGGTCCCCTGCCGGGCCTGGCGCACGGGTACGCCCCGGTCACGGCCGAGGTGGAGCTGACCGGCGACCCGCGCCTGACGCGCCCACGGGTGCGTGGCGCCCAGCAGTCCCCGGCCGCGCTCGTGTTTCCCGCCGACGCCGTGCGCGTCACCGCCCCGGACGGCACGGTCACCGCTGCCCGCACCCCTGTCCTGGTCGTCGTGCAACGGACGAGGAACCTCACCGACTGGCAGCGGCTCCTGCCCTCGACCCGTGTCCGTGTCGCGGCCCGCGCGGCGCCGTCCGTCCTGTCGTCCGACCGGGTCGCCGCGGTCCTGCGGGTGACCACTGGCGGCGGCCCGCACGTGGTGGGTCAGCCCGACGCCCTGCAACGGCTCGCGGGCGGCCTGCGGGCGGGACTCCGCGAGGCCACCGACGGCCTGAGCCCCGACGCCCGCGCCCTCCTCCCCGGCCTGGTGGTCGGCGACACCTCGCGCGTACCGCCCGACCTCGACGACGCCTTCCGCGCCACCGACCTGACCCACCTGCTCGCCGTCTCCGGCAGCAACCTGACCATCCTCCTGGTGCTGCTCATCGGCCCGCCCCACCTCGCCGTACGGGCCGAACGCCGCGGCCTGGCACCCCTCCTGGGCCTGTCCCTGCGCACCACCGCCGTCGTGGGCGGCTCGATCGCGCTCGCCTTCGTCATCATCTGCCGCCCCGACCCCAGCGTGCTGCGTGCCGCCGCCTGCGGCCTGATCACCCTGCTCGCCATCGGCACGGGGCGCCGCCGTTCCCTCGTCCCCGCCCTCGCCGCCGCGGTCCTGGTCCTCGTGCTCTACGACCCCTGGCTGGCCCGCAGTTACGGCTTCCTGCTCTCCGTCCTGGCCACCGGCGCCCTGCTCACCCTCGCCCCGCGCTGGAGCGCCGCCCTGCAACGCCGCAGGGTGCCGCCCCGCATCGCCGAGATGCTCGCCGCTGCGGCCGCGGCACAGGTGGTCTGCGCGCCCGTCGTCGTGGTGCTCGCCGCCCGCGTCGGCCTCGTGGCCATCCCCTGCAACCTGCTGGCCGAGCCGGCCGTGGCCCCGGCCACCGTCCTGGGCTTCGCGGCGCTCGCCACAGCCCCGTTCCTCCCGCCCCTCGCGCACGCCCTCGCATGGTGCGCGAGCCTGCCCACCGCGTGGATCGCCGGCGTGGCCCGTACGGGAGCGGGGCTGCCGGGCGCGGAGTTCGGCTGGCCGGGTGGCTGGGGCGGCGCGCTGCTGCTCGCGGCCGTCACGGTGGCGCTCGTCCTGGTCGGCCGCCGGCTGCTGCGCCGGCCCTGGTTGTGCGTGCTCAGCGTGCTGGCGCTGCTCCTGGCCGTGCTGCGGCCGGCTCCGGTCACCCGTGTCATCACCGGCTGGCCGCCCCCGGGCTGGCGCGCGGTGGCGTGCGACGTGGGGCAGGGCGACGGCTTGGTGATCGCCGCCGGGGACGGCACGGCCCTGGTCGTGGACACCGGCCCGGAGCCGGACGCCATCGACCGCTGCCTGACCGGCCTGGGCGTACGCCGCATCCCGCTCCTCGTCCTGACACACTTCCACGCCGACCACGTCAGCGGGCTGCCCGGTGTGCTGCGCGGCCGTTCGGTCGGCGCCATCGAGACCACGACGTTTCAGGAGCCCTTCGGCCAGGCCGCCTTCGTGTACCGCGCGGCAGCGGCAGCGGGCGTACCGGTGACCGGTTCGGCGCCGGGGGAGCAGCGCAGCATCGGCGCGCTGACCTGGCAAGTCCTCTGGCCGCCCGCGCCCGGCCCCCACCACACCGGCTACGCGTCCCGTGCCGTCGAGGGGCCCAACGACGCCAGCGTCACGTTGCTGCTACGCATCGCCGGCCTGACCTTCCTCCTCCTCGGTGACCTCGAACCGGTCGCCCAGCGAGCCCTGTTGACCCAGTACCCCGACCTGACCGCCGTCGACGTCCTCAAGGTCGCCCACCACGGATCCGCCTACCAGGACCCGGAGCTGATACGCCGCCTGGCGCCGCGCGTCGCCCTGATCAGCTGCGGTGCCGGCAATCCGTACGGCCACCCGGCGCCGCGTACCGTCCAGGCGCTGCGCTCCCAGGGAGCCAGGGTGCTGCGTACGGACACCGACGGCGCCATCGCGGTGCTGGGCGGCCGGGACCGGCTCACCACCACCGTCAGGGGCGGCAGGCGGAGGCCGGGACGCCCGACTGGTCGGCGCAGGGCACGTGCCGGTACTTCCGCAGGACGTTCTTCGCCGTGTCGGAGTCCATGAACACCCGGAATTTCGCCGCGAGGGAGCCGTCCTCGGGCTGCCCGTACGCGTAGAGGTACTCCACCGTCCAGAAGGGATAGTTGCGTTGTCCACCCCACTCGATGTCGGGCTCGCGCCCGTTCAGCCGCACACTCGTCACCCGCGGGTGCTTGGCCGCCGCGTACACCTCCGCGTAGCCGATCGCGCCCGGCACGCGGCCGACCGCGTCCAGCAGGCTGCCGGTGCTGTTCACCTCGCAGCGCGTGACGCGTGCCGCCGCGTCCCGGTCCTTGCCGCTGCAGTCGTACGAAGACACCGTGCCCGGCTCCGAGCCGCGCAGTACGGACGTCTCGAAGGCCCGTCGGGTGCCCGAGGCCGCGTCCCGGCCGACGATGCGGACCGGCAGGTCCTTGCCGCCGAGCTGCTCCCAGTTGGTGTACCGGCCCTCGTAGATGCCGCGGACCTGTTCGGAGGTGAGGTTGTCGACGCCCGTCCGCTCGTTCACGACGAGAGCGAGCAGGATGATCCCGACGGGCCGGCCCGTCAGCTCCTGGTAGATGGACGGCGCGGCCACGTCCGACACGGCGAGGAAGGCCGGGTTGCCGCCCGGCGCGGACTTCCCCGCCTTGCTCAGCCGCCCCAGCCCGGCGAGGCTGCCGCTCTCCGCCACCTCGATCTCGGCGCCCTGGCAGCGCGCCTCGTACTGCTGGGCGATCTCCCGCATCGGCGGCGCGAAGGCGGAGGACCCGTCGACGGTCAGCCGCCCGGTCGCGCACTCACCACCCGCCGTGGCCGGGTGCCCGTTCAGCAGCAGTCCGCCCAGCAGGCCGACGAGGATGATGCACACGCCTCCGAGGCCGAGGCTCAGCTTGCGCGGGCCCCAGCGCTGCGCGTTGCGCCGGATCCGCCCGCCGCTGATGAACCCGCCGACGACGACGTCGTGCGAACGGCGGCCCCCGCCACCGCCGTTCGACCCATCGCCGTCACCACCGCTGCCACCACCGTCGTCCGCCGACAGCAGCACCAGCAGCTTGAAGTGATTGCGCTTGTTCAGCGGCACCTTGGGCACGACGAGGCGGCCGCCGCTGTGCCGGAGGCCGCTGCCGTTGCGGGTCAGCATGCCCACGAGGTCCGGCGGGTTGGCGTCCGGCACCTCCACCCCGATGACCGTGCGCCCGGTGAACTCGACCGTCAGCGGCTCCTGGTAGTCCTGGCGCACGATGTCCTTGCCGCCGTCGTTCTCGAAGCGCAGCAGCGCCAGCGTGGCATCGGTGATCTCCTGGTCCCGGCGGAGCAGCCGCAGCTGTACGAGACTGTGGGCGTCCAGGGGGTTCATCCCGATCGGGGTGTCCATCTGGACGCGGTAGCCGATGCGCTTGCGGCCGGGCAGAAACCGCTCCACCGCCCAGAGGACGGCCGTGGCGACGAGCCCGGCCGCGGCGAGGAGCGTCTCGGTGTCCGGCAGGGTCACGGCTACCTCGCACAGCTGATCGGATGGCGGAATGCCTGCAATGTAAGGACGCCGGGGTCCGCCCGGGACGGCTTCGGCGTCCCGTCACCAGAGGTTCATCCGCCGTCCGCGCGGACCGTGCCGGAAGCGGGTCCGCGACGGCGGCGGGGCCCTGGAATCAGGATCTGTAAACTCCAGAAATATGAGGATGAGCGAGGGCGTCGAGTGGGCCCTGCACTGCTGTGTGACCCTGGCCTGGGTCGGCGACGACCGGCCGGTGCCGACAGCCAGGCTGGCTGCCTCGTTCGACCTGCCCCCGGCCTACCTGAACAAGCGCCTCCAGGCGCTGGTCCGGGCCGGCATCCTGACCTCGACCCCTGGTGCCCGGGGCGGCTTCCGGCTGGCCAGGCCCCCCGAGCGGATCACGCTGATGGACGTCGTCGCCGCCATCGAGGGCACCGAGGACGACCGAGATCCGCCGGCAGGGCCCCGGCTCGGAAGCGCCCGTGCGGGACTTCCGCAGGCCCTGCGGCATCTCCACCGCGATGCGCAAGGCCGAGCTGGCCTGGCGCCGCGAGCTCGCCCAGCAGACCGTCGCCGACCTCCTGGCCGGCACCCCGGCAGCGGCGGCGGACCGCGCCCGCCGCTGGTTCACGACCGAGAGGACGGGCACCTGATGGCCCCCGAGCGGCCGCGGCCCCAACAACCGCGACAGGCCCAGCAACCCCCACAGGCCCAAGCGGCACCCCGGCCCGGCGGCGAAGTGCCCGAGGCCCGGCCCTCGGACGCCGAGCGGATGCGCGCCGAGCCGCTGGGCCGGTCGCGTACCGACGCCTACCTCCGGCGCATCGGCGCCACCCGCCCGGCCGTGCCCGACGCCGAGGCGCTGCGCGACCTGCACCTGCGGCACCTGCGAGCCGTGCCCTTCGAGAACCTGTCCGTACACCTCGGCGAAGACGTGGTCCTCGACTACAAGGCGCTGGTGGACAAGGTCGTGGGGGCCTCGCGCGGCGGCTTCTGCTACGAGCTCAACGGAGCCTTCGCCGCCCTCCTCCGCGCCCTCGGCTACCGGGTCGAACTCCTCGCCGCCCGGGTCTTCGGGCCGGACGGGCCCGGCATCCCGTACGACCACCTCGCGCTGCGGGTGCACACCGCCGACGGCCACGACGGCCATGACGGCCACGACGTACACGACGGCCACGATGGGCCGTGGCTCGCCGACATCGGATTTGGCCGGAACAGCCACCACCCGCTGCGCCTCGACAGCCGCGCCGAACAGCCGGACCCGGCCGGGACGTTCCGTATCGAGGAGACCGCCGACGGCGATCTCGACGTGCTGCGGGACGGGCGGCCGCAGTACCGGCTGGAACGGCGCCCGCGCGCACTGGCCGACTTCGAGGCGGGCAGCTGGTACCACCGCACCTCGCCGGACTCGCCCTTCACCCGGTCCCTGGTCTGCTCCCGGCTGACGGAGCACGGGCGCGTCACGCTCTCCGGCCGTACGCTCGTGACCACGGGCGCCGACGGCAGCCGCGACGAGCGGGAGCTGACCGAGGACGAGGTGCTGCCCGCCTACCGCAGCCACTTCGGCATCACCCTGGACCGGATACCGGAGCCGCGCTGTTGACGGGTGCGGCTGACGGACGCTGCTGACGGGGGCTACTCGGCCTCCAGCCAGCCTTCGTACTCGTCGGCCAGGGCGTCCAGCTGCTCCGGGTCGTAGCGGCCCGTCGGGTCCTCGACGACCACCAGCCACTGGGCGTCCTCCGCGTCGTCCTCGCCGGCCAGGGCGTCCCGTACGAGCTGGGGTTCCTCCGTGACGCCGAAGCGTTCGGCCAGCGCTTCGGCGACCTCCTCCGCGCAGTCGCGGTCGGGCAGCACCAGGACATGTCGTACATCGCTCACCGGATCATTGTCCGGCAGTGCGGGCCGGGGACCGAACACCGCTGTCAGTGGGCCGTGGGATGCTGTAGCGCGATGGCCAGGAAGACAGCAAACGACGACCCGCTCGCACCGCTCACGCTCGCCGTGGGCCAGGAGGACCTGCTCCTGGACCGCGCCGTGCAGCAGGTGGTGGCGGCGGCCCGGGCCGCCGACGCGGACACCGATGTGCGGGACCTCACCCCCGACCAGCTCCAGCCCGGCACGCTCGCCGAGCTGACCAGCCCTTCGCTGTTCGCCGAGCGCAAGGTCGTGGTGGTCCGCAATTCCCAGGACCTGTCCGCCGACACGATCAAGGACGTCAAGAAGTACCTCGGCGCCCCCGCGGAGGAGATCACCCTCGTGCTGCTGCACGCGGGCGGCGCCAAGGGCAAGGGCCTGCTGGACGCCGCCCGCAAGGCCGGTGCGCGGGAGATCGCCTGCCCCAAGATGACCAAGCCGGCCGACCGCCTCGCGTTCGTGCGCGGCGAGTTCCGTTCGATGGGCCGCTCGGCCACCCCCGAGGCGTGCCAGGCGCTGGTCGACGCGATCGGCAGCGACCTGCGCGAGCTGGCCTCGGCCTGTTCGCAGCTGGTCGCCGACATCGAGGGCACCATCGACGACGCCATCGTCGGCCGCTACTACCGTGGCCGGGCCGAGGCGTCCAGCTTCACCGTCGCGGACCGGGCCGTGGAGGGCCGGGCCGCCGAGGCTCTGGAGGCGCTGCGCTGGGCCATGTCGACGGGCGTCGCCCCCGTCATGATCACCAGCGCGCTGGCCCAGGGGGTCCGCGCCATCGGCAAGCTGGCCTCGGCCCCGCGCGGTGCCCGCCCCGGCGACCTCGCCCGTGAGCTGGGCATGCCGCCGTGGAAGATCGACCGGGTGCGTCAGCAGATGCGCGGCTGGTCGGCGGACGGTGTCGCCACGGCGCTGCGCGCGGTGGCCGAGGCCGACGCGGGCGTCAAGGGTGGCGGCGACGATCCCGAGTACGCGCTCGAAAAGGCCGTCGTCACCATCGCCCGCGCGGCCCGCTCCCGCTGACCGGCCCGGCTCGCTCCCGCCGACCGGCCCGGCCCGCTCCCGGGGCCGGCCCGCTCCCGCCGACCGGCCCGGCCCGCTGTCGGGTCCGGCCCGCCGGCCCCTTACCCCCGCAGTTTCCGCAGCGTCTCCGTGGCGCTGGTCTTGAGCATCCCCGAGACCTGTTCGGTCGTCGGCGGCTTCGCCGAGCCGCTGCGCGAGGCGGCGTAGCTCGACCAGGTGAGCTGGTACGTCGCCCAGCCGTCGCGGACGCCGAGGATCACATACGCGCCGCTGCTGTCGTCGGTCCGGCTGACCAGGTACGCCTCGTCGCCGATGCCCGGCACCGACGTGACCTTGTAGGCGATTGAGCTGCGCTGGCTCTCGTACGCGCGGTAGCTGTCCGCGAACTCCGCCGTCGGGTCGGTCTTCTTGTGCAGGGTGGCCGTGCTGTAGACCCAGGTCGAGGAGTAGTCGCTGCTGCTCGCGTCCGACGGCTTGAGCTCGGCGTTGCACCACATCGAGTCCAGCGAGTCCTGCTGGACGCCGCTGTACTGCGGGTTCTGCGCGGCGGTGCCCGACGAGCCGGAAGCGGAACCGCCGGCTGGTTTGATCTTGTAGTTCGCGCTCTCGAACGGCGTGAACGAGGTCTGATTGCACAGGTCGGACGTGTACGAGTAGCCCGCCAGGTCGGGATCGGGCCGCGCGTCCCCGAAGGCGCCGGCGGCGAAGAGCACCGCGCCGCCCATGGCCGATGCGGCGACGGCCCCGCCGATCGCCCAGAGCCAGTTCCCCGCGCCCCGGCCGCCCGGGCCACCGGCACCGGAACCGTCGAACCCGCCGGGTCCTGGCACCGCCCCGGGCTGCTGCGGCCCGCCCGGCGCCGGGTACCCGTAGGCACCACCCGCACCGGGCCCTTGAGGGGCCCCCTGAGGGGCGTACGGATTCTGCTGCGGCACTCCCTGCCCGTACGGCGGCTGGGCGGGAGCGGGCTGCTGAGGCTGTGCGTAGGGATTGTGCTGATCCCCCGGAATCGACATGCGCGGCAGCGTAGCCGACCGGAACGGCGACAGCGGCCGCGAAGTTCCCCACGTCACGCCTTCACCACGACCGGCACCACCCCGCTACGGCACACGCGCCCCCGGCACCCCCAGTGCGCCCCCTGGACCGGCCCCGTTCCACGCCCCAGGCCCCGAACGACAAAGAACCCCACGTCACCCTGGGGAAGGGTGACCGTGAGGTCCTGTGTCTCAAGCTGTGTGTGCGCCGCACCCGCGTGGCGAACGCAGGCCGTGTGCGGCGCGGTGGTGCACCGGAAGGAGCGGAGAGAGGGGCCGCTGGGCCCTTACCGGCGGTGAAGCGTCGAGAAGAGGTCAGCCCTTGAGGCCGGCGACCTTCTTGGCCAGCGCCGACTTCTTGTTGGCGGCGGCGTTCTTGTGGATGACGCCCTTGCTGACGGCCTTGTCGAGCTTCTTGCCCGCCTCGGCGACGGCGGTGGTGGCCTTCTGCAGGTCACCGGCCTCCACGGCCTCACGGGTACGACGGATCGCGGTCTTGAGCTGGGACTTGACAGCCTTGTTGCGCTGACGAGCCTTCTCGTTGGTCTTGATCCGCTTCATCTGGGACTTGATGTTCGCCACGAAAGAGCCTTTTCAGGTTCGTTGGAATTTCGAGTCGCGCCTCGTACGAGAGAGGGCACAAAGCGCAGTGGACCAGGCTACCAGCAGGCTCCACGGCCTCCCAAACCGGACCAGAGCCGCCGCGCATGGGACCATGGGGGAGACGAAAAACAACCGAGTCCCGCCTACCCGCGTTCTCTGAATGGACCCTGCGTGCCCGCGACCCCTACGAACGTGCCGGAGCCGAGCCGTACCGACCCGGCTCTCATCCGTAACTTTTGCATCATCGCGCACATCGACCACGGCAAGTCCACGCTCGCCGACCGGATGCTCCAGCTGACCGGCGTCGTCGACCAGCGGCAGATGCGCGCGCAGTACCTCGACCGCATGGACATCGAGCGCGAGCGCGGCATCACGATCAAGTCCCAGGCCGTCCGGCTGCCCTGGGCGCCGACCGACGAGGACGCCGGCGCGACCCGCATCCTCAACATGATCGACACCCCTGGTCACGTCGACTTCACGTACGAGGTCTCGCGCTCCCTCGCCGCGTGCGAGGGCTGCATCCTCCTCGTCGACGCCGCCCAGGGCATCGAGGCCCAGACCCTCGCCAACCTGTACCTGGCGATGGAGCACGACCTCGTGATCATCCCGGTGCTCAACAAGATCGACCTGCCGGCCGCGCAGCCCGAGAAGTTCGCCAAGGAGCTGGCCAACCTCGTCGGCTGCGAGCCCGAGGACGTCTTGAAGGTCTCCGCCAAGACCGGTGTCGGCGTTCCCGAGCTGCTCGACAAGGTCGTCCGCGACGTCCCGGCCCCGGTCGGCGTCAAGGATGCGCCGGCGCGCGCGATGATCTTCGACTCGGTCTACGACGCCTACCGCGGCGTCGTGACGTACGTGAAGGTCGTCGACGGCACGCTCAGCAAGCGCGAGCGCATCAAGATGATGTCCACCGGCGCCGCCCACGAGCTGCTGGAGATCGGCACGAACTCGCCCGAGATGAAGGCCGCCGACGGCCTGTCCGTGGGCGAGGTCGGCTACCTGATCACCGGCGTGAAGGACGTCCGCCAGTCCAAGGTCGGCGACACCATCACCCAGCTCAGCAAGGGTGCCGACGAGGCGCTGGGCGGCTACAAGGACCCGAAGCCGATGGTCTTCTCCGGCCTGTACCCGCTCGACGGATCGGACTACCCGGAGCTGCGCGACGCCCTGGACAAGCTCCAGCTCAACGACGCCGCGCTGGTCTACGAGCCGGAGACCTCCGCGGCCCTCGGCTTCGGCTTCCGCGTCGGCTTCCTGGGCCTGCTGCACCTGGAGGTCATCCGCGAGCGCCTGGAGCGCGAGTTCGGCCTCGACCTGATCGCCACCGCCCCCAACGTGGTCTACCGCGTGGACATGGAGGACGGCGCCGAGCACGAGGTCACCAACCCCAGCGAGTTCCCGACCGGCAAGATCGACAAGGTCCACGAGCCGGTCGTACGGGCCACCATCCTGGCGCCCAGCGAGTTCATCGGCGCGATCATGGAGCTGTGCCAGAACCGCCGCGGCAACCTGCTCGGCATGGACTACCTCTCCGAGGACCGGGTCGAGATCCGCTACACCCTCCCGCTCGCCGAGGTCGTCTTCGACTTCTTCGACCAGCTCAAGTCCAAGACCCGCGGCTACGCCTCGCTGGACTACGAGCCCACCGGCGAGCAGGCCGCCGACCTGGTCAAGGTCGACATCCTGCTGCACGGCGACAAGGTCGACGCGTTCTCCGCGATCTGCCACAAGGACAAGGCGTACGCGTACGGCGTGCGGCTGGTCGCCAAGCTGCGCGAGCTGATTCCGCGGCAGAGCTTCGAGGTGCCGATCCAGGCCGCCATCGGCAGCCGGGTCATCGCCCGTGAGACGGTCCGCGCGATCCGCAAGGACGTGCTCGCCAAGTGCTACGGCGGTGACATCTCCCGTAAGCGGAAGCTGCTGGAGAAGCAGAAGGAAGGCAAGAAGCGGATGAAGATGGTCGGCAGCGTGGAGGTTCCCCAGGAAGCCTTCATCGCCGTGCTGTCCTCCGACTCCGACGGTGACGCCAAGGGCAAGAAGTAGCCCTGGCCTCCGCCGTCGCCGACCGGGCGTCCACCCCTTGGGGCGGGCGCCCGGTTTGCTTGGGCGCGTGCCGTACGCCTTTCGACGCGCCATACGCCTTTCGACGCGCCATACGCCTTCCGGCGTGCCGTACGCCGTTCGACGTGCCGTACGTCTTCCGGCGGTGCCGTACGTCTTCCGTGCGGCATCCGGGCGGTCGGCCGGAAATATCGGCGGCCAGGCGGTTGCCGGGACGCGCCCCGCGCCGTTGACGTGGGTGGCAGCGGTGTTCCGGGCGGCCCAGGGGGCGTCCGGGCGGCATGAGCGCCGTGCCGCCGTGGAGGCCGCGCCAGAAAGGGACACAGATGAAGTACACCCAGGCCGCCGCGCTCCTGGCCGGTGCCGCGCTGTCCGTGGGCGTCGCCGCGCCCGCCTTCGCCGACCAGACGGGGGCGGACAAGTTCAGAAGCGGGCTCACGGGGACGGTCGGCGACACGCACCGGGCCGTCACCACGCTCGGCGGCGAGTTGAAGAGGGTCCACGGCGCGCTGCGGGGTGACGAGCAGACCGGCGCGCTGGTCGGCGACTCGGCGACGGTGAACGCGCCCAACGCGTCGGGCATCGGCATCCAGTCCGCTTCGCTGCGCCGCTGACCCAGCGCCCCACCGCCCCCCGCCCTCCGCCCGCGGCCCCGCCTGCCGGGACGCGGGCGGCGGCACGCCCCCCAGCGCCCCCCAGCGCCCTCCAGCGCCCTCCAGCGCCCTCCAGCACCTTCCCCTGGCCGGAACCGGTGCCACCAACGGCTCGCGCACCACACCCGGAGTGCACCCGGATCGCACCGGATGGCACCGGAACGCACCCGGGCCCGGCCCGCCGTCCCGGAAAAACGGCCGGCACCACCGTTGTCCGCCGTGTCTTCCCGCCTCCGGTTCACCCCGTAATGGCCGAAACGTGTATGACGCATCCATCGCACTGGTCTCATCCTGAACCAGTCGGGCGTAGCCCCTTACGCCATGGCGCAACGCGCTCTAGTCTGATCACTGCTCGAAGGTTACTCGCGAGTCACCAGCAACGTAGCGGGCCCCGGAGGATGCCGTGACGGACACCCAGACGCTGATCGAGAACCGGCCACCTTCCGTGGCGACCCTCTTCCTGGAGCGCGTCGCAGCCACCCCCGACCACGAGGCGTACCGCTACCCGGTGCCGCCAGCCGACGGCCGGGGGCCCGCCGACTGGAAGGTCCTGAGCTGGGCCGACGCCGCGAAGCGGGTGTACGCGGTGGCCGCGGGGCTGATGCAGCTGGGGGTGCGCCCGGAGGAGCGGGTGGCGCTCGCCTCCAGCACCCGCGTCGAGTGGATCCTCGCCGACCTCGGCGTGCTGTGCTCCGGCGCGGCCACCACCACCGTCTACCCCAGCACCAACGCCGACGAGACGGCGTACATCCTCGCCGACTCCGGCAGCCGGGTGCTGATCGCCGAGGACGCGGCCCAGCTCGCCAAGGCCCGCGAGAAGCGCGCCGAGCTGCCGGAGCTGGCGCACGTCGTCGTCATCGACGAGGCCGCCGCGCAGTCCGCCGAGGGCGACCCGGAGGACTGGGTGCTCTCCTTCGCCGAGCTGGAGAAACGCGGCGCGGCCCACCTGGAGAAGAACCCGGATTGTGTGAAGGAGCAGATCGCGGCGTTGCGCGCGGACCAGCTCGCGACCCTGATCTACACCTCCGGCACCACCGGCCGGCCCAAGGGCGTACGGCTGCCGCACGACTGCTGGTCGTACATGGCGCGGGCGATCCAGGCCACCGGCCTGGTCACCGAGGACGACGTGCAGTACCTGTGGCTGCCGCTGGCACACGTCTTCGGGAAGGTGCTGACCGCCGGGCAGATCTCCGTCGGGCACGTGATCGCGGTGGACGGCCGGGTCGACAAGATCATCGAGAATCTGCCGGTGGTGCGGCCGACCTACATGGCGGCCGTGCCGCGCATCTTCGAGAAGGTCTACAACGGCGTGGTGGCCAAGGCCCGGCAGGGCGGCGCCGCCAAGTACAAGATCTTCCAGTGGGCGGCGGGCGTGGCGCGGGAGTACGCCAAGGCATCCCAGGAGAACTTCCGCCGCACCGGCAACGCCACCGTTCCCTTCGCGCTCGGCGCCAAGCACAAGATCGCCGACGCGCTCGTCTACGCCAAGCTGCGCGAGGCTTTCGGCGGCCGGCTGCGCGCCGCGGTCTCCGGCTCCGCCGCCCTGGCGCCCGAGATCGGCTACTTCTTCGCCGGCGCCGGCATCCACATCCTGGAGGGGTACGGGCTCACCGAGTCCAGCGCGGCCAGCTTCGTGAACCCGGGCGAGGCGTACCGCACCGGCACGGTCGGCAAGCCGCTGCCCGGCACGGAGGTCCGCATCGCCGAGGACGGCGAGGTGCTGCTGCGCGGGCCCGGGATCATGGAGGGCTACCACGGGCTGCCGGAGAAGACGGCCGAGGTGCTGGAGTCGGACGGCTGGTTCCACACCGGCGACATCGGCGAGCTGTCCCCGGACGGCTATCTGCGGATCACCGACCGCAAGAAGGACCTGATCAAGACCTCCGGCGGCAAGTACATCGCGCCGGCCGAGGTCGAGGGGCAGTTCAAGGCGGTCTGCCCGTTCGTCTCCAATGTGCTGGTGCACGGCGCCAACCGGAACTTCTGCACCGCGCTGATCGCCCTCGACGAGCCGGCGATCATGGGTTGGGCCGCCGAGCACGGCCTCAAGGGCAGGACGTACGCCGAGGTCGTGGGCGCGGCGCAGACCCGCGAGCTGATCGAGGGCTACGTGGAGCGGGTCAACGAGGGGCTCCAGCGCTGGCAGCAGATCCGCAAGTTCCGGCTGCTGCCGCGTGACCTGGACATCGAGCACGGCGAAGTGACGCCGAGCCTCAAGGTCAAGCGGCCGGTGGTGGAGCGGGCCTTCAAGGGCCTGCTGGAGGAGATGTACGAGGGCGCGCGCGAGGCGTGACGGACGCCGCGGACGCGGTCGGTACGGCTGTCGGACCGCCGACAGCCGTACCGACCGCGCCCGTGGCCCGCACCCGTTGCACACGCGACGGGCGCGGTCACGACCGGCCGCGCCCCAGCGCCCGTACCGACTCCGCCATGCGTGCCACGCTCGGGGCCAGGTCCCGTTCGCCGGGGCTGCCGCTGCCGGAAAGCTGATGCTCGATCTCGGAGATACGGTCCGCCAGTTCCGCCATGCGGGCGTGGTCCTGCTTTATCAGCCGGCGCAGCTGCCGGTTCTTCCTGTGCAGATCGAGAAAGACGTTCACCTTGGCGCGCAGCACCCAGGGGTCGAACGGCTTGGTGAGATAGTCCGCCGCGCCGGTCGAATAGCCCCGGAAGGCGAAACCGGAGTCGCTGTCGGTCCCGGTCAGGAAAATGATCGGGATGTCCTTCGTCTGGTCGAGCCGTTTGATGTTGGACGCGGTCTCGAAGCCGTCCATTCCGGGCATGAGAATGTCCAGCAGAACGACCGCGAATTCCTGGCGCAGCAGTGCTTTCATCGCCTCCTCCCCGGAGCGGGCCCGCACCAGGGGCTCGCCGAGCGACCCGAGGACCGCTTCGAGGGCTGCGAGGTTGTCCTCCATGTCGTCGACGAGAAGAATGCCCGCCCGGTCGTCGGTTCCGGCCGCGGCGCCGGTATCGGTTGCATGGGTCATGATGGGCCTTCGGTGCCTTGGGACCTCGGGGAGGTCGCGTCGGGGTCTTGCTTTCCTGCTTCACCGCCCAGGGCCGGCGTGCCCGAGCCGTGCTGGGACAGGAGGTCGACGGTCGCGGCCAGCAGGCGGTCGACGTCGACGGGTTTGGGTACGTACTCGTTGGCTCCGCTTTCCAGGGACTTTTCGCGGTCGCCGGGCATCGCTTTGGCCGTGAGGACGATGACGGGCAGTTTCGCGAAACGGGGGGTGCGCCGGATCGCGCGAATGGTTTCGTAGCCGTCCATCTCCGGCATCATGATGTCCATCAGGACCAGGTTGATGCCGGGATTCTTCTCCAGCATCTCGATGCCCTCCCGGCCGTGTTCGGCGTAGAGCACCCGCATGCCGACCCGGCTCAGCACATTCGTGAGTGCGAAGACGTTGCGGATGTCGTCGTCGACGACCAGGACCTGGCAGCCGGACAGCAGCGTGCCCGTGGGACCGCTCACCCAGTCCTCCAGGCGGGTGGTGGTCGGCCACGGGGCCTCGTCGCGCGGGGCCGGCGGCCCGGAGCGCGGGTGGTGCCGGGGCGTCTTCGCCAGCTGCAGCGCGCCTTCCGGGCGCTGCTCGCCGGCGCCTGCCGGGCCGTCCATCGGGTCACCGTAGCCGGGGCACTCGACCGGGACGTGCAGGGTGAAGACGCTGCCGATGCCGGGCCGGCTGCTCGCGGTGATCCGGCCGCCGAGCAGCCCCGCGATCTCCCGGCTGATCGACAGGCCCAGGCCGGTACCGCCGTACTTGCGGTTGGTGGTGCCGTCGGCCTGCTGGAACGCCTCGAAGATGACGGGCAGTTTCTCCGGCGCGATGCCGATGCCGGTGTCGGTGACGGTGAAGGCGATCGAGTCGTCGCCGTCGGCCCGGTCCACCCGCAGGTCGATCTTGCCGGACGCGGTGAACTTCACCGCGTTCGACAGCAGGTTACGCAGTACCTGCTGGAGGCGCTGCTCGTCGGAGAACAGCTCCTTGGGCACGTTCTCGCTCACCGACACCTCGAAGGCCAGCCCGCGGTCGAGGGTCATGGGCCGGAAGGTGTCGTGGACGTAGTTGAGCAGTTTGATCAGCGGCAGGCGCTTGGGGCGGACGTCCATCCGGCCCGCCTCGATCTTGGACAGGTCCAGGATGTCGTTGATCAGCTGGAGCAGGTCGGACCCCGACCGGTGGATCGTGATCGCGAACTGCACCTCCTGCTCGTTCAGGTGCCCGTCCGGGTTGTCGGCGAGCAACCGGGCGAGGATGAGCAGCGAGTTCAGCGGATTGCGCAGTTCGTGCGACATGTTGGCCAGGAACTCGGACTTGTACTGGGACGAGCTGGCCAGCAGTGCTGCCTTCTCCTCCAGCTCCTCGTTCGAGCGCTGGAGCTCGGCCTGCCGCCGCTGGAGCTCGTCGGTACGCTCCTGGAGCTGGCGGGCCAGCCGCTGCGACTCGCCGAGCAGGGACTCCGTTCGGGAGTTGGCGACGATGGTGTTGATGGCCACGCCGATGGTGTTCACGAACTGGTCGAAGAAGGCCAGGTGCACGTCGGAGAAGCGGGAGAAGGACGCCAGCTCGATGACGCCCAGCGTCTGGTCCTCGAAGAGCACCGGGATGATGACGACGGTCGCCGGGTTGGCCTCGCCCAGCCCGGAGTTGATCTTGATGTAGTCCGGCGGCGCCTCCTCCACCAGGATGCGCTTCTTCTCCAGGGCGGCCTGCCGCACCAGCCCGTGGTCCATGGAACCGGGCGTGTCGATCGTGGTGTCCAGGGACGACCCGTACCCGGCGATGAACGCCAGCTGCAGGTCGTCGCGGTCGGTGTCGGCCAGGAAGAAGGCGCCGTACTGGGCGTTCACCAGCGGCGTCAGCTCCCGCAGGATCAGGTCGGCGACCTCCATCAGGTCCCGGTGGCCCTGCATCAGGCCCGCCAGCCGCGCGAGGTTCGACTCCAGCCAGTCCTTGGCGCGGGTGGTCTCGCGGAGGTTGGAGACCATCAGGTTGATGTTGTCGCGCAGCTCGGCGACCTCGCCCTGGGTCTCGACCGTGACGTTGCGGGTCATGTCGCCGGCGGCCACCGCCGAGGCCACTTCGGCGATGGCCCGCACCTGGGTGGTGAGGTTCGACGCCAGCTCGTTGACGTTCGTCGTCAGCCGTTTCCAGGTGCCGTACACGCCCTCGACCCGGGCCTGCCCGCCGAGGCGCCCCTCGCTGCCCACCTCGCGCGCGACGCGCGTGACCTCGGAGGCGAACGACGACAGGGTGTCGACCATCGTGTTGAGCGTCGTCTTCAACTCCAGGATCTCGCCGCGCGCGTCCACGTCGATCTTCTTGGACAGGTCGCCCTGGGCGACGGCGGTGGCGACCAGCGCGATGTTGCGCACCTGAGTGGTCAGGTTGGACGCCATGAAGTTGACGTTGTCGGTCAGGTCCTTCCACACCCCGGAGGCGCCGCGGACCTGGGCCCGGCCGCCCAGGTTGCCTTCGGTGCCGACCTCGCGCGCCACCCGCGTGACCTCGTCGGCGAACGCGCGCAACTGCTCCACCATCGAGTTGACGGTGTCCTTGAGCTCCAGGATCTCGCCGCGCGCGTCGACCGTGATCTTCTTCGACAGGTCGCCGTCGGCCACCGCCGTGGTCACCTGGGCGATGTTGCGTACCTGGGAGGTGAGGTTGGACGCCATGAAGTTGACGTTGTCGGTGAGGTCCTTCCAGACCCCGGAGGCGCCGCGGACCTGCGCCTGACCACCGAGGTTGCCTTCGGTGCCGACCTCGCGGGCCACTCGTGTGACCTCGTCGGCGAAGGCGGACAGCTGGTCGACCATCGTGTTGATCGTCGACTTCACCTCCAGGATCTCGCCCTTCGCCTCGACCGTGATCTTCCGTCCCAGGTCGCCCTCCGCGACCGCCGTCGCCACCAGGGCGATGTTGCGCACCTGGGAGGTGAGGTTGTCGGCCATGAAGTTGACGTTGTCGGTGAGGTCCTTCCACACGCCCGACACGCCGCGTACGTGCGCCCGCCCGCCGAGCCGGCCTTCGGTGCCGACCTCGCGGGCCACTCGTGTGACCTCGTCGGCGAAGGCGGACAGCTGGTCGACCATCGTGTTGACGGTCAGTTTCAGCTGGAGGATCTCGCCGCGCGCGTCGACCGTGATCTTCTGGCTGAGGTCGCCGTTGGCCACCGCGGTGGTCACCTGGGCGATGTTGCGTACCTGGGAGGTGAGGTTGGACGCCATGAAGTTGACGTTGTCGGTGAGGTCCTTCCAGACCCCCGAGACGCCGCGCACCTGGGCGCGCCCGCCCAGCTGCCCTTCGGTGCCGACCTCGCGGGCCACTCGTGTGACCTCGTCGGCGAAGGCGGACAGCTGGTCGACCATCGTGTTGACGGTCAGTTTCAGCTCCAGCAGCTCGCCCGCCGCCTCGACCGTCACCTGCCGGGTCAGGTCGCCGCGCGCCACCGCCGTCGTCACCAGCGCGATGTCCCGCACCTGGGCGGTCAGCCTGGCCGCCATGGTGTTGACCGCCTCGGTCACGTCACGCCAGCTCCCGGACAGCCCCGCCACCTTCGCCCGCCCGCCGAGCCGGCCCTCCGTACCGGACTCGCGGGCCACCCGGGTCACCTCGCCGGTGAACAGCGACAGCTGGTCCACCATCCGGTTCACCGCCCGGCCCAGCCGCCGGCGGTCGCCGCGCAGCGGGCGGTTGCCGTCGTGCAGGTCCACCCGCAGGGTCAGGTCGCCGCCCGCCACCGCGTCCAGCACCTGGGTGGCCTGGGTCGTGGGGATGACCAGCGCGTCGATGATGGCGTTGGCGGCCTGTACGGAGGTGGCCCAGGTGCCGGGCCCCGGGCTGGCGGACATCCGCTCGTCCAGCCTGCCCTGGCGTACGACCTCCGACCGTAGGCGTAACAACTCGTCGGACAGGTGCTGATTGCGGGCCGCTATCTGGTTGAAGGCCGCGGAGAGCTCGGCCAGGACGCCTTCCTGCGCCACCGGGAGTCGGGTACGGAAATCCCCGGCCGACATCGAAGTCAAGGCGGTCAGAAGTGGACGGAGATCAGCCGCACGCACCTGATCACCACCCGGTTCCAGGGACACTCGGGGCACTGCCGAATCGACCGCCATGTCTCCCCACTTCAGTAACTCGGTGCTTATGGGTGCGCTCAGTCTGTCACTCTGGGAGTGGCGTATTCGGCGCTATTGCGGAACTGCTCGGGAGTTGCTCAATGAGAACGACAACTTCGACAGACAGGGACGCGGCGGCGGCCCGCACCGGCCGCGGCGCGCCCGGCGGGGCAACGGCCCCCGCGGCGGCTTCCCCCGAAGCCGGCCCCGGCACGGCCCCGGAGCCGGTCTCCGAAACGGCTTCCGGCAGAACCCGCGAGACACTTTCCGGCGGATTTCCCGAAGGGGGCGAGCCGGTGGCTCGTGACGCGGACACAGCCGACGGCAGGGACCCGGGCGAGCCCCCGGAGGCCGTCGAGGGACCAGGGACCACGCCCGGCGAGGGCGCGCCCGCGGCGGCCACCGGACCGCCCGCCGGGCCGGCGCACGACGGACGGGACAGCGTCCGCCGGTCCAGCCTGCCCGGCAACCCGCAGGCCGCCGCGGGCGCACGCCGGTTCGTACGGACCGTCCTCGCCGACTGGCGCACCCGGTTCCTGCCCGGCGCCGACACGCTCGGCGACCGCCTCACCGACGAGGCCGTCCTGCTGGTCAGCGAGCTGGTCACCAACGTCGTCGTGCACGCGGGCACGGCCGTCGAGCTGCTGTGCCGCCTGGAGCACGACGGCGCGCGGGCCGCGGTGGTCGTCGAGGTCTCCGACCACCACCCGGCACGCGCCGTACGCGGACGCCAGGCGGCCTCGCCGTCCGGCAGCAGGGGCCACGGCCTGCAACTGGTCGGCGCGGTCGCCGAATCCTGGGGCATCACCTACCGGCGCGACCGCAAAACCGTATGGTTCCGGCTCCAGTCCGGCACCGCACACCCGGAGTACGGGCCCGCCGCCCGCTTCTCCCGCGACGACCTCGACCTCCAGCACGGCCTCCGCGCCGCCGAACTGCTGGCCCCCGCGCCCCGGCGCTCGACCACCCGGCGCTCCGACGCCGACTGGATCAACCACGGCGCCCTGTCCTTCCTCGCCGAGGCATCCGACCTGCTGTCCGGACAGCTCGACGAGGAACAGGTGGCGCTGCTCGCCGCCCAACTGGTCGTACCGCGCCTCGCCGACTGGTGTGCGGTGTGGCTGCACGGCGGCAGCGGCCACGAGAACACCGCCGAAGCACCGCGGCTCGCCCGCGTCTGGCACTCCAGCGAAAGCCGCATCGACGTGCTGCGCATGGCCCTGGAAAAGGACCCGCCCATACTGCCCGCCCAGCCGACGGACGTCGTGGGCGGCGCGGTGCCCTGGCCCTGGCCCCAGGAACCGAGCGGCTACGGGCCCGGCGGCGCCGCGCTGGCCTGCCCACTCGTCGCCGGCGGCGGCAACCAGGGCGCACTGCTGATCGGCCGCGCCGGGCTGATGCGCTTCCCCGACGAGGTCGTCGGCCTGATGGAAGACCTGGCCCGCCGGGTCGCCCGCGCCATCGCCACCGCCCGCGCCTACCGCAACCAGGAACGGATCAGCCAAGTCCTGCAGCGCCGCCTCCTCCCCAGGGGCCGCCCCGCCGTCCCCGGCCTGGAATCCTCCGTGGTCTACGAACCACGCGCGGGCGCCGGAGCCGGCGGCGACTTCTGGGACCTGTTCGCGGCCGGCGACGGACGCTGGTGCTTCGCCCTCGGCGACGTCTGCGGCAGCGGCCCGGAAGCCGCCGCGGTCACCGGCCTGGCCCGCCCCGTCCTGCGACTGCTCGCACGCGACGGATTCGGCGTCGGCGAAGTGCTCGACCGCCTCAACAAGACCATGGCGCGCGAGGCCGCCGACTCCGTGGCGGCCGTCACCGCCGCCGTCGCCGCCGCCGGCAGCGGACTCGACCCCTCCGTCGAACTCCGCGACGAAGGCGAACAGACCCGCTTCCTGTCCCTCCTCTACGGCGAACTCGTCCCGAACACCGACGGCACGGCAGGCGCCCGGTGCACCCTCGCCAGCGCCGGCCACCCGCTGCCACTGGTCCTGGGCACGGACGGCACCGTACGCACCCCCGCGGCGCCGCAGATGCTGCTCGGTGTGATGGAAGAGACCACGTACGAGAGCGAGACCTTCGACCTGGCACCCGGCGAGACACTGCTGTGCGTCACCGACGGAGTGACCGAGCGGCGCTCCGGCGGCCGGCTGTTCGACGACGATGACGGCCTGGCCGGCCACCTCGCCACCTGCACCGGCCTCGGAGCCGCCGCCGTCGCCGAACACATCCGGCAAGCCGTCCACGCCTTCGCGGCCACACCGCCCGACGACGACCTGGCCCTGCTGGTCCTCCAGGCGACGCGGGCCCGCTGAGCAGCCCGGCCGGGGCCGCCCCCGGTTCCCGCCGCATGCCGGACAATGGAAGGCATGCCTTCCGCACTCCCCGATGGTGAGCCCATGCCCGAAGACGGGTCGCTGCCCGGTCATGCCCTGACCGGCGCCGCCGCCCGGCCCCTCGGGTTCTACCTGCACGTGCCCTACTGCGCGACGCGCTGCGGCTACTGCGACTTCAACACCTACACGGCCACCGAACTGCGCGGCTCGGGCGGCGCACTCGCCTCGCGGGAAAACTACGCGGACACCGTCGCCGAGGAAATCCGGCTCGCCCGCAAGGTACTGGGCGACGATCCCCGGCCGGTCGAAACGGTCTTCGTCGGCGGCGGCACGCCCACCCTGCTCCCCGCCGCCGACCTGGGCCGGATGCTCGCCGCCATCCGCGACGAATTCGGCCTCGCGGACGGCGCGGAGATCACCACCGAGGCGAACCCGGAATCCGTCGACGCCCGCTACCTCGCCGAACTGCGGGAAGCCGGCTTCAACCGGGTTTCCTTCGGCATGCAGAGCGCCCGGCAGCACGTCCTCAAGATCCTCGACCGTACGCACACCCCCGGCCGGCCGGAAGCCTGCGTCGCCGAGGCGCGGGCGGCCGGCTTCGACCACGTCAACCTCGACCTGATCTACGGCACGCCCGGCGAGACGGACGACGACTGGCGCGCCACCCTCGACGCCGCCGTCGGCGCCGCACCCGACCACGTCTCCGCGTACGCGCTGATCGTCGAAGAAGGCACCCAGCTGGCCCGCCGCATCCGACGCGGCGAAGTACCCATGACGGACGACGACGTGCACGCCGACCGCTACCTGATCACGGAGGAGACCCTGTCAGCGGCCGGCTTCCACTGGTACGAGGTCTCCAACTGGGCCACCACGGAAGCGGGCCGCTGCCGCCACAACGAGCTGTACTGGACCGGCGCGGACTGGTGGGGCGCGGGGCCCGGCGCACACAGCCACGTGGGCGGCGTCCGCTGGTGGAACGTGAAGCACCCCGGCGCGTACGCGCAGGCGCTCGGCGAAGGCCGGTCACCCGGCGCCGGCCGCGAACTCCTCTCCCCGGAAGACCGCCGCGTCGAACGCATCCTCCTCGAACTCCGCCTCGCCGCCGGCTGCCCGCTCTCCCTCCTCGCCCCCGCCGGCGCGAACGCCGCGTCCCGCGCCGTAACCGACGGCCTCCTGGAGCCCGCCCCGTACGAGGCGGGCCGGGCCGTGCTGACGTTGCGGGGGCGGTTGCTGGCGGATGCGGTGGTGCGGGATCTGGTGGACTGAGGGTTTTGTGGGGGTGCGCGGTGCGCGCTGGCGCGCGGTTTTGCGCTTGCCTGGTCGCGCTGGCGCGCGTTTGCGCGTTAGGCCCGGTGGGTGGGGGGCCGGGGCCCCGCAGGGGTCTCTCCTCACCGCAGTCGCGGAAGCCTTGTCTGGAAAGCTGAACCTGGTGTTGCGACGTGTC
>NZ_JBIRPD010000005.1:0-412860 GCF_044332485.1 Streptomyces sp. NPDC017056 | reverse complement strand
GTGCGGTCAAGAGGGTGTCCAACTCGGTCGTCACAACCCGATGCTGGACACCCTCCCCGCATCCGTGAACCCCGCAATCGGAACTACTCGTCTAGGGCCGGGTGACCAGTCCCTGTGCTGAAGAGTCCTGACGATGAGTAGCCGCGGGCGGCATGCGTCGGTCGATGTTGCCGCCCGCGGATCAGGCTGCCGGCCCGTCCTGGTCGCCTGACCGGACAAGATCACAAGAGAATTCGACCATCGCACGGCGACTGCATGATAGTCAGCTAATATGACTGCTGCTTCGTTCGTTATGGTCCACGTCGGCCAGGAAAAATCCCGCCGTCTCAATCTCGAGCACGGCCTCAAGACCCGCTCATGGGGCTTCCCGGCGGAAACCCCCGAACTGTCCGGGGCCCGACCCGACTTCGCCATCCTGGCCACCGGGCAGCAGCCGCGCGTCCAGTTGCCCGAGTGGCTTGAGGCCACGGCCACCCTGTACCTGTGCGAGGTACGCGGTGCCTTCTACCACAGCGACGCTCCGCACTGGCCGGATGAAGAAGCCGAGGGCCAGGCCCTTTACCGCTACCGGGTGGGTATTGAGCCGCTGGCTGTCTTGGAGAACGTGCCGCTGGGACCGGACGGGCCGCTTTCGCGGGAGGGAAGCGATGCCATCCGGCGCTCCGGCACGCACCGCGGTATCGGCAAGCTGGTGGGGATGGATCCGCAACCGCTCCTGGACCTGGCGGGGATTCCTGCCTTCTGGGACGAGAGCCGTGCTGTTCCGCTGGACAAGATTCCCGCGTCCCCGGTCGATCAGGTCAAGGTCGGCAAAAAGCCCAAGCCCAAGCCCAAGTCCTCCGGTCAGGGGTTCCTCTCGGACCCGAAGAAGCGCAAGGCGATCGAGATGCACGCGGAGGACATGGCCTTCGACCACTACACCGGGGACGGGTGGGAGGTCGAACGCCTGGGCAAACCTTACGACCTGCGCTGTACCCGCAAGGACGAGGAGCGGCACGTCGAGGTGAAGGGGACCACGGGTGCGCCGACCAGCGTCGAACTGACCATCAACGAGGTGCTGCACGCCCGGGATCCCGAGAACACCGTGGACCTGTACGTCGTGAGCGACATCCGGGTGGATACGAGCGTCGACCCGTACAAGGCCAGTGGTGGAGTGGTGCTGCACCACAAGGACTGGGAGCCGGCGGAGGAGGACCTGCGTCCCCGGAAGTACGAGTACCGGCTTCCCCAAGAGAGCTGACCCCACGCCCTGCCGTGACGCGCCCTCACTACTCCGGGCCTAAACGGAAGTTTGTGAAGAACCAGGTCAGGCCGCCGATGCTCAGGAGCAGGGAGGTCAGGCAGGCGCCGGTGAGGGCGCTTTTTCCCATAGGGCGGCGGCGGGAGGCTGCGGCTCCGGCGCCGAGGATCGCTCCGGCGGTGGGGGCGCCGGCGATGGCCAGTGTCAGCTGGGCGAGCAGGACGTTGGCGTCGTGGTTGCGCATCCAGTCGGAGCCGGACGGGTGCAGGACGGGGTCCAGTGCCATGGTCCAGGCCCAGATCCAGGGCGAGAGGAAGAGCAGGATGAGTAAAAGTGCCGCGAGCACGCCGGGCCAGGCGGGTGTTTCCTTGCGTTCCATGAGGTCAGCGTTGGCGAGCTGACGGTGGGTGGGTATCCGTCTTCGTACTCATTTCGAGCGCCCCGCGCGGTGACGCCGAGCGGGGCGCTCGTACGTCCTCAGGCCAGCGGCTTGGACAGGACGGCCTTGCGGTGGCTGAACGTCTCGATGGAGTACCGGCCGTGGTAGCGGCCCATGCCGCTCTCGCCGACGCCGCCGAACGGCAGGTCGGACACGGTCAGGTGGGCGACCGGCAGGCCGAAGCCGAGGCCGCCCGAGGAGGTCTCCTCGGTCAGCCGCCGCCGGGTCTCCGCTGAGTCCGTGAAGGCGTACAGGGCCAGCGGCTTGTCCCGGTCGTTGACGAAGTCGATCGCCGCGTCCAGGCCGGCCACCTCGACGATGGGCAGGATCGGGCCGAAGATCTCCTCCTGCATCACGGGGGCGTCGGGCGAGACGCCGCCGAGCACGGTCGGCGCGAGGTACTTGCGGTCCCGGTCGTGCGTGCCACCCGCCACCGTGCGGCCCGAGCCGAGCAGCCCGGTGAGCCGGTCGAAGTGCCGCTCGTTGACGATGCGGCTGTAGTTCGGGGCGGCGGCCGGGTCGTCGCCGTAGAGGGCGGCGACGGCGCGGGCGAGGGCGGGCTCCAGGCGGGCGGCCGTCTCCGGGTCGGTCAGGACGTAGTCCGGTGCGACGCAGGTCTGGCCGGCGTTGAGGAACTTGCCTGCCACCAGCCGGGCGGCGACCGCGTCGGCGTCCGTGCCGCGGTCCACGAAGGCGGGCGACTTGCCGCCCAGCTCCAAAGTGACCGGGGTCAGGTGTTCGGCCGCCGCGCGCATCACGATGCGGCCGACGGTGCCGTTGCCCGTGTAGAAGATGTGGTCGAAGCGCTGTTCCAGCAGGGCCGTCGTCTCCGGGACGGCGCCCTCCACCACGGCGACCGCGTCCGGGTCCAGGAAGCGGGGCAGGTAGCGGGCGACGGCGGCGGAGGTGGCGGGCGCCATCTCGCTGGGCTTGGCGACCACGCAGTTGCCGGACGCCAGCGCGCCGACCATGGGGGCGAGCAGCAGTTGCAGCGGGTAGTTCCAGGGCGCGATGACCAGGACGACGCCCAGCGGGTCGTACACCGTCCAGGCTTCGGCGCCGCTCAGGTGGGGCGGCACCGGCGCGGGCTCGGGCCGCAGCCACTCCTCCAGGTGGTCGAGGGTGTGGTCGATCTCGCGCAGTGTGAAGTCGATCTCGGTGCGGTATGCCTCGGCCTCGCCTTTGCCCAGGTCCTCGTGCAGGGCCGCGGCGAAGTCCTTGCCGTGCTCGGTGAGCAGGGCGCGCAGTCGCTGTAGCTGGTCGGTGCGCCAGTCCAGGGGTGCGGTGCGGCCGGTGCGGTAGGTGGCGCGCAGCCGTGCGACCACGGCGTCCGGCTGCTCGGGGGTGCTGCTGGTCATGGTGTCTCCGGTGGGTACGGGCGGGGCTGGGCGGGTGGTGGGCGGCGGGTGCGGAGGGGAGGGTCCGGCCGTCGTCCTGGAGGTGGTCGCTTGACAAGGTCAAGCAGCTGTTCCATGTAAATGCCAACAATTGCCGAAGTCAAGTAAGTCGCTATGCTGGAGTCCGTGTCCGACACCACACAACCCACCCCCGACGACCTCGTCCGGCCGTTCGCCCGCACGGTCCGCGGCTACTACGACGACCTCGCCGCCGCCGCGCTGCGCCACGGGCTGAGCACCGCGCAGGCCCGTGCGCTCATCGCCTTGGAGGAGCCGCTGTCGATGAGCGCGCTCGCCGGCCACCTGGTCTGCGACGCCTCGAACGCGACCCGGCTCATCGCCCGTATGCGGGAGCGCGGGCTCGTACGGCGGGAGGCGGCCCCCCGGGACCGCCGGAGCAAGGTGGTCACCGCCACCGAGGAAGGCCGGGCGCTCGCCCACCGGGTGCGCGCCGACATGCACGCCGTGCACGGCGCGCTCGAAGCGCTCACGCCCGAGGAGCGCGCCGCTCTGCTGCCGTTGCTGGAGCGGCTGGGCGGGCTTTTGGAGCGCTGAGGCCCGGCCGTCGCCTTTTGCTTCACCCCGGCGGGGTACGACCCGTCGTGATCCCGCTAAAGTCGGATGAATACCCGCTGGTGGAGGGCCTGGGCGGGCTGTGCGGGGCCGCGCGCCCCAGGGGAGGACGTAGATCCGCATGAGTCGCCGCTCCAACGGATTGGTGGCCGTCTGGGCCGAGGCGCAGCGTCAGCAGCAACGCCGGCAGGAGGCCCAGAGAAGGGCCGGTGAACAGGCCCGCCGCGACCAGGAGCGGCAGCAGCGCGACACCGAGCGCGCCATGGCCCGCATGCAGCGGGAGCGGCAGACCGCGTACAAGCAGCAGCGGGAGGCCGAGGCCCGCCGGCTCACCGAGGAACTGGACGCCCGCATGGCCGAGTTGTCCGGACTGCTGGCCGCCGGCTGCCGGGCCCCCGCGTTCACCGCCGCCGCGCTGCGGCGCCCCGAGCACGTCGAGGCGTTCGCGCCGGGCCGGTTGGCCGTGCCCGTGCCGATGCCCGATCCGAACGCCTACCAGCCGCAGGCCGCCGGGTGGCACGTCGGCGGGGCCCGCCGCGCGCAGGCGCAGGAAGAGGCGCGCGCCCGCTACGAGCGCGACTGGCACGCCGCGCAGGCAGCGGAGGCACAGCGCCTGCACCAACTGGGGGAGTACCGGCGGCAGTACGACCAGTGGGCCGCCGGGCAGCTGGCGGAGGTCAGGGGCCACAACGCCGCCATCGAGGAGCTGGTGACGGGGCTGCGCGACGGCGATCCCGAGGCGGCGGTGGAGTACTTCTCCGCCGCGCTGTACGCGGCCACCGGCTGGCCCGAGGGCTTCCCGCGCAGCGTCAGCGCCGCCTACGACCCGGCGGCCCGCCAGCTCGTACTGGACTGGGAACTGCCCGGGTACGACATCGTGCCCGCGGTCAAGTCCGTGCGCTACATGCCCTCGGCCGACCAGGACAAGGAGACCGCGCGGCCGGCGGCCCAGCGGCGGGCGGCCTACCGCGACGTGCTGGCCCAGTCGGTGCTGCTGGTGCTGCGCGACCTGTTCGCGGCGGACGCGTACGGCACGCTCGACTCGGTGGCGCTGAACGGTTTCGTGGACGACGTGGACCCGGTCACCGGCCGCCCGGCGCACCTGTGCCTGGCCACCGTCGCGGCGCCCAGGGCCGCCTTCGAGCAGCTGCACCTGGCGCAGGTCAGCGCGGTGGACTGCCTGACCGACGGGCTGCGCGGGCAGCTGTCGGCGCGCCCCGACCAGCGGGCCGCCGTCCGCCCGGCGCGGCAGCCGGGAGAGGTCGGCAGCGGAGTGGTGACCCACGGCGGCGAGGGCGACCCCGACCTGTTCGCCATGGACCCGATCGCCTTCGAGGGGCTGGTCGCCGAGCTGTTCCGCGCGATGGGCATGCAGGCCCTGACGACGCAGCGGTCCGGGGACGGCGGTGTCGACGTGGACGCGCTCGACCCCGACCCGATCCGCGGCGGCAAGATCATCGTGCAGGTGAAGCGGTACCGCAACACCGTGCCGCCGACCGCCGTGCGCGACCTGTTCGGCACCGTCCAGTCCGAGGGCGCCAACAAGGGCGTACTGGTGACCACCTCGCGGTTCGGCCCCGGAGCGCACGCCTTCGCCAACGGCAAGCCGCTCACCCTCGTCAGCGGGCCCGAGCTGGTCGACCTGCTGGCCCGCCACGGGCTGCGCGGACGGCTGGGACCGGCCACGGCGCCGGACCGGAGGCAGGCACCCGCCGAGGACGAAGAAGCCGCGGAGGCCCCGCAGGCGCCCGAGGAGGCTGCCGCCACGGGCAACATCCTCGGCATGAACTGGGCCGGCAACGTCGCTCTGGACGTCTGCGCGCTCGTCTGCCAGGGCAACCGCGTCCTGAGCGACGACCACTTCGTCTTCTTCAACAACAAGCGCACCCCGGACGGCACGGTACGCATGCTGTCCGGCTTCGCCCCCGACCGGGCCGCCATACAGGTGGACTTCGATGCGCTGCCCGCCGCCGCGGACCGGTTCGTGCTCGTCGCGGCCGTCGACCCGCAGGCCGACCCCGACGCCGACCTGTCCGGCTTCACGGACGCGAGCATCCGTCTCGTGGACGAAACCGGCGCGGAACTGGGCCGGTTGGAGGTCTCGGACGGGCGGAGCGGCGAGACGGCGCTGGTGCTCGGCTCCTTCCGGCGGCGCGCGAACGGCGACTGGGACTTCGTCATCGGCGGCAAGGGGTACGTGGGCGGCCTGGAGGCGCTGGTGCAGGAGTACGGGATCGAGGTCGCCTGAGCCGCCGGGGCGCGCCCTGCCGCCTCAGCTCTGCCACAGCCGCCTGAGCACCGCGTTCACCGCTTCCGGGTGCTCGCGGTGCGGGTAGTGCCCGGTGCCGTCGACGCGCACGTGCCGGGCGCCGATCGTCTCCGCCACGCTCTCGCCGCACACGGCCGGCGGCGCGGTGTCCGGGTCCGCCCGCCGGTCCGGGCGCGGGCCGCCGTGCACCCCGTTGACCACGACCTTGGGCCACTCGGCCAGTGCCAGCTGCCCCAGCGAAGGGCGCGCGGCGTCCAGCGCGGCCGGCTCGATCAGCGTCAGCGAGCGTACGGCGTCGGGCTGTTCGGCCGCGGCGAGCATGGCCACCGCGCCGCCCGTGGCGTGGCCCACCAGGTGGGCGCCCGGGTGCAGGAGCCGGCCGACGGCCTCGGCGTCGGCCGCGTAGTCGTCCCGCTCCGCGCCCGGGCCGCCGCCGGCGGACCGCCGGCCGACCACTTCGAGGCGGAACAGGTCCGCCAGCGGCTGCTGCGCGGCGAAGCTGTCCGTTCCGCACCCCGGCGCGCCGTGCACCAGCACCGCCCGTGGCGCGCCCGGCAGCGCCTCGTCCCATACGGTCACGTGCAACGGTGGCATCGGCCCGGCCGGCCGCGTCGGTGGATTCGGCTCGCTCTTCATGCCGGGTCACCCTAGGGGGCTTTGCGGCGTGATGTCGCCGGATGCCTCCGGTGCGTGGCCGCTGCGCGCTCACAGCCCCGCCAGCGCGGCCAGCTCCGCCGCCACCTCCAACTCCTCGGCACCGTCGCGGACTTCGCCGTGTTCGGCGCACCACAGGGCGTTTTCCACGGTGCGGGCCGCCGCCCACGCGAGCAGGCGCGCCGGGTCCTCGTCCAGGGCTTCGGCCACCAGCGTGAAGCGCTCGCGCAGGACCGGGCGCGGGTCGTCGTACTCGAAGGGGTCGTCGATCTGCTCCAGCAGCGGCCAGGGGTCGTAGCCGGGGTCGCCGACCATGGGCTTGGGGTCGATGGCGAGCCACGGGCGGCGCCGCGCCGAGAGCACGTTGCCGGGGTTGAAGTCGCCGTGCACGACGACCTCGCGGCGTGCGGTGGCGGGCAGTTCGCGCAGCAGGCGGGTGCCGAGCCGGACGAGTCCGGGGTCGTATCCGGGGCGCAGCCGGTGCATGCGTTCCTCGACGGTGCCGGCCCATTCGGCGCACACGTCGGCGACCCGCTCCAGCGCGCCGTCGGGCGGCGCGGGCGCGGCCCACAGCTCCCGCAGCAGCTCGGCGGCCCGCAGCAGGCGCTCGGCCGGCTCCGAAGGGTCGTCGCCCAGCTCCTCGCCGGGGTCGCACCGCTCGATCAGCAGCGCGTTGTGTTCCCGGTCCTGCCGCAGCAGGCGTACGGCTCCGCGCCCGTCCCAGGCGTACAGCGCGCGGGCCTCGCCGGCGGCCTCGCGGTGCGGCCACGTCACCTTGAGCACGGCCTCGGTGCCGTCGGTGAGGCCCACGGGCGCGACCCACGAGCAGCTGCCGCCGTGCAGCGGCGCGCCGAGCCGCAGGTCCCACTGCTCCTGGACGGCCCGGACGGTGGCGGGCAGCCGGTCCAGCCACGCGCGCCCGGAGGCGGTGCGTCCCACGGTCGAGTACACCGGCAGGCCGGTCGGGAAGAGGTCGTTTCGCAGGGGTGCGCCGGTCATGCGGGGGAGGGTAGCCGCGCCACGGGCCGTAGCTCGAACTGATTACCCCTGCGAACCGGTGTCCCACCGGTCGGGGGACAGGACGGGACCAGTGGTGTCGCCAGTGCGGTAATCGGTTTATTGCGCCTTTTGCGTTGATATGCGTGGGGCATGAGCTTGTACCGACCGTACGGCGCCGCCGCGCTTCTCCTCGCGCTGGCCGTGGGTTGCGGGGCCCAGCAGGGCGCCGGGCGGCCCGCTGGGACGGCGCCGGGGGCCGCCGGCGGTGACCCGGCCTCGGCGACCGGGACCGCCGCGCACCGGCACTCCGGGCACCGCGCCTCCGCGGGGTTCACCCTCGTCGCCTCCGGCGACGTGATCGCCTCGTACCCCTCCGTGCTGGAGACGGCGCGGCAGGACGCCGGCGGCGACGGCTACGCCTACGGGCCCGTCCTGGCCGGGGTGAAGTCCGTGATCGCGGGCGCCGACCTGGCGATCTGCCACCTGGAGACGCCGTTCGGCCCCGAAGGCGGGCCGTTCACCGGCTACCCGGCCTTCAAGGCGCCGCCCCAGGTGGCCGACGGGCTCAAGGAGACCGGCTACGACTCCTGCTCCACGGCCTCCAACCACACTCTCGACGACGGCGCCGAAGGCGTCCGGCGCACCCTCGACACGCTGGACCGGGCCGGGATCAAGCACGTCGGCTCGGCCAGGGACGCCGCCGAGGCGGCCAGGCCCGCGCTGCTCAAGGCGCCCGGC
This sequence comes from Streptomyces sp. NPDC017056, assembly GCF_044332485.1. Lineage (NCBI taxonomy): Bacteria > Bacillati > Actinomycetota > Actinomycetes > Kitasatosporales > Streptomycetaceae > Streptomyces > Streptomyces sp. NPDC017056. Next base: position 404,551 of record NZ_JBIRPD010000005.1, on the reverse strand, counting down.
GGGGCGCGGGTGGCCCAGCTGTCGTACACGTACGGGACCAACGGCGTCCCGCTGCCGCCGGGCAAGCCGTGGTCGGTCAACCTCATCGACGCCGAGAAGATCGTCGCGGACGCGCGGGCCGCCCGCCGGGCCGGCGCCGACGTGGTCGTGGTCAGCCCGCACTGGGGCACCGAGTACCGGACCGAGCCCGACGAGCAGCAGCTCAAGGTCGCCAAGGCGCTCACCGGAGCGCGGACCGGCGGGCGGCCCGACATCGACCTCGTCGTCGGCACGCACGCGCACACCCCGCAGCCGTACGAGAAGCTCGGCGGCACCTGGGTCGTCTACGGCATGGGCGACCAGATCGCCGGGATCATGGAGAGCCCGCGCGGCAACTGGGGCACCATCGCCCGCTTCCGCTTCGAGCCGCCCGCGGCGGAGGGGCAGCGCTGGCGGGTCGCCAAGGCCGAGTACGTCCCGCAGCTGTCCGCGCACGGGCCGCCGCTGCGGATGGTCAACCTCGCCGCCGCCGAGGGCTTCCCCGGCGTCCGCGAGGGCATCCGCGAGGCCGTGCTGAGCAGGGGCGCGGCGGCGGCCGGGCTGACGATGGGCAGGTGAGGGGCGGTCGGGGGGCCGCGATGTGAAACCCTGAGGGCGGACGACACGAGACGGTGCGGGACGCGGAAGGGGCGTAACGGCGGTGGGTGAGAGTGCGGCCGTACGGTCCCGCAATCCGCGCGGGCAGGGGGAGCGCCTGCGCGAGGAGCTGCTGCGCGCCACCGAGCGCCTCCTCGAAGAGGTCGGCAGCGAGGACGCCCTGTCGCTGCGCGCGGTGGCCCGCGCGGCGGGCGTCGCGGCACCCAGCATCTACCGGCACTTCGCCGACAAGACCGAGCTGGTGTGGGCGGCGCTGGAGGTCAGCTTCGAGCGGCTGACGGCGGCGATGGCCGAGGCGGCCGCCGCCGCGGGCACCGACGATCCGGTGGACCTGCTCCGCGCCCAGCTGCGCGCTTACTGCCGGTACGCCGTCGACCACCCCGCCAAGTACCGCCTGCTGTACGAGACCCGCCAGACGCCGGTCGAACCCGAGCGGCTGGCGGGGCACCCGGCCGGACGCCTGGTGCGGGGGCTGCACGACGGGCTGAGCGCCTGTGAGGCCGACGGGTGGCGGGTGCGCGGTTCCCGCGAGGAAGCGCCGTACGTGCTGTGGTCCTCGGTGCACGGCCGGGTGATGCTGTGGCAGGTCATGCCGAGCCGCAAGGACACCGGGCGGCTGTACCGCTTCGTGGACGAGATCCTGGGCCTCCTCATGGAGCGGGACAAGTAGCTTCAATCGGCTCCAATCCGGGCGCTCCGGGAGCGCTCCGGCCTTATCCGGCACCCGAGTTCAGCGCGGGGCCGTTCACCGGGCAGTACCCCACCCCCCGCCGTCACGCCCGTGCATTACGCATGTAAGTTTACGGGCGTTAGGCGAACGTCCGTCTCATGGCGCACGCCCCCTGCCCGCGTGCTCGCAAGGAGCGACATGACCACTTCCCCCGCACCCGCCCCGCCCGTCGCGCCGGCGCCGCTGCCCGTGCAGCCGCCGCAGGGCTGCCCGTTCGACCCGCCCGCCGAGTTCGGACGGCTGCGCACCGAGGCGCCGCTGTCGAAGATCTCGCTGCCGGACGGCTCCGAAGCCTGGCTGGCCACCCGCTACGCCGACATCCGCGCGATCCTGGGCGACACCCGCTTCAGCTCCGACACCACCCGGCCCGGCTACCCGCTCAGCGGCATGACCGGCGGCGCCACCACGGAACACCGCGGCTTCATCCGCATGGACCCGCCGGAGCACACCCGGCTGCGCCGCATGGTCACCCGCGAGTTCATGGTCAAGCGCGTCGAGGCGATGCGCCCGGAGATCCAGCGGCTCACCGACGAGCTGTGCGACGCCATGGAGAAGCGCGCCGGCCAGGACGTGGACCTCGTCGAGGCGCTGGCGCTGCCGGTGCCCTCGCTCGTCATCAGCCTGCTGCTCGGCGTCCCGTACGAGGACCACGACGTGTTCCAGCGGCTCACCGGCACCCTGCTGTCCCGCACCGTCGGCGACGAGGAGCGGGAGACCGCGCGCGGCGAACTCCGCGCCTACCTGCACCAGCTGGTGAGCGCCAAGGAGGCGGCACCCGGCGACGACATCCTCGGCCGCCTGATCACCGAACAGCAGGTACCGGGCGAGATCACCCACGACGACGTGGTGGCGTTCGCCGCCCTGCTGCTCATCGCGGGCCACGAGACCACCGCCAACATGATCGGCCTGAGCGCGCTGACCCTGATGCGCGACCAGGAGACCGCGGACCGGCTGCGCGCCGAGCCCGGCCTGATCCGCGGCGCCGTCGAGGAACTGCTGCGCTTCCACAGCATCATCCGCAACGGCCCGCGCCGCGCCGCCACCGAGGACGTCGAGATCGGCGGGCAGCTGATCAGGGCCGGCGAGGGCGTGGTGGTGGCCGTGCCGTCCGCCAACCGCGACCCCGAGGTCTTCGAGAACCCCGACGCGCTCGACGTGTGCCGCCCCAACGCCCAGCACCACGTCGCCTTCGGCTACGGCATCCACCAGTGCCTCGGCCAGGCCCTGGCCCGCGTCGAGCTCCAGGTCGTCATCGGCACTCTGCTGCGCCGCTTCCCCGGCCTGCGGCCCGCGGTCCCCGTCGACGAGATCCCGTTCCGCACGGACATGGCGATCTACGGCTGCCACGCCCTGCCCGTCACCTGGTGACACCCCTTTCCCGCCCCACCTGCCCCAGGAGCCACCTGCCATGAACATCACCCTCGACGCCGACAAGTGCTGCGCCGCCGGCCAGTGCGTGCTGATCGCCCCCGACGTCTTCGACCAGCGTGACGAGGACGGCGTGGTCGTCCTCCTCGACGCCGCGCCGCCCGCCGACCAGCACGACATGGTCCGCGAGGCCGCCGCCATCTGCCCGGCCGCCGTCATCCAGGTACACGAGTGAGCCCCCGCCGCATCGCCGTCGTGGGCGCCTCGGCGGCGGGGCTCGCCGCCGCCGAGGCCCTGCGCCGCTTCGGCTGGACCGGCACCCTGACCCTGGTCGGCGACGAGCCGCACCCGCCGTACGACCGGCCGCCGCTGTCCAAACAGCTCCTCCAGGGCGCCTGGGAGCCCGACAAGCTGCACCTGCGCGCCGCCGACCAGCTCGACGCCCTCGGGCTGGACCTGCGCCTCGGCACCCGGGCCACCGGCCTGGACACCGCGAGCCGCACCCTCACCCTGGACAGCGGCGAACGGCTGGCCTGCGACGGCGTGATCGTCGCGACGGGCGTCGCGGCCCGCACCCTCCCGGAGGCGGCCGGACTCGGCGGGGTGCACACGCTGCGCACCCTGGACGACGCGCTCGCCCTCAAGGAACGGCTGTCCGGTACCGGCCATCGCCTGGTCGTCGTCGGCAACGGCGTACTGGGCTGCGAGGCCGCGGCCGTGGCCCGCGAGCTGGGGCACGAGGTCACGCTCGTCGGGCGCGAGCCGCTGCCGATGGCCCGCACGGTCGGCGCGGAGATCGGCGAACTGCTCGCCGCCGAGCACCGGGCGCGCGGCGTCCGGCTGCGCACCGCGGCCGTCGGCGGGTTCGACGCGGACGGGGACGGGCCCGCGCGGCACGTGACCGCCGTACGGCTGGCCGACGGCACCCGGCTGCCCGCCGACACCGTCCTCGTCGCCATCGGCTCGGAGCCCGCCGTCGGCTGGCTGCGCGGCGACCCGGCCCTGGACACCACCGACGGGCTGCGCTGCGACGCCTACTGCGCCGCGGCGCCCGGCGTCTACGCCGCCGGGGACGTGGCCCGCTGGCAGCACCCGGTACACGGGCGCGAGCTGCGCGTCGAGCACCGCACCAACGCCACCGAGCAGGGCATGGCCGCCGCCCGCAACCTCCTCGCCGAGCTGGCGGAGACCCTGCCGGACGACGGGGACGGCGTGCCGGCACCCGCCGCCGGGCGGGAACGCCGCCCGTTCGCACCCGTGCCGTACTTCTGGTCCGACCAGTACGCCCTGAAGATCCAGGCGTACGGCGTGCTCACCGGCGCCGACCGGACCGAGGCCACGGTCGTCGACCCGGAGGCCCGCAAGGCGGTCGCCCTGTACGGGCACGGCGGGCAGGCCACCGGCGTCCTGGCGATCGGGCTGCCGCCCCGCCAGGTACGGAGCCTGCGGGCGCTGATCGCCACGCCCGCCCCCTGGGAAGAGGCGTGTGAGGGCGTACGGGCCGCCGTCGCCTGACCCGACCCGGCCGCGGGCCCGCCCCGCCCCGACCGAAGGGGCGGGCCCGCGTGCCGCACACGGGCGTGACCGATCATGGAAGGCATGACCGACTCGTACGTACGGGTGCGCGGCGCCCGTGAGCACAACCTCCGCACCGTCGACGTGGACATCCCGCGGGACACCCTCACCGTGTTCACCGGCGTGTCCGGCAGCGGCAAGTCCTCGCTCGCCTTCGGCACCGTCTACGCCGAGGCCCAGCGCCGCTACTTCGAGTCGGTGGCCCCCTACGCCCGGCGCCTGATCCACCAGGTCGGCGCGCCGAAGGTCGAGGAGATCACCGGGCTGCCGCCCGCCGTCGCCCTGGAACAGCGGCGCTCGGCCCCCACCTCCCGGTCCTCCGTCGGCACCGTCACCACCCTGTCCAACACCCTGCGCATGCTCTTCTCGCGCGCCGGTACGTATCCGGAGGACGCGCCGGAACGGCTGGACTCGGACGCCTTCTCCCCGAACACCGCCGCCGGCGCCTGCCCTGAGTGCCACGGCCTGGGCCGCGTCCACCGGGTCACCGAGGAGTCGCTCGTACCCGACCCGTCGCTGTCCGTCCGGGACGGCGCGATCGCCGCCTGGCCCGGCGCCTGGCAGGGCAAGAACCTGCGGGACGTGCTGGACGCGCTCGGCTACGACATCGACAAGCCCTGGCGCGACCTGCCCGCCGCCGACCGGGACTGGATCCTGTTCACGGACGAGCAGCCCGTCGTCACCGTGCACCCCGTACGCGAGGCGGGCCGCATCCACCGGCCCTACCAGGGCCAGTACCAGAGCGCCAAGCGCTACGTCCTGCACACCTTCGCCGACTCCAAGAGCGAGACGCTGCGCAAACGCGTCCAGCGGTACCTGGTCTCCGCGCCCTGCCCCGGCTGCGGCGGGCGGCGGCTGCGGCCGGAGGCGCTGGCCGTCACCTTCGCCGGCCACGACATCGCGGAGCTGTCGGGCCTGCCGCTGAGCGGCCTGGCGGAACTGCTGCGCCCGACGGCCGGGGCGGGGGACGACGGGGTGGCGCCCGCCCTGACCGGGGACCTCGTCGCCCGGATCGACGTGCTCACCGAGCTGGGCCTCGGCTACCTGAGCATGGACCGCGCGGCCCCCACCCTGTCCGCCGGGGAACTCCAGCGGCTACGGCTGGCCACCCAGCTCCGCTCCGGCCTCTTCGGCGTGGTGTACGTCCTGGACGAGCCCTCGGCGGGCCTCCACCCGGCGGACACCGAGGCGCTGCTCACCGTCCTCGGGCGCCTGAAAGAGGCGGGCAACACGCTGTTCGTCGTGGAGCACGACATGGACGTGGTGCGGCGCGCCGACTGGATCGTGGACGTCGGGCCGGAGGCGGGCGAGCACGGCGGGCGGGTGCTGCACAGCGGGCCGGTCGCCGGCCTGGCGCAGGTCGCCGAGTCCGCCACCCGGCGCTTCCTGTTCGACGACGAGCCACCGGCCGCGCGCCCGCCCCGCGAGCCCGCCGGGGAGCTGGCCCTGCGCGGCGTCACCCTGCACAACCTGCGCTCCGTGGACGCCACCTTCCCGCTCGGCGTCTTCACGGCCGTCACCGGCGTCTCCGGGTCCGGCAAGTCCACGCTGGTCACCCGGGTCCTCGCGGACGCCGTCGCGGACCACCTCGGCGCCGGGCCGGAGGAGGACGAGGAGGGTGCCGCGCGGGCACGGCTCGCCGGGGCGGAGGGCCTGGAGGCGGTCGACCGCCTCGTCCGCGTCGACCAGAAGCCCATCGGCCGCACCCCGCGCTCCAACCTCGCCACCTACACCGGGCTCTTCGACGCCGTACGCAAGGTCTTCGCCGCCACCGACGAGGCCCGCGCCCGCGGCTACACGGCGGGCCGCTTCTCCTTCAACGTCGCGAGCGGGCGCTGCGAAACCTGCCAGGGCGAGGGCTTCGTCGCCGTCGAGCTGCTCTTCCTGCCCGGTACGTACGCGCCGTGCACGGCCTGCCACGGCGCCCGCTACAACCCCGAGACCCTGGAGATCACCTACCGCGGCCGCACCGTCGCCGACGTGCTCGGCATGACGGTGGACGCCGCCGCGGACTTCCTCGCCGACGTACCGGCCGCGGCGCGCAGCCTGCGCACCCTCCAGGAGGTCGGCCTCGGCTACCTGCGGCTGGGGCAGCCCGCCACCGAGCTGTCCGGCGGCGAGGCCCAGCGCATCAAGTTGGCCACGGAACTCCAGCGCGCCCACCGCGGCCACACCCTCTACCTGCTGGACGAGCCCACCACCGGCCTGCACCCGGCCGACACCGAGGTCCTGCTGCGGCAGCTGCACGGGCTGGTGGACGCGGGCAACACCGTCGTGGTCGTCGAGCACGACATGGGCGTGGTGGCGGGCGCCGACCATGTGATCGACCTGGGCCCCGGCGGTGGCACGGCGGGCGGGCGCATCGTGGCCGCCGGCACCCCGGCCGAGGTGGCGGCGGTGGCGGAGAGCCGCACGGCGGCCTACCTGGCGCGCCGGGGCGTGGTGACGGTCGGTTAATGTACCCACGTCAACTCAGCGAGACAGCGATTCAAGGGGGCACACCCGTGGCAGACATCGAGGCGGCCAAGGCGGCGTTCAACCGGTTCGACGCGGACGGCGACGGGCTGGTCACCGCGGACGAGTACAAGCGCGCGATGGCGGAGATGGGGGACCCCTTCGTCACCGGCCCGGTCGCCGAGGCCGTCATCGCGGCCAAGGACGGGAACGCGGACGGCAAGCTCTCCTTCGAGGAGTTCTGGAAGTCGCTGCAGGGCTGACGCCCCGGGCGCCTGCCGCCCGTACGACGCCGCTGACGCGGCCGGCCACCGCGGCCGGCCGCGTTTTTGTTTCCCGGAATCCTATTGGGTTCATAGATTTCTCCGATCAATGCCCTTTCCGCAGTGACCGGCGCCACTGCTTTTCGGGTTTCTGCGGTAAAGCGTGACGCGGGCCACAAGGTTCTCGCCGGTGCGGCGGGAAAGTGGCGTCCGGGGCCATTTCAAGCGTTTTTCGGGAGGTGCGTGGCGCGCTGCCGTTTGTGACGCGCGGCACGGGACTTCGGTCCTTTACGGCCCTGTTTAGTAAAGGACCACTGCCGCCCGGTGGCCGCGGGGCCTGGACTGAGTCGCTGATCTGCGGACTTGCTACGTACCCGGGCCGTAGCGGAAGCCCCTAAAACCTCTATTGCTTTCCGATTTGCGCATCGCTAATCATTGCTGAGGCGCCGGGTTGGAGCGTCGCGTAAATGCCTTCGGGGCGGACGCGGACAAAGCCACTCGGTCTTGTGCCGCCAGTGGCTTCCTGCTCGAAGATCCTGCCAATGGCTGCCGCCCGCCCATTTCAGTGATTGGAAGAGGATTTCCCGCATGCCGATGCCCACGCTGCTCCGTTCCGTTCGCGTGACCAAGACCCACAAGCTCTCCGTCGCCGTGCTGGCCGCCGCCGGCGCCACCGCGGCGCTGACGGTCCCCGCCGCGACCGGTGACGCGCACGCCGCCGCGTCGTCCGCCGTGCAGCCGGTCTCCGCGAACGGCCAGCCGGTGGGTGCCAAGACCAAGGCCGCCGACCCGAAGGCCGGCAACGGCGCCGAGAAGGACGCCCGGCAGGCCACCCAGCTCGCCGACGCGGTGAAGGTGACGGCCGTGGCCGCCCAGGGCCACACCGCCAAGGAGGCCGCCAGCCGCGCCGCCGACCGCAAGCCGGTCGAGGCCGCCAAGCCGCACTACGCGAACAACCTGGACGGCTGGATCAAGGAATCGCTGGCCATCATGAAGGAGAAGGGCATCCCCGGCAGCTACGAGGGCCTGCACCGCAACATCATGCGCGAGTCCAGCGGCAACCCGAACGTCGTGAACGACTGGGACATCAACGCCAAGAACGGCATCCCGTCCAAGGGCCTGCTCCAGGTCATCCAGCCCACCTTCGACGCGTACCACGTCGAGGGCACGGCCCACGACCTGTTCGACCCGGTCGCCAACATCACCGCCGCGGCCAACTACGCCGCCCACCGCTACGGCTCCATGGACAACGTGAACTCCGCGTACTGAGCCCGCGCGCCGAAACCGCCGGAGCGCCCCGGGACCACGGTCCCGGGGCGCTCCCGCCGTGTGCGGCGGCGGTCACAGCCGTCCTTCGCGGTCCTCCAGGCCGTCGATCTCCCGTTCCGCCTTCGCCAGCTCGGAGCGCCGGTAGGAGTACGTGAAGTAGACGACCAGGCCGATCAGGAACCACACCGCGAAGCGCACCCAGGTCTGCCACTCCAGGAACGTGATCAGCCAGAGCGAGAAGACCACGCCGACCGCGGGTACCACCGGCATCCCGGGGGTGCGGAACGTACGCGGCAGGTCGGGCCGCTTGTAGCGCAGCACGATCACCGAGACGCACACCACCACGAACGCCAGCAGGATGCCGATGTTGGTCAGCTCGGCGGCCTCGCCGATCGGCAGGAAGCCCGCGATGGCGGCCGAGGCGGCGCCCACGATCCACGTCACGCGGGTCGGCACGTGCCGCTTCGGGTCGGTCTTGGCGAACCACTTCGGCAGCAGCCCGTCCCGGCTCATGCTGAACCAGACCCGGGTCGCGCCCAGCATGAACGTGAACATGACCGTGAGGATGCCGATGATCGCGCCCACCGCGATCACATCGGCCAGGCCGCCCAGCCCCACCGACTTGAACGCCGACGAGAAGCCGCTCTCCGGGTCGATGTCCGTGTAGTGCTGCATACCGGTCAGCACCAGGCAGGCCAGCACGTACAGCACCATCGAGATCACCAGCGAGTAGAGGATCGCCTTGGGCATGTGGCGCTGGGCGTCCTTGGACTCCTCCGCCGCGGTGCTCATCGCGTCGTACCCGAACACCGCGAAGAAGACCGTGGCCGCGCCCGTGAAGGCGCCGCTGACGCCGAAGGGGAAGAACGGCGTGTAGTTCCCGGTCTTCACGTGGAAGAAGCCCACGCCGACGACCAGCAGCACGACCAGGACCTTCAACCCCACCACGATGGTCTCGAAGCGCGCGGCGTTCTTGATGCCCAGGGTCAGCAGGTAGGCGATGAGCAGGCACAGCGCCGCCGCGAACAGGTCCACCCGGTGCCCCTCGCCGGTCCCCGGCGCCCCCAGCATCCAGGCGGGCAGCTCCACCCCCATTTCGCCGAGCAGGAAACTGAAGTAGCCGGAGATGCCGATCGCGACCACCGCCACGATCGCGGTGTACTCCAGCAGCAGGTCCCAGCCGATGAACCAGCCCGCCAGCTCGCCGAGCACCGCGTAGCCGTACGTGTACGCCGAGCCCGCCTTCGGGATGAGCCCGGCGAACTCGGCGTAGGAGAAGGCGGCCGCCGCGCTGGCCACGCCCGCGACGAGGAACGACAGCAGCACGGCCGGGCCCGCCTTGCCGTTGGCCACCGTCCCGGCGAGCGTGAAGATGCCCGCCCCGATGATGCCGCCGACGCCGATGGCCGTCAGCTGCCACAGTCCCAGCGCCCGGTTGAGCTGCTCGCCCGAGCCGCCCTCCGTCTCCCGGATGAGTTCGATCGGTTTACGACGCCATACTCCCTGCCCCGCGCGCATCGCCACGTCACTTCCTCTCCGTCGTCGGCCGACGGCCGATCATCATGGCCCCTCGGGGGCGGCAGGGAAAGGCGACTCCCTGGCGTACCCGAGTGGAACCGGTGATTCCGGGCACCCGGAGCGGATACCGGCAGGACCAACACCTGCCTAACCCATACCGGCGGGTAAAGGAGCGGGCATGTCGAATCACACGTACCGGGTGACAGAGATCGTGGGCACCTCCCCGGAGGGCGTGGACGCCGCGATCCGCAACGGCGTCAAGCGGGCGGCGCAGACGCTGCGCGGACTGGACTGGTTCGAGGTCTCGGAGGTACGCGGCCACATCGTCGACGGCGAGATCGAGCACTACCAGGTCGGGCTGAAGGTCGGTTTCCGGCTGGAGGACTCCGAGGAGGGGTGACGGCGCCCCGGCTCACGAGTACCGGGTGACCAGGCCGCGGCGGCGGAAGGCGGCCAGCATGCGGCCCAGGAAGAACAGGGCCAGGACCAGCAGCGCGGCGGTGCCCAGCGTGGCCACGGCGAGTTCGTGCCACGGCGTGGGCCCGCCCGCTGCCAGGGTCCGGCCCGCTGCGAAGACGTGCGTGGTGGGCAGCGCCTCGGCGACCGGTTGCAGCGGCGCGGGAAGCGTGTCGACCGGGTAGAAGACCCCGGACAGCGGCATCACCACCGAAAGCCCGCCCCAGACCAGCGCCTCCGCCCCGCTGCCGTAGCGCAGCACCAGGCCCACCACCGCGAGGGCCACCGCCCAGCCGCAGAGCAGCAGCAGCGCCGCGACGGGAATCAGCCCGAGGCCCAGCGACGTCACGTCGAAGGCGTACGCGCCATAGGCCAGCGCGGCCACCATGCACGTGCTCAGCGCCGTGCGCACCAGGGCGAACAGGCCCACCCCGGCCAGGTACTCCCAGCCGCGCAGCGGCGTGCTGAGCAGCCCGACCACATTGCGTGACCAGGTCTCCTCCAGGAACCCGGTGGCCAGGGAGATCTGCGTCTGGTGGACCAGATGCCACAGGACGGTGCCGCTGAGCAGGAAGACCGCGAGCGTCGGCCCGGTGCCGAGGCCGGCGCCTTGGCCCGCGCCCGCCCCGCCGCCGGCCGCCTTCGCGGCGAACAGGCCGATGGAGCCGTACAGCAGCGTGTCGACGACCGGCCAGACCAGGACGTCGAAGATCCGGTGCGGGCTGCGGCGCAGCACCAGCCAGTGCCTGCGGGCGACGGCGCGTATCCGGTGCGCACTGGCCGCGACGGGCCCGTGCAGGCCGGATGCCTCGGTGGCGCTCATCCGGCACCCGCCCCCGCCCGGTCCAGGCCGTCGCGGGCCCGGTCGCGCTCGCGGTCACGCTCCTCCGCGAGGTGCAGGAAGACCCCCTCCAGGTCGCGCTGCGCGAACTGCCGCGCCACCTCCTCCGGCGTGCCGTCCGCGGTCACCCGCCCGGCCGCGAGGAAGACCACCCGCTCGCACAGCCGCTCCACCTCGACCATGTCGTGGCTGGTGACCAGCAGCGCGGTGCCGTGCCGCGCGCACAGGTCCAGGAGCCCGGTCCGCACCCGCAGGGCGATGTCCGGGTCCAGGGCCGCGGTGGGCTCGTCCAGGACGAGGAGCCGGGGGGCGTGCAGGGCCGCCTTGGCGATGCCTACCAGCGTCCGCTGCCCGCTGGAGAGTTCCGTGCCGATGGCGGTGGCCAGGTGGCCGATGCCGAAGTGGTCCAGGGCGCGTTCCACCGCCGCGCGCGGGGCGCGCAGCCCGTACAGGTCCGCGTACAGCCGCAGGTACTCGTGCACCCGCAGGCGGTCGGGGAGCGGCAGGTAGCCGGCCGCGAAGCCGACGCCGCGCATCGCGTCGGCGCGCCGGGCGGGCAACCGGTGGCCCAGGACGTGCACGCTGCCGCCGTCCGGCTCCACCGCGCCCAGGCACATCAGCAGGGTGGTGGTCTTGCCCGCGCCGTTGGGCCCGAGCAGGCCGACCCGCTCGCCCTCGTGCACGGTCAGCCGTACGCCGTCGACGACCCGGCCGCGGCGGTAGTCCTTGACCAGTCCGCGCGCTTGGAGGACAGGCTCGCTCACGCGACCTCCCCGGCCGGCTGCCGACGGCGTGCCGGCGACCAGACGCGTTCGGCCCGCAGCGGCCCGCCGCGGGCCAGCAGGCTCCCGTGGTCGGCGGCCAGCGGGGCGAGCTGCGAGCCGTAGCAGAGCACCGCCTCGCGCTTGCGGGCCCACTGCTCGTCGGTGAGGACGAGGTCGTGTGCGACGCCGAGGGCGTAGCGGGCCAGCAGGTCCTGGTACGCGGGCCCGTAGGCCGGGTTCCCGCCGAGCGCGCGGTCGGCGTCCGGCGTGCCCCACTCGGGCAGGTGGCCGGTGTACGGGAGGTCGGCGTACAGCAGGGGCAGCGGCGCGCCGAGCCCGTCGAGGACGCGCAGGGCGCGGTCGCGGACCCGCTGGTGGTCGGGCTGGTTGGTCCCGATGGGCAGCAGGACGAGCGGGAGCGGGGCCGGCAGCCCGGACAAGTAGGCGTCGATGCCGTCGAGTTCCCCGCCGTCGCCGTACGGGCCGTCGGGGTGGTCCAGTACGGCCTGGGAGACGCCGAGCAGTCCGGCGGCCCGCGCGTCCTCCGCGAGCCGGGCGCGGTGCGCCTCGGCGGCCGTCGAGAAGCCGCAGGTGCTGTCCCACCAGGAGACGGGGGGATCGCCCGCGGGGGCGCCGCCGAAGACGGTCACCACGGTCACCGGGGCGGGCAGCAGGGGGATGAGGCCCGCCAGGGAGAGGGCGGCGTCGTCGAAGTGCGGGGAGAGGATGACGGTGCGCGGCGGGGGAGGCGTCATGCGGGGGTCCTTAGTGCCGGGGGCGGTGCGGACACGCGCAGGGGCGTGCCGAGTACGGGGGCCAGGGCCGCGTCCCAGGCGGCGTCGTCGCCCTGCCAGCGGCCGGGGGCCGCGGCGGCGGTGGCCCAGGTGATGCCGGGGCCGAGCGTGGCGGCGTCGGGCGGCGTGGTGCGGCGCACCCAGTGCAGGGCGAACCGGTGGCCGGGGTGCTGCGCCGCGATCACCGCGCGCAGGCGGCGCAGGTCGGCGGCGGTCAGCTCGTCCCAGGCGTCGTGATGGACGTACAGCACGCGGGCGGGGGAACGGGCGAGGGAGCGCCAGCGTGCCGCCAGCGCGGCGAACTTGGCCCGCACCTTCGGGAACTGGTCGTCGATGTCCTGCTGGGTGAGCGGGGCGCCGGCGCCCGCCGCGGGGTGGAACTCGTGGTAGAAGCGGATGTCGGAGCCGCGGTCCAGGGCGCACCGGCCCTCGTCGAACGGTTCGGCCAGTCCCGGCCGCAGCACGTTGCTGAAGTCCTCAGCGACGGCCTCCACGACCGACTCGAAGTCGAGGTCGAGCCAGTCGAAGAAGTGGGCACGCCCGACGCCCGTGAAGCGCCGGATCTGGTACGTGGACTCGCAGTGGTACCCGAGCCCCACGCAGCTGTCGTACACGCCGGTTCCCCCTTGTCCGTGCCGTGGCCGTCCTCCCGTGTGCCCGGTGCCGCGCCGGGGCGGGCCGCCGTTCACGTGCGTAGCGGGCCGCGCCAGGTGCGGCCGCTCAGGTACTCCGCCGCCGCGGCGGCGTTGGCCAGCCCGGCGCCGCGGGTGAACAGGGTTGCCGGGGCGTCGCCGGGCAGCGGCCCGCCCGGCGCCAGGCCCATGTCCACGGTGACCAGGTCGGGGCGCCGGGCGCGCAGGGCCCGCAGCACCGCGAGCTGCCAGGGGTCGCGCGCCGCGTCCCGCACGACCACGGCGAGCGGTCCCGCACCGGCCGGCGCGCGGACCGCGGCGGGGTCGGTGCCCGGCTCCACGTCCGTGGCGGAGGCGAGCGCGCCGAGGCCCAGGAGCGGGGCGCGCAGCCCCCAAGGCGCCTCGCCGACCGCCAGGTTGGCGACGGTGGCCAGCCGTACGGTGTGCAACGGCCGGCCGTCGGCGGGCCGGGGCACGCGGTGCGCCCACAGGGCCCGGCGGGCGGCGGCCAGGCCGACGGCAGGCGACGGCCCGTCCGGTTGCCCGGCGCGTCTGCCCGGATCGGCCCAGGCGCGCAGCGACGCGACCCGGCAGGCCGCCTCCGCCACCCGTTCCAACGTCAGCGTGCCCCGGTCCAGCGCCTCCTGGACGGCGTCGTGGACCTCGGGCAGCAGCTTCTCGCCGTCGGTCGCGCCGAGCACCACCAGGTCCGCTCCGGCCGCCAGCGCGGCGACCGCCGCGCCGCCGTACCCCCAGCGCCGGACGATCGGGGCCATCTCCAGCGCGTCGGTCAGCACCACGCCCCGGTAGCCCAGCTGTTCGCGCAGCAGTCCGGTCACGATCCGCCGGCTCAGCGTCGCGGGCAGGCCGTCCAGCCGGGAGAGCCGGATGTGACCGGTCATCACGGCCCGGGCGCCGGCCGCGATCCCGGCGCGGAACGGCGGCAGGTCCACCGCGTCGAGGGACGCCGCGTCGCGGTCGACGTCCGGCAGTTCGGCGTGCGAGTCGGTCCGGGTGTCGCCGTGCCCGGGGAAGTGCTTGAGGGTGGCGGCGACCCCGGCGTCCTGGACGCCCCGGACGTACGCCGCGGTGTGCCGCGCCACCAGGTCCGGCCGGTCGCCGAAGGAGCGGACGCCGATGATGGGGTTGTCCGGGCGGGAGTTGACGTCCGCGCACGGGCCCAGGCAGAGGTTGACCCCCTCGGCCCGCAGGTCGCGGGCGATCGCCGCGCCCACCTCCCGCGTGAGCCCGGTGTCGTCGACGGCGCCGAGGGCGTGGCTGCCCGGGTAGACGCTGCCGCGCCGGTAGTCGAGCCTGGTCACGTCACCGCCCTCCTCGTCGAGCGCGATGAGCAGGTCGGGGCGTACGGCGCGAAGGGGCCCGGTGACCTCCTCGCGCAGCGAACCGGCGCCCGGGGGGAAGTTGGTGCCGAACAGGCCGACGCCCGCCAGGCCCGCTTCTGCCGCGCGGAGGATCCAGTCGGCGGGCGAGCGGCCTGCGTAGGCCGGCAGCAGGCAGGCGTTGACCAGGGAGATGTCGGCGCGCATGGCGGAGCCTTCCGGTACGGGAGGTACGGGGAGAAGGTGGGGCGGCCGGGCCGCTGCGGTCGGCGGCGCGGCGGGGTCAGGCGCCGGCGCGCCGCAGCACCAGCCCGACGCTGCCGCGCTTGCTCAGGTACGCGCGGCCGCCGCAGACCGGCTCCACCCGGGGCGCGACGAGCCGGGTCTCTTCCACCGTCCGCCATGCCGTGGACGCGGCGAGCCACGGGCGCAGCCGGGTGCGGAGCGCCTCTGGCTCCAGGGCGACGAACAGCAGGTCGGTGGGCAGGTCGTCGAGCAGCGTCAAGTCCTGCCCGTAGTAGAGCATTTCGACCAGCAGGTACGCGGCGCCCGCCGGGCCGTCCTTGGCCAGGCCCGCCAGGTCGTCGGAGCGGACCTGTACGGAACCGCTGCCGGCCTGGGCGGTGGCGAGCCGCGCGCGGAAGAGCGGGTTGGGTTCGGTGGCGTGGACGGAGAAGCCGTCCGCCGCGAGCCGGGAGGTCAACGCGCCCTCGCAGGCGCCCACTTCGACCAGGTGCCCCCGGTCGGGCGGGCAGTGGCGCCGTATCCAGGCGGCGGTCGTGTCCAGGCGCCGCGCCTCGTACGGCGAGGTGGCGAACTCCCACGGGTCGGCGACGGCGGCGGCCTCGTCGCCGAGGCTGGCGAGCAGCGCGAAGAGCCGTTCGCGTTCGCCGGGGTCGGCGGCGAAGAACCGCTCGACGGCGGGGATGCGCGGCGTCTGCACCACGAACTCCGGCGAGGAGGTGTCCAGGAGCGCGGCGCACGCGTCGTTGGCGAAGTCCAGCTTGGCGGCGACCTGTGCCCGTCCGAGGGGGCGGTCGAGGTCGCTGACGAATTGGAGGAAGGGGGAGTAGCCGACGGCGTGCCGCACGGTCAGCAGCGGCGTGGCGGTCGCGCCGGCGGCTGCGGCGAGCCCGGCGCAGGCGATGGCGGTGTCCCGGCCGACGCGGCCGCGGCTGCGCCGGTTGTCGGCGGGCGAGTGGGTCCACACGCGTGCGGAGCGGCCGTCGGCGGCCCTGCGGACCAGGTCGGCGAGGGCGTCGGGGCCGGGCGAGGCGGCGTCGTCGGCGCCGGACCGTACGTGCGGCGCGAGCAGGGCGAGCCGTTCGGCCGGGGTGGCGTCGGCGGGCAGGGGGAGGACGGTGCCCCGGTCGGCGAGGACCACGGTGGCCGGGCCGCCGCCGGGGTCGGGGTCGAGGAGGACGGAGAGGAAGTCGAGGACGGCGTCCTCGACCCGGAGTACGACCACGATTTCGATCATGGACCGGTCCCAGGTGCGGAGCTGGCGGGGGAGCGAAGCGGGTGCTGCGAGGACTGCGGTGGGTGGCGCGCCGTTCGCAAGGACCCTAACCGCCGCCGTCGGCGTGGTCCAGACCAATCTGGTTGAGGTCTGCATTCCGGCCGTGACCGTGGCCGGAAAAGGCCGGTCCGGGCGCCGTGCACCCGGACCGGGAAGGGCGGGCTACGGAACCACCGTCACCGGCCAGCGGCCCGCCTTGACCAGCCGCACCGCCACCGACCCCATGATCCGGTGCCCGGCGGACTCCGAGGCCCCCACCACCACGGCGTCCGCCGTCAGCTCGTCGGCCATCCGCACCATGCCGCTGTACGGGTCGCCACGCAGCGTGTGGAACTCCCAGCGCACGTCGTACATCCCCTGCACCCGCTCCGTCGCCTCGCGGATCTCCGCCATCAGCTCCTCGGCGACCTCGCTCGTGGCGTCCACGACCGGCGCCCCCATGGCCGCCCCGGCCGGCAGCACCGGCTGGACGTACACCAGGGCCAGCATGGAACCCTGCCGGCGGGCCAGCCCCGCCGCGTAGGCGGCGGCGCGCCACGACGAATCCGAGCCGTCGACGCCGACGACGATGACCTTCGGGCCGTCCGTACCGCGCTCGAAAGGCGCGGGCGTGTTCTCCTCCACGTGAGGAGGTTATCGGGCGCCTCCTTCCGCTCCTCGGCAGGGCTCCGCCGGGGCGCGCACCCCCGGTGGCACGGTGCGGCCGCGTCCCTCACGAACCCGGGCCGTCGCCGCGCACCGGGAGCACCGGCCGCCACGGCGCGAAGGCGCTCGCGTCGCGCGGCAGCATCGCGGCCAGCTCGGGGCAGTGCCGCAGGATGACCGAGTTCATCCCGCCGCGGGCGATCCAGTCCATGCCGAGCGGCGTGTACAGCTCGGGCCGGAAGTCGACGGTCAGGAACCGGTCGGACTGGATGCGGCGGGTCGCCATCAGTATGAAGACCCGGAAGGCGGTGTCGCTGAACCCGAAGCCCTTCGGCGGGTTCTCGGCGAACAGCCCCACCATCGTGTCGACCTCGTCGACGTTGCGGTAGACCTCCTTGAGCCGCGCCACCGTCCCCGGATCGGAGCTGATGTCCTCGAAGCGGGCCACCCGCGGCTTGTGCAGCCCCGCCCGGAAGTCGTTGTAGCGCGGCACCCCGCGCCGCCGGGTCCGTACGAGGTCGACCACCGACAGGTCGATGATCTCCCCGTCCCGTTCGAAGCGGGTCAGCGCCTGCGGGTAGTTGTGCAGGGTGATCGCGCCCGGGTGCGCGATGCCGAGCGAGTACAGGGTGTCGGTCAGCCCGGTCTTGCGGGCCACCGCCTCGGCCGCCACGCCCTGGATGTCGTCGAACGTGACGCTCTCCACGCGCTGCCCGAAGCGGTGCTCGCGCAGCTCGTAGTCGTCCGGGATCAGCGGGTGCATCCGGTAGACGGTGACGAAGTCCTCGGTCAGCGAGTACGGCACCTTATGGTGGTCGGGCAGGGTCTCGGGGATGCCGCGCAGGGCGTGCGACTCGACCAGCCACAGCCCCAGCTTGCTCAGCCACTTGTCCGGCGGGCCCTGCCAGTTGGTCTTCAGCCCGACGTCGATGGCCTCGGTGGCCAGGATCGCCGGCGTCCACTCCACCGTGTGGATCTTCGCGATCAGCGCCGCGACGATCAGCCGGGCCGTGTGGTAGATCCGGTCCTGGCTCATGGTGGGGTACTCGGCGTGCAGCGCGTCGCACAGCGCGTTGTGCTCCCGGGCGAAGAGCGTGTGCATCACGCTCAGGCCCAGCCACCAGTTCTCGTTGAAGCCGGTCAGCGGGATGCCGCCCGCGCCGACCGGGAGGTGGCCGTCCTCCAGGCGCAGCTTCGCGCCGTCCGGCTCGCGCAGCGAGCGCGCGGTGGCCTCGTCGCCGCCGTACACCTCCGAGCCGTCCCACCACGGCGAGGTGGTGTTGGTGAACAGCAGCGGCGGCTCGCCCGGCCGCTCGATGCCGACGTTCTCGGCGAACCGCATCACGTCCTCGGGCGGCCCGCCGGGCCGGTTCGTCCAGGCGCTGCCGGGCGGCATCGGGATCTCCACCGACCGCTCGCCGGTCTTGTACCGCCGGTGGTTGACCCAGTCGTGCACCTGGAACTGGATCCACGCCGCGGCGAGGATGTTCAGCGAGGACGCGGGCCGGAACGCCGTACGGTGCAGCAGCTCGCGCGCCGTGGTCACCGGGTTCGGCACGATGTCCAGGTCCGGCCGGTACACCGGCCGGAGGTTGCGGCCGAAGGTGGAGCCGATCGCGCCCATCCGGGGCTCCGACAGGTCGGTGGAGGAGCCGTCGTACGTACGGGCCGTCCGCGCGCCCTCGTCCACCGTCTCCGGCACCGGCACGGCCCGCGGCGGCGCCTCCGGAACCTCGGTGTCGATGAGGTTGAAGCGGCGCAGCGCCTGCCGCAGCGCCACCAGGTTGAGCAGGCTCAGGTTCAGCGGCAGCTTGTGCCAGGGCACGTACCGGTTGACGGCGCGGAAGGCGGCCCGCACGGGCACGCCGACGACGGTGTTGCGCAGCGGCTCCTCCGTGCGGAACCGGGTGCCGAGCCGGTGCCCGGCGCTCGCCCGGTACGCGGCCTTGCGCGCCCGGTTGAGGTTGCCCAGCGGGCGGAAGTCGTCCGTGGTGTGCCACGGGTTGAACGCCTGCGCCTCCACCCGGCGGGCCGCCGAGCGGGCCTCGGCAGTGGTCACGTCCTGCCGGGGGATCGTCAGCCGCCCGACCGGGACCACCGGCGCGTCCGCCTCCCGCCACTGCGCCGCGCCGTCCTCGACCGGGGTGCGCTTCTCGTTCACGAACCGCTGCACGCACAGCTCGAACTCGACGTCCGCCAGCGCCAGCCGCCCGGCCAGCTCGTGGCGCAGCAGGTCCGGGTCGTGCCGGTCGGGGGGCGGCGCGGGCGTGCCACCGGGCGCGGGCCGCAGCTGGTAGCGGACCGGACCGGCCTCGCCCCACAGCACCGCGCCACGGCTCCAGTACGTCTCGCGCGCCAGCGAGCCGACCGTGTGCCGCGTGGCGGCCTGCACGTTGCGGCGCATCCGCGCGGCCGTGCGCCAGCCCACCGCCAGCGGCAGCTTCACCAGCAGCCCGAACGCCTTCTGCACGGTGTTGCCGGCCCCCGCCATCGCCTTGGCGAACGCCACGAACTCCCGCGCGTCACGCGCGTGCGACACCGGGAAGTTGGTCGCCAGCAGGTCGTGCGTCTCCTCCGCCGACACCTCGACGCGCACGGCGATCCCCCGCAGGTCGGGCGCGATGTCCGGCTGTGCCGTACCGCTCGCGTTCGACAGCCGCACCATCGCGGGGTACTCCGCGCCCGGCTGCACGAATCCGGAGGCCAGCGCCGCGGGCAGCTCCTCGTCGAAGCGCAGCCTGGCGTTCTCCACGCCCAGCGCGGCCTTGGCGTGGAAGGCCCGCTCGACGCCCGGCGCCCCGCTGCTCTTCCGGTTCTTCAGCTGCACCCGCATCAACTGCCGCGCCAGCTCCTCGAAGACCACCCGCTCCGCCTCCGGGCTGCCGCCTTCGTACGTCTCGTACTGCGTGTGACTCACGGTGTCGGCCATGGCAGGACACCCTCCGTACGGAAGAAGGGCGCTTGACGCTACTCGCCCCCCGAGTGGCCGGACAGGGGGTGTTTCGGGCGGGATTGTGGATCTACGCGGAGGTCGGGCGAGCGGGCTGTGGTGGGGCGGGGAATGGACGGCTCAGGTCGGTCCGAGCGTCTCCGCCAGCAAGTGGGCCCATTCGCCGATTGTCCCCGCTTGGGCGGGATCTCGAATCAGCGAGTAGACGAACAGAGCCAGGGAGCCCAGAACGGAGATGCCGGCGGCGAAACGGTCCCCGGCATACGACCAGCTGGTGCGTTGCAAAGCCGAAGTCAACACCCGGTAGCCGATACCCGCTGCCACGACGAAGGACACGAGGGAATATAGCAGGCTCCACCACGTGGAGGGGCTGGGGCGGCTCGTGTATATCACCTGAATGCTCGTCCCCACGATGAGCAGCGGTACGGGGGTCAGCAAGAAGAGCAAGGCAGTGCCGAGGCCGTATAGGAAGCCACCTTCACAGTAATGGTCGTCAGTGGCGTAATCCGGAGATACGTAGGGCACATCTTCGTCGTCAGAGTCCAGTTCCCGGCCCGCACCCGGGCCAAAGTGGTAGTGGGTCTCGGTGATGTGCTGGTCGCGCCCCGCTTGGTAAACAGCCCCGTCGTCCGAAGCGCTGCCGTACATTCGCCAGTCGCGCTCCTCATCCTCCCATGAGGGGTGGCTCATCGTTCCGGAATGTATTGGTCGCGGCCAGCTTGGTAAACACGGCCGTGATCACGAACCTCGGCGCGTTGGGTGACATGGGGAGGCGGCGCGGGGTTCATAGCATGAAGTATGTGCGTCAATTGACGGACTTCTTCGGCGGCGGCGTGATCTGAAAGCAGGAGGGTCAACAGGCGCCCTTGCCATGTGGCATGTACAGATGAATCGTTCTGCGGCGCTCCTGCGGCTCCCCCGTGCGAGGTGGCGTAAGCTGCGTCGAGGTCCTGCATGCACGCTTCGACGTCGTCAGGGCGAAACCGGCGCCAGAGCGTCGCAACGCGCTCTCGAGCTTGTTGCCAGCCGTCAGTCGCCATGGCTGACACGATGGCTGTTCCTGCGGTACTTGCCAATTCAATGACCTGCGGGTCCACTTGCCCCCCCGAGAACCTCCGGCTGGCCTGCTCCGTGGCAGTCAGCTGTCGAGCGTCGACTATAGATGTCGGCACCGGCGCCTGGCTGCGGTCTGGACGAGATTCAGTCGCTGACCGCCTGCGGGTGGGCGCTCACTCGGCGTTCGCCGCCGGCGCCGGCGGCCATACCCCCGGGGCCAGGACGCCCAGGACGTACGCCTTGGCGACCAGGGCGGCGCGGCCCTGGACGCGCCAGCGGCGGGAGAGGCGGGTGAGGTGGTAGTTGACCCCGTCGACCGTGAGGCCGAGCCGGCTGCCGATGGCGGCGGTGGTGGCCCCGGACGCGGCCAGCGCGAGGATGCGGGTCTCGACGGGGTTGGCCGCCGCACGGGCCGGGGCCGGGGCGGGCGGGTCGTCGTGGACGCGGAGCAGGGCCAGCAGGGCGGGCAGGTGCTCCGACGGGTCGCCGACGGGATCGACCGTCAACTCGCCCTCCCGCTCGGCGCCGACCGCGCCGACCCGCCAGCGCACCCCGACCGGGTACCGGGACCTGCGGCCCTGGCGCAGCGCGTCGACCAGGCGGTCCACCTGCGCCTGCGAGCGGGGGCGGAAGAGGTCCAGCAGGTTGCGGCCGCGCAGCCGGCCGGGGGCCGCGCCCCACTCGGCGGCCATCGCCGGATTGGCGATCAGCACCTCGCCGTGCGCCGTGCACACCGCGACCGGCACGGGAATGCGGTCCAGCAGGATCAGGAAGTGGTTGTGCCACGAGCCCCCCTCGTACGGGCCCGCCGGGCCGCCCGCCATCGTCTCGTCCATTGCCCCTTCTCCGGTCCGGCCGCAAGAGCGGACAGCGAAAAACCACTGCACAATCATGCAGTTACCCGGCGTCGCACGGTACCCCGGGCGGGTCACGCTTGAGTCATGACCGAGACGATCACGTTCGCACCGTCCGACGCGGCCGAGCGCCTTCCCGAGGAGGTGCCGGTCGTCGACGTGTCGGCCGCCGGCCTCAGCTCCACGCCCCTCCAGCAGGCCATGGACCAGGCCCGCGAGCACGGCCCGGTGTTCCGGCGGCGGCTGCACGGCCACGAGACGACGTTCGTCTCCTCGCTGGAACTGGTCACCGAGCTGGCCGACGAGGAACGCTTCGCCAAGGGCATCGCGGTCGCGCTGGACAACGTCCGCGAGTTCGCCGGCGACGGCCTGTTCACCGCGTACAACGACGAACCGAACTGGGCCAAGGCGCACGACATCCTCATGCCCGCCTTCGCCCTCGGCTCGATGCGCACCTACCATCCCGCGATGCTGAAGGTGGCGCGCCGGGTGCTCGCCGCCTGGGACCGGCGCGCGGCCGACGGGACACCCGCCGACGTCCCCGACGACATGACCAGGATGACGCTGGACACCATCGGCCTGGCCGGCTTCGGCTTCGACTTCGAGTCGTTCTCCCGCGACACCGCGCACCCCTTCGTCGAGGCGATGGTCCGCTGCCTGGAATGGAGCATGAAGCGCATCGGCCGCACGCCGGACGGCGACTACACCGAGGAGGACGCCGCCTTCCGGGCCGACGCCGACTACCTCGCCTCGGTCGTGGACGAGGTCATCGCCTCCCGTACCGGCGAGGACGGCGGCGCGCACGAGACCTCCGACGACCTGCTCGGCCTGATGCTCGGCGCCACCCACCCCGCCGACGGCACCACGCTCGACCTGGCCAACATCCGCAACCAGGTCATCACCTTCCTCATCGCCGGCCACGAGACCACCTCGGGCGCGCTGTCCTTCGCCCTCTACCACCTGCTCAAGGACCCGGCCGCGCTGCGCCTGGCCCAGCGCGAGGCGGACGAGCTGTGGGGCGACGACACCGACCCCGACCCGTCCTTCGAGGACATCGGCCGGCTGCCCTTCACCCGCCAGGTCCTCAACGAGGCGCTGCGCCTGTGGCCCACCGCCGCCGCGTTCAGCCGCCAGGCCCGTACGGACACCCTGCTCGGCGGCCGCTACCCGCTGAAAGCGGGCCAGCTGGTCACCGTCCTCACCCCGATGCTGCACCGCGACCCGGCCTGGGGCGACAACCCGGAGCTGTTCGACCCCACGCGGTTCGCGCCGGACGCCGAGGCGGCCCGCTCCCCGCACGCGTACAAGCCCTTCGGCACCGGCGAACGCGCCTGCATCGGGCGGCAGTTCGCGCTCCACGAGGCGACGATGCTGCTCGCCATGCTGGTACACCGCTACCGCCTCATCGACCACGCGGACTACCAGCTGCGCATCAAGGAGACACTGACCCTCAAGCCGGACGGTTTCACACTCACCCTCGGCAGGCGCACGGCCGCCGACCGGGCGGCCCTGCGCGCGGCGCTGGCGGTACTGCCAGACGGCGCGGCCGAACAGGACGGCACGCGGCCCGGCGCGGACGACGGCCTGCCCACGCGGGTCCACCAGGACACCGCCCTGCTCCTCCTCCACGGCACCAACTACGGCACCTGCCGCGACTTCGCCGAGCGCATCGCCGACGAGGCCGCCGGCCTCGGCTTCGCCACCGAGGTGGCCCCGCTCGACACCGCGGCCGACGCGCTCCCCACGGACCGCCCGGTCGTCATCGTCGCCGCCTCCTACAACGGGCAGCCGACCGACGACGCGGCGCGCTTCGTGCAGTGGCTGGAGAGCACACAGGCGCGCGCCGAAGGCGTGCCGTACGCGGTCCTCGGCGTCGGCGACCGCAACTGGGCCGCCACCTACCAGCGCGTACCGACCCTGCTCGACGACCGCCTCACCGCCCTCGGCGCCGAGCGGCTCCTCCCGCGCGGCGAGGCCGACGCGTCCGGCGACCTGAACGGCGCCGTCAAGGCGTTCACGGCGGCCCTGCGCACCGAACTGCTCGTACGCTACGGCGACCCGGCAACGGCCGGCGCGGACGCCGCGGCCGGCGCCACGGACACGTCCTACACCGTCCGCGAGGTCACCGGCGGCCCCCTGGACGCCCTCGCCGACCGCCACGGACTCCAGCCGATGACCGTCACCGAGGCGTACGACCTCACCGCCCCCGGCCACCCCCGCGTCAAGCGCTTCCTGCGCCTCGCCCTGCCCGACGGCGTCACCTACCGCACCGCCGACCACCTCGCCGTACTCCCGGCGAACGGCCCCGCGGCGGTCGAGCGCGCGGCACGGGCACTGGGCGTGGACCTCGACACCGTCCTCGACATCCGCGCGGGCGCCGGGCGCCCGAGCCGGGACGCCCTGCCCGTCGACCGGCCGCTGACCGTACGGCAACTGCTCACCCACCACGTGGAACTGGCCGCGCGCCCCACCCCCGAGCAGCTCACGGCCCTCGCCGCCCACAACCCCTGCCCGCCCGAACGCGCCGCCCTCCAGGCCCTCGCCGCCGACGACACCCGCAGCGTCATCGACCTCGTCGAGGAGCACCCGGCCCTGCGCGGCGCACTGCCCTGGCCCGTCATCCTCGACCTGCTTCCGGCCCTGCGCGTCCGCCACTACTCCCTGTCCTCCTCACCCGCCGCCGACCCGCACCACGCCGACCTGATGGTCTCCCTGCTCCCCGGCGGCACCGGCTCCGGCCACCTGCACACCCTGGCGCCCGGCGACACCGTCCTGGCCCGGGTCCAGCCCTGCCGGGAGGCGTTCCGCCTCGACCCGGCCGACCCGGCACCGGTCATCCTGGTCGCGGCCGGCACCGGCCTGGCCCCCTTCCGCGGCGCCGTGGCCGACCGCCTGGCCGCCACCGGCCAACTGCCCCCCGCCCTTCTCTACTTCGGCTGCGACGCCCCCGACGCCGACTACCTGCACGCCGACGAACTACGAGCCGCCGAGACCGCCGGCGCGATCTCGCTCCGCCCGGCATTCAGCACCCGCCCCGAAAACAACTGCCGCTACGTCCAGCACCGCATCACCGCCGAGGCCGACGAGGTCGCAGCACTGCTGGACGCCGGGGCCCGGGTATACGTCTGCGGCGACGGCAGCCGCATGGCACCCGGCGTCCGGGCAGCCTTCCGCGAGCTGCACAAAGCCCGCACAGGCGCCACCGACGAACAGGCCGAGGCTTGGCTCCGCACCCTGACGGCCGCCGGCCGTTACATAGAGGACGTGTACGCAGCAGGCTGACCGCCGATACCACTGCGCGGCTTGCGCCCCGCCCCTACCTCGGCAGGAGGCGGGGCGCTTCGTCACGGGATGCGCGTTGAAGCGGCAGGCCGGACGCACGCTTCCGTGCGCCCCTCCGCGCCGGTGCCGGAGCCGGTCTGCTCTTGGTTTCTTTCCGTGGAACAGGGCATCTCTCCACTGCCGTGAACAGGACGGCAAGGACATGAAGGAGGTACCTCGTGCACGGACTCCGTATGGCGGTCCTGGCCGACGACGGTAAGCACGCCGGCCCGCCGAGCGACAAGCCGTGGACACCACCGCCGGACCCGCCGTCCCCGGACGGCAACGGCAAGGTGCTCATGGACGAAGAGCTGAAGCTGTGACGGCCGTTCCCCCGCGGGTGCACGAAGGCCAGGCCGCGCTGGTCGGCAAGCTGGCCGGGTGCGGCCTGCTCGTGCCGCCGTGGCGGGAGATCTGGGAACGCGTCCCCCGCGAGCACTGGCTGCCGGAGCAGGTCTGGGTCCAGCGGCCGGACCGCTGCGAGCCCGTGACCGACGCGGACGCGCGGTACCGGTTGGTCTACAGTGACTCGCCCGTGGTGACCCAGGTGGACGACGGCCGGGCCGGCGGCCCTGGCGTGGCCAGCTCCTCCAACTCCATGCCGTCCATGGCCGCGAAGATGCTCGGCCTGCTCGATCTCCGGGACGGGATGACGGCCCTGGAGATCGGTACGGCGACCGGCGACCTGGCGTCGAAGCTGTGTCTGCGCCTCGGTGACGCGAACGTCACGTCGGTCGAGATCGACGAGACCTTGGCGGCGCGGGCCCGTGACAACCTCGCGCGGGCCGGCCTGGCGCCTGCCGTCCACGTCGCGGACGGCGCGGCCGGGTGGGCGCCGGGTGCGCCGTACGACCGCGTCATCGCGACGTGCGCGCTGCGCACGGTCCCGCCCGCGCTCCTGCGCCAGCTGCGGCCGGGCGGTGTCCTGGTCGCCCCGCTGGTGCGTGACTTCTCTTCGGGGCTGTTGGCACGGTTCGTCAAGGACGCCGCGACCGGGGCCGTCACGGGCTCCTTCCATGGCGGCGCCTCGTACATGCCGATGCGCGCCCACCGGTCCACGGTGTCGTCGGCCGTGGACGGGACCACGCCACAGCGCTGCCACGAACTGCCCGACGGGCGGCTGGACGCGTTCACGGGCCTGGCCTTCGGCCTGTATGCCGGCGCCCGCCTGCCGGGGGTGCACATGACCGGGTCGTCCGACCGGCTCTTCCTCTGGGACGGGGCCGGCTCGGGGGTACTGGCCGAGGAGGGCTGGGCCGCGGTCTACGGCCGCGAACGCGACCTGTGGCAGGAGCTCCTGGAGGTCCGGCGGGAGTACGTCGCGGCCGGCCGGCCGCCGCTTGGCGACTTCGGGGCGACGGTCGCCGAAGCCGGGGAGCTGCGGGTCTGGCTGCGTACACCGGACGCCGTGGTCGAGCCGGCTCGTGTCGCTCCCGCGCTGCGGCCCTGACCGGTTCGGAGGCGAGGGCACCCGGGAGCCGGCCCCGCGCACGGGGTCTGGCTCCCGCCGTCCGCCGGCGGCAGTCTGGACGGTGGCGGGGCGGGGCTCCGCCCCGTGGCCGGCGATTCACCTGGGGGGACGCCATGACCCGTGCTCTGATCATCGGTGGTGGCATCGCGGGAGCGGTGACCGCGATGGCCTTGCAGAAGGCGGGCATCGAAGCGGAGGTCTTCGAGGCGTACCCGTCCGGCGCCGACGACGTCGGTGCCTTCCTCGTCGTTTTCGCCAACGGGCTGGAGGCGCTGCGCGTCATCGGCGCCCATGGCACGGTCGTGGCCAACTCCTTTCCCGCCGAGCGGGTGGAGTTCCTCAGTGGTACGGGCAAGCGGCTCGGCGAGCGTCCGCTGGCGGGCGCCGCAGGTGAGGCGGGCATGGGCCCCCGTACGCTCACCCGTGCCACGCTCTACCGGGTGCTGCACGACGAGGCGCGCCGCCGGGGGATATCCGTGCGGCACGGCAAGCGGCTGGTCGCCGCCGAGACCGTCAGCGACCGGCGGGTGGTGGCCTCCTTCGCGGACGGCAGCCGCGCCGAGGGCGACCTGCTGATCGGCGCGGACGGCATCCACTCGGTCGTCCGCAAGATGATCGACGCGGCGGCGCCCCGCCCCCGCTACACCGGCCAGAACACCGTCTGCGGCTACACCCGGGACGTCAAGCCGCCGTCCGCGCCCGACACCTACACCATGATCTACGGTAGGCGGGTCTTCTTCGGCTGTACCACGGCGCCGGACGGCGAGGTGTGGTGGTTCGCCGACGTGCCGGGCCCCGAGCGGTCCCGCCAGGACCTGGCCGCCGTCACCGCGGACCAGTGGCGGCAGCGGGTCGCCGCGCTCCTGGCCGGCGACCGCGGCCCGGCCGCCGACGTCGTCCGCGCCACGGGTGACCACATCGTCGGCTCCCACGCCTACGACCTCGCGACGACCCCGCAGTGGTACTCCGACACCATGGTGATCATCGGTGACGCGGCGCACGCCGCCGCGCCCAACGCGGCCCAGGGCGCCTCGATGGCGATCGAGGACGGCGTGGTCCTGGCCAAGTGCCTGCGCGACCGGCACGAGCCCCGGCGGGCCTTCGCCGCGTACGAGGAACTGCGCCGCGCCAGGGTGGAACGGGTGGTCGCGCACAGTGCCCTCATGGCCCGCCGGGCGGCGCCGGGTACGCTGCGGCGGGTGGTGCGCGACGTGCTGCTGCCGCGCAGCGTCGGACGCGGCGGCGACGGCGCCGACACGTGGCTGACCGGCTACCGCATCGAGTGGTGAGGGCGGGCGGCGGCCGGCACGTCCGGGCCGGTCCGCGCGCCCGTGAGTCGAGGAGTGAAGGTTCGTGACAGGTCTCGCAGGGCTTCTGCGGACGGGAGTACTGGGCGCGGCCGCACCCGGAGTCCGCTACCGCGACGTGGTGGCCCGCTGGGGCGAGCCGGACGCGTTCGCCAGTGAGGCTCCGGATCCGGTCTACTGCCTGTACGGCGATCTGGAGCTGGGGTTCACCGGAGCGGGAAGGCTGTGGCATCTGCAGGTCGAGTCCGGTGACCGTGCCGTCTCCCTGCCCAGTGCCCCGGGGCGGCGCACGCGTGAGCCCGTTCCGACGTTCGACCGGACGGTCGCCGAGCTGGCCGAAGACGGCTACCGGGTCACCGAGTGCACGCCTTTCGACCCCGAGGAAGTCTGGTATCGCGTCGACCGGTCCGGAGTGCTGTTGCGTTGGGACGCGGTGGACGGGCCGATGAGGGTGCACAGCACAGCCGTGGGCGTCTAGGGCGTGCTTGGCTGCCGCTCGTCGGCGGCCCGTAGCTGGACGATCACCAGTGCCACGCCCGCCACCACGAAGTTCCGCGTGGCGGCTTCCAGGCCGTTCCAGCTCTGTGACTGCCACATGGAGAACCACTCGCCGCCGATGGCTATGAAGCCCGCGCCGAAGAGCAGCAGCACCATCAGCAGGCCGGTGGTGCTCCAGCGCCGCGCGCCGGTGTGTCCGGCGCCCCGGCGCAGTGCCTGTGCCCACAGCACGGTTGCCGCGACGAGGAGCAGCGCCGCGACCGTTTCCCAGGTGATGATCAGGACGTAGGCGATGTTCTGGAGTGTGCGGGACTCTATGGCCCGCCACATCAGGTCGGGGTCCTTGAAGGTGGTGTCCATGGCCAGGACGTGCTGGACGAACGCCTGGTTGGTGCCGAAGTCGGTGATGTTGCCGAACGCGACGAGCGCCATGTAGAGCGCGACCGTGCCGGTGAGCACGGTCGCCGCGAGCGCAAGGGCCTGCGGTGGTCTGGTGGCGGGCATGGCCGGTCCCCCTGGTGTGCCTGGTCTGCGGTGGAGTGCTGACCTGGGCACTTTAGGGGCACCTTCAGCCGGATGGCAGGGCCGCCGTCGCTATCAGGACCGTGCGCGCCGGCACGGTGCGGACGTCCCCGGTCCTGAGAGGGGCCGAGGACGCCGGGGCGCCGTCCGGGGCCGTGGTGTCCAGCACCACTTCGTACACCGCGCCGAGCCGCCCGGGAACCGGGAAGTCCACCGCGTCGGCGCCGGAGTTGAGCAGCGCCAGGAGGTCGGCGTCCGGTGCGGGCGCGCGGTCCCCGGCGAGCAGGAAGGCCAGGAAGCGGGTGGCCGGGTCCTGCCAGCGGGCCGGGGTCATCGGGCGGCCCTCGCGGTCGTACCAGGCGATGTCGGGGGGATCGCCGGAGCCGGTCAGGAAGGTGGTGCGCCGGAGTGCCGGGTGCTCGCGTTGGAGGGCGACGGCGCGGCGTACGAAGTCGGTGAGCGGGGTGGGGGACGACCAGTCGTACCAACTCGTCTCGTTGTCCTGGCAGTAGGCGTTGTTGTTGCCGCCCTGTGTGCGGCCGAGTTCGTCGCCGCCGTGGAGCATGGTGCAGCCCTGGGAGAGCAGGAGGGTGGCGAGCATGTTGCGGCGCTGGCGTTCGCGTACGGAGATGATGGCCGGGTCCCTGGTCGGGCCTTCGGCGCCGTGGTTGGCGGAGCGGTTGTCGTCCGTGCCGTCGCGGTTGTTCTCGCCGTTGGCCTCGTTGTGCTTTTGCGCGTAGGTGACCAGGTCGGTCAGGGTCATGCCGTCGTGGCAGGTGACGAAGTTGATGGAGGCGTCGGGGCCGCGCCGTTCGGGGGCGTACAGGTCGGCGGAGCCGGCGATCCGGCTCGCCAGGTCGCCGACGGCCGGGCGGCCCCGCCAGAAGTCGCGGACGGTGTCGCGGTAGCGGTCGTTCCACTCGTTCCAGCCGGGCGGGAACCGGCCCACCTGGTAGCTGTCGGGCGCGCCCACGTCCCACGGTTCGGCGATCAGCTTGACGCGGCCGACGACCGGGTCCTGGTAGAGCAGGTCGAAGAAGGCGGCGAGGCGGTCGACGTAGCCGTACTGGCGGGCGAGCGTCGCGGCCAGGTCGAAGCGGAAGCCGTCCACGTGCATCTCGGTGACCCAGTAGCGCAGCGAGTCCATGATCAGGCGCAGTACTTCGGGGCGGCCGGCGTCGAGGGTGTTGCGGGTGCCGGTCGTGTCGACGTAGCGGGCCGGGTCGGCCGGGTCCAGGCGGTAGTAGATCTCGTTGGCCAGGCCGCGGAAGCAGAGTGCCGGGTCGTCGGGCGGGCCTTCGGCGGTGTGGTTGTAGACGACGTCGAGGATCACTTCGATGCCGGCGGCGTGGAGGGTCTTCACCATGTGCTTGAAGTCGGTGATCTGGCCGCCCTCGTGCCCCGCCGCGCTGTACGCGGCGTGCGGCGCGAAGAAGCCGATGGTGGAGTAGCCCCAGTAGTTGGTCAGGCCGCGGTCGAGGAGGAACGGCTCGGGGAGGAATTGGTGCACCGGCATCAGTTCGACGGCTGTCACGCCGAGGCGGTTGAGGTGCCCGGTGACGGCGGGGTGCGCCAGTCCGGCGTAGGTGCCGCGGAGCGGCGGGGGTACGTCGGGGTGCCGCGCGGTCAGCCCCTTGACGTGCGTCTCGTACAGGAACGTCCGCGACCACGGGTGGCGCGGCGCCCGGTCGTCGCCCCAGTCGAACGCCGGGTCGGCGACCAGCGGCAGGAGTGCCCGTTCCCCGACCGGCTTCAAGACCTTCGCGTACGGGTCGAGCAGCAGCTTGGAGGGGTCGAAGCGCAGGCCGCGCCCGGGTGCGAACGGGCCGTGCGCGCGGTAGCCGTAGCCCTGGCCGGGGCGTGCGCCGGGCACGTACGTGTGCCAGATGTCGCAGTCCACCGCCATCGGGACCCGCCGCTCACCGTCCTCGCCGAGCAGGCACAGCTCGACCGGGCCGCCGTACGCGCCGGCCGAGGAGTACACGGCGAAGGAGGTGCCGGAGCCGTCCCAATGGGCGCCGGGGCGGTACGGATCGCCGGGTACCGGAGGGGCGGCCATCAGTCGTAGCCGCCGAACATGAAGAGGGACGCACGCTGGTCGGCGGGGTTCATCAGCCCGTGCAGGTTGCCGCCCTTGAGGAGGGCGAGGTGGCCGGCGGGCAGCCGCCGCACCTCGAAGGAGCGCACCCGGCTGCCGGAGTCGGCCCAGTCGCCGATCACCATCAGCCCGTCGCCCTCCAGCATCAGGAAGACTTCCTGGTTGTCGCGGTGCCGGTGCAGGCCGATGCCGCAGGCCGGGTCCAGGACGTGCAGGTCCATGTAGGTGACGGCGAGGAAGGGTTCCACGTCGCCGCTCGCGTGCCCCTTGTTGCCGTACGCGTCGAGGTTGTACGGCTCCAGGGCGCGCCGCAGGTCATTGCTGCCGGCCCAGCGGCCGTACTCGCTGAACAGGGTGCGGAATTCGAGGAATCCGACACCGCCGTGCGGGTTGGCGCTGGTGCCCACGCCGAGGTAGTTGTCCCAGCCGCGGATCTTCATCTCGAAGCCCAGGCGTACCGATCCGGAGGGTGGGTCGGCGGACCCGGCGCCGTCCGGGCTCGCGGTCCAGCGCACGTCGACGTAGCAGGGGAGTACGGGGTGCATGGCGTGCCGCGGGGCGACCAGACGCAGGTCCTGGTTGGTCAGCTGGTCGCGGAGGAAGTCCTGGCCCAGCCCCGTGACGAGGTCGGGGCTCGGTTGGAGCAGCCCGGAGTCCAGCGCCGCCCGGCCGCGCGGGCCGAGGAGGTCGCGCAGCCCGTCGTCGACCCGGCCCCACAGCTCGACGGTGTAGAAGTCCGTCTCCTCGTCGTACGGCACCCGGACCGGCACCGGGCGGCTGCCCTGGACGGAGAGCACGCAGCCGATGGCGTCGCCGAGCTGGCCCGCCTCGCGCCACAGCGCGGAGTCGGGGCCGCCCCGGTAGGAGAGCTGGAGGAACGGCCCGCGCCAGTCGCCGACCTCGGCCCAGCCGCGCACCGCCCGGGTGTCGGCGAGGGTGAAGTCGCGGACGTTCTGCTTCTGGAAGTCGGTCTTGTCGTCCTGCTGTGTCGGGTCCAGCTGGTCCTGGTTGGGGGAGGAGGGGCCGTACAACTGGAGTGTGCGCAGCGGGTAGAGGTACTGGAGCGAACCGGGCTCGTACAGTTCGCGTTCGGCGGCGAAACGGGTGCGCTCGACCAGGCCCAGCAGCTTGAGCAGCGGGTTGTCCTCCGCGTAGTCCGGGGGTTTGACCGGGTCGACGCGGAAGACCGAGTCGGTGTGCACGATCTTGGGCATCGCGGGACCGCCTCAGGTGGTGTGGTAGAGGAACGCGACGAATTTCAGCGGCTCGGTGCCCGGGTTGCGGATGCCGTGCACGCCGCCGCTCTTGGTGTAGAGCACGCTGCCCGGGGTGACCGGCAGCTCCCGGCACTTGACCGGGCCGATGCCGAAGACGGGCCGCTCGACCAGCGGGTAGGCGGCGGTCGTCGGGTCGTCGCCGTCGCTCATGTACGCGGTGCCGGTGCCGGAGACGACGTAGTACAGCTCTTCCGAGCCGATGTGCCGGTGGGTGCCCTCCACCGCGCCGGGCGGCACCGTCACCTCGTGGAAGAACACCAGGTCACTGCCGAGTTCGCGTTGGAAGAGCCAGCGCATCTGCACGATGTTGTCGTCCCTGCGGTCCGGGTTGCCCTCGTCGGTCATGGCGTTGCGGTAGCTGACCGGCTGTATCCGCGAGGCGTCGGGAATGAAGAAGCCGCGCTGGAAGTCGAGGAGGTAGTTGCTGTCGGCGACGGTGTTGCGGGGGTCGCTGGGCTCCTGGGAGCGCGGTTCCTGGTGGGAGCGGAGGTAGGCGTTGTCCCACTGCGGGTTGCCCAGCCGCTGGCCCGTCGGGTACAGCACGCCGTCTTCGCGGAAGGCCATCGCCACCTCGGTGACCGAGCCGAGCAGCGGGGACAGCTGCGGCACCCGCGTGATCGGCGCGTCGCGGCCCATCAGGGGCAGCACCCGGTGGTCGTGCGCGGTGCCGTCCGGCGGCTCCAGGGTCTCCCAGATCTCCGCGGCGTACGCGCCGATGACCGGGTCCCAGTGCAGGGTGACGATCGCCTCGGCGGAGTCCGCCGGGTCCTCGCCGGTGACCTTGAGCCACGCCTTCGTACGGGGCCCCAGGCGCCGGTTGAACTCCCTGGCCTGCTCGACGAGGCGGATGCCGGAGTACTCGATGCGCAGCATCGGGCACAGCTTGCCGCCGCCGAGGAAGACGTCGCCCTTGATGGCGGTGCCGTCCGCGGAGCCGCGCACCTCGGCGACGTAGTAGCGGTAGCGGGAGGAGCGCGTCGCGTTGAGGTAGCGGGCGTGGTAGATCCGGTCGGGGTAGAAGACGACGCGGAAGATCTCGTTCTCGGGGTGGGTGTAGACCTCGTCGAAGCGGCTGTCCATGTCACGGCCTCCCGACCCTGTCCAGCAGCACGTCGCCGACGCGGAAGGAGTTGGCCTCGATGGTCAGCGTCGGGTTGGCGCTGCCCGAGGTCGGCATGAACGCCCCGTCGGTGACGTAGAGGTTGTCGAAGTTCCAGGCCCGGCAGTCGGGGTCGAGGACGGAGTCCGCGGCGTCCCGGCCGAACCTGGCGCCGCCCAGTACGTGGTTGGCGATCCGTACGACCGAACCGCCCACCGACCCCGAGCTGACGTCGCGGACGTCGCCGCCGCGCACCAGGATCTGCCGGCACTGCTCGGCGAGGGTGTCCATCAGCGCCCGGTCGTGCGGGTGCCAGGTCTTGATGATGTACGCGACCGGGCGGCCCCACTTGTCCTTGACGCCCGGGTGCAGCTCGATGCGGTTGTCGCGCTGCGGCACCTGGTTGGCCATGAACGCCACCGACAGGCGCCGCCCGAAGCTGTCCTCCAGGTAGTCCTCGAAGCCGTTGCCGACGATGCCGGTGTCGTACAGGTAGCCCTTCCACATGTTGTCCATGTCCATCGCGTGCCAGGTGCGGGCGAGCGAGATGGGCAGGGCGCCGTCGGAGGTGTTGTTGTAGATCACGCCGCCCGCCCACAGGCCCTGGGCGCGGAACCACTCGGGGCGCGCGCAGTGGTCGGTGGCCCAGTCCGAGTCCAGCGTCTTGGACTTGTCCGCGCGGCCCGGCACGATGCACTGCGCGCCGCCGAAGCAGTGCGTCAGGAAGTAGGTCCCCAGCAGGCCGTTGGCGTTGACGCGCTTGTCGAAGGCCGGGTCGAGCAGCGCGGACAGCTTCAGCAGCCGTACGGACTCGATCGCGGAGCAGGCGACGACGACGGTGCCGGCGGCGATCGTACGCGGCTGCCCGCCCGGGTCGCGGTAGTGCACCTTCGTCACGCGCGGGCCGTCCGCCTCCAGGTGTGTGACGGTGCAGTTCGCCCGCAGGTCCAGGACACCGCTGCCGTTGGTGTCGCGCAGCGGCGCCAGGAGGGAGACCCAGGTGTTGGATTTCAGGCCCAACGGGTCGCCGTAGCGGTTGACGAACGCCGTCTTGACGGTGTCGGTGTCGGCGGGCACCGTACGGCCGCTGGGCGCGTGGTCCCGGGTGATCACCGCGAGCGGCGTGCGGTAGCGGCGCATGCCGAGCGCGTCCATGCCGGCGGCCGCGTACGCGCTGATCGGGTTGGGGTCGAGCGGCGGCTGGTAGCGGTCCCGGGACGGCACCTTGGCCTGGCCCTCCCAGGTTCCGTTGATGCCGACCAGCTCCTCGGCCTTGGTGTAGTACGGCTCCAGAGCGGCGTAGTCCAGCGGCCAGTCGCGGGCCTCCCTGCGCACGTCGCCGCCCGGGTCGTCGCGCAGGTCGTCCCGCGCCGCGTTGAGGGTGGCCAGCCGCAGGTCCTCGGGGGTGAACCGGGGTGACACGCCGCCGTACAACTGCGTCCCGCCGCCCACCACTTGAGCCGTGTAGCCCTCGATGGTGACGCGGTCCCTGCCGTCGCTGTCGCGGTAGACGTGCGGCTCGTCGTTCAGGTCGGGCTCCACGTGGCTGGAGAAGTAGGACTCCCCGGTGTTGGCCACGCCCTGCACGGTGATGCGCTTCTCCGAACCGGTCGCGAAGGATTCGTCGCGCTTGAAGTCCGACAGCCCGGTGGGGCTCTGCGCCTGGGTACGCAGCAGCGGCCCCTTCTCCAGCATCACGACCCGGTGGCCGGCCCGCACCAGCGTGTGGGCGAGCGGCGAGCCGCCCGCGCCGCTGCCGATGACGACGATCGCGGCGCTCTCCCCGTCCATGCCGTCCCCCACTCAGCCGCGGTAGTCGGTGTTGTGGCCCAGCGGCGACTCCATCGCCCGCCGCCAGTCGAAGAGCGTGCCGTCCGCCGCGTCCCGGAACCTGCTCTCCAGGTACATCCAGCCCGCCGCGCCGGAATTCCCGCCGTGTTTCGGGTGGACGAAAGCGCCGGTCATCGCGTGCCGCCGCAGAAGCAGCAGGAAGAACCGCGGACTTCCGTAACGGGAGTAGTCCCAGCCGTCCACCTTTTCGGTTTCCATCTGCCGGTAGAGATCCGCGTACATTTCCGGCGGTGCGGCCGCCGGGTCGAGGCCGCCGAAACGGGACCGCATGATTTCGCCGATGATTTTGAGGCAGGTGTGGTAATCGTCGGCGTGGTGCTGCTCCTGGCGGGCGATCAGTTTGTCGATGTAGTTGACCGTGCCTACCTCGTCGTCGAGCTGGTAGGCCAGCGGGAATTCCTCGTCCCTGGCCGCCCGGTCCAGCGACTCGTACACGCCGCGTACGAAGCGCCGGTTCTCGTCGAGCCGGAAGGGCAGCAGATGGCACACCAGCCGGCCCAGCAGGTCGCGTTCGGCGCGGCTGAACGACAGCGGCACGGTGCAGGCGTCGGTGAAGAAGCGGGACCACGGCTCGCCGTTGTCCAGGACGGTGCGCTGCGGGTTGACCGGGTCGAGCACGTACACCCCGTCCACCGCGAACTTGTACGTGTGCACCTGGCCCTTGGGGACGCGCACGGTGGCGGCGCGGAACCCGGTCGGCTCGCCCGCGAACACCAGGGGACGCAGCGGCACCGGCGAGTGCAGCGGCCCGAAGGTGCCCAGCACGGCCACCGAGGCGGGGGCGGTGCGGCGGCCGTCGTACACGAAGGTCACGTCGTTGTACCGGTACGAACCGGCCGCCGACGCCCCGTCCCAGTGCGCGTCGACGACCGGGAAGCGCCACGCCTCGCAGATCGCCGCGCGGGCGTCGCCGGCCGCGTACTGGCCGAAATCGTGGCGGGGTTCCGAACTGTCCCGGGCGAGATATTTGGTGCAGTGATTCAGAATGTACTGATCGTCTTTCTCGATGACCTCGATCTTCACCGCGCACCCCCGAGCCGTCTTGAGGTGCCATCGAAAGTATTGCGCGCGGCGGGGGTTGTCCACGCCGTCGGCAGGCGCCGTATCGTGCCCGTATGCGCGCCGCTTGGTACGAGAAAATGGGGCCGGCCACAGAGGTGTTGCGCGTGGGGGAGCTGCCCACTCCCGACCCCGGACCGGGGGAACTGCGCATCCGGTTGGCGTTCTCCGGGATCAACCCGGGGGACGTGAAGAAGCGGCAGGGCTGGCCGGGTGCCGCCGCGCCCGCCTACCCGCGGACCGTGCCGCACAGCGACGGGGCGGGGGTGGTGGACGCGGTCGGCGAGGGCGTGTCCGCCGCCTGGGTCGGCCGCCGCGCCTGGTGCTCGTACGCGCAGAGCTACCGGCCGTACGGGACCGCCGCCCAGTACACGGTCGTACCGGAGGGCTGCGTCGGCGCCCTGCCGGACCAGGTGACCGCCGAGCAGGGCGCCTGCCTGGGCATCCCCGGCATCACCGCGCACCGCGCGGTGTTCGCCGACGGCCCGGTGACCGGGCGGACGGTGGTGGTCGCGGGCGCGCTGGGCAGCGTCGGCCGCGCGGCGGCCGCCCTGGCGCGGCGCGGCGGCGCACGCGTGATCGGCACGGTCACCCGCCCCGGCCAGCTGGCCGCGCTTCGGGCGCTGGGCGTGGACGCGGCGGTGTGCGCGGGGGCCGAGGCCCTGGACGCGGTGCTCGCGCTGACCGGCGGCCGCGGCGCCGACCGGGTCGTCGAGGTCGCCTTCGGCGCCAACGCGGCGTGCGACGCGCGCCTGGTCGCCCCCGGCGGCACGATCGCCGCCTACGCGACCGGCGAGCCCGCCCCCGCGCTGCCCTTCTGGCCGCTGGCCTTCAAGAACGTGACGCTGCGGCTGCTGGGCTACGACGACTTCCCCCGCGAGGCGGTACGCCTGGCCGTCGCCGACCTCACCGCCGCGGCCGCCGTGGCCGAGCTGCGCTGGCCCGTCGCCGCCGTGTACCCCCTCGACGCCGTCGCCGCCGCGCACGAGGCCGTCGAACGCCCGAAGGCGCCGGGCCGGGTGCTGCTCGCCCTGCCGGACTGAGCGGGCCCCGTGGGCCCCGGCGCCCGGTGGCCGAACGGCGACCGGTGCCGCGCGGCTGGGCCGGACGGCGTACATACCCGCCCGGAATGCGGGCACCCGGGCCGATCAGGGCAGGACGACTGGGTGAGAGGAGACGCAGATGGTGGCGGACAGCCGTGACCGCAAGCGGCCGCGCGTGGTGATAGTGGGGGCCGGCTTCGCCGGGTACGAGTGCGCCCGCACGCTCGCGAAGAAAGCCAGGGGCGCCGCTGAGATCGTGCTGGTCAACCCCAACGACTACTTCCTCTACCTGCCGTTGCTGCCCGAGGTGTCGGCCGGAATCCTGGAGCCGCGCCGGGTCTCGGTGTCGCTGACCGGCACCCTGCCCGGCGTCCGGCTGGTCCTCGGCCAGGTCGCAGGGGTGGACCTCGAAGGCCGCCGGGTCCAGTACACCGACCCGGAGGGACGCACCGGCTCGCTCGGCTACGACCGCCTGGTGCTGACCGTCGGCAGCGTCAACAAGCTGCTGCCCATCCCCGGCGTCGCCGAGCACGCCCACGGCTTCCGCGGCATGCCGGAAGCCCTCTACCTGCGCGACCACATGACCCGGCAGATCGAGCTGGCCGGCGCCGCCGAGGACCCGGCCGAACGGGCCGCCCGCACGACCTTCGTCGTGGTCGGCGCGGGCTACACCGGAACCGAAGTGGCCGCGCACGGCGTGACGTTCACCCGGTCGCTGGCGCGCCGCAACGCCGGGCTGCGCGGCGCGCCCCAGCCACGCTGGATCCTGCTGGACCTCGCCGACCGGGTACTGCCCGAACTGGACGAGCGGCTGTCGCGCACCGCCCACCGGGTGCTGAGCAAACGCGGCGTCGAGATCCGCACCGGGACCTCCGTCAAGGAGGCCACCTCGGACGGGGTGCTGCTGGACGACGGCACCTCCGTCGACACCCGGTCGCTGATCTGGTGCGTCGGCGTACGGCCCGACCCGCTGGTCGAGTCGCTGGGGCTGCCCACCGAGCGCGGCCGGCTGTGCGTGGACGAGTTCCTCGCCGTGCCGGGCCACCCCGAGGTGATCGCCTGCGGCGACGCCGCCGCCGTACCCGACCTGACCAGGCCGGGCCGGACGACGCCGATGACCGCCCAGCACGCGCAGCGCCAAGGGAAGGTCGCCGCGCACAACGTCGCCGCCTCCTACGGCCGCGGCGAACCGCGCGCCTACAAACACCACGACCTGGGCTTCATGGTCGACCTCGGCGGCGTACAGGCCGCCGCCAACCCGCTGCACGTCCCGCTGTCGGGACCGGTCGCCAACGCCGTGACCCGCGGCTACCACCTGATGGCGATGCCGGGCAACCGCGTACGGGTCGCCGCCGACTGGCTGCTGGACGCGGCGCTGCCGCGCCAGGGCGTGCAGCTGGGCCTGGTGCGCTCCTGGTCGGTGCCGCTGGACACCGCGGCACCCGAACTGGCCCGCATCCCGGCGGGCGCACGCGACGGGGAAGACGGGGAACCGGCACCGGACGCGTCCGGTGCCACCGACAAGCGGAAGGAACCTGATGACCACTGAGCAGGGACCGGGCGACGACGCCCGGTACGGCCGGCTGCGCGAGCTGGCACAGCAGCTGAGGGTGGACGCCGTACGGGCCGCCGACGCGGCCGGCTCCGGCCACCCCACCTCCTCGATGTCCGCCGCCGACCTGGGCGCGGTACTGCTGAGCGAGCATCTGCGCTACGACTTCGACGACCCGGAGAACCCCGGCAACGACCACCTCGTCTTCTCCAAGGGGCACGCCTCGCCCCTGGTGTACGCCATGGGCAAGGCGGCCGGCGCGCTCTCCGACGAACAGCTGCTGAGCTTCCGCAAGAACGGCAGCCTGCTGGAAGGGCACCCCACCCCGCGCATCCCGTGGGTGGACGTGGCCACCGGCTCGCTCGGCCAGGGCCTGCCCATCGGCGTCGGCCTCGCCCTGGCGGGCCGGGACCTGGACCGGGTCCCGTACCGCGTGTGGGTGGTGTGCGGCGACAGCGAGATGGCCGAGGGCTCGATGTGGGAGGCGTTCGAACACGCCGGGTACGAGAAGCTGGCCAACCTCACCGCCATCATCGACGTGAACCGGCTCGGCCAGCGCGGCCCCACCCGGCACGGCTGGGACCTGGACGCCTACGCGCGCCGCATCCGGGCCTTCGACTGGCACACCGTCGAGGTCGACGGGCACGACGTGGTGGCCGTCGACCGGGCGTACGCCGAGGCGGCCGCCACCACCGACCGGCCCACCGCGATCATCGCGAAGACCCGCAAGGGCCAGGGCGTGCGCGAGGTGGCCGACCAGGAAGGCAAGCACGGCAAGCCGCTCAAGGACGCCGCCGAGGCGATCAAGGAGCTGGGCGGCGAACGCGACCTGCGCGTACGGGTGCGGCCGCCGCGCGAGGCCCGCTCGCGGCTGCGGCCCGGCGGCGGCCGGCCCGAACTGCCGGACTACAAGGTCGGCGACTCCGTCGCCACCCGCAACGCCTTCGGCGAGGCACTCGCCGCCCTCGGCGCGGCCCGCGAGGACGTGGTCGCGCTGGACGGCGAGGTCGGCGACTCCACCCGCGCCCAGATGTTCGGCGACGCCCACCCCGACCGGTACTTCCAGTGCTACATCGCCGAACAGCAGCTGGTGGCCGCCGCCACCGGCATGCAGGTACGCGGCTGGGTGCCGTACGCCACCACCTTCGCCGCGTTCCTCAGCCGCGCCTACGACTTCGTGCGGATGGCCGCCGTCAGCCGGGCCGGCCTCAACCTCGTCGGATCGCACGCGGGCGTCGCCATCGGCGAGGACGGGCCGTCCCAGATGGGCCTGGAGGACCTGGCGGCGTTCCGCGCCGTGCACGGCAGCACCGTCCTGTACCCGTGCGACGCCAACCAGGCGGCCCGCCTGACCGCCGCCATGGCCGACGCGCAGGGCATCCGCTACCTGCGGACGTCCAGGGGCGAGAGCCCCGTCATCTACGGGCCGGCGGAGGAGTTCCCGATCGGCGGCAGCAAGACGCTGCGGGCCACCCCCGAGGACCGGATCACCATCGTGGCCGCCGGGGTGACCGTCCACGAGGCGTTGGCCGCCGCCGACACCCTGGCCGGCGAGGGCGTGCCCGCCCGCGTCATCGACCTGTACTCCCTCAAGCCGGTGGACCTGCCCACGCTGCGGGAGGCCGCCGAGGTCACCGGGCGGATCATCACCGTCGAGGACCACCACCCCGAGGGCGGCCTCGGCGACGCGGTACTGGACGCCTTCACCGACGGCGGCCCGGTGCCGCGCCTGGTCCGGCTGGCGGTGCGCACCATGCCGGGGTCGGCGTCCCCGGAGGAGCAGCTGCGCGCGGCCGGCATCGACGCGCAGGCGATCGCGGCGAC
Organism: Streptomyces sp. NPDC017056; assembly: GCF_044332485.1. Lineage (NCBI taxonomy): Bacteria > Bacillati > Actinomycetota > Actinomycetes > Kitasatosporales > Streptomycetaceae > Streptomyces > Streptomyces sp. NPDC017056. The sequence continues at coordinate 363,965 of NZ_JBIRPD010000005.1, read as the reverse complement.
GGCGAGGGGGCTGCTCACGAAGTCGCCGTGAGGGCCCGCCGGTAGCCGTCCCGGGTCAGCGCGTGGACGGTGCACGGGCGGCCGAGGACGGTGTCCTCGCGTGCGGGCGTGAACCCCAGGCGCCGGGCGACGGCGGCCGAGGAGGTGTTGCCCGGGGCGACCATGGCGGTGATCCGCTCCAGCTCCAGGGTTCCGAAGCCCCACGCGAGGACGGCCCGCGCGGCTTCCGTGGCGTACCCCTTGGCCCAGTGCGCGCCGCGGCCTGCTGGCGGGTGTAGCTGCCGACGAACCGGTTGACCTCTTCGTCGGCGTGCAGACGCACCCATTAGTCGGTGGCGGCCTCGGTGAGCGGGCGCAGGCGCAGGCGTTCGGTGGTGATCATTTCCGCCGCCGCGAGCCCCGGCACGATCAGCACGGCGCCGACGGGCCCGAGCCAGTGGGCGCCGAACCACGCCATCCCCGCCTGCCCGACCAGGGGCGCGGCCCAGACACCAGCGTAGACCGCCGCCGAGGCGAGGCCGGTGAGCAGGGGGGCCGCCGCCGGTGGCGGTGTTGACGACGCGACAGCTGCCGAAGCGGTCGACGCCGGCCCCCAAGCGCCCAGGGCTCACTTCGTGTCGCGGATCTCCTCCGCGCCTTTCTTGTCGAGTGCCGCGCGGACCAGGGCCGCCGCCAGTACCGCGGGCTCCGCCTTGCCCGCGGCCTTGAGCAGCGCGTCGGGCGACGTCGGCAACCCGGCGCGCTCCGCGCCCTGGAGCGCCTTGGCGTCCAGGTGCGGTGCGAGTTCCGGCCAGACGGCCTGGGCCTCCCGCAGGAAGATGTCCGTGCCGGCGGGCCCCAGGCCGGGGACCTCGCGCAGCAGCTTGCGGAGCCGGTCCGTGTCGCCGTCCGCCGCGTCCCGCATCCGGCGCAGGTCGCCGCCGTACTTGTCGAGCAACAGGTCGGCGCCGTCACCCAGTTGGGTCGCGGTGCGCTCGTCGTAGCGGCGGTAGCCGCCCTCGCCGAGGGCGTCCACCCGCTGCTGCCAGGTGGCGTCCTTCATGCGCCGCGCGTCGCGCAGCCCCGCCTTCGACAGTGCACGCGAGGCCGCCACCGCGATACCGGCCTGGATGCGGGCGCTCAGCAGGCAGGAGAGGACGAGTAGCTGGTACAGGGGTTGCGGCGTGTCTTTCAGGCGGATGCCGGCCTCGTCGGCGTAGGTCCGGCCGTAGGTGTCCAGGAGGGCGCGGATCCGGGTGCGGTCGCCACTCATGGCCGGCCCCGGAGCGCGGTGTCGTTCGCAGGTGTGTCCACGGTAACCACGATGCCGTACATGTCCTCCACGTCCTGGTTTGCTGGGTCGACACGGCGTTTCCCGCTCCGCGTACCCACCCGGTGGCCGGACCATCCGTCAACTCCCGTACGCTCTGCTTCGACCGGAGGGGCTGGTGACTCCGGAGCCGGAGGGGGCTGCCGGGGAACCAGTGGAACGAAAGCGGGGGAACATGAGCAGAACACGGAGCGCGGGAACGGCGGCGGTCGCCGCGGCGGTGATGCTGGCGGTGGCGAGCCCGGCCGGCGCGGCGCAGCCCGCCGGATCGTACGGCGCCACCACCTCCGTCGGCGTCCACAACGCCTACGAGAAGGCCAAGTACCCGTACTTCGCCGACGCGTTGGACTCGGGCGCGAGCCTGCTGGAACTGGACGTGTGGACGAACGCGCTGGGCAAGTCCTGGCGGGTCTCGCACAGCAACCCGCTCGGCAACAACAGCAACTGCGCCAACGCCGCCACCGCGGGCGAGCTGCACACCAAGAAGCGTGACCAGGACCTCGGCGGCTGCCTCGCCGACATGAAGGCGTGGCACGACGCCCACCCCGGCCACCGGCCGATCATGGTCAAGGTCGAGCTGAAGGACGGCTTCAACGGCCGGAGCGGCCGGGGCCCGGCCGCCTTCGACGCGCTGGTCCGCTCCCGGCTGGGCGACGCGGTGTACGGGCCCGGCGACCTGGCCGCCGGCCACCGCGACCTCGACGAGGCCGTACGGGCGAACGGCTGGCCCGCCCGGTCCGCGCTGAACGGCAAGTTCCTCTTCGAGCTGATCCCGGGCACGGTCGAGGAGAACAACCCGCTCGACAAGCTGTGGACCGACCGCGAGTACGCCGCCCACCTCAAGGACCTCGCCGCCCGCGGCAGGCTCGCCGAGGCCACCGCCTTCCCCGCGGTGCACGGCGCGGCGGCGGGCGACCCGCGCACCCGGTACGCCGACGCGGCGCTGCGCCCCTGGTTCGTGGTCTTCGACGGGGACGCCGCGGCGTACACGAAGGGCGGCATCGACACCGCCTGGTACGACAGCCGCCACTACCTCCTGGTCATGACCGACGCGCACAAGGTGCCCCCGGCCATCGACGGCACCAGGCCCACCGAGGCCCAGGCCCGCGACCGCGTCAACCTGCTCGCCGCCGCCCACGGCAGCTTCGCGACCGCCGACTGGTACCCGCTGCCGCAGGTCCTCAAGACGGTGGTGCCGCGCGGCGCGTAGCCGGCGGGTCCGTGTCCGGCGTCCACACCCGCTCGCCGGCCGCGCGCCGGTAGAGGGCGGCCGTGCCGGGGCCGAACCAGCTGCTGTACGAGGTCTCGTCGTCGCCGCCCTCGTCGAGGCCGCCGATGACGCCGGTCACCGTGCCGAGGCCGGTGGCCGGGTCGACGTCGGTGAGCATCGGGCCGCCGCTGGTCCCGTTGGGGAGGCCGGCGCAGTCGAAGCGCAGCTGGGCGGGCCGGCCGGCGGGCACGCCGCTGGTGGTGTTCTGGCAGCCGACGGGGCTCTCCAGGTCGTCCGGGTAGCCCACGGTCCGCGTCGGCAGGCCGGCGGGCGGGGCGAAGCGGATCCGCTCGGCGCCGGTCAGGTCCTCGACGCGCCGCCCGCCCGGGGCCGCGTGGTGCGGGCGGCGCACCCGCAGGAACGCCACGTCGTAGGCGTCGTCCCGGTCGTCGGCCCAGCGCGGGTCGACGTCGATGCGGTACGGCACCCAGGCGCCGTACGGCAGGACGCCGTCGTGGTAGCCGGGCGCGAAGACCAGATTGGTGCGGAAGCCGCCGTCGTACACGCAGTGCGCGGCGGTGACGACCAGGTCGCCCGCAGCGGAGTGCACCACGCTCGCGGTGCAGTGGTGGTCGGCGTCGCCGTCGCCGCCGGGTGAGAAGAGCGGGCCGACGGCGGGGACGACGGCTGCCGGTGCGGCCCGCAGCGGCCGCGAGACGGGCAGGCCGGTGGCGCCGGGGCCCCGCTTCTCCGCCGCGGCCCCGCCCTGCTGCCCGGCCGCTCGGACGCCGGCGCGCGCCGGTCCCGGGCGTTCGGTGTACGGGCCGGAGAGCAGGGCGTCGGCCGCCGCGTCCCCCTCGGCCGCGTCCGCCGCGTACGTGCCCCCGGCCGGGTCGCCGGCCGCCAGGTGGCCGCCGTGCGCGACGGCCCGTACGGCCAGGACCGTGCCGGCGCAGGTGAGGACGAGCGCGGCGCAGAGGCCGAGGGTGGTGGTCCGGCGGCGCTTGCGCTGCCCGCCTGCGGACGGTGGCGGCGTGCCGCCGTCGCGCTCGGTCGTACTCACCTGCTGATGCGGCCCGTCCGTGAGGCGGCGTCACCGCGGGCGGGGCCGGGGAGCCGGGAGTGGATGTTCCGCCCTGTCTGATGCGGGAATCGGGGTGCCCGGTTGCCCGGCCGCGCTCTTTTCACCCGGTTGGCGCATGCGGCGCGGGGCCGGGGCGGGTGCCGGGACCCGCCCGCGGGGCTCAGGCGCCCAGCGCGCTCATCAGCATCGGGAAGGACGCGACCAGCTCACGTTCCCAGTACGGCCAGGTGTGCCCGCCCTTCGAAGCGCACACGGTCGCCGGGATGCCCAGCTGCCCCAGCTTGGCGCGCAGCTGCTGGTTCATCCCGTACACGGTGCGCTCGACCGGGTCCTGCGTACCGTGCGCTGGCGGGTCGGTGCAGCGTGCGGGCGACGGCGCGGGCGGGGTGTCGCCGTTCCCCCACGACCAGCCGGGCCCGCCGTCGGTGGTCCCGTCCCCGTACGAGAGGTACAGCGGCGTACCGCGTAGCGCGGCCGCCTGTTCGAGGGGGCTGTTGCGCTTCCACAGCCACTGCTGCCGCAGGTCGGCGGGGTTGTCGGTGTCGAACGGGTAGCCGGGCTCGCCCCAGACCCGCTTCCAGTCGGCGAGGCAGGTCAGCGCGCCCAGCTTGACGCCGTCCGGGCCGGAGAACCCGCCGTCGGTGGACCGGTACAGGGGGTGGACGGCGCCGCTGTACGAGGCGGCCGCGCGGAACAACCCGGGCCGCGCCGCGGCGAACTTCAAGGCGCCCAGCCCGCCCATCGACAGGCCCGCGACGGCGCGCTCCGTCCCGGCGCGGTAGTCCCGCTCCAGCAGCGGCCGCAGCTCGTCGAGAAGGTACGTCTCCCAGGCAGGGGAGCCCCAGTTGTTGTAGTTGTACCAGTTGCTGTAGCTGCTGCACCCGCTGGTCTCCGGCATGACCACGAGCACGTCGCGGTTGGCCGCCAACTGCTCGACGTGTGTGTTGTCGGTCCAGTCCTTGTGGTTGCCGCCACCGCCGTGCAGGAGCCACAGCACCGGCCAGGTGCGCTCGGCGTTCTTCGACCAGCCCTTCGGCAGCAGCAGCCGTACCCATTTGACCGGAGCGTCGGTCTCGGGGGAGGAGATCGCAAGATCCAGCATGCGGTCGCCGACCGGTACTTCCGCGACGACGCGTGCCGGATTGCCGGCTGTGTGCGCGGGATTGCCGGCCGCGTTTGCGGGCAGGCTCGCCGCCGGGACGGTGAGCAGCGCCAGCAGCAGTGCGAGCAAGAGATGCGGAAGTCTTCGCGTCGCCATGTCAACCGCCCGTGTTGTGCCGGATGAGTGTCTCGGCCAAGCCGTACGCGTTGGGAAAGTCCATCGGGACGATGCCGAGCCCCGTCCAGCCGCTCGCCTCCGACCCGGTCAGCAACTTCTTGACCTGCGGGTTGAGACGGTCCGCGTTGGAGCGGGGCGGCAGCAGCGCCGCGGTGCTGACGTAATTGACGAACAGCTTGCCCGGCTCCTTGACCGCCTTGCGGAACTGCCCTTCGATCAGCGGGTACTTGCGGAAGGGCTCGGCCATGTAGTCGTCCTGGACGTCGAAGACCCGGGGGTCGGCGTAGCGCACGCCCGGCAGCCCGTCGGAGTCGGCCAGCAGCACGACCTTCCCCCGGGCCTGCCCCAGGGTGGGCAGCGTGCCGTCCAGCCGGAACAGCGGCCGCCAGCCCTTGCCGTCCAGGTAGATGTCGAAGATCCGGCGGAACTCCGCCGCGCTCTCCTCGGAGTACTCCTGCTTGACCCGCATCAGCACGGTCTCCGACGGATGCGCCTGGAGGAACGCACGGCACGCCACCAGGACGTCGCCGAACATCAGGTGCTGGTAGAACGCGCCGTGGTGGATCGCGAACACCGAGTCGACGGCCCGGCAGCGGACGTCCAGGAACCGGATGCCGCTGTCCAGCTGCTCGGCGATGCCGGTGTTCTGGCAGGCCACCCAGGGGCCGCCGTGCCGTGCGCCGGAATCGTGCGTGCCCGGGACGGAGAGCCGTTGTACGGGAGTGTGGTCGCCGAGGGCCGACATCCAGTCCCGTACGGAGGCCGCGCGCCGGGTTCGCGTGGCGGCGCGCCCGGCGTACGTGGGGCGCGCCGCCGCCGCGGCCGTGAACTGCCCGCTGCCCGCGCCCGTCAGCACCCCCGCGGCCGACACCGCCGCCGCCCCTTTGAGGAATCTCCGCCGGTCCATGCGCCCGCCCCCGTCCCTCCGCCACCTGCGCGAACACGTGATCGCAGCATCGAAGCACAGGACGGGCACGCTGAACAGGCGGCGGCGGGCGAAGGGCGGGTGACAACCCCGTTACGAAGCCAGCGCGTTGGCGGGCCTCAGTCCTCTGGCGGCCGTTGGCGCGGTGGCGGGGTGAGAGCGGGCCAGCGGTCGAGCATGCGGGTGCGCAGAGCGCCGGCGAGACGGCCGAGGCGGTGCAGGTCGTCACGGTCGGCGGTCAGCTCCGCGACGACGCCGAGCCGGTACGCGAGCCGCTGCCGCGCGGTGACGGTGCCCCACTCCCAGTCCTCCTCCGGGAGCCTGGCGAGCTGGTCGGTGGCGCCCCGCTGGGCGCGCTGGACCAGTGCGTCGCCCCGTACCAGCCAGCCCGCGCACGCGTCGGTGAGATCACCCGGCGGTGCGGAGCCGGTCGCGTCCCGCCAGGCCGCCCGGTACGCGGACTCGGCCTCGCGCAGCAGCGGTCCTGGCGTGGCCGTGACACACCAGCAGGTCGGGAACCCGATGCGCAGGTAGGCGAGTTCGGTGAGGCCGTTGCCCAGGGAGGACTGCTCGAAGTCGACGAACCGGATGCCGTCCGGGGTGTGCAGGTCGTTGCCGGGGCACGGGTCGCCGTGCAGCAGGGCGCGGCCGGGCGCGGCGCCGAGCCGCCGTATCAGGGCCTCCAGTTCGGCGTCCGTCCCGTCCGGCACGGGGACCGCGAGGCGCCGGGCGAGCGCCAGGAAGGCGGCGGTGTCGCTCCGTTCGGGGCCGGACCAGGCGGGCAGCGGTACGCCGTCGGCGGGTACGGCGGCGGTGGCCGCGTGCAGCCGTGCCAGGGCCGCCGCGTAACCGACCACCCAGTCCGGCGCCGGGCGCCGGTGTTCCACGTGTTCCAGTACGAGCACACGGGCGGCCGGGTCGGCGCCGAGCAGTCGCGGTACCACTGGCGGTGTCACCCGCGAAGCCAGCCGCAGCGCGGCCACTTCGCGGGTGTACCGCTCGCCGGCGTCCGCGCCGTCGACGGCCTGCTTGACCACCGCGGGCGTGCCGGAGAGCTCGATCCGCCACACCCTGGAGCGCGGACTGCTGCCCAGCCGCACCGCGGCGCGGGCCGGGCCGAGTCGATCCCGTAGGGCATCCGTGAACGGCAGCTCAGACGACATGCGCGCATGATCGCACGAAGGGGAGCGGCCGTCACGGCGTCACAGCCCCGGGAAGAGATCCGTGAAGGCGTCGGCGGAGGTCGAGATGCCCTGGCTGAACGGTGCGTCGAAGTCCCAGACCAGGAAGAGCAGGAAAGCGATCAGCGCGCTGAACAGGCCAGCCATCAGCAACTCCCGTGGGGAGCGGCGGATTTGCAGGGTGAAGATCAGCCCGACGGTGATCACGGCACCGGTGATCAGTCCGAACCACACCACCGGCGGCAGGGTCGGCGCGATGCTGTCCGCGCGTGCGTTGCGGGCGTCGTCCGCCGTCGCCACCTGGTCGAGCAGCGGCTGGTAGGACTGGCTCTCGTAGTCGTTGCGCGGGTGGTAGTCGGTCACGTCGGCGCGGACCTTGTCCAGGAGCTGCGTACCGCGCTCGGTGATCCGGTCCTCCTCGGCCATGGTCGGCCACTCCTTGTGGACGAGGTGGGAGACGTAGGCGTCGACATCCGCGCGGATACGCTCCCGGGTGGCCTCGGGGTAGGCCCGTACCCGCTCGCTGACCTCGTGCAGGGCCTGTGCCTCGGTGCGCACGGAGTCCGCGGCGGCGCCCCGGGCCTCCCACACGCCCGCGATGGCCAGGCCGAGGACGATCGCGTACACCACGCCCACCATCATCGTCATGTACTCGATGACGTCGGGCGTCTCGGAGGGATCGTCGTCGTCGCCGATGCGGCGCTGCTTGAGGACCGTGATGCTCAGGACGACGGCGCACGCGGCGGCCATCGCGATGACCAGCACCAGCCATTCCGACATGGTGACCTCCTATCAGGAACGGCGCCCGGCGGAACCGGACGAGCTGGACGAACGGGGGCGCAGCGCGGCGGCCGCCAGCACGGCCGGTGCGGTGACCAGCAGCGTCGTGGTGACGATCGAGCGGCTCGCCCGCGGCTTGCGGGCCGACGGCGTGTACGCGTGGGGCGGGACGACCGACGGTGCGGGTGTCGGCGTGGGCTGTGGCGCCGGCGGGCGGCTCGACGGCGGCGGCGCCGCCGGGGGAGGCGGCGGGGGCGGCGTGGGGCCGCGGTAGGTGGGGCCGGGGGCCGGCCGGGCGGGTGCCGGTACGGGCGCCGGCGCGGACGGGCGCGGAGGCGTGGCCGTCGGCCGGGGCGGCGGCGTCTGTGTCTGCGGTGGTGAGGGCGTGGGCTCGGGCGGCTTGGTGGGGGAGGGAGTGGGCGTGGGAGTGGGTGTGGGTGTGGGTGTGGGTGTGGGTGTGGGGGTAGGCGTGGGGGTGGTGCAGGGCCACGGCCATGGCCACGGCCGGCAGGGCGGGATCGGCCAGCCCGGCGACTGGGCGCCCGGATCATCGTGTTTCCCGGCGCTCGCAGGGGTGTCATCGGGGCGCGCTTGCGCCACGGCGGGCGCGAGGAGGACCACGAGGATGACCAACAGCGCTATCAAAGCGGCAGGTTGGAGGCTGCGGAAACGTTGCGATCGCTGCACTCGGTGATATTGCGCAGCGCATGCCGTCATCAGCCGTCGAGTGCGCCCGATTCCCTCGAACGAGGGATTATCGTACGGTCGCGTGCGTGAGAGCAGCCGATGTGTTCATCCCGCGGACGTACGCCACCGGTGTCCCGTACGCGCTGTTCCGCCGGCTGCGCGCGACCGGCCCGGTGTGCTGGGTCGAGGAGCCGCCGGTCGGCGGCTGGCCCGCCGGGCCCGGATACTGGGCCGTACTGCGGCACGCGGACGTCAAACACGTCCTGCGCACCCCCGAGGTCTACTCCTCCTACCTGGGCGCCACCCAGATCCGCGACCCCGACACCGAGGAAGACCTCGCGTTCGTCCGCGCGATGATGCTGAACCAGGACCCACCGGACCACGCGCGGATCCGGCGCGTGGTCGCCGCCGCCTTCACCCCGCGCGCGGTGCGGGAGCTGGAAACCGTCATCGACGCGCGGGCGCGGGCCCTGGTGGAGGACGTGGCGCGCGCAGGCACGGCGGACTTCGTGGCGGTTGCGGCAGACCTGCCGGTATGGACGCTCGCCCATGTCATGGGGGTGCCCGAGGAGGACCGGCAGTTGCTGTTCGACTGGTCCAACCGGGTCATCGGCTACCAGGACGACGAGTACGCCGCGTCCAGCACTGCCGACCCCGCGCTGCTCAGCCCGATGGGCCGGGCGGCGCTCCGGCACCGTCCGGCCCCGGCGGCCCGCCCGGACGGCCGCCCGGTGAACCCGCGCTCCCGCCGGGCGCTGGCCGACATGTTCGCCTACGCCCACGCGCTGGCCGCGCGCCCGCGCCCCGGCAGCGTCATGGCGCACCTGAGGGAGGGCGGGCTGACCCGCGCCGAGTTCGAGAACATGTTCTTCCTCTTCGCGGTGGCCGGGAACGAGACGCTGCGCAACGGCATCCCGGGCGGCCTGCTCACGCTCCTGCGGCACCCGGACCAGTACGCGCGCCTGCGCCGGGACCCCGGCCTGGCGGGCCCGGCGGTGGAGGAGATGCTGCGCTACTGGCCACCGGTCATCGACTTCCGGCGCACCGCGACGCGGGACACCGAACTCGGCGGGCAGCGCATCCGGCGGGGCGAGAAGGTCGTGGTGTACCACGCGTCCGCCAACCGGGACGAGACGGTCTTCGACGACCCGGACCGCTTCGACGTCGCCCGCACCCCGAACGACCACGTCAGCTTCGGCTTCGGCCCGCACTTCTGCCTGGGCAGCCACCTCGCGCGCGTCCAGATGCGGGCCGTACTGCGCCACGTACTGGACCGGCTGCCCGGCCTCGAACTCGCCGGGGAACCGGTCCGGCTGGTGTCCAACTTCCAGAACGGGCTGAAACACCTGCCGGTCAGGGTGCGGGCGGCGCCGGCGCCGTGACCGGGCGTACCGCGGTGCGACGCTGTTCACGGACGGGAACACGGCCTCGTCGGCGAAGCGCTCACCGTTGATCGCGCCGCCGGCCACCGTGGAAGGCACGGACGGCCCGCACCACTCCCGCTCCGAGGAGCAGGGCGGCAGAGCCGCCGGCGCAGAGGTGGAAGAGCGCGTTGAACCAGCCGGGACCGGCCGAGGTTTCCGTGGAGCCGTCCGCGAAGACGCAGGTGGTCTCCGGCGGCCAGGCGCCCGTACGGATTTCCTGGAGCGGTGCGCTGTGCTCGAAGAACCCGAGGGCGCATTCCTCGTCCATGGCGCCGGCATGCGCTCCGAGCCAGGCCAGGCCGTAGGTGATCAGGAAACCGGTCAGCAACCAGGCGAAGACGGCCCACAAGAGGCCGGCCGCGGAGCGATGCCTGCGCCAGGGGCGCTTCATGCGCATGGCATGCCCACCGAGAGCTGCGGCCAGTGACGGGTGGAGTCGAGGCGGCAGATGCGGGCGGTGACCTGCCGGGGGTCGAGTTCCCACAGGCGCGGGGCGTGGCTGCCGCCGGCGCCGGCGAGGCTGTTCCCGTCGGGGGCGAAGGCGACCGCGTGCGCGACGCCGCTGTTCCCGGTCAGCGTGGCATCGACCCGGTGCGTCGTCGTGTGCCAGAGGCGGATGGCGCGGTCGTCACACGCGATGGCCAGGTGCCGGCTGTCCGGGGAGAACGCCAGGCCGGCCACGCGGGCCGGCCGGGCGGTGAAGACGCCGGTCTGCCGGTGGGTTGCCGTGTTCCACAAGTGCACCGTGTCGTCGGCGCTGGCCAGGACGCTTCCGTCAGGGCTGAACGCCACAGCCTGTACCGCGCCGCTGTGACCGGTGAGCGTGGCCAGTGGCCGGTGTGTCCGCGCCTGCCACAGACGTACCGTTCCGTCGGCGCCCGCAGTGGCCAGAACGCTGCCGTCCGGGGAGAACGCGGCGTGGGTCACAGCACCGGAATGCCCGGAAAGAACTGCGGCCTGCCGGCGTGAGCGGACGTCCCACAGGCGCGTCGTGCGGTCGCTGCCCGCGGTGGCCAGCGTCCGGCCGTCGGGGCTGAAAGCCACCGACCGGACGCCGCGTGCGTGCCCGGCGAGGGTGGCGGTTTCCCGGTGCGTGGTGGTGTCCCACAGCTTCACGGTGGCGTCGTCGCCGGCCGCGGCGAGGATGCGGCCGTCGGGGGAGAACGCGAGGCCGCGCACCCCGGAAGTGTGGCCGGTGAGGGTGGCCGTCAACTGGTGCGTGGCCGTACTCCACAACTTCACCGTGCGGTCGAGACCCGCCGTGGCCAGGGTGCGCCCGTCCGGGGAATACGCGACGTCCGTCACTGTGCCGGCGTGGCTGCCCAGCTGATCGGCGCTGAACGCGGAGTAGGCACTGAGCAGGCTGCTGCGGGCTTGGGTGGTGGGAGCCCTGCGGTAGGCATTGAACGCAGTGAGCATGGCTTGCTCGGGGTCGTCGCGGAGCAGTGTCTCGGCCCGGGCCGCGAGTTCCTTGGAAAGGGCGATACGGCGCTGGTCCAGCGCCGCCCGGCTCTGCTGGACGGCGACGGCCACCGCCAGGAGGGCCAGGACGAGCAGCACGGCGAGGCTGTGGGCCAGGATGCGCAGGCGTCGTAATCGGCGTTGCTCGGTCCGTCTTTCACTGGTCTCGCGGTCGGTACTCGCTGTGAGGAATGCTCGCGTCGTGGGGGTGAGCAGCACCTTTTCGTGCGGGTCGGTGAGCCAGCCGCTGGTGACGTTCAGCCGGGCGCCCCGGTACAGCAGACTCTCGTCCCGGCCCTCGCGTTCCCACTCCGAGGCCGTTTCCGTGAGGAGTTGGCGGGCCCGGAGAGTGGCGCGGTCCTCATCGAGCCACTGGCGCAACCGCGGCCACGCGCGCAGGAGCACCTCGTGCGCCAGTTCGATGTGGTCAGCATCGACGGTCAGCAGGCGTGCCTGGGTGAACACCTCGAGGACGGCTTGGGCGGCCTCCCGTTCCGGGCCGCTTCCGAGGAGGCTCTCGCGAGGGGCGCGGCGGCTGGTGTCGTGTTCCTCCCCGAGGGAAACCAGGTGCAGCAGCAGGCGCCGGGCCGTCGCTTGCCGGTCCGGGCTCAGGGCGGCGTAGGTACGCTCCGCCGTGGTGGCCACGGCCCCCGGGATGCCGCCTGTCAGTTGGTAGCCGGCCACCGTCAGTACACCGTTTCGCCGGTGCTGCCAGGTACTCATGAGTGCGTGGGAGAGCAGGGGAAGGATTCCGGTGCGGGCGAGGCCGAGTTCTGCCGTACTTCCGGGGCTTACGCCGGCGTCGCGCACCAGGACTTCGACCAGCCCCGGCTCGATCTCCAACCCGGCCTCACGGGCGGGCCCGGTGACGGCCTCGCGCAGCTGCGCCTCGCTCATGGGGCCCAGGGCGACGTGCCCGCGCTGCAAGGCGGCCCCGAGCCCGGGATAGGCCAGGCACCGGTCGTAGAAGTCGGCGCGCACTCCGAGGACGACCAGGGCGGGCGGCGGTCCGGCTTGCGGCCGCGCGGCGGACAGGGCGAGGAGTGTGTCCACGAAGGCGGTCCGCTCGTGTTCGTTCCGGCAGAGCGTGAACGTCTCCTCGAACTGGTCGACCACGAGCACCAGCGCGGCGAGCTGCTTCCTGCCGGCGTCATCGTCGGCTTCGTCCGCGGGTGTTCCGGCGCCCGCCGCGGCCTCGGCCGTCCGGAATGCGCCCGCGGCGGCAGCCACCGCCGTCGCGAACGCGTCCGCCCCTTCGCGTAATGCCTCGACGAGCCGTTGCCGCGGAGTCCCCGTCACCCTTGCCACTTCGGCCGGAAGGTTCTCCAGCGGATGCTCGCCGGGCGTGCAGACCACCACGGGCCAGTCCCGGCAACCGCTTACGGGTAAGGCGCCACGGGCCAGCGCGGGTAACAACCCGGCCCGGAGGAGGGAGGACTTCCCCGCGCCGGACGGGGCCGTGACCATCAGGATGCCCGGGTGCCGGAGCCGCTCCGTCAGCTGGGCGACCAGACCGGCGGTGGCCTCGTCGCGCCCGAAGAACCAGCAGGAGTCTCCCGGCCCGAAAGCGGCCAGTCCACGGTAGGGGCATTCTTCTTGATCTCCCGGCCGGGATTCCCGGCCGGCTTTCCTGGGCGGCCGGACGAGCAGTTCCAGTGTTCCGCCGGTGCCCAGAGCTTCGTCACAAGCGCGGGCGAGGTCCCATGTCAGGGCTTTCTCGCCGTTCTCGACCTTGCTCAGGTACCCCTTGCTGTAGAAGGCCAGCTCGGCCAGCCTGGCCAACGAGACGCCACGTTCCAGCCGTAAGCGACGTAACTGCCGGCCGCTCCGGGAAATCGGAGCCGCGTCGCGCGAAGAGCCGGGCCCGGGGACTCCGCCTGCCACTGACTGTTCCCTTCTAGCGTTGTCCGACCAGGGGGACGCCGCCCGCCGTTCTTCCACGCGCCGCCCCCACGAAGATCATTTCAGTCCCGCGGAGGCACGGCAACGGTGCGTGCGCCGCATCCGTGGAACGGGACGGCTTTGCGCACGTCGGGGCCTGTTTCCCGGTTCAGGGTCCGGAGAGGAAACCGGGAAACGCCTGGACCGCCGGCCGCCGGTCGGCTGAGCTGTTGCGCGTTGGCCTCACGAGGCGGGTGGTGCTGGGGGGACACCACACGGGGGCGCCTCGGAGGCCGGCACCTCCGGTGACGACAAGCCCTCACCGGAGCGGCACATCGACAGGGAGAATCCGTGTTCCGAACAGACCGAGTGCGCCGCCGTTTCCGTCTGGCGAGGGCCGCTGCCGCCGCTGCCGTAACCGTCGCCGCGGCCGTCCTGCCGACGGCCTCCGCCACCGCCGCCACGCCCGGCCCGCCCGTCTCCGCACCCGCCGCGCACGCGGCACAGGCGGAGGAACGGCCCGCCGCCGAGCGCCCGGCCCTGTACGCCCGCGACCACTCCGGTGTGCTGTGGCGGTACGAGGGCACCGGCTACTCGGCCAGACCGTTCAAACCGCCGGTGAAGATCGGCGGAGGGTGGGACGAATACGTCGAGATCACCTCGCTCAACGGCACGGCCGCCGACGGAACGGGCGACGCCGTGGCCGTCAACACCGAGGGGATGCTGTTCTTCTACAAGGGCAGCGGCAACCCCTCCCAGCCCTTCGCCCCGCGTATCCAGATCGGGCTGGGCTGGGACCGGTACGTCAGCATCGCCGGTGCCGCCGACGCCAACCACGACGGCAAGGCCGACCTGGTGGCCCGCGACCGGAACGGTGTCCTGTGGTTCTACGCGGGCACGGGGGTCCCCGAGGAGCCCTTCGAGCCTCCGGTACGAGTGGGCGGCGGCTGGCACGCCTACCAGATGGTGGTGACCTACGGCGACGGGGTCCTGGCCCGCGACCTGGACGACGTGCTGTGGGTCTACAAGACCTCGGGCTCCGTCTACCCCTCCGAGCCGTTCTACCCCCGTGTACGCGTGGGCACCGGGCTGGCGGGCTACGCCGACTTCGCCGGTGTCAGGGACATCGACGGTGACGGGTTCGCCGACGTGGTGGCCCGTGACTTCAACGGCAAGCTGTGGCTGCACGGCGGCGAACGCAGCCAGGGCATGATCATCCCCTCGGAAGGGGGCAGCCTGATCGGCGGCGGCTGGAACATCTACAACAAGCTCTTCTGATCCGGCCGCGCCGTGGGCGGGGCGGCAGGTGCCGTCCCGCCCACGGGCGTCAGGTCCGTACGGACAGGGACAGCGCGAACCGTCCCGCCTCGTCCGTCCACCACTCGCGCAACTCGAAACCGGCGGCGCCCAGTTCCCCGCGCACGCCTTCCTCGCGGAACTTCGCCGAGATCTCCGTCCTGATCTCCTCGCCCGCGGCGAAGGGCACCACGAGGTCCAGCGCGGGCACCTTGACGGTCAGTTCCCTGCGGGCCCGCAGCCGCATCTCGATCCACTCCCGTTCGGTGTCCCACACGGCGACGTGCCGGAAGTCGTCCGGGTCGAAGTCGGCGCCCAGCTCGCGGTTGATGACGTTCAGCACGTTCTTGTCGAACTCTGCGGTGACGCCCTGCGCGTCGTCGTAGGCGGCGACGAGGGTGGCCTCGTCCTTGACCAGGTCGGTGCCGAGCAGCAGCGCGTCGCCGGGGGCCAGGAGGTCCCGTACGGAGCGCAGGAAGGCGGCCCGCTCGTCCGGGAGCAGGTTGCCGATCGTGCCGCCCAGGAAGGCCAGCAGCCGCGGCCCCGGGGTGCCGGGCAGCGCGAACCCCTGCTGGAAGTCGGCGACCAGCGCGTGCACGGTCAGCTCCGGGTGCGCGGCGAGCAGCGCCTCGCCCGCCGCGGCCAGCGCGCTCTCGCTGACGTCGACCGGTACGTAGGTGTGCAGGCCGGTCAGTGCCTTGATGAGGTGGCGGGTCTTGTCGGACGAGCCGGAGCCCAGCTCGACGAGGGTGCGGGCGCCGGTCGCCGCGGCGATGTCGGCCGACCGGCTGATCAGGATCTCCCGTTCGGCGCGGGTCGGGTAGTAGTCGGGCAGGGCGGTGATGGCCTCGAAGAGGTCGCTGCCGCGGGCGTCGTAGAACCACTTGGGCGGCAGCTGCTTGGGGGTACGGGTCAGTCCGTGCGCCACGTCGGCGCGCAGCGCGGCCGTGGTGGCGTCGGCGGGCAGGGTACGGGTGACGGCGAGGGGACTCACGCGGCGGGCTCCTTGAGCGGGGTGAGGCGGACGTCGGTGGGCGTGGCCGCGAGCAGGGTGTACGCGGGTACCTCGGTCCAGTGGGGGGAGTCGTCGTACGGTTCGGAGGCGACGGTCGTGCCGCGGCCGGGTTCGGCGCGGTAGAAGAGCGAGTCGCCCCAGTTGGTCGCGGCGATGGTGGCGCCGTCGGTGAGCAGCAGGTTCAGCCGGGCGCCCGGCGCGGCGGCGGCCACCGCCGTGACGGTGTCGGCCAGGGCCTCCGGCGCGGCCGTGCCGGCGCCGAGCCGGTGCTGCACCAGCGCCCACAGGAACGCCGCGTCGCAGCGGGCCTGGAGGGACAGCAGCCGCTCCGGCGGCAGCCCGGCGGCCAGCACCGCCAGCGAGCCCGGCCAGCCCGGCACCGCTCCGTTGTGGCTGAACAGCCAGGGGCCGGCGGCGAACGGCGCGGCGGCCGCCTCGCCGTCGGCGCCGGCGAGAGTGGCGTCCCGTACGGCGGTGAGCAGTGCGGTGGTCCGCACCACCCGGCACAGGTCGAGGATGCCGGTGTCGCCCCAGATCGGCCCGGCCCTGCGGTACCGGGCGGGCACCGGGTCGCCGGGCGCGTACCAGCCGACGCCGAAGCCGTCCGCGTTGACCGTGCCGTTGACCTGGCGGCGCGGTTCCCACGACTGCCGGTACAGGCCGTGCGGCGGCGCGGTGATCAGGTCGCCGAGCGCCACTTCGGGCCCCAGGTAGGCGAGGTGACGGCACATCAGCGACACCTCCCCGGGGCGGCCGGTACGGCGGGCGGTCCCTCCGGCGCGACCGGAGCCGGGGCGCTCACGAGGCCGTGCCGGCGTCGCGGGCGGTGCGGAACCCGGAGAAGATCTGGCGGCGCACCGGCAGGTCCCAGTTGCGGAAGGTGCCCCGGCAGGCGACCGGGTCCACGGCGAACGAACCGCCGCGCAGCACCTTGTAAGGACCGCCGAAGAACACCTCCGAGTACTCGCGGTAGGGGAAGGCGGCGAAGCCGGGGTAGGGGAGGAAGTCGCTCGCTGTCCATTCCCATACGTCGCCGATCAGTTGGCGTACGCCGAGCGGTGACTGGCCGTCCGGGTAGCTGCCGACGGCGGCGGGGCGCAGATGCCGCTGGCCCAGGTTGGCATGCGTGGGGCCGGGGTCCTCGTCGCCCCACGGGTAGCGCCGGGAGCGCCCGCTGACCGGGTCGTGCCGGGCGGCCTTCTCCCACTCCTCCTCGGTGGGCAGCCGGCGGCCCGCCCAGCGCGCGTACGCGTCGGCCTCGTACCAGCTCACGTGCAGAACCGGTTCGTCCGGCGGCACCGGCTCGGTGACGCCGAAGCGCCGCCGCAGCCACTGCCCGCCCTCCTGCCGCCAGAACAGCGGGGCGCGCAGCCGGTGTTCGCGTACGTGCTCCCAGCCCTCGGCGGACCACCAGCGCGGTTCGTCGTACCCGCCGTCCTCGACGAACCGCAGGTACGCGCCGTTGCTCACCGGCGTGGTGTCGATGCGGAAGGACGGCAGCAGGCGCCGGTGCGCGGGGCGTTCGTTGTCCAGGGCCCACGGTTCGGTGGAGGTGCCCATCGTGAACGGGCCGCCGGGCACCAGCACCTCGGCGGGCAGGATGCCGTCGGAGGTCACCGGCGGTTCGGGGGCGGTGAGCGCGGCCGGGCCGCGGCGCAGTTGGTGGGTGATGAGCATGGTCTCGTCGTGCTGCTGCTCGTGCTGCGCGATCATGCCGAAGGCGAAAGCGGAGTCCAGCAGCGGCCCGCCGCGCAGCGGGCTGCTCTCCAGCACGTCCAGCACCCGGTTGCGTACGTCCGCCACGTAGCCGTGTGCCTCGGCCGGCGGCAGCAGGGGCAGCGACGGCCGTTCGGCGCGCGGGTGCTCGAAGGCGTCGTACACGGAGTCGATGTCGGGGCGCAGCGCGTCACGCTTGCCGACCGTGCGCAGCAGCCACTGCTCCTCCTGGTTGCCGATGTGCGCCAGGTCCCACACCAGCGGCGACATCAGGGGGGAGTGCTGGGCGGTGAGGTCGTTCTCGTCGACGCAGGTGGTGAGCAGGCGGGTACGGTCGCGCGCGGCGAGCAGGGCATGCGCCGCGCGCTCCCGGAGCGACTCGGGATCGAGGGTCACTGACTGTCCTTCCCGGGGGTGAGCTCGTCCTCGTACGCGATGACCGGTTCCGGCGGTGGCGCGGTGGCCACCGGCCAGGGCGGCTTCGCCGGCGGTGCGGGCGCGGGCTCGACCGCGTACGCCGTGTCCAGCAGGTCGTCCGCCGGGCAGCGGCCCCGCGCGACGTAGCGTTCGGCGAACTCCGCCACCGCGCCGGTCACCTCGGCCGACGCGCCCAGCCGCGGCAGCGCCTCCTGCGCGATGGCGAAACAGGCCAGCGCGGCGGCGTGCAGCTCCGGGTCGGTCAGCGCGCCGCGGGTGGCGTGCCGCCACAGCGGGTTGCGCGGCGCCGGCCGCGAGCCCGCCGTCTCCGCGAGGGGCTTGACCACGCGGTACGCGCTCTCGGCGGCCTCCGGGTCGTCGAAGAGCGCGGCCGTGACGGCCAGCGGCACGATCCAGCCGCCGTCCCCCGGCTGCGCGTCGATCATGCGCAGCTCCAGGTGCCCGCGCGGGCGTACGGGCGGGAAGAGCGTGGTCACGTGGTAGTCGAGGTCCTCCTCGGTGGGCGGGCGCGGCGAGCCCGTACGGACCCAGTCGCGGAAGGTCAGCCCCTCGGGCGCGTCCCACGGCCCCTCGTCGCTGCGGACGCACATCACGGGCGCGTCCAGGACGTACCCGGCCCACGCGGCGCGCGGATCGGGCCCGTCGGGCGGCGCGAGGGTGCGGGCCGGGTCCATCTGCGACCACACCACTTGGCGGGTGGTGCGGTAGCCGGTCGGGCAGCCCTCGCTGACCGGCGAGTTGGCGAACGCGGCGACCAGCACCGCGCCCAGCAGGTGGGCCATCCGCCAGCGCCGGCCGAGCCCCAGGGGGCCCGGCTCCTCGTGCCCGGCGTCCACGCAGACCTGCACGGAGGCGGTGCCGCACATCATGGATCTGCCCGCGCCGCCCCAGCGGTCGAAGTACGCCTCCATGGCGTCGTAGCGGGGCTGGGCCAGCACGCGGTGCGGCGGGTGCCAGGGGTTGTGGCCGTGGCCCGCCATGCCGAGGCCCAGCTCCCGCATGGCGGGGCGGACCAGCGCCAGGTCGGCCGATACGGCTTCGACGCACGCGGTGAGGGAAGTGGCGGGGAGCGAGCTGAGCTCCAGCTGGCCGCCGGGTTCGAAGGTGAGGGCCGACCGCAGGGGGAGGGCGCGCAGTGCGGTGGCCGCGTCGTGGTGTCGTTCGGGGGCGACGGGACATCGGGGGTTGTGGGCGTCGTGGACGAGCCATTCGATCTCGACGCCTATGTAGCGGGGTGGTCCGGTCTTGAAGCAGATGCCACGCAGGTGGGCCTCGAGCTCCGCCTCCGTGACCGACGGCCGTGCGGGCATGGGATCCAACTCCCTCGGGTCGGGACGGCGGCTGCCGTCCGACGGCGGAATTGCCGCCCTCCACCTAAGCGGGTGCGGGCGGTGCGCTCAAGGGCTCATTCTCGTCGGGACCGGACGCCGGCGCGAGGCCGCGGCGGCGCGGCGGCACGTCCGGCGGCCTCCGGCACCGGCTCCGGTCTGGCATTTCGCTTCCGAACGGCCGTTCGTATTCGTGTGCGGGAGCGAGGGAACGGGCGAAGGTAAAATCACGGTCAGGTACGTACCGGACGAGGGGACGCGATGACGAGAGCGGGCAGTGGCGGACGCGGTACGGGCCCACGCCCGCTGGCCGTCTTCGACCTGGACGGCACGCTCGCGGACACCGCACACCGCCAGCGTTTCCTGCAACGGCGGCCGCGCGACTGGAACGCGTTCTTCGCCGCCGCGCCGGACGACCCGCCGCTTGCCGAGGGCGTGGCGCTGGTCCTCCGAAGCGCGGCGGAGTGCGAGATCGTCTACCTCACCGGCCGCCCCGAGCGCTGCCGCAAGGACACCCTGGCCTGGCTCGACCGGCACGGCCTGCCCCAGGGCGAGCTGTGGATGCGGCCGGACGACGACCGGCGGCCCGCCCGCCACACCAAGCCGGCACTGCTGCGCCGCATCGCGGACGGCCGCGAGGTGCGCCACCTCGTGGACGACGACGAACTGGTCTGCGACGCCTGCGAGCAGGCCGGCTTCCCCGTCGTACGCGCCCGCTGGGCGGCGGCCTCCGCCGACCTGAGGGACGCCCAGGAGCGCGAGGGCCGCACCTGATCCCGTACGGGCACGCCGCGCCGTCACCCGGCGCCGTACCGCGCCGGGGCGAGCGTGTCCGCGTCCCGCGGCCCCTGAGAGGGTTAACCTCCTGGACGACGACGCGGGAGGAACGGGAGATGGACGGTACGACCACGGGCGTGGCCCACGTGGACGGCGTACGGCTGCACTACACCCGCGCGGGCTCGGGACCGCTGGTGGTACTGCTCCACGGCTGGCCGCAGACCTCCCGCTGCTGGCGGCCGGTCCTCGGCGAACTGGCCGGGCACTACACCGTGGTCGCGCCCGACCTGCGCGGCTACGGCCGCAGCGACAAGCCCGTCTCCGGCTACGACAAGCGGCGGATGGCCGCCGACACGGCCGCGCTCGTCGAGACGCTGGGCTTCGAGCGCGCCAGTGTGGTCGGGCACGACCGGGGCGCGCGGGTGGCGCACCGCTGGGCCCTGGACCGGCCCGAGCAGGTGGAGCGCGTCGCGTTCCTGGACATCGTGCCGACCCGCGAGATGCTCCGCCGCCTGGACGCCACCATCGCCGCCGGGTACTGGCACTGGTTCTTCCACCTCCAGCCCGACCTGCCCGAGCGGCTGGCCGGCGCCGACGTCCGCGGCTACCTGGAGTACTTCTTCGAGCGCTGGACCTACAACCGGCACGCGCTGACCGACGAGGCCGTGGACGCGTACGTGGCGGCGTTCTCCCGCCCCGGCGCGCTCCGCGCGGGCTTCGACGACTACCGGGCCACGGAGGCCGACACCGCCCTGGACGACGCGGACTTCGCCGAGGGCCGGCTGCTGACCGTGCCCGTACTGGCCCTGTGGGGAGCGGTCGGCCTGCCCGCGCAACTGCCGACGCTGGACATCTGGCGGGACTACTCCGCCCGCCCCGAGCTGGTCACCGGCGCGGAGATCCCCGCATGCGGCCACTTCATCCCGGAGGAGGCACCGGAGGCGCTCCTCGCCCACCTGCGCGACTTCCTGCCGGCCCCCGCGTAACGGCCGGAGCCCGCCGGCCGCGCGTTCACACCCGCCCGCTGCCCAGCAGCGCCGCATGCGGCAGCACGAGCACCCCGTCCGGCCCGGCGAACTCCGCGCACAGCGCGTCGCAACGGCGTTTGACTTCGGCGACGACCGCGGGCGGTTGGCTCGTCAGAACCTGCCCGACCGAAGCCACCCCGGCAGCGGGCCCGCTCCACCACTCCTCCGGAGTGGCCCGGTGCTCCCACACGAGCGTCCGGCAGCGGACGCCGGTGAGCCCGGCGTCGCGCAGCAGCCGGGCGAACCCTTCTTCGGTGCGCGGGAAGTCGTCCTCGGGCGCGAGCGTGGGCAGACGGGCGGGGCGGGTCACGCCGGCGGCCTGCATCGCGCGCCCGACCAGCGTCTGGCCGGGCGCCGCCGGGGCCGCCCACAGGGTCAGCGCGAGCCGGCCGCGCGGCCGGGTGACCCGGCGCAGTTCGGCGAGCGCCGCCCGGGGCCGGCCGACGTGGTTGAGGACGAAGTTGCCCACCACCGCGTCGAACCGGCCGTCGGCGAAGGGCAGGCAGGGCAGGGCGGCGACGCACACCTCCGTGTCCCGCCCGGCGGCCGCGGCGCGGGCGGCCATGCCGGGGTCGGCGTCCACGGCCGTCACCGTGGCGCCCCGGCCGCTCGCTGCGCGGGCGGCGGTGCCGGTGCCGGTGCCGGCGTCGAGTACCCGCGAACCCGGCCGTACCCCGGCGGCGTCGAGCAGCGCGGGGACCGGGTGGGCGCAGAGTCCGGCGAAGCTGCGCTCGTACGCCGTGACCCGCCCGGCCCAGGTCCGGCGTTCCGCCGCGTCGAACGCCGTGAACATCCGCATGGCGGCCGCGTCCTTTCCCCGATGGCGAAAAGAAACCGGATGGGAGCCCTCCGAAACTTGTCATAGGCACGAAGACGCTATTGGATCAGCGGGGCGCGCTGCGTACGATGCGCCTTAGTTGATCACTCAAGGACCGGCGTCCCCTTCACCCCCACCCGGCCGAGAGTGCCACACCGATGCTGAGAGGTGGTCAGGCGTGGGACCCGAGCTGACCGTTCCCCCGACCTACTCGCCCATTCCGCCTGCCATCCACCCCCGGCACGAGGAGATCGAGGCCCGGACCGCCGCCTGGGCGCAACGATTCTCCATAGGCTCGGACGAGCTGCGCGGACGCCTGGTCACCCACGGGATCGGCGGCTTCGCGGCCCGCATCCTGCCCGAGGGCCGGGAGGAGGTCGTCTCCCTGCTCGCCGACTTCGTCCTGTGGCTCTTCGGCGTCGACGACGGCTACTGCGAGGAGAGCGACCTCGGCCACGACCCGGGCGAGCTGACGGGCGTGCTGCACCGGTTGCTGCGCGTGGCCCAGAATCCCGAGGCCCCGGTGCTCCCGGGCGACAGCCTCGCCGAGGGGCTGCGCGACCTGCGGCACCGCGTGTCCCGCCACGGCACCGCCGGGCAGGCCGCCCGCTGGGTCGACGCGCTGCGCGAATACTTCTTCTCCGTGGTGTGGGAGGCGTCCTACCGGCGCTCCGGCGCCGTGCCGAGCCTGCCCGACTACACCCTGATGCGGCTGTACGACGGGGCGACCTCGGTCGTCCTGCCGCTGCTGGAGATGGGCCACGGCTACGAACTCCAGCCGCACGAACGCGAGCACACGTCCGTGCGCGCGGCGGCCGAGATGGCTTCCTTCATCATCACCTGGGACAACGACATCTTCTCCCACCACAAGGAGAGCCGGGGACCGGGCTACTACCTCAACGCCCTGCGGGTCTTGCAGACCGAGTACGGCATATCCCAAGACGAGGCCCTGACCACGGCGATAGCCCAGCGGGACCGCGTGATGACACTGTTCATGCGCCTGAGCGCACACCTGCGGCAGCAGGGCAGCCCGCAGCTGCGCCAGTACCTGCACAACCTGGGCTCCTTCATCCGGGGTTCCCAGGACTGGGGCATCACCTCGCTGCGCTACACCACCCCTGACGACCCGGCCCGGCTGCCGTCGACGCTGCGCTCCACGCCGACCGACGACAGCCACGCGCCCCTCGACATTCCCGTCATCTCCTGGTGGTGGGACCTGGTGCCGGCCGTGCACGCCCCGGCGCGCGAAGCGGACGACGGCGCGCGCAGGCACGCGTGCGCGGCACAGCCCACCGGCTGACCGGGCGACCGCGGCCGCCCGGCCCGCTCATTCGGCCGGGTCGTCAGGCCGGTCGCCGAGCCGGTTGCGGCTGGTCAGCGCCCGCTGGAAGCGGCTGAGCGCCCCGCTCGGCGACCGCTTGCGCAGGGCGGCGCGCGCGGCGTTGGCGCCGGGCGCGCCGTGCACCCCGCCGCCCGGATGCGCTCCGGCCGAGGCCAGGAAAAGACCTTTGACCGGTGTCTCCGGGCGCCCGGTGCCCGGCACCGGACGGAAGACGAGCTGCTGGTGCATGGCGGTCGTACCGCCGTTGATGGCGCCGCCGTGCAGGTTGGCGTCGAGCGCCTGGAGCGTGGGCGGCGCGAGGATCCGGCGGTCCCGCACGCGGGCGCGGAAGCCCGGCGCGTAGCGCTCCACCTGCTCCTCCACCCGGTCCGCCATCGCCTCCTGCTCCCCGTGGCTCCAGGAGCCGGTGATGCCCGCGTCCCCGGCGTCCGCGCGGACCTCGTGCGGTACGTGGGTGTACGCCCAGGCCGACTCGGTGCCGGCCGGCGAACGGGTGGCGTCCGCGGTGGTCATCTGCCCGAAGAGGGCGAACGGCCGGTCCGGCACCCGGCCCGCCGCGAGCTGGGCGGCGAACCGCGTCAGCTCGTCGACGCCGTCGGCCAGGTGCACGGTACCGGCGCCCGCCGCCTCCCGGGCGGTCCAGGGCACCGGGCCGTCCAGCGCCCAGTCGACCTTGAACGTCGCGAAGTCCCACTGGAAGCGGCGCAGGTCGGCCAGCAGCCGGGTGGGCAGGTGCCGGCTGTCGACCAGTTCGCCGTACAGGGACGGTACGGAGACGTCGGCCAGCACGGCACGGCCCGCCGGCACCGACTCGCCGCCCGCGGTGCGCACCGCCACGGCGCGGCCCGCCCGTACGACGACCTCGGACACGCGCTCGCCGCAGCGCAGCACACCGCCGCGCGCCTCCAGCCGCCGCACCAGGGCTTCGGTCAGGGCGCCCGCGCCGCCGACCGGCACGGGAAAGCCGTGCGACTGGGCCAGCATCGACATCAGCCAGCCGAACCCGCCGCTGCCCGCGGCCTCCGGCGCCAGGTCGGCGTGCAGGGCGTTGCCCGCCAGCAGAAGCCGGCCGCCTTCGCCGCCGAACTCCTCCTCGCCGAGGCGCCGTACGGGCAGCACCAGCGTGCGCGCCAGCCGCAGGCCGCCCGCGCCGCGCAGCCGGGCGGCGAGCCGGATCGTGGGCCGTACCGGCGGGAACGGCGTGAACAGGGCGTGCAGGATGTCGGGGCCGACCCGGTCCCAGATGTCGCACAGCCGCCGCCAGGCGTCGCCGTCGCCCGCGGCGAAGCGGTCCAGGCCGTCGGCGGTGGCCGGGCGCCGGCGCTCCAGCACCGCGCACCTCCCGTCGGACAGCGGGTGCGCGAGGACCCGGGGCGCGTGGCTCCACCGCAGCCCGTGGTCGCCGAGGCGCAGCGCGGCCAGCACCGGCGAGGCCGCGGCCAGCGGATAGAAGGAGCTGCACAGGTCGTTGACGTAGTCGGGGTGGACGCCCCGGTCGCTGCGGACCGCGCCGCCCGCCTCGGGCTGCGCCTCCAGCACCTCGACGCTCCAGCCGGCGTCGGCCAGCAGGTTGGCGGCCACCAGCCCGTTCGGCCCTGCCCCGATCACCACCGCGTCCGGCATCTCAGAACGCCCCGCTCGGCTGTCGTCCGGGCCTGCCGCCCTCCACCACCTTGGCCAGCCTGCCGAGCATGCTGCGGTGCCGGATCTGGAGCAGGGCGTCCAGCACGGCGTTGTGCAGCAGCCCGCCGGGCCCGCGCAGCGGGTGTTCGTCCATGATGACGAGGCTGTGCTCGCCCCAGGGGCGGATCTCGGCGGCGATCCGCGCGGTGCCCAGGGCGCCGCTCTCGATCTCCAGCTCCAGTTCCCTGGGCGGCTCGACCCGCCGGACGATGGTCCGGCCGCTCAGCGACCACGGCCCCACGCGCACGCTGTACGCGATCGAGGAGCCCAGCTCCGGCCAGTCGCCCTCGGCCGGCTCCGACCGGTAGGGGCCGACCACCCACTCCTGGTAGCGGGCGCCGTCGGCGAGCACCGCCCACACCGCGGCGGGAGGACTCTTGATCAGCTGATGTCTTACCGCCATGCGGTCTCCAACGTCGGGGGGAGCCGGTCGCGGGCGTCCGGCTGCCGGTCTGGGCCGGTCTGCGCGCTTCGGCCTTCGGGACCATGACCGGGTGCCCCTGACGGGCCGTACGACACCGGCCGGACGGGTTTCGTGCCGGGCCCCGGCGGCGGCCCGGCGTTACGTTGGACGGACCCGCCCGCCGACCGGCACCGTACGCAGACGTGGAGGCCCGCCCATGAGCCGACAGCTCCCCCTGCGCGGGCGCACCGCCGTGGTCACCGGCGCCGCGCGCGGCCTGGGCGCGGAGATGGCGCGTTCACTCGTACGGCGGGGAGCCGGTGTCGCGCTGCTCGGGCTGGAGGAGGACGAGCTGGAGCGGGTCGCGGCGGAACTGCCGGGGAACGCGGAGTACTGGCCGGTCGACGTCACCGACGAGGACGCGATGGACCGCGCCGCCGCGCTCGTGGAGCGCCGCTTCGGGCCGCCGTCCGTCGTGGTGGCCAATGCCGGGGTGGTGGCGGGCGGCCCGTTCCTCGACACCGACCCGGCCGTCTGGCGCCGGGTCGTCGAGGTCAACCTGATCGGCAGCGCGGTCACCGCCCGCGCCTTCCTGCCCGCGCTCCTGCGCACCCGGGGCTACTTTCTCCAGGTCGCCTCCCTCGCGGCCATCGGCCCGGCGCCGATGCTGTCGGCGTACTGCGCCTCGAAGTCCGGTGCGGAAACCTTTGCGCAGGTGCTGCGCGCCGAACTCGCCCACCGCGGCGTGCGCGTCGGCATCGCGTACCTCAGCTGGGCGGACACCGAGATGGTCCGGGCGTCCGACCGGCAGGAGGCGATGCGGGAACTGCGCGCGCACCTGCCCTGGCCCGCCTCGAAGACGTACGACGCCGCGCCGGTGGCCGACCGCCTGGTGCGCGGCGTCGAACGGCGGGCCGCCACCGTCTACGCACAGCCGTGGCTGCGCGCGGGGCAGGCGGTGCGCGCCTGCCTGCCGGGCATCGTGACCGAGGGCTCGCGCCGCGCGTTCCTGCGCCTGGCCGGGCGCGCCGACCTCGCGGGGACCGGCCTGCTGGGGGCGGGTGGCCGCGCGGCGGAGCACTCCGGCCGCCGCTTCGTCTGACCCGCTGCCCGCGCCCCGCTTCCCGCGAGCCGCTCGCACCGGCCCGCGCGCACCGACGCGCTTCCGTGTGCGCGGCGGCGGCCGTTCGGCGGAACCGGCGCGGCGGGCGCCCCGTACCCGGGACAGGCTCGGGGCATGGACCAAGCATCGGCTTCCCGTACCCGGTTCGGGCTCGCGTTCCTGCTGGCGGCGGCCGGGGTCGCCGCGGCGCTCACCCCCGGCGCCGCGGCCCACGGCCGTACGGACGGCACGGCCGCGCACCGGGCTCCCGCCCCTCCGCCGCCCGCCGCCACGGACTCCGCCCGTACGGTCTCCGCCTGGTTGCCCTACTGGGACGACACCGAGGCCGCCTATCAGGACGCGCTCCGGCACGCCGCCCAACTGCACACCGTCAGCCCGTTCTGGTACCGGGCGACCTCCGGCACCACCGTCAAGGGCGAGCACGGCGCGGGGAACCGGCGGGTCGTCGACGGGCTCCACAGGGCCGGCATCAAGGTCGTCCCCACCGTCACCGAGGCCATGAACGCCGGCACCATGGCCGCGCTGTTCCACGACCGGGCCCGCCGCACCGCCCACGTCTCGGCCCTGCTGCGGCTGGTCGCCTCGCGCGCGTACGACGGCATCGACCTCGACTACGAGACGATGGCCACCACCGGGACCGCCCGTATGCGCGACCGCGTGCGCACCGGCTACGCCCTGTTCGCCGACGAGCTGTGCGCCAGGCTGCACGCCAAGGGGAAGCTGTGCGTCGTCACGGTCATGGCCCGCACCGCCGGCTCCGGCAAGGCGTACGACTACGCGCGCCTCGGCCGGGCCGCCGACCGCATCCGGATCATGGGCTACGACCTGCACTGGGCCGAGGGCTCCCCGGGCCCGCTGTCCTCGCTCGCCTGGTACGAGGAGTTCCTGCGCTACGCCACCGGGACCGTGCCGCGCGACAAGCTGGAGGTCGCCTTCCCCGGCTACGGCTGGGACTGGACCCTGGGCGTCAAGGCCAGGGCCGGGCACCTGACCTGGAAACAGGCGGAGGCGCTGCGCCGCCGCAAGGGCGCCGCCTACCGCTTCGACACCAAGTCCGGCACGCCGCACTTCACGTACAAGGCCGGCCGGTCCGTGCACCACGTCTGGTACCAGGACGCGCGCGGCGTCGCCGCGCACCTGCCGCTGCTGAAGAAGTACGGCGTGCGGGGCACCGGGCTATGGGCGCTCGGCTTCGAGGACCCGGGGTTCTGGAAGGTGCTCCGCGGCGAGTAGCCGCAGCGCCGCCTCGGACGGGCTGCCGGGCCGGGCGGTGAACATCAGCAGGCTCTGGCCCGAGCCGTCCGGCGTGTGCGTCATCTCGAAGTCCAGCTCCATGGCGCCCACCAGCGGGTGGTGGAAGCTCTTGACGCCGAAGTTGCAGTTGCTGACCGCGTGCCGCGACCACAGGGTGCCGAACTCGTCGCTCTTCATGGTCAGCTCGCCGATCAGCTCGGCCAGCCGGTGGTCGTCCGGGTGCTGCCCGGCCGCCATGCGCAGCGAGGCGACGGCCCGCCGGGTCTCCGTCTCGCGGTCCGGGTACAGCTCGCGGGTGTGCGGGTCGAGGAAGAGCAGGCGTTGGGTGTTGGGGCGGTCCAGCGGCCGCTCCGGGCTGTCGAAGTCCAGGTGCCCGGCCAGCAGCGCGTGCCCCGGCCGGTTCCAGGCCAGTACTTCGAACCGGCGGCCGAGCGCCACGGCCGGCACCCCGCCCAGCGCGCCGAGCAGCTGGCGCACGCCGGGGCGTGCCCGTTCGGGCCGGACGGCCGGGCGGCGCCGGGCCCGGGTGGGGCGGGCGAGGTCGCGCAGGTGGGCGCGTTCGTCGGCGGTCAGCCGCAGGGCGCGGGCGAGCGCGTCCAGCACCCCGTCCGAGGCGTTGTGGCTCTGGCCCTGTTCGAGCCGGGTGTAGTAGGCGACGCTCACCCCGGCCAGCTGTGCCAGCTCCTCGCGGCGCAGGCCCGGTACGCGGCGCCGGGCGCCGTAGGAGACCAGGCCGACATCCTCCGGCTGGAGGCGGGCGCGGCGGGTCTTGAGGAAGTTGCCCAACTCGGCGGGTGTGTCCATGCCGGTCAGTGTCGTCCACCCGGGTCGCGGTGTGCCTGTCCCTGCCAGTACCAGGATCTCCCGATCGGCTGTTCCCTCCGGGATACCGACCGCTTAGTATGCCGAGGGTCGCGGGGTCGGGCATCCCGCGCTCCCCGCGTACCCGAGGTCTGTGGAGGCACCAGTGAAGGCATGGCGCGTACACGAGAACGGCGAGCCTCGCGAGGTGATGCGGCTGGAAGAAGTGCCGGACCCGCAGCCGGGAGCGGGGCAACTGCTGCTGCGCGTCCGCGCCGCGAACGTCAACTTCCCCGACGCGCTGCTGTGCCGCGGCGAATACCAGGTACGGCCGCCGTTCCCCTTCACGCCGGGTGTGGAGATCTGCGGCGAGGTGCTCGCCGCAGGTGAAGGCGCGACCGCCGAAGTGGGCGCCCGGGTGCTGGCCCAGCCGCCGTTGCCGGGCGGTGGCTTCGCCGACCTGGTGGTGGTGGACGCGACGGCGGTCCGTCCCGCACCGGAGGCCCTGGACGACGCGGAGGCCGCCGCGCTGCACATCGGCTACCAGACCGGCTGGTTCGGACTGCACCGGCGGGCCCGGCTGCAACCCGGCGAGACGCTGCTCGTGCACGCCGCGGCAGGCGGCGTCGGCAGCGCCGCCGTCCAGCTCGGCAAGGCCGCCGGCGCGCACGTCATCGGCGTGGCCGGCGGCGCCGAGAAGGCGGCCGTCGCCCGCGAACTGGGCTGCGACCTGGTGCTGGACCGGCGCACCGACGACCTCGTCGCCGCCGTGAAGGAGGCCACCGGCGGCCGGGGCGCGGACGTCGTCTACGACCCGGTGGGCGGCGACGCGTACGCCAAGTCCGTCAAGTGCGTCGCCTTCGAGGGCCGCATCGTGGTCGTCGGCTTCGCCAGCGGCACCGTACCGGCCCCCGGCCTCAACCACGCGCTCGTGAAGAACTACGCGATCCTGGGCCTGCACTGGGGTCTGTACAACACCAAGGACCCGGCCGCGGTCGACGCCTGCCACGAGGAGCTGGCCAAGCTGGCGGCGCAGGGCGTCATCAGGCCGCTGATCGGCGGCCGCGTACCGCTGTCCGGCGCGGCGGAGGCGGTGCAGCGGGTCTTCGACGGCACCACCACCGGCCGCCTCGTCGTCGTCCCCGGCCTGGAGGACGTGCGATGACAGAGACCACGACGACCGGGAGCATCGACGCGGACGCGCTGCGCCGCCGTACCGCCGACCTGCTCGCCGCCCACCCGCCGGCCGGTACCGCCACGCCCGACTTCCTGCGGGCCCGCTTCGACGCGGGGCTGGCCTGGGTCCACTTCCCGCGGGGCCTCGGCGGGCTCGACGCCCCGCGCGCGCTCCAGGCGGTGGTGGACGCCGAGTTGGAGGCGGCGGGCGCGCCGGACAACGACCCGCGCCGTATCGGCATCGGCCTCGGCATGGCCGCCCCCACCATCCTCCGCTTCGGCACGGACGAGCAGAAGAAGCGTTTCCTGCGGCCGCTGTGGACCGGCGAAGAGGTGTGGTGCCAGCTGTTCAGCGAGCCCGGCGCCGGGTCCGACCTCGCCGCGCTCGCCACCCGCGCCGTACGGGACGGGGACCAGTGGGTGGTGGACGGCCAGAAGGTCTGGACGTCCGGCGCCCACCAGGCCCGCTGGGCGATCCTCATCGCCCGTACGGACCCCGGGCTGCCCAAGCACCGCGGCATCACCTACTTCGTGTGCGACATGACCGACCCCGGCGTGGACGTGCGCCCGCTGCGGCAGATCACCGGCGAGGCCGAGTTCAACGAGGTCTTCCTGACCGGCGTACGGATTCCCGACGCGCACCGCCTCGGCGAGGTGGGGGAGGGCTGGAAGGTCGCCCAGACCACGCTGATGAACGAACGGGTGGCCATCGGCGGCCTCCGCATGCCGCGCGAGGGCGGCATGATCGGTGTCGCGGCCCAGACCTGGCGCGCCCGCCCGGAGCTGCGCACCCACGACCTCCACCAGCGGCTGCTGCGCCTGTGGGTGGAAGCGGAGGTCGCCCGCCTGACGGGGGAGCGGCTGCGGCAGCAGCTCGCCAAGGGCCAGCCGGGGCCCGAGGGCAGCGGCATGAAGCTGGCGTTCGCGCGGCTGGCGCAGCAGATCAGCGGCTGGGAGGTGGAGTTCCTGGCCGAGGACGGGCTGGCGTACGACGACTGGACGCTGCGCCGCCCCGAGGGCGTGGACTTCACCGGCCGCCAGGCCGGCTACCGCTACCTGCGCGCCAAGGGCAACTCGATCGAGGGCGGCACGTCCGAAGTGCTGCTGAACATCGTCGCCGAACGCGTCCTGGGCCTGCCGCCCGAGCCGCGCACCGACAAGGACACCGCGTGGAAGGACCTCCCCCGATGACCGCTCAGCACGGGGCCCCGCCCCTCGCGGACCCCGACCTCCTCTACTCGGAGCCGGAGGACGACCTGCGGGCCGCCGTCCGCTCGCTGCTCGCCGGCCGCGGCGGCCCGGCGGCCGTCCTCGCGGACCTCGAAACGGGCCGCGCGTACGACACCGGGCTGTGGCGCTCGCTGGCCGCCGGCATGGGCACGGCCGGGCTGCTGGTTCCGGAGAAGCTCGGCGGGCAGGGCGCGGGCGCCCGTGAGGCCGCCGTGGTCCTGGAGGAACTGGGCCGCTCGGTGGCCCCGGTGCCGTACCTGACCAGCGCCGTCCTGGCCGTGAGCGCGCTGCTCGGCTGCGACGCCGACCGGCAGGAGGTGGCCGGGCCGCTCGCCGCCCTGGCGGGCGGGGGGACCGTCGGCGTCCTCGTCCTGCCCCTGCCGACGGCTCCGGGCACGGTGCCGGAGCCGTCCGTACGGGCCGCCGCCGACGGTGCGCTGACCGGCACGGTGACCGGCGTCGCCGACGCCGCGGCCGCCGACGTCCTGCTCGTACCGGCCCAAGGGCCGGACGGATACGCCCTGTACGCCGTGGACGCGACGGCGGACGGGGTGCGGACCTGGCCCGGCACGCCGCTCGACCTGACCCGCACGCCGGGCCGCGTCACCCTCGACCGGGCCGCCGGGCGGCTGCTCGCCGGGCCGGAGCTGGCCCCCGCCGCGGTGTCGGGGGCGCTGCTGGCCGGCGCCGGGCTGCTCGCCTCCGAACAGCTCGGCATCGCCGAATGGTGCCTGGCCGAAACGGTCCGGTACACCACCGAGCGGACCCAGTTCGGCCGCCCCGTCGGCTCGTTCCAGGCCCTCAAGCACCGCATGGCCGCACTCTGGCTGGACGTCGCATCGGCCCGCGCGGCAGCCCGCAACGCCGCCGACGCGCTGGCCACCGGCAGCCCGGACGCGCCGGTGGCGGTCGCGGTCGCGCAGTCCTTCTGCGCGCCCGTAGCGGTCCGCGCGGCCGAGGAGTGCATCCAGCTGCACGGCGGTATCGGCATGACCTGGGAGCACCCGGCACACCTGTTCCTCAAGCGGGCCAAGGCCGACGAGATCGCCCTGGGCACTCCGGGGCACCACCGCGAGGCGCTCGCGGGGCTGGTGGGCATCCCGGCTCCGTAGCCGACGCGGATGACGGGCAGGGGAGGGCGCCGCCGCGCTACCCGATGAGGCTCAGGGGCCCGCTGACGTCGCTCTCCCCGCCGTCCTGTGTGGCCACCTCCACCGTGTAGGTCGTGCCCGGCGGCACGGTGGGGAGCGTGGCCAGGGCCTCTCCGGCCTTCTTGCTGCCCGCCTTCGGTGCGACCAGCGACAGCCGGTCGTGGCTCCCGGACGGCGTACGGACGCTCAGCCAGACGTCCACCTCCTTTCCCGTCGTGTTCGACCACTGGACCAGGACACTGCCCGCCACCTTGGCGCTCGCGCCCGCGGCCGGCGTCGTGACCTTGACGGCCGGGTCGGCGACGGCGGGAGCGGCGGCCGGTCCGACCGCGAGGGCTCCCGCGGCGACGGTGGTGGCGGCTCCGACGGCCAGGCCCTTGGCTTTCGCCGTGCGCATCGTGACCTCCGTTGGTCGGGTGCGGTCGGGCGGAGCCTGCCCGCGCGGCGAGATCATCACCGGTTCCGGCGCCACGGCCACCGCACCGGCGGCTCCCGGGCGGCCGGACCGCCGCGGTTGCGCGACACTGTGCGCCCGCGCCGTGGTCCCGTATCCCGCGCTTGCCCGTTACACAAGCGTTATGTCTAAAAAGTGTGGTTCGGGTAGCGTCGTACTCATGAAGATCGCAGCCCGCCGCCCCACGGCCTCCGGCCCGGCGCTCCTCCTGTCGGCCGTCCTCCTGGCGGTGCTCACCGCCGTGGCCCCCGGCGCGCGGGCCGCCGGCGGGCTCGACGAGGCGGCGGAGGCACTGAAAAAGGGCCCGGTGTACGTGGACCCGCGGGCTTCCGGCGAACTGTCGGCGGCCGACGCGGACGCCCTCGCCAAGAAGATCAAGGACGCCGGGAAGCCGGTCTTCGTCGCGGTGCTGCCCAAGGCCGCCGAGTACCGGCCCGAGACCCTCCTGAAAGACCTGCGGACCAAGACCGGCGTCAGCGGCGTCTACGCCGTCGAACTCGGCGACCGGTTCAACGCCGCCGCCGACGCCCGGGTGATGTCGCGCAATTCCGTGCGCAACCTGGTCGGCGCGGTCCAGCGCTCCGGCTACGGCACCACCAAGGAGCGCCTGAACAGCTTCGTCGACACCGCGTCCCGGCAGGCGTCCGGCCACGAGCCGGCCTCCTGGGGCGGCGACGGCGGCGGCGTGAGCACCGGCGCGCTCGCCGGCCTGGGCGCGCTGGTGGTCGTCGGTGGCGGCGGCGCCTTCGCGCTGTACCGCCGCAACAAGAAGAAGCGCGCCGAGGAGGAGCGGGCCGCGCTGGAGCAGCTGCGCGTCGTGGTGGACGAGGACATCACCGCCTTCGGCGAGGAGCTGGACCGGCTCGACTTCAACCCCGGCGAGCCCGGCGCCGACGACGCGATGCGCACCGACTACACCCACGCGCTGGACGCGTACGAGAACGCCAAGGCGGCGATGGGCCGCGCCGAGCGCCCCGGCGACGTCGAACAGGTGACCAAGGCCCTGGAGGACGGTCGGTTCGCGCTCGCCACCCTGGCCGCGCGGCGCGAGGGCAAGCCGCTGCCCGAACGCCGGGTGCCGTGCTTCTTCGACCCGCGGCACGGCCCGTCCGTCGCCGACGTGGAGTGGGCGCCGGACGGCGCGGCGCCGCGCACGGTCCCGGTGTGCGCCGCCGACCGGACGCGCCTGGAGGAGGGCCAGGAGCCGATGGCCCGCACCGTGCAGACCGAGTACGGGCAGCGGCCCTACTGGGACGCGGGACCGGCCTACGGGCCCTGGGCGGGCGGCTACTTCGGCGGCGGCATGCTGCCGGGCCTCCTCATGGGCACGATGCTGGGCAGCGTCCTGACGGGCCCGTCCGCCTACGCGTCCGGCCTCGGCGGCGGCCCGTCGGGAGCCGAGGGCGGCGACGTCTCCGGCGCCGACTTCAACCCCGACGACTTCTCCGGCGGTTTCGGTGGCGGCGGGGACTTCGGCGGCGGTTTCGGTGGTGGCGACAGCGGCGGCTTCGGCGGCGGCGACTGGTGAGGCCGCCGGCTACCGGCTGACCGCCGCGTCCCGCACCCGCTTGGCCCCCAGGAAGCGCACGTAGCGCGTCCGGCCGGCGAAGTCCGCGTAGGACCACACGGCGGGCCGCCCGGCCTCCCTGCACAGGTGCAGCACCCGGTCGGGCGCCAGGTGTACGCCCACGTGGGCGCCGTACCCCGCGGGCTGCCCCGGCACTGCCCCGGCGTCGAAGAGCACCAGGTCCAGCGGGCCCGGCGGCTCGGCCCGCACGGTCGCCACCGTGTCCGCCCACAGCTCGGCGGACCGCAGCGGCGGCACCTCGCGCCCGAAGTGGCGGAGCACGGCGTAGGCGTAGAGCTGGCAGTTGGCGCCCTGCGTCACGTCGTACGGATGGCGGCCCGGCAGCGGGGGCGCGCCGGGGTGCCGGGCGCCGGCGTAGGGCACGTCCCGCAGTGCGGCGGGCAGGCGCGAGAGCGGGTCGGAGGTCATCCGCCCATGATGCCGGTGCCGCCGGGTGGGGGTGGCGGGGATTCCGTTTCTTACATGCTGTTTAATTGCCTGCGCTTTGCAACAACAGACGATCTGCAGTAGGGGAGTGGGCATGACGGCCCGGTCGATACGGTCAGCGGCCGCCGCGGCGCTGGCGGCAACGGTGGCGCTCACGGCGGCGGCCTGCTCGACGCCCACCGGCGGCAAGAGCGGCGCGGCCGGCGCCAAGGACTCCGCCGTGGTCGGCATCGCCTACGAGCCGGAGAGCCTGAGCCCGCTGCTGGGCTACGGCAAGGACGGCAACTCCAAGATCTTCGACGGGCTGCTCACCCACGACGCGGACATGAAGCTCCGGCCCGCGCTCGCCGCGAAGCTGCCCGAGGTCTCCGATGACGGCACGACCTACACGTACACCCTGCGCGACGGCGTGACGTTCAGCGACGGCAAGCCCTTCACCGCCGACGACGTGGTCTTCACCTACGAGACCATCCTCGACGAGAAGACCAACAACGCCTCCAAGGCCGAGCTGGACGCCCTGGACAAGGTCGAGAAGAAGGACGCCCGCACCGTCGTCTTCCACCTCAAGTACCCCTACGCGCCGTTCGCCGAGCGCACCGTCCTGCCGATCGCGCCGAAGCACGTCGCGGGCAACCAGGACGTCAACACCGGCTCGTTCACCACCAAGCCGATCGGCACCGGGCCGTACGTCCTCACCAACTGGTCCAAGGGCGAGAAGCTCACCTTCAAGGCCAACCCGCACTACTGGGGCGGCGCCCCCAAGGTGAAGAACTTCACCATGGCGATCATCAAGGACGACGACGTGCGCGCCACCCGGCTGCGCTCCGGCGACCTCGACGGCGCCATCCTGCCGCCCAACCTCGCCGCCACCTTCAAGTCCGACAAGGACAAGAAGACCCTGACGGCCAAGACCTTCGACTACCGCAACGTCACCCTCCCCACCGCCAACGAGGTCACCGGCGACAAGGCCGTACGGCAGGCCCTGGACCTCGCGGTGGACCGCAAGGCCATGGTCGACGGCATCCTCGACGGTGCAGGCAAGCCCGCCTACGGGCCCGTGCCGACCGACAGCCCCTGGTTCGCCAAGGGCACCGAGCGCACCCACGACCTGAAGAAGGCCGAGCAGATCCTCGACGACGCGGGCTGGGAGAAGGGCGGGAACGGCATCCGCGCCAAGGACGGCCGGCCCGCCTCCTTCAAGCTCTGGTACCTCGCCGGGGACAAGCTCCGCCAGGAGCACGCGCTCGCCTTCGCCTCCGACGCCAAGAAGGCCGGCATCGAGGTCAAGGTGGAGTCCGGCCCCTGGGAGGCCATCCAGCCGAACATGAAGACCGACGCGGTGCTCGCCGGCGGCGGCAGCCCCGCCGACCCGGACTTCGACCAGTACCTGCTGCTGCACTCCTCGCTCGCCGGCGACGGCTTCAACAACATGTCGCGCTACGACAACCCCAAGGTCGACAAGGCGCTGGTGGACGCCCGCCGCACCGACGACAAGGCCGCGCGCAAGGCCGGGTACGACACCATCCAGCGCGAACTCGCCGACGACCCGGCGTACATCTTCCTCACCCACATCGACCACCTGTACGTGGTCAAGGACCAGTGGAAGGACCTCACCACCCAGGTCGAGCCGCACGACCACGGCCTGGCCTCCGGCCCGTGGTGGAACGTAGAGGACTGGCAGCCCGCCAAGTGAGCCGCCTCGCACAGCTGCCCTGGGGGCCGATGGCGCGGATGACGGGACGGCGCGCGCTGCTCGCCGTCCCGGTCCTCCTCGCCGTCACCCTCGGCGTGTTCGCCGTCGCCGCCGCCGCGCCCTTCGACCCCGTCAAGGCGTACGCGGGCACCGCCGGGCTCACCGCCTCCCAGGAGAACCTGGACCAGATCCGGCACAACCTCGGCGTCGACCAGCCGCTGCTCGGCCGCTGGTGGCACTGGCTGACCGGCGCGCTCACCGGCGACCTCGGCGACTCCGCGACGCTGCGCGCCCCCGTCTCCCAGGTCATCGGCGAGCGCATCGGCTGGTCGGTGCTGCTGTGCGCGCTGGCGTTCGTGATCGCCGTCCTCCTGGGCACGCTGCTGGGCGTACTGGCGGCCCGGCGGCGCGGCTCGGTGCTCGACCGCGCCGTCACCTCCGCCGCCTACACACTGGAGGCCGCCCCGCCGTTCTGGCTCGGGCTGCTGGCCGTCTGGCTGTTCGCGCTCAAGCTGGGCGTGCTGCCGGCCGGCGGGCTGACCGACACGGCCAGCGAGGTCGCCACGGCCGGGCAGGTGGCGAGCCACGTCGTCCTCCCGGCACTGGTCCTCGCCGTCTCCCAGCTCCCGTGGTTCGTCCTCTACGTACGCCAGGGGGTCGGCGACGCCCTGGAGGAGGACCCGGTGCGCGGCGCGCGGGCCCGCGGCCTGAGCGAGCGCACCGTCCTGCTCCAGCACGCCCTGCGCTCGGGGCTGCTGCCGGTCCTCACGCTGATCGGCTCCCGGGTACCGGAACTGATCACCGGCGCCCTGCTGGTGGAGACCGTCTTCAGCTGGCCCGGCATCGCGGCGGCCACCGTCGAGGCGGCGACGAGCGTGGACTTCCCGCTGCTGGCGGCGCTGACGGTGCTCGCCACCGCCGCCGTACTGCTCGGCAACCTGCTCTCCGACCTGTTGTACGGACTCGCCGACCCGAGGGTGGGCTTCGATGGCTGACACGCTCAAAACGTCCCGCGGGGCGACCGGTGCCCCCGCCGCCACCGCCTGGCACCGGCGCTCCGCGCGCCGGGACGGCCGCGGCACCCGCACCCTGCGGGTCCGCACCTCCGCCGTCCTGGTGGCGGCCGTCGTCCTCGCCGTCGTCGTGGTGCCCCTCCTGGTCCCCCTCGACCGGCAGGCCGTCGACCTCGCCGCCAAGCTCCACGCGCCCTCCGCCGCCCACCCCTTCGGCACCGACGATGTGGGCCGCGACCTGCTGCTGCGGTGTGTCTACGGCCTGCGCGTCTCGCTGCTCGTCGGCGTGGTCGCGGCGCTCGCCGCCACCGTCATCGGCACCGCGGTCGGCGCGCTGGCCGGGGCGCTCGGCGGCTGGGCCGACCGCGGCGTGATGCGCGTCGTCGACCTGTTCTCCTCCGTGCCGCACCTGCTGCTCGGCATCTTCATCGTGGCGATGTTCCGGCCCGGCGTCTGGCCCGTGATCATCTCGGTGGCGCTGACCCACTGGCTCTCGACCGCCCGCATCGTGCGCGCCGAGGTCCTCTCGCTGCGGTCACGCCCGTACATCGACGCGGCCGTCTCCGGCGGCGCCTCCCGCCTGCGGGTCGCCGTCCGCCACCTGCTGCCCGGCGTACTGCCGCAGGCCGGGCTCGCCGCCGTCCTGATGGTGCCGCACGCCATCTGGCACGAGTCCGCGCTGTCCTTCCTGGGCCTCGGGCTGCCCGCCCACGAGGCGAGCCTCGGCAACATGGTCAACAGCGCCCGCAGCTCGCTGCTCGCGGGCGACTGGTGGCCGACCCTCTTCCCCGGCCTGTTCATCATCGTCCCGACGCTCGCCATCGCGGGCCTGGCCGGCGCCTGGCGCGAACGCATCAACCCGCGCCGCCGATCGGAGCTGATGCTGTGAACCCGCCCGCCACACCGCCCACGCCCGCCGCGCCCGCCGCGCCTCCCGTCCTGTCCGTGCGCGGGCTGTCCGTACGCTTCCGCATGCGCGGCGGGCGGCACGTCGCCGCCGTCACCGACGCCTCCTTCGACCTCGCGCCCGGCCGGTGCCTGGCACTCGTCGGCGAGAGCGGCTGCGGCAAGTCCGTCCTGGCCTCCGCGCTGCTCGGCCTGCTCCCCGGCAACGCCGAGACCGCCGGCACCGCACACCTGGACGGCGTCGAACTGCTCACCGCCTCCGAACGCGAGCTGTCCCGCTCGGTACGCGGCCGCCGCATCGGCCTGGCGCCGCAGAGCCCCGCCGCGCACCTGACGCCCGTACGCACCGTACGGGCCCAGCTCGAAGAGACCGTCCGGGAGCTGACCGGCACGCCCAAGCACGCCCTGCGGGCCGCCGCCGAGCAGGCCGCGGCGCGGGCCGCCTTCCCCGCCGACCACCTCGACCGGCACCCGCACGAACTCTCCGGCGGCCTCGCACAGCGCGCCGCCACCGCCCTCGCCCTGGTCGGCGACGCCCCGCTGCTCCTCGCCGACGAGCCGACGACCGGCCTGGACCGCGACCTGGTGGACCGCACGGTCGACGAACTGCGCCGCCACATCGACGCCCCCGGGGACGCCGAGGGCGCCGGCCGGGCCCTCCTCATGATCACTCACGACCTGGCGGCGGCCGAGCGGATCGCCGACCGGGTGGCCGTCATGTACGCCGGCCGGATCGTCGAACTCGCCGAAGCGGCGGACTTCTTCGGCACCCCCGGACCCCGCCACCCCTACGCCCGCGGCCTGCTCGACGCCCTCCCGGACCGCGCCTTCGCGCCGATCCCCGGCATGCCGCCCGAACTGGGCGCCCTCCCGCCGGGCTGCGCCTTCGCCGCCCGCTGCGACCGCGGCACGGACGTCTGCGCGACCGCCGTGCCCGCACTCGCGGACGGCACCGCCTGCCACCACCCGCTGGAAGCGCCGGCGGCCGCCGCACAAGGAGAGGCAGCCAGTGCTTGAACTGTGCGCGATCACCGCGGGATACGACCGCAGCCGCCCCGTCGTCCGTGACGTGTCGCTGCGCATCGCGGCCGGCGAGTCCGTGGGCCTGCTCGGCCCCAGCGGCTGCGGCAAGTCGACGCTGGCCCGGGTGGCCGCGCTGCTGCACTGCCCGGACGCCGGCACCGTCGTCCTCGACGGGCAGCCCGTCGGCGGCTACCGCCACCGGGCCACGCGCGCCCAGCGCACCGCGTACGGCGTGGTCTTCCAGCAGCCGCGGCTGTCCGCCGACCCCCGGCTGCGCCTCGCCGACCTGATCGCCGAGCCCCTGCGGGCCACCGGCCGCCGCACCGAGATCCCGGGCCGCCTCGCCGAACTGGCCCCCGCCGTCGGCCTGGGCGCCGACCTCCTGGCCCGCCGCCCGCACGAGGTCAGCGACGGCCAGCTGCAACGCGCCTGCCTGGCCCGCGCCCTGGTGCTCCGCCCCCGCTGGCTGATCTGCGACGAGATGACCGCCATGCTCGACGCCTCCACGACGGCGGCCCTGGTGGCGGTCGTGGAGGAGTACCGGCGCACGTCGGGAGCGGGGCTGCTGGCGGTCGGACACGACCGCGTGCTGCTGGAACGGTGGTGCGACCGGACGGTGGGGTGGGGGGAGCTCGGCGGCCCGTAGCGTCCGGGCGGGTCACCCGGTGGCGGGGCGTTCTTCGAGGGTGATGTCCACGCCCGGGGCGCTGTGGCGGTAGGCCGGGGAGAAACCGGCGCGGGCGAGGGCCTCTTCCCGGGACGCGACGGTGCGGGCGGCGGCCTGGCGGGCGCCGGAGGAGAGGTGGTTGCAGCTGATGTGCCACACGCGGGGCGTGCGGGCCAGACGCTGGTCCAGAAGGGCCGGCCCGGCGGGCAGGTTGTCCAGGGCGCCGAGTGCGGCGGCCGTCCGGGCGGCGCCCAGGTCGGGGCGGCCCGTGAACGCCTCCTTGAAGGCGGTGGCGATCAGACCGCACCGCGCGCCGCTGAAGAGGACGGCGTCGCCGGGGGCGTCGTGGACGCGCAGGGTCCTGATCACGGCGCGGGTGTCCCACTGGCGGCTGTCCTCCTGGCGGATGGCCAGGTGGGACGCGGCGATGGGGACGGACAGCAGGAGGACGAACAGCACCTGCCCGTACGGGGGGACGACGGTGGCGGCCAGCGCGAGCAGCAAGGCCAGGGCCGGCAGGCAGAACAGCAGGTAGCGGTAGGCGAAGAGGGGATGGCCGAGGGAGACGGCCATGAGCAGCAGCGGGGGCACCACGAGCCAGGGCACACCGACCGCGAGGGCCAGGGGCGCGGCCCTGCGGCGGCGCACCGCGAGGAGGCCGAGGGCGGCGAGGGCGGTGCAGGTGAGCAGGAGTTTCAGCGGGGCGGGAAGCGTGCCCTGGCCGGGAGTGAGGAGCCAGGTGAAGTAGTTGAACGGCGTCCCGGCGGTGACCGGTGCGGCTTCGCCCACGGCGGAGCTCTGGGCGGAGGCGAGGACGAGCAGCGGGACGACGGCGGCGACGCCCGCGGCCAGCGCCGCCAGCAGCCGTACGACGACGCGGCGGCCCGGGCGCCGGAGCGCCACGGTGACCACGTGGGCGGCCACCAGCAGCAGCCCCAGCAGGTTGAACCAGCCCAGCAGGGCGGTCAGTACGGCATAGCCGACCAGCCACCGGCCTTGGGCACGGCCGGACAGGATCTTCACCAGGGCGCCCGTGGCCGCCACCGCCACCGCCATGACGAAGGCGAACGAGCGGGCCTCCTGCGCGTACCGCGACGCGGTCGGCAGAAGGGCGAGCAGCAGCCCCGCGTACAGTCCGGTACGCGGACCGCCGAGCAGCCGCCCCAGCCACGTCAGGCCGCCTGCCGCGACGGCCACCGCCACCGCGGACGGCACCCGCGCCGTGCACTCGTTGAGCCCTCCGTTCGCCTGCCCGACCAGCCACATCAGTACGTAGTGCAGGCCGTGCACCGCGTCGGCCCGCCCCAGCAGATCCATCAGCTGCGGCCAGGACCGCCGCGCCACGTCGATGGTGACGACCTCGTCGGTCCACGCGGAGGGGTCCCAGTTCCCCGATACGCCGAGGACGAGCGCGAGAACCGGCGGCGCCCATCCGGCCACGCGCAGGCACCGGGCACGGACGGCGGAGACGCCGGGTACGACGGGTAGGGCGGGGCGGGGTGCGGTGGTTGTTGTCACGGGGAGGTCTTGGCTGCCGGGAGCTGGAGGGTGAAGGTCGTGCCGGGGCGCGGGTGCCCGGTGTGAGCGGTGAGGGTGCCGTGGTGGCGGTGGGCGATGTCGCGGGCGATGGCCAGGCCGAGACCGCTGCCGCCGGTG
This sequence comes from Streptomyces sp. NPDC017056, assembly GCF_044332485.1. Lineage (NCBI taxonomy): Bacteria > Bacillati > Actinomycetota > Actinomycetes > Kitasatosporales > Streptomycetaceae > Streptomyces > Streptomyces sp. NPDC017056. The sequence continues at coordinate 322,740 of NZ_JBIRPD010000005.1, read as the reverse complement.
TCGCGGGCGCGGGCCTCGTCGAGGCGGGTGAAGCGCTCGAAGACCCGTTCCAGGTCGTGGGGGGCGAGCGGGGTGCCGTCGTTGTGTACGGAGACGTCCCACCCCTGCCCGCGCGGGGTGATGGTGAGCGTGACACGGGCGGCGGCGTGCCGGTGGGCGTTGTCGAGGAGGTTGCGCAGCAGCCGGTGGAGCTGGAGGGCGTCACCGTTCGCGGGCGCTTCCTCGGGGAAGGGCCCGAGGACCACGGGGTGGCCGAGGTGGTCGTACTCGTGGGCGAGTTCGTGAGCGATCTCGACCAGGTCGACGACGTCCCGGAGCTCGGAGGTGCCGGGGCGGGCGAGGTAGAGGAGGTCGTCGGTGACACGGCGGAGCCGGTCGGTGGCCCTGAGGGCGTCGTGGACGGCGTCGGTGAGGTGCTCGGGGTGGGCGAGGGCGACTTCGAGCTGGGTGTGCAGGGCCGTGAGGGGCGAGCGGAGTTCGTGGGAGGCGTCGGCGACGAAACGCCGCTGTTGTTCGGCGGCTTCTTCGAGGTGGTTCAAGGTGGTGTTCGTCGTCTCGGCCAAAGCGCGGATCCGGTCGCGGGCAACGGGTACCGGAACCCGCCGGTGCAGGTCGGTGGTGTCGGTGATGTCCGCCACCTGCGCGCGGATGGCCTCGACGGGTTTCAGGGACCGCCGGGTGGTGATCCACGCGGTGGCCGCCACGATCAGGGTGGCGGCGGGGACGCCGGCCTTGAGGGGCACTTCGAGGGTGGCGACGGCGGCGTTGGCGTCGTCGGGCGGAACCAGGTGGTAGACGGTGCGCCGGCACCTGCCGGGCGCGTCGGCGGGGTCGGTGCAGCGGCGGTCGGGCAGGGTGTAGCGGGCACCGACGGCGGTGAGGTCCCGGTGGAGCAGGCGTTCGACGCGTAGGCGGGCCTGCGTCCGGACCGCCACGGCGTCGGGATCGTCTCCCTGGGGGAGGGCGGCCTCCAACTGCGCGTGCCACCTCTTCGCGAGGCCGCGGGTCCGCTCGGCGCTGAGGGTGACGGTGCGGGCCCAGTCGCTGCCCGCGCCGGGCGGGGCGGGCGGCAGAAGCCCGGCGAGGCCGTCCAGGGTGACGGCGATGCCGGGGGCGGGGTGGAGACGGCCGCTGTCGTCGATCTCGGCCTTGGGCCAGAAGCCCCGCTCGAAGACGTGGCTCTGCTCCGTGGTCGCCTCGGTCGCCGCGGTGGTCCGGGCCTGGACCGCGGCGAGGTGGGCGGTCTGCCTGAGGGTCTCGTCGTGGACGTGGCCGCGCAGCCACCACGCTCCCGCCGTGAAGACGACACAGGCGGCGAGCCCCGCGAGGAGCGCGGCCCGGGCCTCGGTCGGTATCCACCGCAGCAGCCCGGCCCGCTCAGCCACCGGTGCTCCCGGTGGGGGCGAGGCGGTAGCCGTAGCCGCGTACGGTCTCGATCGAGCGGGTCCCGTGCGGGGCGTCGATCTTGCGGCGGAGCGCGGAGACGTACACCTCGACGATCGAGGCGTCGCCGCGGAAGGCCGGGTCCCACACCTCGTCGAGGATCTCGCCCTTGGACAGCACCCGCCCCTCGGCGCGGATCAGCGCGGCGAGCACGCCGAACTGCTTGCCGGTGAGATGGACGGCCGTGGCGCCGCGCCCGGCCCGGCGGGTGGCCAGGTCGACCCACAGGTCCCCGTGGCGCAGCACGGGCGAGGCGCCGGCGCGGCCGCCGCGTCGCAGGAGGGCCCGCAGCCGGGAGAGGAGGACGACGTAGGAGAACGGCTTGGTGAGGTAGTCGTCGGCCCCGGTGTCCAGCCCCTCGGCCTCGTCGTGCTCGCCGTCCTTCGCGGTCAGCATCAGCACCGGCGTGGTGACGCCGGCGGCCCGCAGCCGGCCGCACACCCCGTAGCCGTGGAGGCCGGGCAGCATCACGTCCAGGACGACGACGTCGTGGTCCCCGGCCAGCGCGAGCGCCAGGCCGGTGACGCCGTCGGTGGCGACGTCCACGGTGTAGCCCTCGGCGGTCAGGCCGCGGCGGATGGCGGGGCCGACCTGGGGATCGTCCTCGACGAGCAGGATGCGGTGCACGCCATTAAGCGTGGCACACCTTTCGTTCTGCTTCCTTAAGAAAAATTCAGGCTCAGGTCAGGGCCGGGCGCCGGCGCCGGGCTTTCAGGTTTTCTTCGGGTCGGTGTGCGCAGAATGCGGCCGTCCAGCCCGTCCGGCGCCGTGCCGTCGCGGGAGGTGGGACAGCCCGAACTCAGGATGCGCTTTCAGAGGTTGGACGGCCCGTGCACATTGTCTTTCTCATTCACAATGCCTACGGCATCGGCGGCACGATTCGGGCCACGTACAATCTCGCTTCGGTATTGTCCGAGCAGCACGACGTGGAGATCGTCTCGGTTTTCCGGCACCGCGACGTTCCGGTCATTCACGTGCCGGCGAAGGTGCGGCTGACCCACCTGGTGGACCTGCGTGCCGCGTCCGCCGGTTTCGAGGGCGACGACCCCCGTCACGCGGAGCCCGCCAGGATCTTCCCGCGCGCCGACGGGCGGCACCGGCAGTACAGCCGTCTCACTGATGCCCGCATCGGCCGCTTTCTGGAGCGGCTGGAGGCCGACGTGGTCGTCGGGACGAGGCCCGGTCTCAACGCGCACGTCGCCCGCCAGACACGCGCCGCCGGCATCCGCGTGGGGCAGGAGCACCTGACGTTCTCGGGCCACGGTTTCCGGCTGCGGCACGAGATACGCCATCGCTACCGGCTGCTGGACGCCATCACCACGGTGTCCGAGTCCGACGCCCGGACGTACCGGCGGCTCCGTTTCCCGGGGGTGCGGGTGGAAGCGATACCGAACAGCGTTCCCCGGGTTTCCGTCGAGCCTGCCGACGGCAGCGGAAAGGTCATCGTCGCGGCGGGGCGGCTGATCCCGCTCAAACGGTACGACATTCTGGTCAAGGCGTTCGCCGAAGTGGTACGCAAGCACCCGGACTGGCAGCTCCGGATTTTCGGCGAAGGCGACACCACGGGCAATGAGCGGGATTCCCTCACCGGCCTGATCGGTGAACTCGGGCTGGCGGACCACGCGCATCTCATGGGCAAGGCCGACCCGCTCGAACCGGAATGGGTGAAAGGGTCGGTCGCCGCCTCGGCCTCCGACCGCGAGTCGTTCGGCATGACCATCGTCGAGGCGATGCGCTGCGGTCTGCCGGTGGTCTCCACGGACTGCCCCGTCGGACCGCGCGAGATCGTCGAGGACGGTACCGACGGCTTCCTGGTGCCGCCCGGCCGCGCCGGCGACCTGGCCGCCGCGCTGCTCCGGCTCGTGGGCGACGACCGCCTGCGCCGGCGCATGGGCGAGGCGGCGCTGCGGAACTCGGCCCGCTTCGACCCCTCGCTCATCGCCGAGCGGCACCAGGACCTCTATCAGGACCTGCTGCGGCGCGGCCCCGGACGCCGCTCCCTCGGCTTCCGGCGGAATGCGGGCTTCCACGTACGTACCCGCGCCTTCGACACGGCGCACGCCGCGCGCTCCACGGCGCGTGCCGTGCTGGGCAAGCTCGGTTCCTGAGCCGAGCCGGATACGCGGCGGCTCAGGCCGGGCCGTACCGGTCCTTGATGTGCTGCCGTGCGGCCTTGCCCGTGGCGGAGTGGGGGAGCGCCGTCGCGATGACGGCGGAGCGGGGGATCTTGTACGCGGCCAGCCGGCCGGCCAGAGAGGCGAGGACCTCGTCCGCGTCGAGGGCCGCGCCCGGCGCCGCCACCAGGACCGCGCGGCCGACCTCGCCCCACTCGGCGTCCGGCACCGGAATGACGGCGCACTCGGCGACGTCCGGGTGGGCCAGCAGCGCGTGTTCGACCTCGGACGGGTAGACGTTCTCGCCGCCCGAGATGATCACCTCTTTGACGCGGTCGACGACGGTCACCCCGCCGTCGGCGGCCAGCCGGGCCACGTCGCCCGTGCGCAGCCAGCCGTCCGCGAACGCGGCTTCGCTCTCCCGCGGCCGGTTCCAGTAGCCGGCCATGACGTTCGGGCCGCGCACGAGGAGTTCGCCGGTCTCCTCGGTGGCGGCGTCGGCGGCGGCACCGTGGCGTACCACGCGGACGTCGGTGAAGAGGTGGGGTACGCCGGCGGGCCCGTCGTGCGTCAGCAGGACACCCGGCGCCGCCTCGGTCAGGCCGTACCCCCGGCGCAGCACGAGCCCCCGGCGCGCGTACGTGCCGACCAGCGTTTCCGGCACCGGGGCCCCGCCGCACACGAGGGTGCGCAGGCAGGACAGGTCGGCCTCGTGCCAGCGCGGGTGGGCGGCGATCCGCCGGAACATCGTGGGGACGCCGAACACGGACGTGACGCGGTGCCGTTCCACGGCTTCGAGGGCCGCGCCCGCGTCGAAGCCCTCCATGAGCACGCAGGTGCCGCCTTTCAGCAGCACCGGCAGGGCCTGCATGCCCAGTGCCGCGGCGTGGTAGAGCGGCGCGGCGATCAGCGCGACCTCATGGGACGTCAGGTCCTCGTCGATCAGGACGTTGACGGCGTTCCACGTGAGGTTGGCATGGGTGAGCACGGCTCCCTTGGGGCGTCCGGTCGTGCCCGAGGTGTAGAGGATCAGGCAGGGGTCGTCCGGGGCCGTCGGCACGTCGGGGAGGCCGGCGGGCGGTGTTTCGTACGCGCCCCCCACGTCGATCGCGTCGTCCACGTCGATCGTCGGCAGGCCGCCCCAGTCCTCGCCGCCGTGGCCGGAACCCGGTCTCAGCAGCACCCGGGCGCCGCAGTCCGCCAGTTGGTAGGTGAGTTCCGCCGGTGTGAGCCGGGTGTTGAGCGGGACGAACACCGCGCCCAGCAGGCCGGCCGCGAACAGGGACGCGACGAAGGCGGGCCGGTTGGGGCCCAGGTGGGCCACCCGGTCGCCCTTGCGCACGCCGTGCAGCAGCAGCGTGCGGGCGACGTGGGTGGTGTGCGCGTGCAGGGCCGCGTAGCTGACCGGTGCCCCGTCGTGGATCAGGGCCGTTCGGTGCGGCGTGCGGCGGGCCCGCCGTGCGGGCCAGGAGCCGATGCCCTCCTGGTGCATGAGTGTGTCCTGTCGCCTTGGGGGTGAGACCCACGCGTCACCCGTGCGGGCGAGCAGCGTAGTGATGAAATATTACGGATGGTAATTTATAAGTGACGATACGTGTTCAGTGAAGTGAGTGGGGAGGCTGCGGTGACCGCTGGTCCGAATACGAAGCTGCTGATGGACGCGCGTGTGCGGCTCAGCCCCGCGGCCGAGCGGATCGACACCCGCGGCGAGCCGCCGATGTGGCGCACGGATCTCCCCGACGGCTCCCCGGCCTGGGTCGCCACCGGATACGACGCCGCGCGCCGCATCCTGACCGACACCGCCTTCGCCAAGCCGGCCGTGCGGGGCGGCGAGCGCTGGCAGCGCTACCTCGCCTTCACCGGCCCGCAGGTCACCCAGAGCATCGTCCGCAGCATGCTCAACATCGACGGCGAACCGCACCGGCGGCTGCGCGAACTGGGCGCGGTGGCCTTCACGCCGGAGCGGGTACGGGCGGCCACCGCCCAAGCGCGGTCGCATGCCGGGGCGCTGCTCGACGAGATCGCCGGACAGGGCCGGGCCGACCTCGTACGCGACTTCGCCCACCCCTTCGCCGTCCGAGCGATCACCGGACTCCTCGGATATCCGCCCGACTTCGCCCGTCGCGCCATGGAGCTGCGGCGCTGGGTCCCGTCACCGCTGTTCGATCCCCCCGGCTCACCGGCCCGCCGGCAGTACGCGGCCGACCGGGAAGCCATGAGCGAGCTGATGCGCGACCTCGTGGCCCACCGGCGGCGCAGTCCGGGGCCCGACGCCGTCAGCGAGATGGTCGCGCACGCCGACGCCGCCGGCCTCGACGAGGGGCAGCTGACCTCCACCCTCTTCCTGCTGCTCGTCTCCGCCTACGAGCCCGTCAGCGACTTCGTCACCTCGGGCCTGTACGCGCTCTGGCAGCGCCCCGAGCTGCTCGCCGACCCCGACCGCGTCGCCGACGGCCTCGACGAACTGCTGCGCTACACCTCGCCGCTGGCGGCCACCATGCCGCGCTTCGCCACCCGCCCGACCGAGGTGTACGGCGCGCGGCTCGAACCGGGCGACGCGGCGATCGTGCACATCGCCCTGGCCAACCGCGACCCGAACCGCTTCGCCGACCCCAACCGGCTCGACCTGACCCGGAAAGCCGGCCAGGACCTCGTCTTCGCCCACGGCCCCCACTTCTGCCTCGGCACCCAATTCGCCGTGCAGCTGTGCCGCACCGCCCTGGACGCGGTCCTGCGCCGGCTGCCGGGCCTCGCGGCGGCCCAGCCGCTCGACACGCTGCCCTGGCAGCGCGGCTCGACCGGCGGCATCACCCATCTGCACGTCACCGCGGGACTGACCGAGCTGCCCGTCACTTTCCAGCCCCGGCACGCGGTGGTGTCCTGATGGCCCGCGTCACCGGCCTCTCGGTCCTCACCGCGTACGGCCGCGGCCCCGAGGCGCTGTGGAAGGGCCTGGCCTCCACGACCCCGGCCACCACCCCCGTCGCCCGCTTCGACACCTCCCGCTACCGCGCCCACCACGCCGCGACGCTCCCCGGCACCCCCGACCTGTACGCGGAACTGGCCCACCTCGTCAGCGAGTCCTGCGACCAGGCCGGCCTGTCGGCCGACGACCGGGCCGCCACCCCGCTCGTCCTCGCCCTCCACGCGGGCCCTGACACGGCCGCGCTGGCCGCCGAACTGGCGGGCTCCTGCGGCCTGCGCGAGGCGCTCACCGTGCACACCGCCGCCTGCGCGGCCTCGAACACCGCCCTCACCGAAGCGGCCCACCTCATCGGGACCGGCGCCGAGCCGCGGGCCGTCGTCGCCGGCGGCAGCTTCGTCGACGCGAGCATGTTCGCCGCCTTCGACAGCGCCGGCATCCTCGCCCCGGACGGCGTCTGCCGGCCGTTCAGCGCCGGCCGCGACGGCCCGGTGCTGGGCGACGGAGCCGCCGCCGTGGTCCTCGAACGCACCGGCACCGCGCGGCCGTGGGCCGACGTCCTGGGGTGGGGCAACGCCGCCGAGGCCCATCACGTCTGCCGCCCCCACCCCGAGGGTCGGGGGCCCGCCGAGGCGATCGCCACAGCGCTGCGGCGGGCCGGCGTCGAGCCCGGCCGGATCGGCTACGTCAACGCCCACGCGACCGCCACCCCCGCCTTCGACGCGGGAGAGGCCGCCGGCATCGTGCGCGCCCTCGACCCACACGGCGTGCGCGTCCCGGTCAGCTCCACCAAAGCCCTGCACGGCCACTGCCTGGAAGCCTCGGGCCTGGTGGAGCTGGCCGTCTGCGCCCTCGCCTTCCAGCAGCAGGAGCTGCCCGTCAACGCCAACTTCCTCGCTCCCGACGAGGACTGCCCCCTCGACCTCGTGCTCGACACCGGCCGCTCCCCGCGCTCCGGCTACGCCCTCAGCCTCAACAGCGGCTTCGGCGGCGTCTGTACGGCCCTCCTCCTGGCGGCGCCGTGAACCCGACCACCCCGTGCCGTACGACGTCGTGAGTGCGGCACAAGCTCCCATGAGGACGCCATGGAACTGATCGTCCAGAACCGTGCCCAGTGGCCGCCCCCGGACGACCCCTCGGCACGCCTGCCGGAGGTCCCGCGCTTCGAGACCTCCGCCTTCGCGCCCCTGCTGGTGGCCGTCGGCGAGCGCTGCCTGGCCGACCGGTACGGCGCGCCGCCGCTGCCCCCGGAGCTGGGACCGCGCACCGCGCTCGTCCTGGCGGCCACCCGGGGCGACACCGTCACCCAGACCGCCATCGACGACGCGGTGGCCGAGGGGCGGCAGGTGCCCAAGCCACTGCTGTTCCAGAACGTGCCCTCCACGGCGCTCGGCCACCTCAGCGCCGTCTGGGGCCTGACCGGCCCGCTCGTCTCCACGCTCGCCGTGGGCGGCCTCCCGGCCGCGGCGAGCGCCACCGCCGCCCGCCTCGTCGCCGCCGGCGACGCCGACCAGGTCCTGGTCATCGCCGCCGACCCGGGCGACAGCCCGGCGGCACCCGGCACGGCCTGGGCCTACCTGCTCACCGCCGGTACGTCCTGACCACCGGTACCGACCGCCACACCGGCCCGACCGACCGCGGCCGCGCGCCCCGGCGCGGCCCCACCGACCCCCATACAAGGAAAACGATGCCCTCGAACCTGAGGCCCTCCACGGCCGAGTTGCTGTTCCCTTCGGTGCTGACCCCCGAAACCCTCGAAACAGCCGCCGGGCCCGTCGTCGTACGCCTCGACGACGCCTCCCTGGAAGCCGTCGCACGCTGCCACGAGTACCTCCACACCTGCATCGCGAAAGGCCGCGAGATCTACGGCACCACCACCGGCTTCGGGCCGCTGGTCGTCTACGCGGGCCAGGACGAGGGCGCCGACCAGTGCGAGAACGTACTCAGCCACCTCGAAGTCGGCCAGGGCCGGGACCTCGACCCGCCGGTCGCCCGCGCCGCCCTGCTCACCCGCCTGTGGAGCCTGGCCCGCGGCCGGTCCGGCGTGGCCCCGGACGCCGTCGAAGCCCTCGTGGCGATGCTCGGCACGACCTTCGCGCCGGTGATCCCCGAGTACGGCTCGGTCGGCGCCAGCGGCGACCTCGCGCCCCTCGCGCACGCCATCCGCTCCCTCCAGGGCCGCGGCGACGCCTACCTCGGCACCACCCGCATGCCGGCCGGCAAGGCCCTCGCCGAGGCCGGGCTGCAGCCGGTGCGGCTCGCCGGGCGGGACGCGCTCGGCCTGGTCAACGGCACGTCCGTCACCGCCGCCGTGGCCGGCCTGGCGCTCGCCCAGCTGCACCGCTCGGTCCGGGTCGGCACCGCGCTGACCGCCCTGCTCGCCGGGGTCCTCGGCTGCCGCCCGGACTTCACCGCCCCCGAGATCTTCGAGGCGCTGGGCCACGACGACACCGCGGAACGCGCGGCCGACCTGCGCGCACGGCTGGCGGGCCACGAGCCCAGCGGCACCCGCGCCCTCCAGGAGCCGTACACCCTGCGCTGCGCGCCGCACATCCTCGGCGCGGCCGCGACCAGCCTGCGCCACGCCCGCCAGGTCGTCACCGACGACCTCAACGGCATCAGCGACAACCCGCTCTTCTTCCCCGAGCGGGACGTCGTCGCGCACGGCGGCAACTTCTTCGGCCAGCAGGTCGCCTTCGCCGCCGACCTGATGACCAACACCGCCGCCCAGGTCGCCAACCTCGCCGAACGCCAGCTGGACCTGCTGATCGACCCCCGGCGCAACGGCGGCCTCAACCCCGTGCTGGCCGAGGACCCCGGCCGCGACCACGGCGTCCAGGGCGTCCAGCTCGCCGCGACCTCCCTCGTGGTCGCCATGCGCCGCGACACCACCCCGTCGGCCATGCAGAGCATCCCCACCAACTTCCACAACCAGGACATCGTCCCCTTCGGCACCCAGGCCGCGTTCACCGCGCTCCGGCAGGCCCGGACGCTGCGCCTGCTGCACGGCTCCCTCGCCGTCGCCCTGCGCCAGGCCGTCCACGTCGGCGCGCGGCGCCCCACCGCCGACGCGTGCGCCCGCGTCCTGGACGCCCTCGGACCGACCGTGTCGCGGGACCGGCCGTGGGCGGTGTCGGTGCGCGCCGCCGCCGACGTGCTCGACCGCGCCTGCTGACCCCGGGCCCGTACCGGGCCCTCAGGGCCGGGGCACCACCATCACCTCGGTGCCCCGCGCCCGTACGGCCCGTACCTCCGCCGCCGGCAGCCCGTCGTCCACGATCAGCAGGTCGAAGTCGGTCAGCGGCGCCAGCGCGTACAGCCCGCCCTTGGTGAACTTGGTGTGGTCGGCGACCAGCACCCGCCGCCCGGCGCTCTCCATCATCGCCCGCTTGACCTGCACCGTCTCCGGCGAGGTGTGGTAGCAGCGGCCGTTGGTGACGGCGGTGGTGGACATGAACAGCACATCGGCGCGGAAGGCGCGTACCGCGTCCGCCGTGTGCAGGCCCATGAACGCGTCGTACGCGGGGAAGTAGGCGCCGCCCAGCGTGATGAGCGAGATGCCGGGCTCCTTGGCGAGGGTGGTGACGGCCGGCAGCGAGTTGGTGATGACGGTCAGCGGCGCGTGCTCGGCGAACCGGTGCGCCAGCAGCAGACAGGTGGTGCTGTCGTCGAGCAGGACGGTCTGGCCGGGCACCAGCAGCGTCGCCGCGGCCCGCGCCAGGGCCTGCTTGGCCGGCGCCATGACCGCCATCCGGTCCGCCACGCTCCCGTGGAACTGCGCCGACGGCAGCCCGGTGGCGCCGCCGCGCACCTTGCGCAGCCAGCCCTGCGCCTGGAGGGCGTCCAGGTCGCGGTGGGCGGTCATCAGGCTGATGCCGTACTCCTCGGCGAGGTCCGCGGTGCGCACGAAGCCCCGGGCGACGACCGCGTCACGCAGGCGGCGGCGCCGCTCCTCCTGGGCTTCGAGCCGGTCCATGGTGCCTGCCTTCCGCGCCGCGCCGGTGCCGCCGGGCGGCCGGGGCACGACATACGCCGTGTGAATTCGCCGCGTTATGTTCGCACGGATTTAACGTGGCGTGCGCGGGCGGCGCAGCCCTCACCGGCGGTGCCGGTACGACACAACACGGCAGGCCACCGGCCCGATGCGAAGATTTCCGGCCACCATTGACGCCTGTTTCGGCCGGACTGTTGCATCGGCTCCGTCCGCTCCGCAGCCCCCCTGCCGCCGTAGAAAGGGGAGATTCGATGACGAAACCTCCTCCGCGTTCGCTGATCACACGCCTGGGCATACCGCCGACCCTCGCCTGGGGCTACCTGGGCCTGCTCCTGTTCATGATCGGGGACGGCGTCGAGTCCGGCTATCTCTCGCCGTACCTCATCGACCAGGGCATCTCCGCGTCGCGGGTGGCGCTGCTGTTCACCGTCTACGGCGTCGCGGCCGGCCTCGCCGCCTGGCTCTCCGGCGTACTGTCCGAGCTGTGGGGCCCGCGCCGCGTCATGTGGGCCGGCCTCGCCATCTGGTGCGCCTTCCAGGTCCTCTTCCTCACGGCGGCCGTGCCCCTGGCGAACTACCCCCTGATGATGCTGGCCTACGGCCTGCGCGGCCTCGGCTACCCGCTGTTCGCGTACGGATTCCTCGTCTGGATCGCCGGGGTCGCGCCGCAGGCCCGGCTCGGCGCCGCCATGGGCTGGTTCTGGTTCGCCTTCACCGGCGGCCTGCCCACCCTCGGCTCGCTGACCGCCGGCGGCCTCATCCCGCACATCGGCGCGTACGCCACGCTCTGGGCCGCCCTGGCCCTGGTCGCCGCGGGCGGCCTGATCGCGCTGCTGCTGGTCCGCGACGACCGCGGCGGCAGGCGCCCGCGCACCGGGGGCGACGGCCCGCTGGCCACCCTGGCGGGCAGCGTCACGATCCTGTGGCGCAACCCCCGGGTCGGTGCCGGAGCCGTCGTCCGCACCGTCAACACGGCCTCGCAGTTCGGCTTCTTCGTCATCCTGCCGGTGCACTTCACCCGGACCGTCGGCTTCACCCTCACCCAGTGGCTGCACCTGCTCAGCGCGATGTTCGCGACCAACATCGTCGCCAACCTGCTCTGCGGGATGATCGGCGACCGGTTCGGCTGGCGCCGCACCATCGCCTGGTTCGGCGGCGCGGGCTGCACCGCCAGCACCCTGCTGCTGTTCTACGTGCCGCAGGCGGCGGGCGCCAACTTCCCCCTCGCCCTGGTGGTCGCCGCCTTCTACGGCGCTACGCTGGCGGGGTACGTCCCGATATCGGCGCTGATGCCCTCGCTGGAGCCGCGGCACAAGGGCCGGGCACTGGCGGCGCTCAACCTGGGCGCCGGGGCCAGCACCTTCGTCGGACCGGCCGTGGTCGCGGCCTTCGCGGGGCCGCTCGGCGTCGAAGGGGTGGTCTGGATCTTCGCGGGGATGTACGCGGCCGGCACCGCGCTCACCGTCTTCCTGAAGCTGCCGGACGAGCCGGGTACGGACCGCGGTGCCGCGGCGGCCGCGCCGGCGCCGTCCGCCGCGGCACCGGCGTGAGAGGACGCACCTGATGTCCGTACTGACCATCGACGTCGGCACCACGATGATCAAGTCGGTCGTCTTCGACGACCGGGGCCGGGAGACCGCCGTCTCCCGGCTCGCCACCGAAGTGCTCCGCCCCCGTCCCGGCTGGGCCGAGCAGGACATGGACGCCGTCTGGAACGCCGTCGTCTTCACCGTACGCAACGCCCTGTCCCAACTCGCGGCCGGTCCGGGCCCCGCCGACCCGGTCTGGCTGGTGTCCTTCACCGCCCAGGGTGACGGCGCCTGGCTGGTGGACGACCGGGGCCGCCCCACAGGCCCCGCGGTCCTGTGGTCCGACGGCCGCGCGGGCGACGTGGTCGGCCGCTGGCAGCGCGACGGCGTCCTGGAAGCCGCCTTCCGCCGCAACGGCTCGCTGACCTGCGCCGGCATGCCCAACGCGATCTTCGCCTGGCTGGCCGCCAACGACCCGGACCGGCTCGCCCGCTCACACGCCTCGCTCACCGCAGCCGGCTGGCTGTTCCTGCGCCTGACCGGCGTCACGGCCATCGACGAGTCGGACGCCTCGGCGCCCTTCCTCGACCACGCCACCGGCGCGTACGACCCGCACGTCGTCGACCTCTTCGGCCTCACCGGGTACGAGCGGCTGCTGCCCAAGGTGCTGGGCGAGCACGAGCGGATCGCCGAGATCACCCACGAGGCCGCCGGGCAGCTCGGACTGCCCGCCGGACTCCCCGTCGTCATGGCCCCGTACGACATCGCCGCCACCGCGCGCGGCGTCGGCGTCGTCAACCCGGGCCAGGCGTGCAGCATCCTCGGCACCACCCTGTGCACCGAGATCGTCCGCAAGACCGTGGACACCACCGGCGAACCGTCCGGCATCAACATCGCCTACCGCGGCAGGGAACGCGTCCTGCGCGCCTTCCCGACCCTCAACGGCGCCGAGGTGCTCGGCTGGGCGGCGCGCATGCTGCACCTGTCCGGGCCGCCGGAACTGGCCCGGCTGGCCTTCGAGTCCGAGCCGGGAGCGCACGGCCTGATGTTCCTGCCGTACCTCTCCCCGGCGGGCGAGCGGGCGCCGTTCCTCGACGCGCACGCCCGCGGCGGATTCTGGGGCCTGTCCCTGGAACACACCCGCGCCGACATGGCCCGCGCGGTCTTCGACGGCCTCTCCCTCGTGCTGCGCGACTCGCTGGCCGCCTCCCGCACCCACGTCACCGAACTGCGCCTGTGCGGCGGCGGCGCCAACAGCGACGCGTGGTGCGCGCTCATCGCGGACGCGACCGGCGTGCCGACCGCCCGCTCCGGCGACACCGAGCTGGGCGCCAAGGGCGCCTTCCTCACCGGCCTGGTGCTGTCCGGCGCCGAGTCCAGCATGCACAGCGCCGCTTCCAAGTACGTACGGATGCGCACCAGTTGGGAACCGGACCCGGAGCGTTCGGCCTGGTACGGGGAACTGTACGAGGACTTCCTGCACTGGCGCGCCCTCGCCCGAGAGGCGGGCTGGCGGCCCGGGACCGCGAGGGGAGCGGACGGCACCGCCGAAGCCCCCGACCGGCCACCGGCCCTGGCCCGGCACCTCTCCGCACCACCCGAACCCCTCGCCCAAGGAGCCCCCCACCGTGTCTGACGCCCTGACCGCCGACGCCGTCTGGCTCGGCCTCGACCTCGGTACGCAGAGCGCCCGCTGCGTCGCCGTCGACGGGACCGGGCAGCTGCTCGCCGCCGCCTCCCGGCCGCTGACGAGCCACCGCGACGGCAGGCGCCACGAGCAGCGGCCCGAACAGTGGTGGAGCGCGCTGTCCGCCGCCTGCCGCACGGCCCTGGACGGTATCGACCCGGCCCGGATACGGGGCCTCGCCCTCGACGCGACCTCCGGCACGATCCTCCTGGCCGACGCCGACGGCACCCCGCTCACCCCCGGCCTCATGTACGACGACGGGCGCGCCGCCGACCAGGCCGCGGCCGTCAACAAGGCTGGGGGAGCGGTGTGGCAGGAACTCGGCTACCGCAGCATGCAGCCCTCCTGGGCGCTCCCCAAGCTGCTGTGGCTGCTGGAGCAGGACCCCGGGCCCGCCGGGCGCGCCCGGCTGCTGCACCAGGCCGACTTCGCCACCTGGCGCCTGACCGGCCGCCAGGTGCCGTCCGACGCCAGCCACGCCCTCAAGACCGGATACCACCTCGTCGACGAGCGCTGGCCGGCCGCGGAACTGTCCGCGCTCGGCGTGCCCGCGCGCATCCTGCCGCAGGTGGTCCGGCCCGGCACCGTCCTCGGCACGGTGTGCGCCGCGGCGGCCGGGGCCACCGGCATCCCGGAGGGCGCCACCGTCGTCGCCGGGATGACGGACGGCTGCGCCGCCCAGATCGGCGCCGGCGCCCTGGAACCCGGCGCCTGGAACTCGGTGCTGGGCACCACCCTCGTCTTCAAGGGCGCCAGCCCGCACCTGATCCGCGACCCGGACGGCGTCGTCTACTGCCACCGCGGGCCGGACGGCACCTGGCTGCCCGGCGGCGCCTCCAGCTCCGGCGCCGGCGTCATCGCGCGGCACTTCACCCCGGAGGACGGCGACGACCTCGACGCGCTCACCGCACAGGCCGCACGCGAAGGCCGCGACTGGGACGCGGTCACCTACCCGCTGGTCTCGGCGGGCGGCGAACGCTTCCCCTTCCGCGCGCCGGACGCCGAACCCTTCACCCTCGGCGACGTGTCCACCCGCGCCCGGCAGTTCCACGCCTACCTGCTCGGCGTCGCCTGCGTCGAACGCCTCTGCTTCGACTACCTCGACCACCTCGGCGCCCCCGTCGACGGGCCCCTCACCTTCACCGGCGGCGGCGCCCGCAACCCGTACTGGAACCAACTCCGCGCCGACCTGCTCGGATGCCCCGTCCGCCTGCCCGAACAGGCCGAAGCAGCCCTCGGCATGGCCGTGCTCGCCGCCACCTCCGGCGGCGCCACCCTCCGGGAGGCCGCCGCCGCGATGGTCCGCACCGGCGCGCCGGTCACCCCCGACCCGGCCCGTACCGCCCGGCTGCTCCCCGCCTACCTCCGCTTCCTCGACGAACTCACCCACCGTGGCCTGCTCGGCCGGACCGTGGCCGACCACGCCCGCAGGAGGGCCGTACAGTGACCGACTTCATCCTCGTACGCCACGGCGAGACCGAGTGGCACGCCGAGAACCGCTACGCCGGGCTCACCGACGTCGCGCTGACCGGACGCGGTGAGGAGCAGGCGGCGGCCCTCGCCGACTGGGCCGCCACCGCCCGCCTGGACGCCGTCTGGTGCTCCCCGCTGTCCCGCGCCCGCCGCACCGCCGCGCCCGCCGCCGCAGCCTGCGGCCTCGCGCCGCACGTCGACGCCCGCCTCTACGAGGTGGACTTCGGCCGCGGCGAGGGCCTGACCAGAGCCGAGATGCACCGGCGCTTCCCGGAGGAGCTGGCGCGGTTCCTCGCCGACCCGGTAGGGCACCACCTGCCCGGCGGCGAAGACCCGCGCGCCGCCGCGGCGCGCGCCGCCGACTGCCTCGCCGACATCGAACGCGCCCACCCGGACGGCCGCGTCCTGATCGTCGCCCACTCCACCCTCGTCCGGGTCCTGCTCTGCCACCTGCTGGGCATCCCGCTCGCCGACTACCGCCGCGTCTTCCCGCAGCTCCTCAACGGCGCGCTGACCGAACTGCGCGTCCGCGACGGCCAGGCGGCACTGCTGCGCCTGAACGTTCCCGCCGTCCCCGCGCCGGTCACCGCACCACTGCACTGACCCGCACCGCCCCCGCACCCACCCCAGGAGAAACACCCCCATGAGCAGCCCCACCGTCCTCGCCGCCGGCAACCACTTCATCCTCCCCAGCCTGCTCGCCGAGGCGGTCACCGAGGCCACCGGCGGCGCGGTGGCCGCCGGGCAGATCCGGGAGCTGCAACTGCCCTGGCCGCACACCCCGCTCGGCAAGGTCGCCGAGGTCGACGAGGCATCCGGTACGGAGGACCAGCTCATCGAGGCGCTCCAGGGCGTCCGCGTCTGCGTCACCGAACACGCCGCGCTCACCGAGCGCATCCTCGCCCACTGCCCCGATCTGCAACTGTTCTGCGTCGGCCGCGGCGGCCCGGTCAACGCCAACCTGGAAGCCGCCACCCGGCACGGCGTCGCCGTCTGCTACGCCCCCGGCCGCAACGCCACCGCCACCGCCGAGCACACCCTTACCCTGCTCCTGGCAGCCGCCCGCGGCGTCGGCGACACCCACACCGACCTGCGCCAGGGCGTCTGGCGCGGCGACTACTACGACTACGACAAGTGCGGCATCGAGATCGAGGGCACCACGGTCGGCCTGATCGGGTACGGGGCGATCGGCAGCCGCGTCGCCAAGGTGCTGGCCGCCATGGGCG
This sequence comes from Streptomyces sp. NPDC017056, assembly GCF_044332485.1. Taxonomy (NCBI): domain Bacteria; kingdom Bacillati; phylum Actinomycetota; class Actinomycetes; order Kitasatosporales; family Streptomycetaceae; genus Streptomyces; species Streptomyces sp. NPDC017056. The sequence goes on along the minus strand of NZ_JBIRPD010000005.1, from coordinate 306,351 downwards.
CGCACGTCCTCGTCCACGACCCGTACGCGGCCCCCGAGGCGCCGGCCGGCATCGCCGAGCAGGTCGGCCTGGACGAGCTGCTGAACCGCTCGCGCATCGTCTCCCTGCACGCCCGCCTCACCGAGGAGACCCGCGGCATGATCGGCCGCGCGCAGATCGCCGCCATGCCGCGCGGCTCCGTGCTGGTCAACTGCGCGCGCGGCGCGCTCCTGGACTACGAGGCGGTCTGCGACGCGCTGGAATCGGGCCACCTCAGGGGCGCCGGCTTCGACGTCTTCCCCGAGGAGCCCGTCCCGGCCGCCTCCCGCCTGCTGACCGCGCCCGGCGTCGTCCTGACCCCGCACATCGCGGGCGGCAGCCGCCAGGTCGCGCACAAGGCCGCCCGTATCGTCGCCGCCGAAGCCGCCCGCTTCCTGCGCGGCGAACCCCTCGCACACTGCGCCAACCCCGCGGTGCTCGGCGGCTGACCCGCCCGCCCCCGGCACGACGAAGGGCCGCCCCCGGCTGGGAGCGGCCCTCGGTCTTCGGGTGCCTACCGGCGCCGCACCAGCGGGAACGGCAGCGTCTCACGGATCGACAGACCGGTGAGGAACATGACCAGCCGGTCCACGCCGATGCCCAGACCACCGGTCGGCGGCATCGCGTATTCGAGGGCCTGGAGGAAGTCCTCGTCCAGCTCCATGGCCTCCGGGTCGCCGCCCGCCGCCAGCAGCGACTGGGCGGTCAGCCGGCGCCGCTGCTCGACCGGGTCGGTCAGCTCCGAGTAGGCGGTGCCCAGCTCGGTGCCGAACGCCACCAGGTCCCAGCGCTCGGCGACCCGCGGGTCCTTGCGGTGCTGGCGGGTCAGCGGCGAGACGTCGGTGGGGAAGTCCTTGTAGAAGGTGGGCAGCGTGGTCTTCTCCTCGACCAGCCGCTCGTACATCTCCAGGACGATGTCCCCGCGGCCCATCTCCGCCTTCACCGGCACCTGCGAGGCGTTGCACAGGCGGCGCAGCACGTCCGGGTCCGTGTCCGCGTCGACCTCCTCGCCCAGGGCCTCGGAGATCGCGCCGTAGACCGTCTTGACCGGCCAGACACCCGAGATGTCGTGCTCCACGAGCCGCCCGCTCGCGTCCGCCTTGCGGGCGGTGGCGCTGCCGAACGCGGCGACGGCGGCGCCCTGGATCAGCTCCCGGGTCAGGTCGAGCATCACGTCGTAGTCGGCGAACGCCTGGTACGCCTCCAGCATCGTGAACTCGGGGTTGTGCTTGTAGGAGATGCCCTCGTTGCGGAACGTGCGTCCCATCTCGAAGACCTTCTCCATACCGCCCACGCACAGCCGCTTGAGGTACAGCTCCGGCGCGATACGCAGGTACAGGTCCAGGTCGTAGGCGTTGATGTGCGTCTGGAACGGACGCGCGTTGGCGCCGCCGTGGATCTGCTGGAGCATCGGCGTCTCGACCTCCAGGTAGCCGCGCTCGATCAGACCCTGGCGCAGCGCCTGCACCGCGGTGCTGCGGGCCCGCAGGTTGTCCCGCGAGTCCGGCGAGACGACCAGGTCCACATAGCGCTGGCGGACCTTGGCCTCCGGGTCGGTCAGACCGCGCCGCTTGTCGGGCAGCGGGCGCAGGCACTTGGCCGTCAGCCGCCAGTGCGTGACGAAGACCGTCAGCTCGCCGCGGTCGCTCGCGCCGACCTCGCCCTCCGCCTCGATGTGGTCGCCGAGGTCGATGTCGGCGCCGAAGCGCTCCAGCTCGTCGGCGCCGGTGTTCTCGCGGGTCAGCGCGACCTGGAGGTCGCCGGACCAGTCGCGCAGCACGGCGAACAGCACACCGCCGTGGTCGCGGGTGAGCAGCACCCGGCCGGCGATCCGTACGACCTTGCCGGTGTGCGTACCGGCCTCCAGGTCCGGGTGCTCGTCGCGGACCTCGCCGAGCGTGTGCGAGCGCTGCACGCCGACCGGGTACGGGTCGGTGCCCTCCTCGCGCAGCCGCTCCAGCTTGCGGTGCCGCACGCGGACCTGCTCCGGCAGCGCCGCCAGCTCCCGCTCGCGCAGCTCCTCCTCGCTCGCCGCCGGCTGCTCCACCAGGCCCAGCTCGTCCAGCGACGGCAGGTTGGCGGTGCTGGCCGGGGTGAGCGCCCGCTTCTTGTGGCCCTTGCCCCACAGCTTGCCCAGGCTCGGTACGGCCACGAAGCCCTCGGCGATGCCGGAGGCCAGGCCGATACGGGCCAGGGCGCCGGTGTCGGCGTAACACAGGAAGCGCGGGTACCACTCGGGCGCGTACTTCGCGTTGGAGCGGTACAGCGCTTCGAGCTGCCACCACTTGGAGAAGAACAGCAGCAGCTTGCGCCACACCTTCAGGATCGGCCCCGCGCCGATGCGCGCGCCCTCCTCGAAGGCCGACCGGAAGACCGCGAAGTTCAGCGAGATGCGGCGCACACCGATCTGCCCGGCGTGCGCGCACAGCTGCGCGACCATGTACTCCATCACGCCGTTGGGCGCGCTGCGGTCGCGGCGCATCACGTCCAGCGAGATGCCGTCCTTGCCCCACGGCACGAAGGACAGCAGGGCGATCATGTTGCCGTCGCCGTCGAACGCCTCGGCCAGCAGGCAGTCCCCGTCCTCGGGGTCGCCGAGCCGGTCCAGCGCCATCGAGAAGCCGCGCTCGGTCTCGGTGTCGCGCCAGGCGTCGGCCCGGTGGATGACTTCCTGCATCTCGGCGTCGGACAGCTCGGAGTGCCGGCGGACCCGGAAGGTGGCGCCGGTGCGCTCGACGCGGTTGACGGCCTGGCGGGTCACCCGCATCTCGCGGCCGTCCAGGTCGAAGTCCTTGACGTGCAGGATCGCCTCGTCGCCGAGCTGCAGCGCGCTCAGGCCGCTGCGCGCGAACGCCTTGGCGCCGTCCTCGCTGGCGCCCATGACGGCGGGCTGCCAGCCGTAGCGCCCGGCGACCTTGAGCCACTCCTCGATGGCCGGGGTCCACGCCTCGCGGTCGCCGACCGGGTCACCGCTGGCCAGGCAGACGCCGGCCTCCACGCGGTAGGTGACGGCGGCCTTGCCGCTGGGGGAGAAGACCACGGCCTTGTCGCGGCGGGTGGCGAAGTAGCCGAGCGAGTCCCGGCCGCCGTAGCGGGCCAGCAGCGCCCGGATGCGGGTCTCCTCGTCACCGTGCAGCGCGGCCTCCATGCGCTGCGAACGGAAGAGCGTCAGGGCGGCGTTCAGCAGCGCCACCGCGCCGAACAGGCCGAGCAGGAAGATGATCCAGTGCGGCGGGTGCCCGTGGAACTGCCGGCCGCTCAGCAGACCACCGCAGACCCGGTCGGCCGCCCACAGCAGCCGGCTGTCCGCGCCGTGCTCCAGGTTGCCGGGGAAGAGCGACACCAGGCCCCAGCCGACGAGGATCGCCACCGCCAGGCCCGCGACCAGCACGCCGGCGGCGCGCCAGAACGCGCCGCGGCGGGTGACCGCGTAGAACTCGCGATGCGCGACCAGCAGCAGGATCAGTGCGGCCGAGCACAGCACCAGGGAGAAGAAGTACTCCCAGTAGCCGTCCACGACGAGGATCGCGTCCGTGAGCGTCACCAGCACCATGTAGACGACGGCGAACCACAGCGCGACCCGTTTGCGCGCGGTCATGGCCGCGGCCAGCAGGAAGAGGAAGACCGCGTACGCGAGGTTCGGTTCGACCACGATGGTCAGGGTGTCCAGCCAGTAAATGACCGGTTTCAGGCCGCGCCGCAGCGGCCCGATCAGCGCCGTGACGGCGCAGAAAAGCCCGAGAAGGCTGAAGAAAATGGCGAAGCCGTTGGGCACGCGGCGACTGAAGCGCGCCCACGCCGTTATTTGGTCCTGGTCCTGCACGGTGCTCATTCCGTCACACTAGGCTCTGTAGGGGGTCAGCTGCTCGATGGGAGGGCGCTCTTCTTCTGCCACTGGGACCAGTCGACCATCCAGTCCCCGAAACCGTTGTTCTCGGCCGCCCTCCCCCGTACGGAGGAACCGGTGACCTCGAACGGGTCTCCGACGCGCACCTTGGAGTAGAGCCAGTCGGCGTCGGCGTCGGTCAGCCCGATGCAGCCGGAGCTGTTGTTGACGCGGCCCACCTTGTCGGCGTTCCACGGCGCCGCGTGCGCGTACGTGCCGGAGCTGGTGAGCTTCATGGAGTCGCGGACCATCTTGTCGTATGCGTCGCCCAGCCCCACGGTCTCGGAGTTCATGTTGATCGTGCCCTCCTTCGCCAGGAGCGGGAAGATGCCCGTCCAGGTGGAGTGCTGCGCGTCCGGCTTGCCGGCGGAGAAGGGGATGTCCTTCACCTCCTTTCCGTTCTCGTTGAACGTCAGGTGCTTGCTGTCCAGATCGACCTTGACCACCTGGCTCGCGCCGATGGTGAAGTTCAGGTCGTAGTCCTTGGCGAAGTACCGGCCGCCACCGGAGTCCACGCCGTTCAGGTCGGCACGCAGCCCGACCTTGGTCCCCGGTTTCCAGTACTCCTTCGGCCGCCAGTCCACGCGGTCCTTGCCGGAGTGGTCCTTCACCCAGCCCCACGCACCGGTCGTGCCGTTGTCGGTGGTGACCTTCAGGTGCCTCTCCACGGCGGCCTTGTCGGTCACCGGGAAGTCGAAGGCCACCGAGACGGGCTGCGCCACACCGACCGTGGCGCCCTGCGAGCCGGGGCTCAGCTCGACCTTGTTGAGCTTGTCGGCCTTGGCGGTGGTCAGGGACTCCTTGACCTCGTTCGTGCCGCCCTGGGCGTTCTTCGCCTCGACCGCCACCGAGTACTTGGTGGCGGGCGCGGTCGGCTCGCCCGAGGTCCACACCTTGCCGCCGTCGCCCAGCCCGCCGGGCAGCCGGCGGCCCTTCGGGTCCGTGACCACGACCTTGACGAGGCTGCCGCCGGCCGCGCTGACCCGGAGCTTGTCGCCCGCCTTCACGGTCCTGGTGCCGTTCGCCGCCCCCAGCGACACCCGTACCGGGTCGCCCTTGGAGGCGGAAGCGGCGGGGCCTCCGCAGGCGGTCAGCGCGACGATGCCGAGCAGCGGCACCAGCGCCGGCACGGCGCGTGCGAGCCGCGGCGGCCGGTGGCCGTGCGGGGCGGGGGCAGGACTCATGGGCGTGCTTTCCGTGTGCGGTCCGGCGGATGTCGGCCGCTAAGACGGAAACCATCCACGATTCGTTGCGGTGCGTGACGTGATCCACGCCACGCCGCGCCACCGGAGCGCGACGCGCTCGCGCGGTGGCGTGGTCCCGGCATCCCGGGTGTCCCTGCGCGCTGTCCCAGCGGTTCCTTCCGGTCGCTCGTCCGTGCACCGTTGACGACGCCCCCTCCCGCCCCTACGGTTCCCGCGTGTATCGCTTACGGGCCGCCGCGGCGGCGACAGCAGCACTTCTCCTCACCTCCACGGCATGCGGAAACGGCGGTTCCGGGTCCGGCGGCGGCAACGGCACCGACAACATCGAGATCGGCGCGCTCCCCATCGTGGACACCGCCCCGGTCCACCTGGCCGCGTCGCACGGCTTCTTCGCCCGGCACGGCATCAAAGCCAAGATCACGCCGGTCCAGGGCGGCGCGTACAGCGCCTCCGGCATCGTCAGCGGCCAGTTCGACTTCGCCTTCAGCAACATCACCACCCTGCTCACGGCCCGTGAACAGGGACTGCCCCTCAAGGCCGTGGCCAACGGCGTGGCCTCCACCGGGCAGGCGGGGCCCGGCAAGGACTACAGCGCCGTCCTCGTACCCAAGGGCAGCGCCATCAAGTCGGCCAAGGACCTGCCCGGCCGCAACATCGCCGTCAACCAGCTGAAGAACATTGGCGACACCACCATCAGGGCCGCGGTGCGCCGGGCCGGCGGGGACCCGGAGAAGTTGAAGTTCACCGAGATCCCCCTGCCCGACATGCCGGCGGCGCTCGCCGCCGGGCGGGTGGACGCCATCTGGACGGTGGAGCCCTTCCAGACCCAGGCCATCGACCAGGGCGCCCACGACGTGTGCTGGCCCTTCGCCGAAGCCGTCGACGACCTCACCGTCTCCCTGTACTTCACCAGCGAGAAACTGCTCCGCGACAAACCCGACCTGGTCAAACGCTTCACGGCCGCCATCAACGACGCACTGGCCCACGCCCGCGCCCACCCCGAAGCGGTCCGCGCGGAACTCGGCACCTACACCAAGATCCCGCCCTCGGTCGCGAAACGGATCGTGCTGCCGAAATGGCCCACCGCGATCAACCGCGCATCCGTACAGAGCATCGCCGACCTGGCGCGCAAGGACGGCGTACTGAAGAAGCCCGCCGACGTCGGCGCCCTGCTGCCGTGACCCGCGGGGCCGGGCGCGCCGGGGCGCCGATGAGCGCGCCGCGCACCGCCGCCCTCGGGCTCGCCGGCCTGACCGCCCTCTTCGCCGTCGCCGAGGCCGTCCCCCGGCTCGGCCTGGTCGACCCGCGCCACCTGCCGCCCGCCACCGCCGTCCTGCGCCGCCTCGCCGCCGAACTGGGCGACGCCACGCTGTGGACGGCGCTCGGCGAGACCCTGCGCTCCTGGGCCCTCGGACTCGCCATCGCCTGCTGCCTGGCCATCGCCCTCGGCGTCCTCATCGACACCGTGCCGGGGCTGCGCGCCGCCACCGCCTCCACCATCGAGTTCCTGCGCCCCATCCCGTCCGTGGCGCTGATCCCCCTGGCCACCCTCCTGTTCGGCGCCGAGACCGGCTCCACCCTGCTCCTCGTGGTCTACGCCGCCTTCTGGCAGGTGCTCATCCAGGTGCTGTACGGCGTGGCCGACGTGGACCCGGTCGCCCGGGAGACCGCCCGCAGCTACCGCCTCGGCCGCTGGGCCCGCCTGCGCCACCTCGTGTGGCCGACCGCGCTGCCGTACGTGATGACCGGCCTGCGGCTGGCCGCCGCGGTGGCGTTCATCCTCGCCGTCACCGCCGAACTGGTCATCGGCAGCCCCGGGCTGGGGCTGCGCATCCAGCTCGCCCAGTCCGGCGGCGCGGTCACCGACGTGTACGCGCTGATCGTGCTGGCCGGCCTGGTCGGGGTCGGCGTGAACGCGGCGGTACGGGCCGTCGAGCGCCGGGTGCTGGCCTGGCACCCGTCCGTACGGGGCGAGGCGGCGCGGTGAGCCCGGCGGGCAAGCGGACCGCGGCGGCGGGCGCGCTGCGCCGGGCCGGCCTGCACCTCCTGCGCGTCCTGGGCCTGCCCGCCCTGCTGGTCCTCGGCTGGTGGGCCTACAGCTCGGCGAGCCCCACCTTCTACCTGCCGACGCCCGGCCGGGTCGCCACGGCCTTCACCGAGGTGTGGTTCTCGGCGCGCATCACCGAGGACGTACTGCCCAGCGTGGGCCGGCTGCTCGCGGGCTACACGCTCGCCGGCCTGCTCGGCGTCACCCTCGGCGTGGCCATCGGCTCCTCGCGCACCCTGCGGGCCGCCGCCGAACCCGTCCTGGAGTTCTTCCGCGCCGTGCCACCACCCGTCCTGGTCCCCCTGATCATGCTGCTGGCGGGCCTGGACACCGCGATGAAGGTGCTGGTCATCGTCTCCGGCTGCGTCTGGCCCGTCCTGCTGAACACCGTCGAGGGCGTACGCGCCGTGGACGAGGTGCTCGACGACACCGGCCGCTGCTTCGGGCTGCGCGGGCCCGCCCGGCTGCGCCACCTCGTCCTGCCCGCCGCGAGCCCGCAGATCATGGCGGGGCTGCGGCAGGCCCTGTCCATCGGCATCATCCTCATGGTCATCGGCGAGATGTTCGCCAGCACCTCCGGCATCGGCTACACCGTCGTCCTCTTCCAGCGCGGCTTCGCCATCCCCGAGATGTGGAGCGGCATCGTCGTCCTCGGACTGCTCGGATTCGGCCTCTCGCTGGCGTTCCGTGCCGCCGAACGCCGCATACTGGCCTGGCACTCGGCGCGCGGCGGGGAGCGGGGACGGCATGCTTGAGATCACCGGACTGGGCAAGGTCTACGAGGGGCGCGGCGGCGCCGAGGCGCTGCGGAAGATCGACTTCCGGGTGGACGGCGGTGACCTGGTCTGCGTGGTGGGGCCCTCCGGCTGCGGCAAGACGACGCTCCTCAAATGCGTCGCCGGGCTGCTTCCGCCGACGACAGGCGAGGTGCGGGTCGCGGGCCGCCGCGTCACCGGCCCGCCGCCCGGCATGGCCGTCGTCTTCCAGGAGTACGGGCGCAGCCTCTTCCCCTGGATGACGGTGCGCAAGAACGTCGAACTCCCCCTGCGCGAGAAGAAGGTGCCCGCCGCGCGCCGCCGCACGCTGGTCGACGAGGCACTGTCCGCCGTCGGCCTCGCCGACGCCGCCGCGGCCCACCCCTGGCAGCTCTCCGGCGGCATGCAGCAGCGTGTCGCCATCGCCCGCGCCATCGCGTACGAGCCGCAGGTGCTCCTGATGGACGAGCCGTTCGCCGCCGTGGACGCGCAGACCCGCGCCGAGCTGGAGGACCTGCTGCTGACCCTGTGGCGCCGGCTCGGCGTGACGACGCTGCTGGTCACCCACGACATCGACGAGGCGGTCTACCTGGGGCGGCGGGTGCTCGTGCTGTCCTCCGCACCCACCGTCGTCCACGAGGACCTGCCCGTCGACCTGCCCACCACCCGCGACCAGATCACCACCCGCTCGTCCCCCCGCTTCACCGAACTACGCGCCCACGTGTACGCGCAAATCAGGCACGTGAAGGGGGGCTAGGTGTGTTGTCTCGGGACGTTGGTGACAGGCGACGCGCCGTGCGTGGTGCTTGAACGAGGTGAGGGCCTTCTGGCTCGGTGTGGATTGCGACATCTACCGCCGAGTGCAGGAGACCCTCGTGATCCACCGTAACGCTCCACTGACCCCGACCGGCCGCCTGCGGCTGGCCCGGTGCGTCGTCGAGGAGGGCTGGCCGGTGCGCCGGGCGGCCGAACGGTTCCAGGTCAGCCACACCACAGCGGCCCGCTGGGCCGGCCGCTGCCAACGCCACGGTCACGCAGGCATGGAAGACCGCTCCAGCAGGCCCCACCACCAGCCGCACCGCACGCCCGCAGCGGTGGAGAACGAAGTCGTCCGCCTGCGACGCGAGCACCGGATCGGCCCACTGCGACTGGCCGTCCGCGCCGGAGTCGCCCCCTCAACCGCCCACCGCGTCCTCAGCCGGCACGGTCTGCCGCCGCTGGCCGCCACCGACCGGGCCACCGGCGAGCCGGTCCGCCGCTACGAACGACAGCGGCCCGACGATCTGCTCCTCGTCGACGTCAAAAAACTCGGCCGCATCCCCGACGGCGGCGGCCACAGAGCTCTCGGCCGGGCCGCCGGCCGCAAGAACCGCGTCGGCGCCGGGCTCGCCTACCTGCACACCGCCCTGGATGACCACACCCGCCTCGCCTACACCGAAGGCCTGCCCGACGAGAAGGCAGATACCTGCGCGGGCTTCCTGATCCGGGCCACGGCCTGGTTCGCCGCCCGGGGCATCACCGTCGAACGCGTCCTGACCGACAACGCCTGGGCCTATTCCAAGAACACCTGGCGCCGCACCTGCCGCGAGCTGGACGTCCAGCCGCGCTGGACCCGGCCCTGGCGCCCGCAGACCAACGGCAAGGTCGAACGCTTCCACCGCACCCTGCTCGACGAATGGGCCTACCACCGGCCCTACACCTCCAACACCGAACGGCAGACTGCCTTCGCCGACTGGCTGGACTGGTACAACTACCACCGACCCCACACCGGCATCGGCGGCCACACCCCAACCAGCCGCGTCACCAACCTCCCCGAACAACACACCTAGGCGCGCCGTACGAGGCGCCGCGGAGCGTACCAGCACCGGTGACGTCAGCCGGAAGAGAGAGGGCCGCACACCAGGAACGCCAGTAGCAGGACCGAGCACAGCACCTCCACGGCGCCGACCACCGCGATCCGCGGGCCGCGCCCGGGCAGCGCAACGGCGCGCAGGCAGAACAGCGCGAAGGGCACCGCCAGCCACGGGTCGAGCGCGGCGGCGGCCACCACCGCGAGCCCGTGGTAGACGCCCGACGCCACCCGGAAGGACCGGCTCCCCCGCTCCCGGATCATGGTTTTCACGTAGAGCACGGTCCCGGTGAAATACAGCAGACAGGCGAGGGCGGCCGGCCATGCGCCGGAATCCACGGTGCCGTTGCCCAACCGGTCGGAGACGAGCAGCATTCCGCAGGCGGGCACGGCCGCCGCGATTCCGTTGACCGTGGCGCGTTCCCCGTTCCGGTGGGCGTAGACGATATTGACGGCGAAGAAAGGCGCCGCACACAAAGCGGCGACCAGCAGCCAGGGATGCGCCACGGCAAGCGGAACGGCACACGCGGCAAAGGCCGCAGCGAATCCGGCCAGCGGCGCACGATGGCGGAGCGGCGCCCGGGAGTTACGGGATATCCGGCGCAGCCGGACGTACTGCTGGGCGTGGAACGCCGCGCAATAGGCGAGCAGCCACGCGGGCAGCAGCACGGCATGCCACCCGTCGAACCCGCCCAGCAGCGCTCCTGCCAGGAACGGCATCAGGAGCATGGCCCAGGCGCCGTGCTGGTTCGGTATCCAGCGGCGCAGCACGCGCCGCACCCGCGATGTGCTCATCCCATGAATATAGGCGGCGGCCCATACGGTTCGGATGCGCCCTGGTCCCGGACCAAAGGCCCCTGAATCAGGGGCAGTAGGCCCTATCGCGCCAGCGTCGTCCGCATTCCATGCCGGCCGCACGACGCGGAATGCGGCCGGTGCCGTCCTGCTGCGTCCGGTGACCCGCAGTGATCACCTGGATGGCGCATCGGCAGAGCCACGGAGAAAGGTGCGGAATAAGCCAAACTGGCGCACGCTGTCGTCCGTTCGGGCGGCGGGTGAGGAGGTTTGTCGTGGCTATTTCGATCTCGGTCGTCGTGCTGCTCGTCGTGCTGACCGTCGTATTCCTGCGCAGCGGGCGGCTGAAGTTCACGCACGCCCTCGTGTGCATGCTGCTCGGCTTCTACCTGGCGAGCAGCAATCTGGCGCCGGACATCCAGAACGGCCTGTCCGGCGCCGCGGACGTCGTCAGCAGCGTCCGGCCGTGACCGTGCCCCGCAGCGACGCGCGGGGTCACCCCCGCGAGAACACGCCGACCGCGTTCGGCACCGGCCGTTCCGCGCCCCCGGAGGGGTGATTGCGCACGGTCGCGCCGGGGCTGCCCGGCGCGCGCGTGACCAGGGCCGAGGAGCCGCCACCGTCCAGGTTGACCGCGTCCCGGGCACCCAGCCGGTCCATCAGGTCGGCCAGTTCACGTACCGTCATGCCCGCCCGCCCCGGCGCGCCGTCCAGCGCCAGCAGGTACAGCGTGCGGCCGCCCGCGCCGGCGCCTGCGGAGGTCCGTACGGCCGGGGTGACCGTGTCCAGGCCGTCCAGCGGCCGGTCGTGCCGCACGATCGGGAAGCCGCCGACGGCGAAGCGCAGCGGTGCGGGCCGGTGGCCGACCAGGTCGTGACCGATCCGCACCCGGTCGCCGACATGCAGCTTGCGCAGCTGCCGGGCGCCCTCCTCCCGGCCGACGAGCGTGGCCGTGCCCCGGGCGATGCCACCCCGGCCGGGCACCTGCGCGACGCTCGTCACGCGGCCGTGCCGGACCGTGACCTCGTACGTCTCCGTGCTGCACGGCGCGGCCCGGTCGGTGTCCGTGCCGCAGGTCGCCCGGACGCGCGAGGTCGGCCCCCAGCGCGAGGTGAACGCGCCGATGCCGTTCACCGGCAGCGCGTACTGGTTCAGGCCCTTGAGCGGGAGCGCCCCGTCGGCGGTCAGCGCGGCCCCGCGCAGGGACAGCCGGTCCAGGCGCGCGCGGCGGTCGACGCCGACGCCGATGACGTCCCTGGTGTTCGTGCCGGGCGGCAGGGCCGGGCCGAAACGCTGTCCGTCGGGCACCGCCGCCTTCAGATGACGTCCGGAGGCGATGGCCGGGCCCACCGGGGCGCCGGTCGCCTCGACTCCGGGGTGCTGGGTCTCCGTTATGTTGAAGAAGTCCCCGTTCACGGCGGCCACCGCGGCCCGCGCGTCGGCCAGCCGGGAGACCGGGGCACGCGCGCCGACCGCACCGGGGTACAGCAGGTCCACCGCGACGCGCGGATCGGTCAGATCCACCGTCAGGAGGTGGCCGTGCGCAGTGCCGCGCGCCACCACCACGTCGAACTCACGGTATTGCACCCCCGGCGCGAGCCGGACCGCGCGCCCCAGTCGCAGGGTGTCGTCCGAGGTGGCCCCGGCGGCCACCCCGCTCCCGGCCAGTACGCCCCACGCCGTCAGCGCCGTCAGTACCGCGCGCACACGAACGAATCGATTCTTCACGATCCCCCCAGACGTCGCGGCAACTGTCCCATGGGCACGAGGAGCCCACTATGGCCCGGAGGTATCAGAAATCCGTACAACCGCCGTACGGTCGTCGTGTCGCCCCGGCCTCACCCGGAAACGGGGCCGGCGAGCCCGGTCTCCCAGGCCCAGGCGGCGATGCCCACCCTGTTGCGCACGGCCAGCTTGGCCTGGACGTTGGCGATGTGGGTCTTGACGGTGCCCGCGGAGATGAACAGCTCGGCGCCGATCTCGGCATTCGTCAGGCCCCGGGCGACGAGCCGGGTGATCTCCCGTTCCCGGTCGGTGAGCGGATCGACGGCGTCCGCCACCGGCGGCGGGGCCAGACGGTGTAGCAGCCGCACGGTGACCTGCGGGCTGATGAGGGTGTCCCCGGCCATCGCGGCCCGTACGCCTTCGATCAGCAGGCCGGGCCCCGAGCGCTTGAGCAGAAAGCCGCAGGCCCCGTGGCGCAGCGCGGTGTGCACGTAGTCGTCGTGGTCGAAGGTGGTGACGACGATGACCCGCAGCGGGTTCGCCGCCTCCGGGCCGGCCAGGAGGCGGGTGACCTCCAGGCCGTCGAGGCGGGGCATCCGGATGTCGGCGAGGACCACGTCGGGGGAGAGGGAGCGGGCGAGTTCCACGGCGGTGCCACCGTCGGCCGCGGTCCCCACCACCGTCATGTCCGGCTGCGAGTCGAGTATCAGCCGGAATCCGCTGCGCACGTCCTCCTGGTCGTCGGCGATCAGGATGCGGGTGAGCGCGTTGGCGGGGCGCGGGGGCACGGTCATGGTGTGAGTCCGGGGAGAGGGGAGGCGGGGGCGGCGAGAGGGTTGGCGGGCAGGGAGGTGGCGGGGAGGGGGCTGGTGGGCAGAGGGTCGGTGGAGATGGGGTTGGTGGGGAGGGATGTGACAGGGAGGGGGTTGGTGTGGAGGGGGTCGGTGGGGAGGGAGGTGGCGGGCAGGGTCACGGTCAGGCGCCAGCCGTCTTCGTACGGCCCGGCGTCGAGCGAACCGCCGAGCGCCTCCACCCGTTCGGTCAGGTGGATGAGACCTTGCCCGCGGTCGCGGCGGCCGAGCGGGGAGGCGTCCGGGCGCCGGGGCGCGTCGTTGGTGACGCGGATCGCGACGGCCGGGCCGTCCGCCTCCTCGGCGGGTCCGACGGCGACGGTGGCGAGGGCCGCGTCCGGCGCATGCCGGCGGATATTGGTCAGCGCCTCTACGACGACGCGGTACGCCGTCGCCGCGGCCTCGCGCGAGAGCGCCCCGGTCACCCCTGGCGCGATGTCGAGGCGGGCGCGGGTACGGCCGGTGTCGCCGAACCGCCGCACGGTGTCCGGTAGTTGGTCGATGCCGGGCGGAGCCTCCCGGGCGCCCGCGGACTCCGGTTCGTCGCCGTCCGGGGCGCGCAGTATCCGTACCGTACGGTCGATGGAGGCCAGCGCGCCGAGACCGGCCCGCTCGATCCGCTCCAGGGCCGCGACGGCCGCCTCCGGGTCGTGCTCGGCCACGAACCGGGCCGCCTGTGCCTGGACCACGATGCCGCTCACGTCGTGGGCGACGAAGTCGTGCAGGTCGTGGGCGAGTTCGAGCTGCTGGGCGCGGCGCGCCGCGAGCACCGCACGGCGCCTGCCGGACTGCATCGCCCGCGGGTAGCCGCCGGCTATCGACGCGGTGAAGACGGGCAGCGACCAGAAGGCGGCTATGCCGAGGTACTCGAAGAAGGAAGCCTCCGGGACGAGGCACAGGGTCCACAGCGAGATCGCCGACCCCGCGCACACCGCGCCCGCCACCACCTGCCGCGGCGGCGCCCAGCGAAACGTCGCGGTCAGCAGCACCGTCAGCAGCGCGGATGCCGCGAGCAGCCAGTAACCGCCCGCGAGACCGGCGGAGGCCGGCGTGGCGAAGGCGGCCACGAGCAGCAGGACTCCGGTCCCCGTGGTGGCCGCGCCGATCCACCCGTGCGAGCGCGGCCAGGCGACGATCCCGCCGAGCAGGGTGCCGACGGCGGCGAGCGCCGGCACGGTCGCGTACGCCGGGGCCGCCCCCGCGAGATGCAGTGTTACTGCCGCGACGAGACCGGCGACGGCGAGTCCGCCCAGGACGGCCCGGTCCCACCGTCCGTCACGCTTCCGCACTCGCGTCGCCACGCTCGCGCGGGCCCGCGTTCTTTCCATTCCGTTCCGTCGCACTGCCCCGCCCCCCGAAATCCCCGTCCGTTGTCCGACAACACGAGCATAAAGATCTGCCCGCCCGTGGTCTCTCTGCCGAACGGCAGAGAGATGACGCTGGTCAGAGCACTTGATCTGCCGATCGGCGGATGGTGGCGAACCCCGGCCGGGGCGGAAGCTGATCTCGGCAGCCGGCGGGCACAGCGGCCGGGGCAACCGACGACGGTGTGAGCGGCTTTGAGCCGCCAGGACGAGGGAGTTCGCCATGTTCCGTTCATTCACCACTCCGCGCTCCGCAGCGGACCGCATGGGCCGGGCCGCCGGGACGGGCACGGGCGGCCGGGCGCCCCGCCGCCTCGTGCAGGGACTGGTCGCCACCGCTGCCGCCTTGGCGGCCACGGGGACCTGCCTGGCCACCACTGCCACCGCCACCACCGCCGGCCAGCAGGCCGCACCGGCCGCTCACTCGAAGACGGCGGCGAAGGACACGACGAGAGAGGCGAGCCTCACCGGCGCCGCGAAGATGTACCGCGAGGACGGACAGCGGGTCCACTTCTCCTTCGACGCGCACGGCTTCGGCCCCGAGGAGGCCGGCGGCACCTCGCGTGGCACCTTCCGCTTCAGCCACTTCACCGCCGACGGCAAGGAGGGCGCGCACTTCGAAGGCCGCATCGACTGCCTGATCACCGGCGGCCCGGTGGCCACCGCGACCGGTGTCATCACCCGCTCCGACCACCCCGACGGCCGCGTCGTCGGCAAGCGCGTCGGCTTCACCGTCTACGACAACGGCAGGCACGACCGACTCGGCTACAGCTGGGCCGGGAGCTCCATACCGGAGATGACGGTGCCCAAGTGCCTGAGCGCCGCCCCGTACGAGACCGTCGAGACCGGTGACTTCACGGTGCGGCATGTCATGCCGCCGGTGCCGACCGGTCGCTGACCACCCGACCGGGAAGGCGGCGCGGAAACGAGACCGCTCCTCCGGCCCGGGCCGGAGGAGCGGGAGCTTCACGGGGACGGGGCGCGTCTGGGGACTCGCGCCGTAGCGGTGCCGGTGGGGGGTGGCAGCGTGGACCGTGCTACCTGCGTCAGGCGTGCGCGCCCGCCGGGGGAGTGGTCGGGCAGACCACGCGGGTGGCGGGGGTGTAGAAGGTGCCGTCCTTGGCGGGCAGGCCGCCGGCGAACTCGTAGTAGATGTACGAGTAGAAGGCGACGTCGGGGTAGCCGCAGGAGGAGTCGGCAGCGATCTTGTAGGTCATCGTGACCTTACGGGTGGCGCCGGGGGCGATCGGCACGGAGTAGGAGGCGCCCTGGCCCGCGGTGCACGTCACTCCGGGGTCGGCAGTACAGGCGCCCCAGGTGTACTTGAGGCCGCTGGCCGTGGAGGTCTCCCACGTGGGCTGGAAGGACTGCCACACGAACCGCACGTCGGCGGTGCCGGTGTTGGTGAAGGTCATGGTCACGGTGACGTCCGAGCCGGGGGTGGCTTGCGTCTTGTCCACGGTGAAGGCGAGCGCCGGGGTGTCCGCTGCCGCGGCGGGGGAGGCGGTGCCGAGCCCGAGGATGGAGACGACGAGGGCGAGGAGGGCGGCCAGGCCGACCCTGCTGAATCTGCTCATTGTTCTGCGCATGACCAGGGAGCGTAAGGCGTGATCCGTCTTTTGGGGCCGTTAGGAGAGAACCTGTTTTTTCCACCGATAAGGTCTGGCCACGCCCCAAATGCAGTCCTGGCGGCCGGAATTGCGCGAAGCGGCCGGATCCGGGTGCCGGCGCGGTGCCCCCTGGCCGCCTCCGCCGGCCGCGGCGGCGTCCTTCGGCGGCTCGCTCACAAGGTTCGCGAAAGGCCGTAAGGCTTTGTGCAAGGGGGAAAGGCAGGTGGTCGGGCGGTGGCGGACATCGCATGGAAACGCGCTCGCTGACACGGCGCCCGGGGGCGAATTCCCAGGCAGGGCGCGGGCAAGCCCCTCCGGGCGGGACGCATGGGCCGGGCGTGCCGTGAGAGACGCGGCGGTTAGGGGGGACGAGCGAAGCGGCGCTGGCGGGCCTTCCGGCGGCGTCCGTGAGGCTTCGCCTACGGGCCGCGGCGGGGGCGGGCCGCTGCGGCCGTCTCGTGCCGGAGTGGCGGTGGCCGCGCTTCCGGTGTCCGGCCGGAGTCGCCGGGGCTGGCGTAAAGCCGCCGCACCGGAGGGAGGGGAGGGCGCGGTTCCGCGTCCAGGTTGGTAATGACGTCTAGTCAGGAGCTAGTCAGGAGGCTGCTGTGGCAGCAGGGTTGATGCGGTCTGCGCAGGGCGATGGCCCGTGCGCGGAGGGCCCGGTGCAGCCCGCTGTGCACCTCGGAGGGTGGCAGCCATTCCTTGCGCGGCTTGGCTACACAGGCGTAGTTGCTCAGTGGAGGGGCCGCCCGGTCGTCCATACGGATACAAGGAGTCGGTACGGGCAGCGAAAGGGCGCCGCCCGGGGAGGACGGCGCCCGGTGGGCGAGGTGTCAGTGCCCGATCTCCACGTCCTCCAGGATGCCCAGCGCGTCCGGCACCAGCACGGCCGCCGAGTAGTAGGCGCTTACCAGGTAGTTGATGACCGCCTGCTCGTTGATGCCCATGAAGCGGACCGACAGGCCGGGCTGGTACTCGTCGGGAATGCCCGTCTGGTGCAGGCCGACGACGCCCTGGTTCTCCTCGCCGACACGCATCGCGATGACGGAACTGGTCTGGTCGGGGTTGATCGGGATCTTGTTGCACGGCAGCAGCGGGATGCCGCGCCAGGCCCGTACCGCCGTACCGCCGATCTCCGCGCCGGTCGGGTAGATGCCGCGGGCGTTCCACTCCCGGCCGATCGCCGCGATGGTCCTCGGGTGCGCCAGCAGGAACTGCGTCTTGCGGCGACGCGAGATCAGTTCGTCCAGGTCGTCGGGGGTGGGCGGGCCGCTGCGGGTGTGGATGCGCTGCTTGAGGTCGGCGTTGTGCAGCAGGCCGAACTCGCGGTTGTTGACCATCTCGTGTTCCTGGCGCTCGCGCAGCGCCTCGATGGTCAGTCGCAACTGCTGGTCCAGCTGGTTCATCGGGTCGTTGTAGAGGTCGGCGACCCGGGTGTGGATCTTCAATACGGTCTGCGCGACGCTCAGTTCGTACTCCCGCGGCGCGAGCTCGTAGTCGACGAACGTGCCCGGCAGCGCGGGCTCGCCGACATGGCCCGAGGACACGTCGATGGCGGCCTCGCCGTGCTTGTTCTGCGGCGGGACCTGAGCCGTGCGGTAGCGCTCCAGGTGGTCCCGGAGCCCGGGGGTGCGGTCGGCCAGCTCCTCGTACTGCGCGCGGGGCAGCGACAGTACGGTCGCCCGGGTGACGGCGTGCACGGAGTGCTCCCAGGTCGCGTCCGGCGCCAGCAGCGCCGCCTCGCCCAGGTGGTCGCCGTCGGCGAGCACGCCGAGGACCATGTCGTCGCCGTACTTGCCGGTGCCGATACGGTTCAGCTTGCCGTGCGCGACGAGGATGACGCGGTCGGCCGGCCGCCCCCGTTCCACCAGTACGTCGCCGGGCGCGTACTCCTCCTGTACGAACCGGCCGGCCAGCGCCTCCAGCGCCGCCGGGTCGTCGAAGTCGCGCAGCGGCGGCAGTTCGCGCAGCTCGGCGGGGATAACCCGGACGTCGGAACCGGTGCTGGTGAACTCCACCCGGCCGTCACCGAGGGTGTGCGTCAGACGCCGGTTGACGCGGTACGTGCCGCCGGAGACCTGGGTCCACGGCAGTACGCGCAGCAGCCAGCGGGAGGAGATCCCCTGCATCTGCGGCGCGGTCTTGGTCGTGGTCGCCAGGTTGCGTGCCGCGGCGGTCGCCAGGCTGGTCCGTGCCTGGTCGGATTCCTGGGGGGCGCCGGGTCCGGGCGTCGGGTCCGCCGATGTGGTCATGGAGGTACTCACCTGTTCCTGTCGGTCGTGTCAGCGTGGTGTGATGCGGCGGCCGCGGCCGGGCCGCACAGCGCATGGCACCGGAATGCGGGGCGTTGGCGGGACCGCGAATATCGGGCGGAGTGCGCCGGAACGTGTCCCGTACGCCAATTCTCGGTAAAGGGTTTTTCAGCCGCTCTTCCATGGCGGCCGGAATGCGGTGGGTCAGTGGCCGATTTGCACGTCTTCCAGAATTCCCAGTGCGTCCGGCACGAGAACGGCGGTGGAGTAGTAAGCGCTGACGAGGTAGTTGGCGACCGCCTGGTCGTTGACCCCCATGAAACGGACCGAGAGGCCCGGCTCGTATTCGTCGGGGATTCCCGTCTGGTGCAGCCCGACGACGCCCTGCTTGTCCTCGCCGGTGCGCATCGCCATGAAGGAGGTGGTGCCGTCAGGACCGAGCGGGATCTTGTTGCACGGGAAGATGGGCACCCCGCGCCAGGAGGGCAGCGAGTGCCCCATCATGTCGACTGCCGTCGGGTACAGGCCGCGGGCGCTGCATTCGCGGCCGAAGGCGGCGATCGCCTTGGGGTGGGCGAGCAGGAAGCTCGGGTCCTTCCACACCGTCGCGAGGAGTTCGTCCAGGTCGTCGGGGGTGGGCGGGCCGCTGCGGGTACGGACGCGCTGCTTGAGGTCGGCGTTGTGCAGCAGGCCGAACTCGCGGTTGTTGACCATCTCGTGTTCCTGGCGCTCGCGCAGCGCCTGGATGGTCAGCCGCAACTGCTCCTCGACCTGGTTCATGGGATCGCTGTAGAGGTCGCCGACCCGGGTGTGGGCCCGCAGGACCGTTTGCGCGACGCTCAGTTCGTACTCGCGCGGCCGGAGCTCGTAGTCGACGAAGGTGCCCGGCACCGGCGGTTCGCCGTGGTGCCCCGAGGCGACCTCGATGGCGGACTCGCCGCTGGCGTTGTGGGGCGGCGCGGTGCTCGCGCCGGCCGCCGCGAGGTGGTCGCGCAGCCCCTGCGAGCGGTCGGTGATCTCCTGGGCCGCCTGCCGGGGCAGCTCCATGACCGTCACCCGCGTCACCGCGCGGTAGGTGTACTCCCAGGAGGCGGCGGCGTCGGTGAGCAGCCGGTCGCCGAGGTGGTCGCCCCCGGCGAGCGCCCCGAGCACCGTCTCGTCGCCGTACTTCCCGGCGCCGATCCGGTCGACCCGGCCGTGCGCGATCAGGACGAGGCGGTCGGCCGGCGTGCCCGCTTCGGCGATCACGTCGCCCGGCGCGTACTCGCGCTGCGCGAAGCGCTCGCCGAGCGCGCCGAGCACACCGGTGTCGGTGAAGTCGCGCAGCGCCGGCAGTTCGCGCAGCTCGTCGGGGATGACGGAGACGTCGGTGCCGGAGATGGCGAAATCGACGCGGCCGTCGCCGACCGTATAGGTCAGGCGGCGGTTGACGCGGTACGTACCGCCGGAGACCTGCACCCAGGGCAGCAGCCGCAGCAGCCAGCGCGAGGTGACGCCCTGCATCTGCGGCACGGTCTTGGTGGTGGTGGCCAGGTTGCGTGCCGCGGCCGTGGTGAGGCTGGAATTCTGCGGTTCGCCCCCGGGGGCGGGAATTGTCTCGTCCGTAACCGTCACGGCTGCGCCACCAATCTTGGGAAAGTTGAAAAGCGGACGGCGGGTGGGTCACGGACGTTCCGCGGGGCGAGGTCCGTGCCGCTCGCCGCACTGAACATAGTCGTGTCGTTTTATTCGGGGCAATCACTCAAAAGAGTGGCATAAAAAATAATTGAGATGGACAGGTTTAGTGGAATCCGTTGTTGGAAAGGGTGCCGGGGTGATTCGGCGGGAGCGGCGTCGTCCGGTGCGCGGCCGCATTAATACTTCGCGGTGACGGGCCGGGTTATGCACCGGAGAGCGGCCGGGTAACGGCAGGTGTCCGGGGCCGCCCTTTCAGCCGGTGGCGGTCGGCCGACTGGGGCCGAGCGGCCCGTACATCTCGGTGAACGCCATGTCGGCGTACCGGCCCAGGCTCGTCAGAAGCCCGGCGGACTGCTCCTGGGGCACGCCGCCCGCCGCCGTGTCGGCGTACTCCTCCAGCACCAGGTAGGCGCCGGGCTCGGGCAGCGTGAACCAGCGGCAGGCCGGGCTGCCGGGATCCGGCCCGGTCGCCTCGTGCAGTGCGGTGGCACTCCGCTCGGTGCCGTCCTGACGGCGGTCGCTGACGTCGAACCGGGCACGAACAAAGATGCTCATGCCCGGCACCCCATCACAACTCACGCGCCGGCGGTACGGCAGCGTCCGAATCCGTTATGCGGACCCGGTTTTCCGGCCACTGCCGGGTACCGCCGGCCCGCCCCGCCCCGCCCCGCCACCGGCCACCGCCGGGCCGCCCCGCCACCGCCCACCGCCGGACGCCCCACGGTCGGCCACCGCCAGCCCGCCCCACCGCCACCCACCGTAAGTCGCCGCCAGCCCGCCCCACCGCCCGGTTCGCCGCCGCGGTCAGGCACCCAGCAGCGGCCCGCCCTCCGCGAGTGTCCGTGCCAGCCGCTCCCGCGCGGTGGTGTCGCAGGGCACGGCCTCGTACTCGGCACCGCGCGCCGTCCCCCACCGCCGGGCAACCGCCGCCGGGTCCTCGCCCAGCAGCAGGCCCGCGGCCTGCGCCGCCGCGCCCAGAGCGACTAATTCACCGGCCTCGGGCACCACCACAGGCCGCCCTGACAAGCGACGTACGGTGTCCCGCCACGCGCGCCCGCGCGCTCCGCCGCCGATCAGGAACAGTGGCGCGTTGGCCGGTACGTCCTCGTCCACGATCCGGTCCAGCGCCTGGAGCAGCGCGAACGCCGCTCCGTCGTAGGCCGCTTGGAGCAACTGGCCGCGGGTGGTGTCGTGCCGCAGGCCGTGCAGCAGCCCGGACGCGTGCGGCAGGTCCGGCGTGCGCTCGCCGTCGAGGAAGGGCAGCACGACCGCCGTCCCGCCGGGCTCGACGTCCTCGCGTTCCAGCCCGAGCAGGGCGGCGATCCGGTCGACGGCGAGCGTGCAGTTCAGGGTGCAGGCCAGCGGCAGCCAGTCGCCGCGCGCGTCGGCGAACCCGGCGACCGTGCCCGACGGGTCGCCGGGCGGGCGCCGGGTGGACACCACGTAGACCGTGCCCGAGGTGCCCAGGCTCAGTACGGGCTGTCCTGGACGCAGCCCGAGCCCCAGCGCCGCCGCCATGTTGTCGCCGGTGCCGGCGGCGACCAACGCGCCGTGCGGCAGCGGCAGGTCACCGGTGCGTACGGTGCCCGCCGCCTCGCCGGGCAGCGCCACCCGCGGCAGCGCCTTCGGGTCCAGGCCGATGTGCCCGAGGATCTCCTCGTCGTAGGACTCGCCGGCCGGCGACCACCAGCCGGTCCCCGACGCGTCTCCGCGGTCGGTGACCGCCTCGCCGCTGAGGCGCTCGGTGAGGTAGTCGTGCGGCAGCCGTACGGCTGCGGTCGCGTCGGCCGCGGCGGGTTCGTTCTCGCGCAGCCAGGCCCACTTGGTCACGGTGAACGCGGGCAGCGGTACGCTCCCCACCCGCCGTGCCCACTCCTGCGGCCCGCCGAACTCGTCAAGCAGGCGCCGGTGCTGGGGCGCCGACCGCACGTCGTTCCAGAGCAGCGCCGGACGCACAGGCCGCCCTGACGCGTCGAGGGAGACCAGGCCGTGCTGCTGGCCCGCCACGGACACGGCCGCCGCCTGCCGTACGGCGTCACCGCACCGGTCCAGCGCCTCGCCCAGCGCGCGCCACCACTGCTCGGGGTCGCTCTCCTTGCCCGCGCTCCCCGAAGCCGCGCCGCCGGAAGCCGTACCGCCGGAAGCCGCGCCGCCGGAAGCCGTACCGCCCGAAGCCGTACTACTGAAA
This sequence comes from Streptomyces sp. NPDC017056, assembly GCF_044332485.1. Lineage (NCBI taxonomy): Bacteria > Bacillati > Actinomycetota > Actinomycetes > Kitasatosporales > Streptomycetaceae > Streptomyces > Streptomyces sp. NPDC017056. The sequence goes on along the minus strand of NZ_JBIRPD010000005.1, from coordinate 284,129 downwards.
GCCGTACCGCCGGTGACGACGTGCGGGGCCTGGCCGCGGGCCACGACCTCGCCGGTCGCGGCGTCGACCACCAGCGCCTTGGTGGACTGCGTGGAGCTGTCCACGCCGACGACGAGTGGCCCCGTTGCCTGTGTGCCCATCGCGCTCTCCCTCCGGACCGCGGGGTGCGGCCTCGCGGGATGCCGGACGCCACGCCCGTCGAATGGCTTCCCCGGCGTGCTGCCGGAATATTAGTTTGGCGATTTGTAAAGCGCTATCACGTCGTAAAGCGCTGCCACGAATTGGCCGAGGGAGCCGCGATGCGCTATCAGCCCGTGCCCGAGGACAAGTTCAGTTTCGGTCTGTGGACGGTCGGCTGGCAGGGGCGTGACCCGTTCGGGGACGCCACCCGCCGCCCGCTGGACCCGGTCGAGTCCGTCCACCGGCTGGCGGAACTGGGCGCGTACGGCGTCACCTTCCACGACGACGACCTGATCCCCTTCGGCTCCGGTGACATCGCGCGCGAGGCGGCCGTCAAGCGTTTCCGCCAGGCGCTGGACGCCACCGGCCTGGCCGTTCCCATGGTCACGACCAACCTCTTCACCCACCCCGTCTTCAAGGACGGCGCGTTCACCGCCAACGACCGTGGCGTACGGCGCTACGCGCTGCGCAAGGCTCTCCGCAACATCGACCTGGCGGCCGAGCTGGGGGCGCGTACGTACGTGGCGTGGGGCGGGCGCGAGGGCGCGGAGTCCGGCGCGGTCAAGGACGTCCGCGCGGCGCTGGACCGGATGAAGGAGGCGTTCGACCTGCTCGGCCAGTATGTCGTCGAGCAGGGCTACGACCTGCGCTTCGCCATCGAGCCGAAGCCCAACGAGCCGCGCGGCGACATCCTGCTGCCCACCGTCGGCCACGCGCTCGCGTTCATCGAACGGCTGGAGCGGCCGGCGCTGTACGGCGTCAACCCCGAGGTCGGGCACGAGCAGATGGCCGGGCTCAACGTTCCGCACGGCATCGCCCAGGCCCTGTGGGCGGGCAAGCTCTTCCACATCGACCTCAACGGGCAGTCCGGCGTCAAGTACGACCAGGACCTGCGTTTCGGTGCCGGAGACCTGCGCGCCGCCTTCTGGCTGGTGGACCTGCTGGAGACAGCGGGCTACGAAGGCCCCCGGCACTTCGACTTCAAGCCGCCGCGCACCGAGGATCTGGACGGGGTGTGGGAATCGGCGGCCGGCTGCATGCGTACGTACCTGATTCTCAGGGAGAGCGCCGCGGCCTTCCGCGCCGACCCGGTGGTGCAGGAGGCGCTGCGGACATCCCGGCTGGACGAGCTGGCCCGGCCCACCGCGGCGGACGGGCTGGCCGGCCTGCTCGGCGACCGTACGGCGTACGAGTCCTTCGACGTCGCGGCGGCGGCCGCCCGCGGCATGGCGTTCGAACGGCTCGACCAGCTGGCCATGGACCATCTGCTGCGGGTGCGCTGACCGCCAGGGGCTGCCGGGTCAGGCGGACGCGGGGTGCTCCGCCGCGTGCACGCGGAGCAGGAAGGCGATCCAGCTCCGGTAGGGCTTCCACCGGTCGGCGATCCGGGCCAGCCGGGCCACGTCGCCGGGGGCCGGGAGGCCGAGCCCGTACGCGGCGGCGACGGCTTGGTGGACGCGGGGTTCGTGGCGGGGGAAGACGTCGGGGTGTCCCGCTCCGCGGATGAGGATCAGCTCGGCGGAGAAGGGCCCGATGCCGGGCAGGGCACGCAGGTCGGCGAGGGCGTAGTCGGTGGGCAGGGCGCGCAGGCGGGCCGCGTCGAGCTGTCCGTCGAGGGCTGCTTCGGCCAGCGTGTGCAAACGCTGGATCTTGATGTCGGTCAGGCCGGGCACGTGGGTGACGGCGCGCAGCGCGGCGGGGGTGGGGAACGCGTGCAGGGTCTGGCCCGCCACGTGAACGGGGAGCCCGTACCGGCGGGCGATGTGGGCCTTGACGGCCGCTGCCTGCGTCTTGCGGACGCGGTTGCCGATGACGGCCCAGGCGGCGGCTTCGTAGGGCGAGTGGAAGCACACCGGGCGCAGTCCCGGGTGGTCCGCCATGAGCCGGGCCGCCACCGGGTCCGCGGCCAGGGCCGGGAATCCGGTGCCGTCGACGTCGAGGGAGAGGATCCGGGCGAGCTGGGCGCGTACCGCCTCGTCGGCCGCGGGCCCGGAGGCCGCCGCCTGCCCCGGGGCGCCGGGGTGCACGGTGAATTCGGCCCGGACCGTGCCCGTGCCGCCGTCCGCCCCCGCCTCCTGCCGGACGGCCGCCGCGACGACGGATGCCGTGTCGTCGGCGGGGAAGGCCAGGCGCAGGATCCCGTCCGCCGCGCCGCGGTAGCTCGCGGGGGTGAAACTCTCCAGGAACCGGATGCCGGAGGCGAGCGAGAAGGGCCCGGCCGGGGCGAGGGAGACGGCGTTCACGGTCAGCCTCCGTGCGCGGTGAGCACGTAGCCCTCGGGGCCTTCGAAGGAGAACTTCGGCCCGAAGGGGCTGTCCTCGATCGGGGTGAGGACGGTGACCCCGGCGGCGGTGAGCCGGTCGTGGAGCTGGTGGGCGTCCGGGGTCGGGAACCAGAGCACCACGCCGAGGCCGGGCCGCGCGGTGCCGGAGAGGTCGACGCCCGGGAGGGGCTCGCGGACGGCGAACGCGACGGGCTTGGTGTCGAACACGACCGCGTGCGGCGGCGAGACCGCGGCCCGGCGCAGACCCAGGTGCTGCTCGCAGAATGCTGCCGCCGCGTCCAGGTCGCGGACTTGCAGGGCGATGAAGTCGGGTCCTTCGATGCTGGCAGACATGGGTCTTCCTCGTTCCTAGTGTCAGGATTTTGACATGCCTGACAGTAGGGTGCCGGGGTTCCTATGTCAAAGTACTGACATGTGAGGGGTGGGGCGCCGGCCGGTCCGCTCGGCCGGCGCACGGGTGGTCACGGCTCAGGAGGCCCCTCGTCCGCCGGGTCCGCCACCTCGCTCATCTCGGCGGCCGCCGGGTCGAGCACCCGGGCCAGGAACGTCCGCGTCCGCTCGTGCCGCGGCCGGCCCACCACCTGCTCGGGGGAGCCCTCCTCCACGATGACCCCGCCGTCCATGAACACCACCCGATCGGCGACCTCCCGCGCGAAACTCATCTCGTGGGTGACGACGAGCATCGTCATGCCCTCCTGGGCCAGCGAGCGCATCACCGCCAGCACGTCGCCGACCAGCTCCGGGTCGAGGGCCGAGGTCGGCTCGTCGAAGAGCATCAGCTCCGGGTCCATGGACAGCGCGCGGGCGATGGCCACCCGCTGCTGCTGGCCGCCCGAGAGCTGCGCCGGGTACGCGGACTCCTTGTCGCGCAGGCCGACCCGGTCGAGGTTGGCGCGGGCGATCCGCCCGGCCGCCGCCCGGTCGCGGCGCAGCACCCGACGCTGGGCGAGGGTCAGGTTCTCCAGCGCGGTCAGGTGCGGGAAGAGGTTGAAGGACTGGAAGACCATGCCGATACGGCGCCGTACCCGGTCGATGTCCACGTCCGGGTCGGTGACCTCGGTGCCCGCCACGGTGACCCGTCCGGCGGTCGGCTCCTCCAGCAGGTTCACACAGCGCAGCAGCGTCGACTTGCCGGACCCGGAAGGACCGATGACGCACACCACCTCGCCCCGCTCGACGGAGAAGTCGATGCCCTTGAGGACCTCCAGCGCGCCGAAGGACTTGTGCAGCCCCTCGACCTCGATCGCACGGCCGGCTGCCGCCGGCGCCCCCTCGGTGCCCACGGCACTCACCTGGCCTTCGCGGTACGGGCCTCCATCCGCCGGACCAGCTGGCCCAGGGGGAGGGTGATGACGAGGTAGAGCAGGCCGGCGATGAGGATCGGCGTCAGGCTCTTGTGTTCGTTCAGGGCGTCCCGCCCGAAGTTGGCCAGCTCGAACTGGCCGAGCGACAGGCCGAGCAGGTACACCAGGGAGGAGTCCTTGGTGAGCAGGATCAGCTCGTTGGTCAGCGGCGGCAGCACGATGCGGAACGCCTGCGGGATGACGACCGACCGCATCGCGCGGCCCTGCGACATGCCCAGCGAACGCGCCGCCTCCGTCTGCCCCTTGGGTACGGCCTGGATGCCGGCCCGGATCGTCTCCGCCATGTAGGCGGCGCCCACCAGGCCGAGCGAGAGCATCACGGTGATGTTCATGTCGAGCGCGACCTCGAAGGCGAGCGGCACGCCGAAGCCGAGCGCGATGAACACCAGCAGCGCCGGAACGCCGCGGAAGAACTCGATGTAGGTGACGGCGATCCAGCGGTACGGCGGCACCTGCGACAGCCGCATCAGGGCCAGCACCAGCCCCAGGCCCAGGCCGAAACCGAAGCCGAGCAGGGTGTACAGAACGGTGTTGACCAGCGCGGTGGTGATGATGTCGGGGAACAGCGCCTTGGCGACCGCCACGTCGAAGAAGGCGTGGCGCAGCGTTCCCCAGTCGGCGACCAGGGCGAGGACGAGCACGGCGGCGGCCAGTACGGCGTACTGGCCGCCCCGGATCAAGCGGGCGCGCCGGCGTCGGGACAGGGGCATCGGTGTGCGGCTCCTCTTGCTGGCTGCGGGGTCAGGGCGCTTCTGATGGCTCTCCGCGGCATCGCGACGCCCGGCACGCACCCTCGCCGCACGGCGCAAAGGGACAGGTGGCTCCGCCACATGACCCTTCACACCGCACTCCCCCAAGCTCTTCGGGCAGGGGGGACCCCCAGCGCACGCACCGAACGCCGCTCCGTCCTCCACGGAGACCCATCAGAAACGCCCTAGCCCTGCTGCGGCGCGGTGCCGAACCACTTCTTGTAGATCCGGTCGTAACTGCCGTCGGCCCTGGCCTTCTTCAGGACCTCGTTGATCTTCTTGCGCAGCGCGTCGTTGCCGGTGCGCACGCCGATCCCGTAGTGCTCGCCGGTGTCGAACTCGGCGGTCACCGCCGTGTCGGGGTTCTGCTTGACGTAGTCGAACAGCACGCCGTTGTCGTTGATGCCCGCGTCCACCTGCCCGGCCTTCACGGCGGTGAGCAGCAGCCCCAGGTCCTCGTACTCGACCAGTTCGACGCCCTGGCCGTGCTTCTTGGCGTACTCGGCTCCCGTGGTGGCCTTCTGGTAGCCCAGCTTCTTGCCCTTGAGGTCCTCGACCTTCTTGTAGGGCTTGCCCTTCTTGGTGATGAGTGCCTGGGTGGCGTTGAAGTACGGGTCGGAGAAGTCCATGACCTTCTCGCGCTGGGCGGTGATCGTCATGCCGGCGGCGGCCAGGTCGCACTTGCGGATGTTGAAGTCCTGGCCGGTCTCGATGCCTTCGAAGGGCGTGTTGACGATCTCCTGGGGCACCTTGAGCGCCTTGGCGACCAGGTCGACCAGGTCCACGTCGAAGCCGACGATCTTGCCTTCCTTCTTCACCTGGAAGGGCGCGTACGGCAGATGGGTGCAGGTCTTGAGGGTGCCGGGGGACACCAGCTGGATGCCCGAGGCCGACTCTCCGCCGGAACTCCCGCCGGCCTTCGTGCTCGTGCACCCCGCGGCGAGCAGGGCGGCGGCCGCCGCGAGGGCGGCCGTGGCGGACGTCGATGAGCGAACGGACACGGGTCCTCCGGGTCGGTATGCAGCTCAACACTCTCCGGGCGGAGATGAGTTGGCTGCATCCTGCCACCGGCCAGGGCCGCTGTCGCCGCCGCTCGGGTTGCGACCGGGTAACGACGCCGCCCCGCACCCGCCGGGTGCGGACGCGGCCCCTCAGCCCGCCAGCAGCCCGGCGAGCGCCGCCACCGCGTCCGGCCCCACCCGGCAGCAGCCGCCGACGAGCCGGGCGCCCCCGGCGGTCCAGGCCGCGACCCGGTCCGCGTCGAAGGCCGGCGTACCGCACCAGGCACGCGCCCGCGCGTCCCAGCTCTCGCCGCTGTTCGGGTAGACGACCACCGGCTTGCCGGTCGTGCGGGCCGCGACCGCCACGGCCAGGTCCGCGTCGTGCGGGGTGCAGCAGTTCACGCCCACCGCGATCACCTCGGGGACGTCCGCCGCGAGCGCGAAGGCTTCCGCCAGCGGCTGCCCGGCCCGGGTGCGCTCCCCGGCGGCGCTGAACGACAGCCAGGCCGGTACGCCGAGACCGCGGACCGCCCGCAGCAGGGCGCGCGCCTCGTCCGCGTCCGGCACGGTCTCCAGCGCCAGCACGTCGGGGCCCGCCGCGGCCAGCACCTCCAGCCGCGGGCGGTGGAAACGTTCCAGCTCGGCCACCGACAGCCCGTAGCGGCCCCGGTATTCGGAGCCGTCCGCGAGCATCGCGCCGTACGGGCCGGCCGAGGCGGCGACGTACAGCGGCCCGGTGGCCGTCCCCGCCGTTGTGGCCTGCCGCGCCGCCTCGCGCGCCAGCTCCACGCTGCGCCGCAGCAGCCCGGCGGCCTCCGCCGCACCGATGCCCCGCGCGGCGAACCCCTCGAAGGTCGCCTGGTAGCTGGCGGTGATCGCCACCCGCGCACCCGCCTCGTAGTACGCGCGGTGCGCCGCGACCACGGCCGCCGGCTCCTCGGCGAGCAGCCGCGCCGACCACAGCGCGTCGCTCAGGTCGTGCCCGGCGGACTCCAGCTGGTTGGACAGCCCGCCGTCCAGGACGAGCGGGCCCGCGGCGAGGGCGGCGGCGAACGAAGGGGGAGAAGAGACGCTCATGGCGTCCACCCTCGCACCCTTGCCGGGCTCACTGGTCCTGGACGGCCTGGATGTCCAGCTCGACGCGGATCGTGGCGCCGATGGCCGCGATGCCCCTGGCGAGCATCTTGCGCCAGTCCAGCGTGAAGTCCTCGCGGTGCAGTTCGGTCACCGCGCTGCACGCCGTACGGGTCTCGCCGCCCATGCCGGTGCCGATGCCCAGGTAGCGGGTGTCCAGCTGCACCGACCGGCTGACGCCGTGCAGGTGCAGCACGCCCTGCACGGCCCAGCGGGCGCCGCCCTTGTGCACGAACCGCTCGCCGGCGAACTGGAGGTACGGGTAGCGCGCCACGTCCAGGAACTCGGCCGACCGCAGGTGGTCGTCGCGCATCTTCACGCCCGAGTCGATGCTCGCCGCGTCGATGGTCACCTCCACCCGCGAGTCCCGCATGTCCGGCGCGATCCACAGACCGCCCTCGAAGTGGTTGAACCGGCCGTGGATCTCGGCCAGCCCGATGTGCCGGGCGGTGAAGCGGATCGAGGAGTGGTCGGGGTCCAGCCGCCACCGGCCCGGCGTGGGCATCGGCACCGCGGGGGCCGGCTCCAGGCCCAGCGGCCGGGGCGCGGTGCGCTCGCCCGCGGTGACCAGGCTGTCGAACCGCTCGGGGCGGAAGCCGTCGCAGGTGATCACCACGTGGTAGGCGGCGGGCGCCAGCGTCGCGGTGAACATGCCGTTCGGGTCCGTCTGCCCGCGCGTCACCTCGGTGCCCTCGGCGTTGCGCACCGACACCCCCGCGCCGGCCATCGGCAGGCCGACGGGGTCCTGGACGCTGAGGTCCAGCGCCCCGGCACCGCGGGGCATCGGGGCCGGTGCGGAGGCGGTGCGGGGGGAGCGGTCACGAAGACGGTTGAGGATGGCGAGCGCCATGGCAGGACGGGGCCTCTCGGTCAGTTGCGTCGAAAAAGGTGCATCTCCATCCTGTCATTGGTTTAGACCGCCGAGGACAACCGCTGTCAATACCCGATGAAACGTGAAATTCATCGCAGTGGATGCAAGATGACGGCGAACCGGGCGGGGGCCGCCGTCAGCTCGTACTGCGGCAGCACTCCCGGGCCGCAGGAAGCGCTGCCGATGCCGTGCAGGGCGTGGTCGAGGTGGAGCCAGACATGGTCGCCGGGAACGAGATCAGTGGTGTGCCGGGCAGCATCCAACTGCTCGCTCGTCCAGCGGCGCGCGGAGAACCAGAAGGCCGGCTCGCCTTCGGCGCGCAGCCCCGAACCGTCGCTGCGGGCCAGCTCCACCCACCGCACGTCCGCGCGCGCCCCGTTCTCCTGCGGCCGTACGTACGGCGTCTGCAACGCCTCCACCGGCATGGTCCACAGCCCCGTCCGCGCTGCCGCCCTCGTGTCCGGATACGCCTCGCCGGGCCCGCCGCCGTACCAACGCGCCGTCGCGAAGCTGGCGCACAGGCCCATCCGCAGGCCGAGCCGCGGCAGCGGGCAGGGCCAGTCGCCGTACGGCCGTACCGACACCTCCAGCCGCAGCCGCTCGTCGTCCGCGCTCCAGCGGTAGTCGGCGCCGAGGGCCAGGTCCGTGCCGGCGGGCGCCACCCGGGTCCGTACCACCAGGGCGTCGCGGCCGCGCTCGACGGACTCCACCCGGTGCCGCATACGGTGCAGCCCGATGCGGCGCCACTGCTCGGCGCGGTGCGGGCCCGGCTGCCAGGGCGCGCCCTCGTCGTTGTCGGTCGGCGCCCGCCACACGTCCAGCCGCGGGCCCGCCAGCCGGCAGCCGTGCAGGTACCGGAGCACACCGGTGGTGGCGTCGAAGGCGCCGGGGCCGAGGAGGATGAGATTGCCCTCGCCGCGCCGGGGCGTCGCGCTCGGTACGAGCGGGCGGGACACGGTACGCCGCGGCGCCGGCGTGGCGGGCAACTGCCCCCAGGCGACCTCGTGGCCCGCCGCGCCCCAGGCGGTGTCCCCGGCCAGGACGGCACGCACGGTCCACAGGGCTTCGCGCCCGCACCGGCCGGCGGGCTCGGGGGGCAGCGCCACCTCGGCGGACGCTCCGGGCGCCAAGGGCGGTAAGTCCAGCGGGCCTTCGGCCAGCACCTCGCCCTCGGCCTCGTAGGACCAGCGGAAGGCGAGGTGGGAGAGGTCGGCGAAGTCGTGCAGATTGGTGACCAGGACCGCGCCGGGCGCGCCGTCGCCCCGCTCGTCCGCTGCGCCGATCCGTACCGGCTCGACCACCTTCTTGAACTCCGCCAGCCCGGGTGACGGCGTCCGGTCGGGGAAGACCAGCCCGTCGCAGACGAAGTTGCCGTCGTGCAGCTCCTCGCCGAAGTCGCCCCCGTAAGCGTGAAACAGCTCGCCCCGCTCGGTGCGCTGCCGCAGCCCGTGGTCGATCCACTCCCACACGAAGCCGCCCTGGCAGCGCTCGTACGTCTCGAACAGCCGCTGGTACTCGCTCAGGCCGCCGGGACCGTTGCCCATCGCGTGCGCGTACTCGCACAGGAGGAACGGCAGGGCGCGGCGCCGGGCGTCGGCGGCCGGGTCGGCGAGCGGCTCCTCCTCCCGCCGGCCGATCCGGGCGACCTCGGCGTGGTCCGCGTACATCCGGGAGTACACGTCGGTGTCGGCGCACCCCGGGTCGCCCTCGTAGTGCAGCGGGCGGGACGGGTCGCGGTCGCGCATCCAGGCGGCCATGGCGGACAGGCCGCGGCCGGTGCCGCACTCGTTGCCCAGCGACCACATGATCACGCTGGGGTGGTTCTTGTCGCGTTCGACCATGCGGCGCGCGCGGTCCAGCAGCGCCGGCGTCCAGGCGTCGTCGTCGACCGGGTTGTCCCGCCAGCCCTGCTGCTTGAAGCCGTGCGTCTCCAGGTCGCACTCGTCGACGACCCACAGGCCCAGCTCGTCGCAGAGGTCGAGGAAGGCGGGGTGCGGCGGGTAGTGGCTGGTGCGGACCGCGTTGACGTTGTGCCGCTTCATCAGCAGCAGGTCGCGGCGCATCGCCTCGGGGCCGATCGCGCGCCCGTACCGCGGGTCGAACTCGTGCCGGTTGACGCCGCGGAACAGGATCCGGCGGCCGTTGACCTTCAGCAGGCCGTCCTCGACGCGGACGGTACGGAAGCCGACGCGCAGCGGGACGCGCTCGCCGGGCGTGCGCAGCTCGGCGTCGTACAGGTGCGGCGTCTCGGCGGTCCAGGGCGTCACCGGCACCGTGGCGCTCTCGCCCGTCGCCAGGTCGAGGCCGAGCGCGGGCACGGTGACCCGGCCCGCCGGCGCGCAGTCCACGCGCAGGGTGCCGCGGCCGGTGCGGTGGTCGTAGGAGGCGTGCACGAAGTGGTCGAGGACCGCGCCAGGGGGCCGCTGGTGCAGCGTGACGTCACGGAAGACGCCGGGCAGCCACCACTGGTCCTGGTCCTCCAGGTAACTTCCCGAGGACCACTGGTGGACGCGGACCGCGAGCACGTTGCGGCGCTCGCGCAGCAGGTGCCCGACCTCGAACTCGTGCGGCAGCCTGCTGCCCTTGAAGTGCCCCAGCTCCCGGCCGTTGAGCCACACGCGGGCGCAGGACTCCACACCCTCGAAACGCAGCAGCGCGGGCCCGGGTTCCCACCCCGCCGGGAGGTCGAAGGCGTGCCGGTGGTCCCCTGTCGGGTTCTCGTCGGGCAGCCGCGGCGGGTCCACGGGGAACGGGTAGCGGGCGTTGGTGTACGCGGGCGCGCCGTGGCCCGCCAGGACCCAGTGCCCCGGCACGCGCAGGTCGGCCCAGTCCGTGTCGTCGAAGTCCGGGCGGGCGAAGGAGGTGTCCGCACAGCGGGCGGTGGGGGAGAGGCGGAAGCGCCACGCGCCGTGCAGCGACATCCGGCGGGCGTCCGAGCGGGCGTACCAGGCGCGCGGCGGGCGGCAGCCGCTTCCGGGAGTCACGTCTTCGTAGTACGGCAGCCGGTGCGCGGGGCGCGGGTCGGGGAGTCCGGCGCCTGCCGCGGGGCCGGTGTGCCCGGTGGCTTCGGGTGGTGCGGCGTCGCGGGGTATGTGGTGGCCGGCGTGCTGGGCGTCGGGCAGGGGCAAGGGTCCTCCTCGCTGCGGGGACACGGCGGGGGCGTGGGGGATCAAGCCAGCGAACCACGCGCGGCGCCGCGCCGCGACCACATACGGATGATTGACCGCTGAAGTACTCTCCGCCGCGCCGCACATGCCCGGAGCGCCCGGATTCGCGCCTCAGGGCCCGGGAACAACGGGCGGTACACAGGCCCGACCGGCCGCTTCACCCCGTCCGGTGAGAATCCGCCGTGTGCGGGCACCCAGGCAGCATGAACGATTCACCGAAGAACCCGGACCCGGTACCGGAACGCACCACAGGTCTGGAACCGGGCGGCGGGGTGCCACCCGGCGAGACACCGCCCGCCGAGGGCAGCACCCCGGACGCCGGGCCGCTGGAGACCCACAACCCCACCCGTGGCTGGTCCAAGGGCCCGGTGCTGGCGCTCGCCGTCGTGGTCGTCCTCGTCGCCGCCTTCTTCATCGCCCGGATCTGGGGCGCGTAGCCGCGCGATCCGGGGCGGGCAGCCGTCAGGACGGCTCGCGCAACGGTCCCGTGTAGTCGCGGAACAACAGAATCCGGCCGTCCCGGATGCGGAAGAGCTGCACCGAGCGGCCCTCGAACGCGTCGCCGCGCCCCGACGACCCCTTGGCGAGCGTCTCCGCGATGACGACCTCCGGGTCCTCGGTGCGGTGGACGGCGAGCGTCACGAGCGAGTCGACGCGCATCGCGGCCATCGCCGCCCGGGCGAACGTGCGGATCGTCTCCCGGCCCTCGATGCGGTCGGGTACGTCCGTGCCCGCGAAGGGCAGCTCGATCACACCGTCCGGCGCGAACAGGTCCGCGAAGGCGTCCGCGTCCTGCCCCGTGACCGCGGCGCGCCGCTGTTCGAGAACGTCCAGGGGGCTCAGGGCAGGCACGGTCCCTCCGATCGGCCGCACGCCGGGCCGGCGGTCCGCGCGCCGGCCCACTGACGCGGTGCAGCGTAGCGCCGGGGCGCGCGGCAGTCAGCAGAAGCGGCGTCGGGGGCGCCCCGGGCTTGGACCGGTTACCGGACGCCTCCGATCCCGGCGTCTCCGGTTCCGGCGTCTCCTGCCCTGGCGCCTCCGGTTCCGGGGCCTTCGGTCCCGGCGCGGAGTGCCGCGAGCGCCGTCGCCGGGTCCTCGGCGGCCGGGCCCGCCGGTGCCCACTGCCCGCGCTCCTTCCGGTACGGCCACCAGCGCCCGTCGCGCCCGTACCGGAGCTGGGCGTCGCCGCCGGTCACGGTCCAGCGGTTGCGTTCGTGCCGCAGCCGCGGCTCGTCCTCGTCCCAGGCGGCGGCGAGCTGTGCGACGGCGCGGGCCATGGCCGCCGGCTCCGGCGTCCACTGCTCCTCCAGGACCGCGAGCGCCGGTGCGCCGCCGTACTCCCACGCCCGCACGGCCAGGGCCAGCGCCTTGGCCGTACGCCCCGAGCCGGCCGCCAGCCGGGCCGTGACCCGGGCGTCAGGACCGGCCGCCGCCAGTCGTACGGCGTCCTCTGCGCAGGTCAGTGGCGCCTGGGGCGGGCTGTCCTCGTGCCGGGGCGCCAGCGCGTCGGCCAGCAGGCGCTGAGCGCGCGCCGCCGTGTCGGCTATCAGGAACTCCAGCGCTGCCACTTCCACGCCGGGCGCAGGATCGCTGCCCCCGCCGAGAACCGGCGCGGTGCCAGGCTGGTCCACGGCGTGCGGGGGCGCGGGCAGCGGCGGCAGGATGTCGCGTGCCGCGTACGCCTCGTCAGCCGGTACGCCTTCGGGAGCGGATTCCGGTGCCGCCGCAGACGTGTTGGGTGCGAGCCCGTCCGCCACCTCCTGCGCGCGCGCAGCGCTGCGCGCCTGGAGTTCGCGCAGCAACTCCTGCTCGCCTCGGCCGCGCATCAGCAGCAGCACGAAAGGGTCCTCGTCCAGCAGCCGTGCCGTTTGATGGCAGAGCGCGGCGGTGTGCGCGCAGTGGTCCCACGCCTCACAGCCGCACTCCGCCTCCAGATCGCCGATCCCGGGCAGCAGTTCGATGCCGGCGGCTGCCGCGTCCTCCACCAGATGCGGCGGCATGTCGTGGTCCAGCAGCGCCGCGATGTGCCCGGCCCGGTCCGCGACCAGGTCCAGGAACCGGTCCCAGTCCGCCGCGCTCAGCTCCTGGAGCAGGACGTCGCAGCGGTACGGCGTGCCGTCGTGGTCCTTGACGACCGCGGTGAGCCGGCCGGGTCGTACGGACACCGCTCCCACCGCCCCGGCCCGGGCGTGCCGGCGGCCCTCCTTGACCTGCCTGCCGTCGAGCGCGCTGTCCTCCAGCGCCTTCAGCCAGGCCCGCCCCCACCAGGTGCGCGCGAATCCCCGCCCGGCCGTCGGCGGCAGCGTGGCGAAGATGCGTTCCGCACGGTGTCCTGTCACGTGTCCGTCCTCGTCCTGGTGTTCGCGGGGCAGTCCGTTTCCGTGGGTACCGGTCATCGCTCGCTCCCGCGCAGCCCGACCAGGTCGGCCAGCTCGGCGTCGGTCAGTTCGGTCAGCGCGGCCTCGCCGGAGCCGAGCACCGCGTCCGCCAGCTGCTGCTTGCGCGCGAGCATGGCGGCGATCCGGTCCTCGACCGTGCCCTCGGCGATCATCCGGTGGACCTGCACCGGCCTGGTCTGGCCGATCCGGTACGCGCGGTCGGTGGCCTGCGCCTCGACCGCCGGGTTCCACCAGCGGTCGAAGTGCACGACATGGGAGGCGTTGGTCAGGTTCAGGCCGGTGCCTGCCGCCTTCAGGGACAGCAGGAACACCGGGACCTCGCCGCTCTGGAAGCGCCGCACCATCTCCTCGCGCCGCGCGACCGGCGTACCGCCGTGCAGCAACTGCGTCGGTACCCCGCGCCCCGCCAGGTGCGTTTCGAGCAGCCGCGCCATCTGCACGTATTGCGTGAAGACCAGCACACTCGCGTCCTCGGCGAGGATCGTGTCCAGCAGCTCGTCCAGCAGTTCGAGCTTCCCGGAACGCCCGGCGATCCGCGGCCGTTCCTCCTTCAGGAACTGCGCCGGGTGGTTGCAGATCTGCTTGAGGGAGGTGAGCAGCTTGACCACCAGGCCGCGGCGCGCGATGCCGTCCGACTCCGCGATCTCGCCGAGCCCCTCGCGTACCACCGCCTCGTACAGCCCGGCCTGCTCCCTGGTCAGCGCGACCGCGCGGTCGGTTTCCGTCTTGGGCGGCAGTTCGGGCGCGATGCCCGGGTCCGATTTGCGGCGGCGCAGCAGGAAGGGGCGTACGAGCCGGGCGAGCCGTTCCGCCGCGGCCGGGTCCGTGCCGCCCTCCACGGTCCGCGCGTAGCGCTCCCGGAACCGGCCCAGCGGGCCGAGCAGGCCCGGCGTGGTCCAGTCCAGGACGGCCCACAGCTCGGACAGGTTGTTCTCGACCGGCGTGCCGGTGAGCGCGACCCGCGCCCCCGCCGGCAGGGTGCGCAGCGCCTTCGCCGTCGCGGAGAACGGATTCTTCACGTGCTGGGCCTCGTCCGCGACGACCAGCCCCCAGCGCGTGTCCGCCAGCTTCGCCGCGTCCAGCCGCATGGTGCCGTACGTGGTGAGCACGAACTCGCCGTCCGCCAGGTCCGCGAGGCTGCGCCGGTCCGCGTGGAAGCGGCGTACCGCGGTGCCGGGTGCGAACCTCTCGATCTCGCGCTGCCAGTTGCCCATCAAGGAGGCCGGGCAGACGACGAGCGTGGGCCCGGCGGAGGCGGGATCGCCCTGGCGGTGCAGGTGCAGCGCGATGAGGGTGATGGTCTTGCCCAGCCCCATGTCGTCGGCGAGGCAGCCGCCGAGGCCGAGCGAGGTCATGCGGTGCAGCCAGCCGAGGCCGCGCAGCTGGTAGTCGCGGAGGGTGGCGGCGAGGGCCGGCGGCTGCGGCACCGGATCCGCTTCCTCCGTATCCGTGTCCGTGCCGGCCGTCTCCGGTGCGGCGAGGCGGTCGCGCAGGCGGGCCAGCCACCCGGACGCCTGCACCTCGACGCGCTCGCCGTCCTCGGACTCGGCGGTTCCGGTCAGTGCGGCGCCGAGCGCGTCGACGGGCGTCACCTTGCGGTCCTCGCGGCCGCGGGCCGTCCGCAGCGCCTCAGGGTCGATCAGCACCCACTGGTCGCGCAGCCGTACGAGCGGCCGCCCGGCCTCGGCCAGCCGGTCCAGCTCCGCGCGGCCGATCTCCTGTCCGCCGACGGAGAAGCGCCAGCTGAACGAGAGCAGCGCGTCGGCGGACAGGAGGGAAGGGAGGCCGGACCCGCCACGGTCCCGGCCTCCCGCGGACCCGTCCGGTGCGTCGTCCGGTCCCGGCGGCCCGACCACGGCACGGGTGCCGAACCCGCGTACCAGGTCCTTCGGCCAGTGCACCTGGACGCCGGCGGCGGCCAGCGCGCGGGACGCCGGGCCGAGCAGCTCGGCGATCTCCTCGTCGGCGAGGCCGACGGCGTCCGGCACGGCGGCCGACAACAGGGGCGCGAGGGGCGGCCAGGCCGTGGCGGCGCGGCGCAGCGTGAGCAGTGTGTCCATACGGGCCCGCGAGCCGAACGCCCGCCCGGCGGAAGAGGTTCCCGCCCAGACCTCCGACACATCGGCCACCAGGGTGGGATCGGTGAGGCTGTGCACCTGGAGAACGGCGCTGAAAGTGCAGTGCGCCGTGGCGGCGTCCTCGTAGGCGGTCGGGTTCCCGGCGTCGCCGGCGGTGTCCGGGGCAGGCAGGCCCGCGACCTCGACGCGCAGGGAGATCCGTACGCCCGCGTCGTGACCGGCCGCGACATCCGCGGCCCAGGCGCGCTGCTCGGGGATGTGCTGCGGTGCGCGCGCCGCGTAGGCCGGCCCGCCGGTGACGAGCGCGGCGGCGGGGGAGCGGGGCAGCCCGTCGGCCACCGCGTCCAGGAAGTCGCGTACCAGGCGCTCGGGCTCGGGAAGCCGTACGGGGTCGTCGGAGCCGGGGAGCGGCACGGCGTGTGCCTGCGGCGGCAGCGAAGCGGCCAGCTCGCGCAGTCGCTCGAAGTCGCCGGGGTCGAGCGGGCCCACGCGCCAGGCGTCATGACCGGAACGGCTCAGTCCGGGCAGCAGCCGTCCGCGGGCGACGAGTTGGAGGGCCAGTACGGACGCGGCGCCCCAGAAGGCCGCCGCCGGGTCGGCCGCGGAAGCCGTACGGGCTCGGGTGAGGACGGGGAGGGCGTCGGCGACGGGCAGCACGACGGCCGGGACGTCGCGGACCTCGACGCCGGAGCCGGGTGCCGGGACGGCGACGGTCAGCTGCCGCGTCGGCCGGTCGTCGAAGGGGGTGCCGTCGGGCCGCCAGAAGGCGACGCGTCCGGTACGGGGCGGTTCGGCGGGCAGGAAGACCGCGGCACAGCGGGCGAGCGCGGAGGCCGGAGCGGATGGTGCCGTGGGGGTGGATGCCACGTGCAGCGAACTCCTCAAATTTGACTACTGATGACCGGAGCGCCCGAGGGTACAGCACCACCGGGCGGAACGCCGACCACCGGTCCGGGGCGTGGGCGCTGCCGCCGGGCGCCCCGGTGCCGGGCGTTCCGCCACCGGGGCGGCCGGGATGCCGCGTGACCCCTGACGTGCCGGTCCCGGATGGAACCTGTGGGGCCGAAAAGGCGTTCAATGGGGTACAGAGAGCGCGGCATCCGCCGCGGAAGGGACGTGAAGGATGTCCACGAACGCGAAGGTCGCCGTCGGCGGCGGCGTGGCAGTGGGACTGATCCTGCTGTGGCTGCTGCCGATCTGGGCGGCGCTGCTGGTCATGGTCGGAGTGCCGGCCGTGGCATACCTGACACTGGATCCGTCGCAGCGGCGCAGGCTGCGCCGCGTGACCCGCAAGGAGATAGGGCACTAGTTGCCCGGCGTGGTGAGCCGGGTCGCGGACGGCGTCTCCGTCAGCGGGCCCGTGGACCGGCGGTCCGCGGGTGGGACGTTGCCGTGCGGCCCCGTGCGCCGGCTCTCAGGACGGCCGGGCCGCCAGCCCCTCCAACGCCGCCAGCAGCCCCGGAAGTTCGGGGCCGCGCCCCACCGGCAGTATCTCGCCCGGCTGCTCGTCCAGCAGGACGAACGCGATGTCGTCGGTCCGCGCCACCATGCTCCAGCCCGGACCGTCCACGCGCAGCGTACGGGCCTCGCCGTCCGCGAAGGACGAACGGACCCGCCCCGGCGGCGGGGGCTCCGCCACGTAACCGCGTGCCTCGGCCAGCGCGCGCCGCACCCCGGCGTGCGGCTGGGTGCCCGGATCGACGAACGTGACCTCGCCCTCGACCTGCTCGCGCCACGCCGCCCACCGGAGCGCGATCTCGTCGGCGCCGAGCCGTCGCTGCGCCGGGCCCCACTGCGAGGCGTCCGGCGGCGTGAGCACGGCAGGGCCGCCGTCCTCCGGCGCGGGGTCGTGCGGCGCCGGCACGCCCGGTGCCGCGACGGCGAGCGCGAGCGGCCAGCCGGGCAGGGCGGCCACCATGCCGTCCTCGCCGGGCGAGAGGTCGAACTCCATACCGCAGTCCCAGGCCGCGATGGCGCACGCGACGAGCGAGACGTCCTCCGTCACCGCGGTCCAGCGCGCGCCCTGCCCGTCCTGGCCGAGCACGAGCCCGTAGCCCTCCGCGTACGGTTCGAGCCCGAGCCCGGCGCACACCTCGGGATAGTCGTCGCCGAGCACGCTCGGGAACTGCGCGGGCGTCAGCAGCACCGCCGTCAGCACGAGCAACTGGTCGTCGTCGGCGGCCTGCCCGTCCGGGCCGCCCGGCCCGGCAGTGGACGTTCCGGCGCTGTCGGTCGACACGCGGGCCTCCCCATCCGATGCGCTCTGACCGGGCGGCCCCGGACCGCCGGGCCCGCACCGACCCGATCGTTCCGATCAGTCGTCGGCGCACCATAGTTGGACCGGGAGCCGCTTGTCACCAGCCGTACGCCCGCGGACCGGGATCCCCGGCCCCGGCCGCCCTCAGGCCGCCGGCAGATTCAGCAGGTCCCTGGCCACGGCCTGCGGCGACTCGCGGCGCTCCCGGGCCAGCGCGATCACCGCCCGGCAGGCCAGCTCGTTGATGCCGAAGGCGAGGGCCTCGGGGGAGACCCACTCCGCCGTCTCGGCGCTGCGCTCGTCGTCGTCCTCGGCGCAGGCCGCCACATGCGCCGCGGCGGCCTCGAAGATGTTGTGCGGGCGCCCTTTCGTCCCCGGCGCCCGGGGCTCGCCGCCGCCCGGCATCCGCAGGGCCGTTCTGATCTGGGCGAAAAGGTCCTCAAGACCGCGGAGCAGCCCGGAGGTCCCACGCAGGAATCCGGCCATCGTGTCCCCCATTCCCGGTGCCCGTTCCGGTCGTTCCAGTGTGCCCTGAGTGCTTACGATTGGAACTTCGGCGACGAAAGGGCGGACACTCGGTGCGGCGATATGACTGGCTCAAGGAGATCCAGCGGCTGGATCCGGAACGGGACTTCCTGCGCATCCACCGCATCACCACGACGTACGAATTCCCGTGGGATGTCGCGCGCGCCCTGGAGTTGGCGCTCTACCGCACCTACGCCGTTCCGGCCATCGGGCGGCTGCTCGCGGAAACCGCCGAGCTGACGGACCGTACGCAGAAGCGCTACGACGACACCGCGCTCCTCCTGGACACGGTGATGGAGCACGGCTTCGACGCGGAGGAAGGCCGGACCGCGATCCGCCGCATCAACCAGATGCACCGCAGTTACGACATCAGTAACGACGACATGCGGTACGTGCTGTGCACTTTCGTGGTGATTCCCAAGCGCTGGCTGGATCTGTACGGGTGGCGGCGGATGAGCGAGCACGAGAAGCACGCCTCGGCCGTCTACTACCGGACGCTCGGCCGGCACATGGGCATCACCGGCATCCCGCAGGACTTCCAGGAGTTCGAGCGCTTCCTGGACGACTACGAGCACGAGCACTTCGGCTGGGACGAGGGCGGCCGGCGGGTCTCCGACGCCACGCTCGGCCTGATGGCGGGCTGGTACGGCCCGCTGGCCCCCGTGGTGCGCGGCGCGAGCATGGCACTGCTGGACGACGCGCTGTTGCACGCCTTCCGCTACGAGCCCCCCAAGCCGGCCGTCCGGGCCGTGGTGCAGGGCGCACTCCGGCTGCGCGCCAAGTCGGTACGTTTGCTGCCGCCGCGCCGCCGCCCGCACTACGCCCGCCAGAACCCGGAGATCAAGGGCTACCCGAACGGCTACCGCGTCGCCGACCTGGGAACCTTCCCCAAGGGGAGCCCCGCGGGCGGCTGTCCGGTACTGCCCGAGTACCCCGAACGGTCCGCGTAGCCCTCACAGCGGCGAAGACTCCCAGAGGTCAGAGGCCCTGCCGCACCGCCACGGCCAGGTAGCGCGCGTCCTCGTCCACGTAACGCGCCAGGTCCCACCCGCAACGGGCGAGCAGAGGACGCAGGTTGGGCTCGGCCCGTACGTCCTCGGGGGTGAGCCGGCGGCCTTTGCGGGCGGCCAGCGCCGCGCGGCCGACGGGGTGGAACAGCGCCAGCCTGCCTCCGGGCCGCACGGCCCTGGCCAGTTCGGCGAGGCCGGCCCCGGGGTCGGGCAGGTGGGACAGCAGCCCGGCGGCGAACACCGCGTCGAGCGACCCGTCCCGCAGGGGAAGCCGGCTCACGTCGGCCAGCAGGAGGGGCGCCAAACGCCCCCGTCCGGCCCGTACTGCTGCCGCCAGCATCTCGGGTGTCAGATCGGCGCCCAGTACCGTGCCGCGCGCCCCGACGGCCGCCCGCAACGCGGGCAGTGCCCGGCCCGTACCGCAGCCCGCGTCCAGGACGCGGTCGCCCGCACGCAGCCCCAACGCGGCGACGCCCGCCTGATAGGCGGGACCGTCGTCGGGAAACCGCGCGTCCCAGTCGTGCGCCCGGGAACCGAAGAACTCCCGCACGTCGTGCGCTTGCCCGGCGCTCTCCGCCACCCGGGCGGTCTCGTCGTTCATACGGGCACTGTAGGGAACGCTGCGCGTTCCCGCTCACCGGCCCGACGACGGCGACGACCGCCTGGACGGCGGCGGTGGTTGGCGCCGGCAACTGTTTCGCTTCGATGCCTTTCCCTCCCGGCCGACCGGCGTAATCATGCAGACATGACCGACACGGGGAAGTGGAATTTCGTCGACCATTTCGGTGCCGACCCAAAGGGACTCGTCGACGCGGCACATCTCCTGCAGAGCGCGGTGACCACCATTTGCGCCGCCGGCGGCGGAACGCTGGTGATTCCTCCGGGCCGCTATCTGGTCCACAGCACCGGGACCGTGGTGCCGGACTCCGGAAACCTGACCGTGCTCGCCCACGGCGCTCATATCGTCCGGAGCGACACCTCCGCGATCGACACGCTGTGGGGCGGCGGGTTCTCCCACAACGGCTACAACGGAGCGTCCAACATCAGCATCCGGGGCGGGCTGTGGGACGGCGGCGCGAACAATCCGCTGCACCTGGACATGTTCGCCTTCTGCTCCGCCGAGAACATCCTCTACGAGGACCTGGTGGTGGACAACATTCCGGACTGGCACGCGATCGAGTTCCACGGCATCCGCAACGGCACGGCGCGCAACTGCGTCTTCAAGGGCTTCAAAGCGACCACCCCGACGCGGTTCTTCTCCGAGGCGATCGAGGTGCAGGAGGCGCCGGACGGCACGCACAGCGTCAACATCGTGGTGGACGGCTGCTCGGCCGACGGGTACGGAGCGCTGGTGGGCACGCACACGGCCACGTTCCCCGGCCGGTTCCACGACGGGATCCGGGTGGTGAACAACAGGATCACCGGAGCCAAGAACTACGGAATACGCGCCCAGAACTGGCGCAACGCGGTCATCTCGAACAATATTCTGGCGGACTGCAACAGCGGAATCCAGGTGCAGGTAGACCCGTCGGCGCAGTACCAGTCCTGGTTCTGGTCGCAAACCGAGGACATCGTCATCGCGAACAACGTCCTGACGCATACGGGCCTGGAGAACCAGCCGGGCCAGGGCCCCCGTTACGCCACCATCGGCGTGTACGGAATGTCGGACACGCCGATGGAGAACGTCGTCGTGAGCGGGAACATCATCCGCGACTGGGCGAGTGCGAACGGGATCGTGCTGCAATACGTCCACGAAGGCGTCGTCACCGGAAACGTCGTGAAATACAGCCGGGGCGGCGACGGCACCGGGATCCTTTTCGCCTCCTGTTCCGGCGGCACGGCCACGGGAAACAACATCCGCTACGCCGGGTCGGGCATCGTCGGCGCCGAGGTGTCCGCCGGAAACAGGATCAGCCTGCCGTGAGCACCCCTAAGCGATCACGCGGGCCAGCGCGAACCCGTCGTACCCCTTGACGCCCACCGTCTGCAGCGCCGTGGCCGACAGTTTCGGATTCTCGGCGAGGAGTTCCAGGAAGCGCCGGGTGCCGCGGATCGACGGATCCGTACTGCCGGCGTCGACGACGTCCCCGTCGCGCACGACGTTGTCGCCGACGATCAGGCTGCCGGGACGCGTCAGTTCGAGGGCCCGCTCCAGGTAGTGCGGGTTGTTCGGCTTGTCCGCGTCGATGAAGACCAGGTCGAACGGCTCGGCGCCGTCCGCGATCAGTCGGGCGAGGCTGTCGAGCGCCGGGCCGACCCTGACCTCGGTCCGGTCCGCGAGCCCGGCGCGGGCCAGGTTGGCGCGGGCGATCTCGGCATACGAGGCGTTGGCTTCCAGCGAGATCAGGCGGCCGTCGGCAGGCAGCGCCCGGCCGAGCCATATGGTGCTGTAGCCGCCGAGCGTACCGATTTCCAGGATGCGCCTGGCGCCTTGGATCCGGGCCAGCAGGTGGAGCAGCTTGCCCTGGTTGGGGGCCACGCTGATGCGGGGAAGACCGGCCGCCTCGATGTCGCGCAGCGCGGCCCGCAGTGCTTCGTCGGCCGGGACGAGCAGGGAGTTCAGGTAGTCGTCGACAGTGTTCCACTGCTGTTGGGACATGAGACCCTTTCGCCTGCCTAGTTAGGTAGGCTAATCAAGTTAGCAGGAGCAGGTGCGGCTTTCGGTCTGGTTCGGGTAAAGCGGGACGGTGGTCTCACGGCAGATGCCCCCGCACGTGATGCGGCGTGAGGTAGTCGCACAGTTCGCACCGGGGCGCGCCGCGGGCGGCTCTGATGCCGAGCAGGGGCTCGCCGCAGATGGCGACGAGCGGCCGCACGGGTGACTCCCTCGGATGGCAGATGCGGCAGAGGTTGTGCCAGGGCCCCGCCTCGTTGTCGCCCGCGGCGGGAACGGCGGCGATGCCCGTGCCGGTGCCGGTGGCCTCGTGAGTGGACATCATCGGCCTTCTTTCTCGTGCTCCGCCGGTGCGCCGACCGGTTCCCGGTACAGGCTTCCCGCTGGTGGCATCCGGCCGGACCGTGACCGGGGTTTCTACCGAAGCGTACGAACTTGTCAACTCCGAGCCACGCTGTGTAGCGAAAGGAGTACGGTCCTCGCCATGGTTTTCGAGTCGTACGACGAGCCCAACGACGTACCCGAAGCGCCCGCGGCCGGGCCGGCGGACCCCTCGGACGACACCGCGCTGACGTTGAAGATCCTGGTGGCGGGCGGCTTCGGTGTCGGCAAGACGACCCTGGTCGGCGCCGTGAGCGAGATCAGGCCGCTGCGTACGGAGGAACTGCTCAGCGAGGCGGGTGCGGCGCTGGACGACGCGGGGGACGTCGTCCGCAAGACGACGACCACCGTGGCGATGGACTTCGGGCGCATCACCATCAGGGCGGGGCTGTCGCTGTACCTCTTCGGTACGCCGGGGCAGGACCGGTTCTGGTTCCTGTGGGACGACCTGGCGCGCGGCGCTCTCGGTGCCGTCGTGCTCGCCGACACCCGCAGGCTGGAAGACTGCTTCCCCGCCGTGGACTACTTCGAGAACCGCGCGATCCCCTTCCTGGTGGCCGTCAACTGCTTCGCGGACGCGCGTGCTTACGGGGCCGACGAGGTGGCACGGGCGCTCGACCTGGACCGGGGCACTCCAGTGGTGCTGTGCGACGCGCGGGACCGGGATTCGGGCAAGGAAGTGCTGATACGCCTGGTCGAGCACGCCGGGCGGGTGCACACCGCCCGGCTGCTGGACTCGGTGGGGTGAGACGTGCCGGCCGCCGGCCGGGCTCGCGCGCCCTCGCGGGGCCGGGAACGCGGCCGGCGCGTCAGCCGGCCAGGTCGGCGACCGCGACGACCTTGTCGATGCGGACTCTCACCAGCAGTTCACCCGGGACGCCGTTGCGCGCCCCGTACTCCTCCGCGCGGTCCTCGCCCATGTAGCGGGCCGCGATGCGCGTGGCCCAGCCACGCACCTCGGCGAGATCGTCGCTGACCTCGGCCCGTCCCTCCACGACCGCGAAGCTGAACGGCGGCCGCTCGTCGTCCACACAGAGCGCGACCCGGCCGTCCCGGGCGATATTGCGCCCTTTGACCGTGTCGGCTCCGGTGTTGAAGACGAGGTCGTCACCGTCCAGGAGAAACCACACCGGTGCGACGTGCGGGCTGCCGTCGGCCCGTACGGTCGAGAGCTTGCCGGTGCGCGTGCCCTCGGCCAGGAAACTCCGCCACTCGTCCTTGCTCATTTTGTGTCCCATGCCGCCATCCTGAGCCATCCGGCGCGTGCGGGCGCCGCGAGGCACGCCGACCGGCCGTGCCGCTTGCCGGGGCGGCGCGGGTGGGCCAGGCTGGCACGGCAGTTGCCCACGGGGACACGGGGAGGAAGCGCGATGGCGCTGAACAGCGGGCTCGACTGGTTGCTGGACGACCTGACCGAGCGGATGGACCAGGTGCGGCACGCGCTGGTGCTGTCCAACGACGGACTGGTGACGAGCGCGAGCGAACGGCTGGCGCGGGAGGACGCCGAGCACCTGGCGGCGGTCGCGTCGGGCCTGCACAGCCTCGCCAAAGGGTCGGGCCGGCACTTCCGGGCCGGACAGGTGCGGCAGACGATGGTCGAGTTCGACGACGGCGTGCTGTTCGTGACGGCGGCGGGGGACGGCAGCTGTCTGTGCGTGCTGGCGGGGCCAGAGGCCGACATGGGGCAAATCGCCTACGAAATGGCACTGTTGGTCAACCGGGTGGGTGAACACCTGGGGGTCGAGGCCCGCCGATAGGAGAGTTGTCCACAGCGCTGAGGCTGGGGGTTGACCGGCTGTCGTACCTCGCGGCTATCGTCGTCACTGTCGGTAACGAACCGACGCGGAACCCGGACGGGATCCGTGACGAAGTCGACGACGGGGGAGTGCGACATGACGGTGCTGGACGAGAAGCGGCAGGCGTACGCGGCGCAGGAGCTGCTCACCGCGGAAGAGACGCTCGCGCCGGGACGGGCGGCTCGCGAACTGGGGCTGCGCAGCGGGGAATTCGAGCTGGCGGCGCAGCTGGGGGAAATCGCCACGGTCCCCCCGGAGCCAGGGTCGGGGCCGGGATCGCGGACGGGGCCGGGCGGGCCGTGGGCGCGGCGCCGGGTGCCGGTGGCCGAGGTCCGGCGGCTGCGCGCCGAGGAGGGTTTCCCCGAAACGCTGCGTGACCGCCTCCGGACGGTCGGCACGGCCGAGGCCGCCGACCTGATGGGCATCGGAGCGGGCCGGTTCCTGCGGCTGGCCCGCGCGGGGTGCTTCGGCCCGGTCCGGTTCTACGTGAACCGCTACGGCGTCGTGGTGTGGCTCTACCTGGCGGCGGAGCTGACCGGCTTCGCCGACCGCGAGCCGGAGCTGATGCGGGGCAGCGTCCCCGCGGCGATGCGGGCCATGCTCGGCAGCGGTCAGGACTGGCGCGGCCGGCAATGGCGCAGCCGCCGGGTCGCCCAGCTGATGGGCCAGGCGGCCGACCCCTGGGAGTCGGCCGCGGTGATCGCGGCCGTACTGCCCCCGGAAGAGCTGGCCTCGGTCGCCGAAGACCCGCTGGAACGGTCACTGCTGCGCAGGCTGCGCCCCACCCTGGCGCCGCCCGCCGCCGTACCGACGGCCGGGGAGGCCGTCGAGCGGGCGACGACGGCGGAGGAGTTCGACGAGGTGCTGTGGTACCGCGTCAACCTCTCCCGCTCCCTGGACCAGGCTCGCCGCGGACAGCCGGCGACCGGCCGGCTGCGGAGCCCCGCCGCACCCGCCGCCCCGCCCGGAGGCGGGGATCAGGCTCCGGCGGCAGGCGGGGTGTGCGGCCGGAACAGGCCCTCTTGGACCACGGACACGAGGAGGTTGCCGGTGCGATCGTAGATGCGGCCGCGGGCCAGGCCGCGACCGCCGGTCGCGACCGGGGACTCCTGGTCGTAGAGGAACCACTCGTCCGCGCGGAAGGGGCGGTGGAACCACATCGCGTGGTCGAGGGAGGCCATGTCGAAGCCGCGCGGGCCCCACAGCGGCTCGATCGGGATGCGCACGGCGTCCAGCAGCGTCATGTCACTGGCGTAGGTCAGCGCGCAGGTGTGGACGAGCGGGTCCTCGCCCAGGGGGCCGGCCGCCCGCATCCACACCGCGCTGCGCGGCTCCGCGCCCTCGATCTCCTCCGGCGTCCAGCGCAGCCGGTCGACGTAGCGGATGTCGAACGGCATGCGGCGGGCCATCCGGTCCAGCGCCTCGGGCAGCCCGCCCAGGTGCTCGCGCACCTCGTCCGCGACGGTCGGCAGCTCCTCGGGAGCGGGCACCTCGCGGCGCGGTGGCAACTGATGTTCGAAGCCCGGCTCGGGCTTGTGGAAGGAGGCGGTCAGATTGAAGATCGTGCGTCCCTGCTGGACGGCGACGACCCGGCGGGTGGTGAAGGACCGGCCGTCGCGCACCCGCTCCACCTGGTACACGATCGGCACCCCGGGCCGGCCCGGGCGCAGGAAGTACGCGTGCAGCGAATGCACGGGCCGGTCACCCTCCGTGGTGCGCCCGGCCGCGACCAGCGCCTGGCCGGCGACCTGCCCGCCGAAAACGCGCTGGAGGCTTTCCTGCGGGCTGCGGCCGCGGAAGATGTTCACCTCGATCTGCTCCAGATCCAGCAGATCGACCAGGCGCTCGGCGGGGTTGGTCATGACCGTGGGTCCTCCATCGGGTGTCGCGGCGCCGTCACAGCTGGCCCACGTCGGTGACGCGCACGACCGCGCGCCCCTCCTCGTCGGAGGCCGCCAGGTCGACCTCGGCGGAGATGCCCCAGTCGTGATCGCCGTTGGGATCGGCGAAAGTCTGCCGCACCTTCCACAGCCCGTGCGCGGGCTCCTCCTGAATCTGCAACAGCTTGGGGCCGCGCGCATCCGGACCGGTGCCCAGCTCCTCGTACTCGTCCCAGTAGGCGTCCATCGCCTCGCCCCACGCGTCCGCGTCCCAGCCGGACTCGGCGTCCATCTCGCCGAGCTCCTCGACCTTGTCCAGCGCCGCCAGCTCGACCCGCCGGAAGAGGGCGTTGCGCACCAGCACCCGGAAGGCCCGGGCGTTCGCGGTGACCGGCTTGACCTGGTCCGCCCGCTCGGCGGCCTCCTCGGCCGTCTCCTCCTCCGGGTTGGCCAGCTGCTCCCACTCGTCCAGCAGGCTGGAGTCCACCTGGCGGACCATCTCGCCCAGCCAGGCGATGATGTCCTCGAAATCCTCGGATTTCAGGTCGTCCGGCACGGTGTGGTCGAGCGCCTTGTACGCGCTCGCCAGGTACCGCAGGACGATGCCTTCGGTGCGCGCGAGCTCGTAGAACGAGGTGAACTCGGTGAAGGTCATCGCGCGCTCGTACATGTCGCGGATGACCGACTTCGGCGACAGCGGGTGGTCGCCGACCCACGGGTGGCTCTTGCGGTAGAGGTTGTACGCGTGCGAGAGCAGCTCCTCCAGCGGCTTGGGGTACTCGACGTCCATGAGGCGCTCCATGCGCTCCTCGTACTCGACGCCGTCGGCCTTCATCAAGGCCACCGCCTCGCCCTTGGCCTTGTTCTGCTGGGCCGCGAGGATCTGCCGCGGGTCGTCGAGGGTGGACTCCACGACCGAGACCATGTCCAGCGCGTAGGAGGGCGACTCCGGGTCCAGCAGGTCGAACGCCGCCAGCGCGAAGGTGGACAGCGGCTGGTTGAGCGCGAAGTCCTGCTGGAGGTCGACGGTGAGCCGGACGATCCGCCCCTCCGCGTCCGGTTCGTCCAGCCGCTCGACGATCCCGCCGTCCAGCAGCGAACGGTAGATGGCGATGGCGCGGCGGATGTGCCGGAGCTGGTTGCGGCGCGGCTCGTGGTTGTCCTCCAGCAGCTTGCGCATTGCCTCGAAGGCGTTGCCCGGCCGTGCGATCACGGACAGCAGCATCGCGTGGGTGACGCGGAAACGGGAGGTCAGCGGCTCGGGCTCGGAGGCGATCAGCTTCTCGAAGGTGTTCTGGCCCCAGTTGACGAAGCCCTCAGGCGCCTTCTTGCGCACGACCTTCCGGCGCTTCTTGGGGTCGTCCCCTGCCTTGGCGAGAGCCTTCTCGTTCTCCACGACGTGCTCGGGTGCCTGGGCGACGACGAAACCCGCGGTGTCGAAGCCGGCCCGCCCGGCGCGGCCCGCGATCTGGTGGAACTCCCGCGCCCGCAGCGTGCGCACCCGCGTCCCGTCGTACTTGGTCAGGGCCGTGAACAGCACGGTGCGGATGGGGACGTTCACGCCGACGCCGAGCGTGTCCGTACCGCAGATGACCTTGAGGAGGCCGGCCTGGGCGAGCTTCTCGACGAGCCGGCGGTACTTGGGCAGCATGCCGGCGTGGTGGACGCCGATGCCGTGCCGGACGTAGCGGGACAGGTTCCGTCCGAACTTGGTCGTGAAGCGGAAATTGCCGATGAGCGCCGCGATCTGGTCCTTCTCCTCGCGGGTGCACATGTTGATGCTCATCAGCGCCTGCGCCCGCTCCACGGCCGCGGCCTGCGTGAAGTGCACGATGTAGACGGGGGCCTGCCGCGTCTCCAGCAGCTCGGTCAGCGTCTCCGTCATCGGGGTGGCGCGGTACTCGTACGACAGCGGCACGGGCCGGGTCGCGGACCGCACGACCGAGGTCGGCTTGCCGGTGCGCCGGGTCAGGTCCTCCTCGAAGCGCGACATGTCACCGAGCGTCGCCGACATCAGGACGAACTGCGCCTGCGGCAGTTCCAGCAGCGGGATCTGCCAGGCCCAGCCGCGGTCCGGCTCGGCGTAGAAGTGGAACTCGTCCATGACGACCTGGCCGATGTCGGCGTCCTTGCCGTCCCGCAGCGCTATGGAGGCGAGCACCTCGGCCGTGCAGCAGATCACCGGGGCGTCCGCGTTGACGGAGGCGTCGCCGGTGAGCATGCCGACGTTCTCGGTCCCGAAGAGCTTGCACAGGTCGAAGAACTTCTCCGACACCAGGGCCTTGATCGGCGCGGTGTAGAAGGTGACCTGGTCGTTGGCGAGCGCGGTGAAGTGCGCACCGGCCGCGACCAGACTCTTTCCGGAGCCGGTGGGGGTGGACAGGATGACGTTCGCCCCCGAGACCACCTCGATCAGCGCCTCCTCCTGGGCAGGGTAGAGCGCGATGCCCTGCTGTTCGGCCCAGCTCGAAAAGGCTTCGAAGAGGGCATCGGGGTCGGCGTCGTTCGGGAGATGATCGATGAGGGTCACGCCCCCATACTGCCTTGGCCCGGTCCGGATGAGACAACCGGCGGGTCAGACCTAGATCATCTGACGCTACGCTGTGTCGCCGACCCGGCGTCAGAAACCGGGGATCCGAGCAATGGATCTAGTCAATCCGGGATGGGGAACGACCATGATGGGACCGGCGCACTCGCTGTCCGGGGCTGCGGCCTGGCTGGGGGTGGGCGCGGCGACGGCGGCCGCAGGGTATCCGATGCCCTGGCCGGTGCTCGTCGTCGGCGCGCTGATCTGCGCCGGTGCGGCGCTCGCCCCCGACCTGGACCACAAGTCGGCCACCATCTCGCGCGCCTTCGGACCGCTCTCGCGGTCGCTGTGCGGCGTTGTCGACACCATCTCGCACGCGGTCTACAAGGCCACCAAGATGCGCGGCGACTCCCACCGCTCCGGCGGGCACCGCACCCTCACCCATACGTGGGTGTGGGCGGTTCTGGTCGGCGCCGGCATGTCCCTCCTGGCGGTCCAGGGCGGCCGCTGGGCGGTGCTGGGCATCCTCTTCGTCCACATGGTCCTCGCCATCGAGGGGCTGCTGTGGCGGGCGGCCCGGGTCTCCAGCGACGTCCTGGTGTGGCTGCTGGGGGCGGCGACAGCCTGGATCCTCGCCGGCGTCCTGGACGAGCCGGGGAACGGTGCGGGCTGGCTGTTCACCGAGCCGGGGCAGGAGTACCTGTGGCTGGGCCTGCCGATCGTGCTGGGCGCGCTGGTCCACGACATCGGCGACGCGCTGACCGTCTCCGGCTGCCCAGTCCTGTGGCCCATCCCGATAGGCCGCAAGCGCTGGTACCCGCTCGGCCCGCCGAAGGGCATGCGGTTCCGTGCCGGGAGCTGGGTGGAGTTGAAGGTGCTGATGCCCGCGTTCATGCTGCTGGGCGGCATCGGCGGGCTGGGGGCCCTGGGCTACATCTGACCGACGCCGGGCGGGCGCCCCGGCCGGTGCTGCCGCGCCCGGGCCAGGGCCCGGCGTGCGACGGGCCTCCGGCCCGCAGGGCTCCCTCAACGGTGACGGCGGCCCCGGAACCGCCGTCCGGCGCCCTTCCCGGGACGCCCGCCGACCGGTCCGGGGCAGCGCGGCTACCCGTGCCAGGAACGCCACAGCGCCGCGTAGGCGCCGTCCGCGGCGACCAGTTCGTGGTGGCTGCCGAGTTCGCTGATCCGGCCCTCCTCGACCACCGCGATCACATCCGCGTCGTGCGCGGTGTGCAGCCGGTGCGCGATCGCCACGACCGTGCGGCCGTCCAGCACCCGGCCCAGCGAGCGCTCCAGGTGCCGGGCCGCGCGCGGGTCCAGCAGCGAGGTCGCCTCGTCCAGGACGAGCGTGTGCGGATCGGCCAGCACCAGCCGGGCCAGCGCTATCTGCTGGGCCTGCGCCGGGGTGAGGGTGTGGCCGCCCGAGCCGACCTCGGTGTCCAGGCCGCCGTCCAGGGCCCGCGCCCAGTCCGCGGCGTCCACCGCGCCGAGCGCGGCCCACAGCTCGGCGTCCCCGGCGCCGGAGCGGGCCAGCAGCAGGTTGTCGCGCAGCGAGCCCACGAAGACGTGGTGCTCCTGGTTGACCAGTGCCACATGTTCGCGCACCCGCTCCGCCGGCATCCGGGACAGCTCCGCGCCGCCGAGGGTGATCTCGCCGGTGCGCGGGGCGTAGATCCCGGCGAGCAGCCGCCCGAGCGTCGACTTGCCCGCCCCGGACGGACCGACCAGCGCCATCCGCGTGCCGGGGCGCACCCGCAGCGAGACCTCGTGCAGGACGTCGACGCCCGCGTGGTAGCCGAAGCGCACGTCGTCCGCCCGTACGTCCCGGCCCGCCGGCGCCACCCGTGCGTCGCCCGCGCCCGGCTCGATCTCCCGTACGCCCACCAGCCGCGCGATGGACACCTGGGCCACCTGGAGCTCGTCGTACCAGCGCAGGATCATCGAGACGGGCTCGCTCATCATCTGCGCGAGCAGCGCGCCCGTCGTCAGCTGGCCGGGCGTGAGCCAGCCGCGCAGCACGAACAGGCCGCCGAGCAGCAGCACCGAACCCAGGATCAGCACGTGCGTCACGTTGACGACCGGGAAGAGCACAGAGCGGAGAAAAAGGGTATATCGCTCCCATTGTGTCCATTCCCGAATGCGGCGTTCGGACAGCCGCACGCGGCGCTCGCCGAGCCGGTGCGCCTCGATGGTCCGGCCCGCGTCCACCGACTCGGTCAGCGCCGCCGAGACCGCGGCGTACCCGGCCGCCTCCGAGCGGTAGGCGTGCGGGGCCCGCTTGAAGTACCAGCGGCAGCCGACGAGCAGCACGGGCAGGCCGACGAGCACGGACAGGGCCAGCGGGGGAGCGGTGACGGTCATGCCGCCGAGCAGCAGCGCGATCCAGACCACGCCGATCGACAGCTGCGGCACGGCCTCGCGCATCGCGTTGGACAGCCGGTCGATGTCCGTCGTGATGCGGGACAGCAGGTCACCGGTCCCGGTGCGCTCCAGCACCCCCGGCGGCAGGGCCACGGACCGTACGAGGAAGTCCTCGCGCAGGTCCGCCAGCATCTGTTCGCCGAGCATCGCGCCCCGCAGCCGTACCAGGCGTACGAACGCGGTCTGGACGGCCAGCGCGAGCACGAACAGGCCGATGACGGGCGTCAGGTGGAGGTCGCGGACGCCCTTGTCGAGGTCCTCCACCAACCCGCCGAGCAGGTACGGCCCGACCATGGAAGCGAGCACGGCGGTGGCGTTCACGGCCACCAGCAGCACGAAGGCCCGCCGGTGCCGGCGGATCAGCCCGCCCACGTAGGCGCGTACGGTCGCGGGCGAGCCGACCGGCAGGGTCGTGGCCGTCCGCGGGGCGTCCGGATCGTGCTCCGGGGGCGCCAGGCCGATCATGCGGTCTCCTCGATCTGGTCGGTGCCGGTACGGGCGAACCGCGGGCCGGACGCGGCCCGGCCCGCCAGGGAAGCGGACGCGGACCCGCCCGCCGGGTGGCCGGCCGGCCCGCCTTCCTCGTCGTCCTCGGTCTCGCGGGTGACCACGGCGCGGTACGCGGCGTCGTCGTGCAGGAGCCGGCGGTGGGTGCCCGTGCCCGCCACCCGGCCCTCGGCGAGGAAGACGACGTGTTCGGCGCGGTCCAGAAGCAGCGGGCTGGAGGTGAGGACCACGGTCGTGCGGCCCGCGCGAAGCTCCCGCAGCCCGTTCGCGATACGGGCCTCGGTATGCGAGTCGACGGCGCTGGTCGGCTCGTCCAGGACCAGTACCCCGGGGTCCGTGACCAGCGACCTGGCCAGGGCCAGGCGCTGCCGCTGCCCGCCGGACAGGGACCGGCCGCGCTCGGTGATGTGGGTCAGTGCCGGGTCGCCGGAGTTGTCGGCCGAGCCCTGTGCCAGCGCCGCCAGCACGTCGCCGCACTGCGCCGCCGCCAGCGCGTCCTCGGCCCGCACGGACCCGGAGGACGGGACGTCCAGCAGTTCGCCGAGCGTTCCGGACAGCAGGACGGGGTCCTTGTCCTGGACGAGTACGGCGGCGCGGGCCGTGTCGCGTGGCACGTCGTCCAGAGCGGTGCCGCCCAGGAGGACCGACGGCGTGCCTTCCGGGGCGTCCGCGGGGTGGCCGCCCAGCCGGTCGGCGAGCCGCCCGGCCGCGTCCGGGTCGCCGCACACCACCGCGGTCAGCTGCCCGCTCGGCACGTGCAGACCGGTGACCGGGTCGAACAGGTCCCCGCCGAGCGTCTCGGGCGCGGCGACGCGCCCGTCGGCGGGCCGGCTCAGCGCCAGCACGCGGGCCGCGCGTTTGGCCGAGGGCTTGGAGAAGGAGTAGGCCATCGCGATCTCCTCGAAGTGCCGCAGCGGATAGAGGAGGAAGGTGACGGCGCTGTAGACGGTGACGAGTTCGCCGACCTGGACACGGCCGTCCAGGGCGAGCCCGACGCCGTACCAGACCACCGCGATCAGCAGGAGCCCCGGGAGGACGACTTGCACGGCGGAGATGACGGACCACATGCGGGCGCTGCGCACGGCGGCCCGGCGGACGTCCTGGGAAGCACTCCGGTAGCGGTCGAGGAAGAGCTCCTCGCCGCCGATGCCGTGCAGCACGCGCAGCCCCGCGACGGTGTCGGAGGCCAGTTCGGTCGCCCGGCCCGCCTTCTCGCGCTGCTCGTCGGCGCGGCGGGTCGCGGGCGGCAGCAGCGGCAGGACGGCCAGTGCCAGCACGGGTACGCCGACGGCCACCACCACGCCCAGTGCGGGCTGGTAGACGAGCAGGGCCACGCAGACGCCCACGGAGGTGAGCGCCGCGGCGCCGAACCGGGAGACGGCCTCGACGAACCATCCGATCTTTTCCAGATCGCCGGTGCTGACCGCGACGATTTCTCCCGCGGCGACCCGCCGGGTCATGGCGGACCCCAACTCCGTCGTCTTGCGCGCCAGGAGCTGCTGGATGCGGGCGACCGACGTGATCCAGTTGGTGATGGCGGCACGGTGCAGCATCACGTCGCCGACCGCGACCAGGACGCCGAGCAGCAGCAACAGGCCGCCCGCGAGCAGCAGCCGGGGGGCGGAGCGGTCCACCACGGCCTGGACCGCGAGGCCCACCGGCACGGGGAAGGACGCGACACCACCGGTGTGCACCAGCCCCCAGCACAGCGCCTTGGTCTGTCCGCCGAGCTGCTGCCGGTACAGCCACAGGAGCAATCGGCCACCGGAGCGGACGTCCGGGACCCCTGGGGCGGCATGAGGAAGATCGCGAATGTGCATGATGTCCAAGGGAGTCAGGATGCGGATGCGATGCGGTGATGCCTGGATCTGGTGTTGCCGGGCCGTGCGCTGCTGCCGAGTCGTGCGGACGCGCGTTCGGGAAGCGGGCGCGGGTGTGGGAAGGTCATGGAAGACTGGCGCGTCAAGGCGTCCCGATTCAACCGGTTTTCCGCGCGCCCGCGCACAACACGCCGCGGGCGCCCCGCTCGTACGCGCCGCGGGCACCCCGCCCGTATGTGCCGCGGGAACCCCACCTGTACGCATCGCGGGTACCCCGTCCTTACGCGCCGCGGGCGCCCCTCTCGTACGCGTCGTAGGCGCCCTGCTCGATCGCGCCGCGCGGTGCGACCATGGGAGTCATGCGAACAGCGGGCTGCATGGTACGGAGGGCGGCGCTCGCCGCGGTGGGGCTGACCCTGCTGGCGGGCTGCGGCGGAAACGGCGGAGCGGCACGGGACGAGGGAAAGGGCGGCGGCCGGACCGCGGGTGCACCGGCCGGGTACACGAAGACCGTGCCGGGCGTGGGCGCACAGCTGCGGGCGCGCATTCCGGGCGGAACGCGGCAGGTGGTGGCCGTGTACGGCAAGGGCGCCGACTCGCCGGACGCCACGATGGTGCTGTACACGAAGGCGGCCAAGGGGTGGCAGCGTACGGCGAGTTGGCCGGCGCACAACGGCAGGAAGGGCTGGACCACCGACCACCACGAGAACGACCTGCGCAGCCCGGTCGGCGTCTTCGGCCTCTCCGACGCGGGCGGGGTGCTGCCCGACCCGGGCGCGAAGCTGCCGTACACCCACTCCGCGGCCTTCACCCCGCCCCCGTACTGGGACAAGAGCACCCGGCACGACTTCGACCACGTCATCGCGGTCGACTACAACCGCGTCAAGGGGACCTCGCCCCTGGACCCGACCCGGCCGCAGGGCCAGGCCAAGGGCGGCGGCATCTGGCTCCACCTGGACCACGGCAGCGGCACGTCCGGCTGCGTGAGCATCTCGAAGGCGGGCATGGTGTCGCTGCTGCGCACGCTCGACCCGAAGCAGCGTCCCGTCGTGGTCATGGGCGACGCCGCGCACCTGACGGCCTGAACCGGCACCGGCACCAGGAAGCCCAGGAAGCCCAGGAAGCCCAGGAAGCCCGGAAAGCGGGGGCCGGGCGCGGTTCCGTGTCCGCCCGGCCCCCGCCCGGTCACGCCTGCGGCTTGGGAGAGTCCACGCCCTGCCGCGGCTTGTGCCACAGGCCGCGGGTGAAGTCCGGGATGGGCTGCGGCGTGCCGTTCGCCTTGATGGAGGCGTCGCTCAGCTGCACCGGCGCGCTCCAGGTCGCCCCGTCGTAGACGTCGAAGTCCGGTACGAGCCCGAGGTGGAAGCACTGCACCAACCGGAACAGCATGATGTAGTCCATGCCGCCGTGCCCGCCGGGCGGGTTGGCGTGCTCCTTCCACAGCCAGTGGTCCCACTCCGCGTACTTGCCGAAGTCGCCCCACTGGTCGTCGGTGTGGTCGGGCTCGATGTAGATCCGCTCCGGGTAGTCCTCGAAGACGCCCTTGGTGCCGCCGAGGCTGTTGATGCGGCTGTAGGGGTGCGGCGTGGAGACGTCGTGCTCCAGCCGCAGCACCCTGCCCTTGGCGGTCTGGATGAGGCTGAAGGTGCGGTCGCTCTCGATGTACGACTCCTTCCAGCTCGGGTCGCCCGGCGGCATGTGCGCCTCGCGGTACTCGGCGAGCCCGAGGGCGGGGGTGCCGAAGCTGGATATGCGCAGCACCCGGTCGCCGCGGTTGACGTCCATGTAGTTGGCGATCGGCCCGAAGCCGTGGTTCGGGTAGAGGTCGCCGCGCAGCCGGGTGTGCCACAGCCGCCGCCAGG
Organism: Streptomyces sp. NPDC017056; assembly: GCF_044332485.1. Lineage (NCBI taxonomy): Bacteria > Bacillati > Actinomycetota > Actinomycetes > Kitasatosporales > Streptomycetaceae > Streptomyces > Streptomyces sp. NPDC017056. The sequence continues at coordinate 249,302 of NZ_JBIRPD010000005.1, read as the reverse complement.
GCCCCTCGTAATACGTCGGGTCGAACATCAGCTGGCGCAGGTCGTGGTTGTACGCGCCCGCGGCGTGCAACAGCTTGCCGAAGCGGCCTCCGTGCGCCATCCGCAGGACGCGCATCTCGTTGCGCCCGTAACAGCAGTTCTCCAGCTGCATGCAGTGGCGGCGCATGCGCTCGGAGAGGTCGACCAGCTCCCAGAGCTGGTCGATGCGCAGGGAGAGCGGACATTCCACGCCCGTGTGCTTGCCGTTGAGCAGTGCCGACTTCGCCATGTCGAAGTGCCAGTCCCACGGCGTGGCGACGTACACGAAGTCGAGGTCGCCGCGCTTGCACAGGTTCTCGAAGTCGTGGTCGCCCTTGGTGTAGACGGCCGGCGCCGGCTGTCCGGCGGCGGTGACCAGCTGCGCCGCCTTGGCCGCCTTCTCCTTGACCGGGTCGCACAGCGCCACGACCCGGACGCCGGGGATGGCGAGGTAGAGGGGGAGCATGCCCATGCCGCGGTTGCCCAGGCCGATGATGCCGATCCGCAGCGTGCTCCGCTTCTCGAACGGTACGCCGATCATGGTCTTGTACTTGCGCTTCGGTTCCGCTGCCGCCGCCTCGGCGGCTGCCGCAGCCGCTGCCGCCGACCCCTGGCCGGAGCCGGCTGCCGCGGCGCTGCCCGCGCCCAGCCCGCCGATTCCCAGCCCGGCACCCGCCGCTCCGGCGGTCCACAGGACGGAGCGTCTGCTCGGCCCCGCCTCTTCGGGTCTGGCGCGGTGGTCGTCGTGCTCGTGGGGCTCAGGGTGCTGTGATGGTGCCTCGTTCATCGGTCCTCCATAGGAACGGATGGTGCGTGGCGGAAGCGTGAACCTCGCTGAGGACCTTGACGGTTGTGCGGCATGAGGCACAAGAGGGCCGCTCGGACTGATTTTTCGTCCGGACCCGGTCGCCTGCCCTGTGGGCTCCTGAGGGGCTTGCCCTGCAGGGGCCTTGGTCATCCGCCCCGTACGGACCGGCGGTGGCGGAAAGTTTCTTGCGCAAGCGATTGGAATTTCTTGCGGAACCTCTTGACGCGCCAACGGGCGGAAGGGCAGGCTCCGTCGCGACATCCGACCCCCCACCACACCCCCCCACGGCAGCCCTGCACGCGCGCGGAACGCTGGCCGGAGTGCTGGCCGCCGCCGGCCTCACCACGTACGCCCCCTGGACCTCGCAGGCGGCCCCGCCGGGCGCCAAGTCCGTCACGGCCACCCTCTTCGAGCGGCCGTTCGCGCAGGTCGCCGAGGTCTGCACCGAACAGCTCGGCCCGGCCGGGTACGGCTACGTCGAGGTGTCGCCCGCCACCGAGCACATAGCGGGCGGGCAGTGGTGGACGTCGTACCAGCCCGTCGGTTACCGGGTCGCCGGCCGGCTGGGCGACCGTAAGGACTTCGAGCACATGGTGGACGCGTGCCACTCGGCCGGCGTCAAGGTGATCGCCGACGTGGTCGTCAACCACATGGCGGCCGGGTCCGGTACGGGCACCGGCGGCACCTCGTACACCAAGTACGGCTATCCCGGCCTCTACCGCGACCAGGACTTCCACGCCTGCCGCAAGGACGATGAAGGACCCCGGCTTCTGGGTGCAGGAGGTCGTGTACGGCGAGGGGGAGGCGGTGCGGCCGGAGGAGTACACGGGCACCGGCGACGTCGACGAGTTCCGTTACGGGACACACCTCAAGGCCGCCTTCCAGAGCGGGAACCTCGCGCAGCTGAAGTCCGTGGCCGACGGCAAGCTGAGCGGCGACCGGGCCCGTACGTTCATCGACAACTGGGACACCGAGCGCAACGGTTCGACACTCACCTACAAGGACGCGGGCCCGCCCTCCGGCGCCGACGGCTGGACCGGCATCCACGCCAAGCGCGAGATCACCGGTATGGTCGGGTTCCGCAACGCGGTGGGCCCCGCCGGGATCACCGACTGGTGGGACAACGGCGGCGACGCGATCGCGTTCGCGCGCGACGGGAAGGGCTTCGTCGCCCTCAACGACGGCGACCGCGCGCTGGACCGTACGTTCGCCACGTCGCTGCCCGCGGGAACGTACTGCGACGTCGTCCGGGCCGCGCCCGAGGCGTGCGACGGGCACACGGTCACCGTCGGCGACGACGGGACGGCACGGATCTCGGTACCGGCGAAGAGCGCGGTGGCGCTGCACGTACGGGACTGACGCGCCGGGCGGCCCCCGCCCTCACCCCGCCGGCCGCGTCGCCCGCTCCAGGGCGAGCAGGGCCGAGTGGTAGCCCCGGCCGCCGGTCGCGTGGTCCATGCCCACCTCGCACATCCGGTTCGCCGACAGGTGCGCGTCGAACCGCCGGGAGGTCACCTCCGCCGCCTCCTTGGCGGTCGCCGCCTCCGTCAGTTCCTTGTGCAGCATGCCGCGGTCGCCCGCGAAGGCGCAGCAGCCCGCGTCGTCCGGAACGACCACCTCCGCCGCACACGCCTCGGCGACCGCGCGCAGCTGCGCCTCGTCGCCCAGCTGGCGCATGGAGCAGGTCGGGTGGAGCACCGCGGAGCCGACCGTCCGCAGGATCTCCAGGCGCGGCAGCAGTTCCTCGGCCGCCCAGACCACGGAGTCGACGATGGTCAGCTCGCCGTGCAGTTCCCTGTTGTGCTCGGTGAGGTACGGCACGACCTCGTGGGCGATGCCGAGCGTGCACGAGGAGGCGTCCACGACCAGCGGCAGCCGCCCGCCCGCGGTCCAGCCCCAGGCCGCCTCGACGATGCGGTTGGCCATCACCGCGTTGCCCTCGTCGTACCCCTTGGAGTGCCAGATGGTGGCGCAGCAGGTGCCCTGCACGTCGGAGGGGATCCACACCGGCCTGCCCGCGCGCGCCGACACCGCCACGACGGCCTCGGGCAGGGAGGGCCCGTCGAAGCCGTCCGGTTCCCCGAAGATGCGGTTCACGCAGGCCGGGTAGTAGACCGCGGCGGCGCCCACCCGCCGGGTGGCGGGCAGCTTGCGGGCCGCGGCGCCGGGGATCTGCGGCAGCCATTCCGGTACGAGGTCGGGGCGTACGGCCTTGCGGGCCGCGCCGGTCAGGGACCGCAGCAGCCGGTCGGCGCGCCCGTCGCCGATCCGGTTGCCGATCTTCGCGGCGGCGGCCACCGCCAGCCGTGCCGACCGCTCGACCACCGTGAAGTGCCGGGCGGTCAGTGCCGCCGCGCGTTCCTCCTTGGGGGAGTGGCGCCGGTGCCGGAAGTCCTTCATCATCGCGCCGGTGTCGATGCCGACGGGGCAGGCCAGCTTGCAGGTCGAGTCGCCCGCGCAGGTGTCCACCGCGTCGTACCCGTACGCGTCCAGCAGGGCGTCCGTGACGGGCGACACCGGTGTCTGGCGCATCATCTCGCGGCGCAGCACAATGCGCTGGCGCGGCGTCGTGGTCAGGTCCCGGCTGGGGCAGACCGGTTCGCAGAAGCCGCACTCGATGCACGGGTCGGCGACCGCCTCGACCCGCGGGATGGTCTTGAGGCCGCGCAGGTGGGCCTTCGGGTCGCGGTCGAGCAGGACGCGCGGGGCCAGGATGCCGTGCGGGTCCACGGTCTTCTTGACGCGCCACATCAACTCCGTGGCGCGCGGGCCCCATTCCCTTTCCAGGAACGGCGCGATGTTGCGGCCGGTGGCGTGCTCGGCCTTGAGCGACCCGTCGAAGCGCTCGACGGTCAGGGTGCAGAACTCGTCCATGAAGGCGGCGTAGCGCTCCACGTCGGCGGGCCGCGCGGCGTCGAAGGCGAGCAGGAAGTGCAGGTTGCCGTGGGCGGCGTGGCCCGCGACCGCCGCGTCGAAGCCGTGCCGGTCCTGGAGTTCCAGCAGCGCCACGCAGGCCTCGGCGAGCCGGGACGGCGGTACGGCGAAGTCCTCGGTGATCAGCGTCGTACCGGAGGGGCGGGAGCCGCCGACCGCCGTGACGAACGCCTTGCGTGCCTTCCAGTACCCGGCGATGGTCCCGGCGTCGCGGGTGAACTCGTTGGTGACGGACGCGACCGGGGCGACCAGGTCCAGTCCCGCCAGCACCTCGCGCGCGGCCTCCTCCTGCGCTTCCCGCGCCGCCTCGTCCGGCGCGCGGAACTCGACCAGCAGCGCGGCGGTCGCCTTCGGCAGCTCCGCCCAGTCGGCCGGCACCCCGGACACGCGCACCGACGCGCGCAGCGTGTTGCCGTCCATCAGTTCCACGGCGATCGCGCCGGCCTCGTTGAACAGCGGCACGGCGGCAGCGGCGGCGCTCAGCGTCGGGAAGAACAGCAGGGCCGACGAGGTGCAGCGGTTCAGTGGAAGCGTCTCGAAGACGGTCTCCGCGATGAAGCCGAGGGTGCCCTCGGAGCCCACCGCCAACCCGCGCAGGATCTCGGCGGGGGTGGAGCCGTCCAGGAAGGCGTCCAGGCGGTAGCCGTTGGTGTTCTTGATCTCGTACTTGGCGCGGATCCTGGCCACCAGCTCCTGGTCCGCCTCGATCTCCGCCTTCAGCTCCATCAGGCCCCGGCACAGGGCGGGCTCGGCGTGCGCCAGTTCCTCGTCCGCCGCCGGGTCGCCGGTGTCCACGATCGTCCCGGAGGGCAGCACGAGCGTGACCGAGGCGAGCGTCCGGTAGGAGTTGCGGGTGGTGCCGGCCGTCATGCCGGAGGCGTTGTTGGCGACCACGCCGCCGAGCGTGCAGGCGATGGCGCTGGCCGGGTCGGGGCCGAGCAGCCTGCCGTGGCGGGCGAGCGCGGCGTTGGCCCGTACGACGGTGGTGCCGGGCCGGATACGGGCGCGGGCGCCGCCGTCCAGCACCTCGACGCCCGCCCAGTGCCGGCGCACGTCCACGAGGATGTCCTCGCCCTGCGCCTGCCCGTTGAGCGAGGTGCCGGCGGCCCGGAAGACGATGTTGCGGCCTTTGCCGTGCGCGTAGGAGAAGACCGCGGAGATGTCGTCGACGTCCTCGGCGAGCACGACGACCTGCGGGACGAAGCGGTACGGGCTCGCGTCGGAGGCGTACCTGACCAGGTCGGAGATCTTGTGCAGCACCTTGCCGGGTCCGAGCAGCGCGGTCAGCTCGTCGCGCAGCCGCTCCGGTGTGCCGGACGCCTGCCCGTCGGCCACCCGGTCGTGGTACGGGCCTTCGGTGGCGGCCGGCCGCAGGGTCCCGGGCTTCGGCTCCAGCAGGGGCATGACGTTCTACCTCCGGTCTGCTCGGGCCCGCTCCGGCCTCCGGAGCGGCCACCGGGCCAGTGTTTCAGCAGCGCGCCGCCGCCCCGTCGACCAGGGTGGACAACAGGCCGCCGAGGACGTCCCGCTGTTCGGCGGTCAGTGGCGCCAGGATGTCCTGTGCGGCGGCCCGGCGCGCGCCGCGCAACGCGCGCAGCGTCGAACGGCCGGTGTCCGTCAGCTCGATGCGTATGACGCGGCGGTTGGCGGTGTCGGGCACCCGGCGGACCTCGTCCTTCGCCTCCAGCGCGTCGACCAGCGTCGTCACGGCCCGCGGTACGACCTCCAGGCGCGCGGCCAGGTCGGCCATGCGGGGCGGCGCGTCGTCGGGGTAGTGGTCCACGATGCGCAGCAGCCGCAGCTGTGCGGGGGTCAGCGCGATGTCTAGCGTTTCCAGGTGCCGTTTCTGCGCGCGGTGCATCCGGCGGGTGAGCCGTACCAGCTGCTCCGCCAGGTCGTGGTCCGCGGTGGCCGGGTCGGGGGAGGACATGGCCGGAGAATATCAGGACCACATTCATTGTGAGTATAGGTAACAATTGGTTATGCTCGGCTGCCCGACCTCCCTGCCTCCCGAAGGAGCCCATGCGCCCCGACGAACCCCAGTGGACCCCGCCGCCCAAGGACCCGGCCCAGCCGGCCCAGGTGCGGCGCATCCTCGCGCTCTTCAAGCCCTACCGCGGCCGGCTGGTCACGGTGGGCCTCCTGGTGGCCGCCTCCTCCCTGGTCTCGGTCGCCTCCCCCTTCCTGCTGCGCGCCGTCCTCGACGTGGCCATCCCCCAGGGCCGTACCGGCCTGCTGACCCTGCTCGCCACGGGCATGATCGTCACCGCCGTGCTGACCAGCGTCTTCGGTGTCCTGCAGACCCTGATCTCGACCACCGTCGGCCAACGCGTCATGCACGACCTGCGCACCGCCGTCTACGCCAAGCTCCAGCGCATGCCGCTGGCGTTCTTCACCCGCACCCGCACCGGCGAGGTGCAGTCCCGCATCGCCAACGACATCGGCGGCATGCAGGCCACCGTCACCTCCACCGCCACCTCCCTGGTCTCCAACCTGACCTCCGTGGTGGCCACCGTCGTCGCCATGCTCGCCCTCGACTGGCGGCTGACCGCCGTCTCGCTGCTGCTGCTCCCGCTCTTCGTCTGGATCAGCCGCCGGGTCGGCAACGAACGCAAGAAGATCACCACCCAGCGGCAGAAGCAGATGGCCGCGATGTCCGCGATGGTCACCGAATCGCTGTCGGTCAGCGGCATCCTGCTCGGCCGCACGATGGGCCGCGCCGACTCCCTCACCACGAACTTCGCCACCGAGTCCGAGCGGCTGGTCGGCCTGGAGGTCCGCGCCAACATGGCCGGCCGCTGGCGGATGGCCACCATCGGCATCGTCATGGCCGCCATGCCCGCCGTCATCTACTGGTCGGCGGGCATGGTCCTCCGGATGGGCGGCCCGGCCTTCTCCATCGGCACCCTCGTCGCCTTCGTCACGCTCCAGCAGGGGCTGCTGCGCCCCACCGTCTCGCTGCTGTCCACCGGCGTGCAGATGCAGACCTCCATCGCGCTCTTCCAGCGCATCTTCGAATACCTCGACCTGCCGGTGACCATCACCGAACCGGACCACCCGGTACGCCTGGCCGCACCGCGCGGCGAGATCCGCTTCGAGCACGTGACGTTCGCCTACGACAACCCCGAGCGCGGCCCCGGCACCGGGCCGGCCCCGGCCACCCTGCGCGACATCGACCTGACCGTCCCGGCCGGCGGCAGCCTGGCCGTCGTCGGACCGACCGGCAGCGGCAAGAGCACCCTGAGCTACCTGGTGCCGCGCCTGTACGACGTGACGGCCGGCCGGGTCACCCTGGACGGCACCGACGTGCGCGACCTGGACTTCGACACCCTCGCCCGCGCGGTCGGCGTGGTCTCCCAGGAGACGTACCTCTTCCACGCCTCCGTCGCCGACAACCTCCGCTTCGCCAAGCCCGACGCGAGCGACGAGGAGATGGAGCGCGCCGCCCGCGCCGCGCAGATCCACGACCACATCGCGGCCCTGCCGGACGGCTACGACACCCTCGTCGGCGAACGCGGCCACCGCTTCTCCGGCGGTGAGAAACAGCGGCTGGCCATCGCCCGCACCATCCTGCGCGACCCGCCCGTCCTCGTCCTCGACGAGGCCACCAGCGCGCTGGACACCCGCACGGAGCACGCGGTGCAGCAGGCCATCGACGCCCTCGCCAAGGGCCGTACGACGATCACCATCGCGCACCGCCTGTCCACGGTCAGGGACGCCGACCAGATCGTCGTCCTCGACGCCGGACGGATCGCCGAACGCGGCACCCACGACGAACTCCTCGCCGCCGACGGGCGGTACGCGGCCCTGGTGCGGCGTGACGCACACCTCGCCCCCGGCGGTGAACAGGCCCTGTCCGCCGACCTGACCCGCCGGTAAGGTCGGCACCGACCGCACCGGACCGATCTGGGGAGCGCCCCGTGGCAGCCGCCGACCGAACCGCCGACCGTTCCGCCCTGCTGATGGCCCGGCTGCTCGGCGGGATGGGGGCGCTCCACTTCCTCGCCCCCAAGCCGTTCGACGCGATCGTGCCCAGGGCGCTGCCCGGCTCCCCGCGCACCTGGACGTACCTCAGCGGCGCCGCGGAACTCGCGGTGGCCGCCGCGGTCGCCCTGCCGCGCACCCGCCGGACCGGCGCGCTGGCCGCCGCGGGCCTGTTCGCCGCCGTCTTCCCCGCCAACGTCAAGATGGCCCGCGACTGGCGGCACCGCTCCGCGCCCCTCAAGGCCGTCGCCTACGGCCGCCTGCCGCTCCAGGCACCCATGGTGGCCTGGGCGCTGCACACGGCACGTGCCGCCGGACGGGACGACCGCCCCTGAAATACGCGGGCGTGCCCCGAAGCGGCCCCTCTAGGGTGAGCCGTATGCCGGCCCACGACTCCCTGCCGCCCTTCGAGTTCGCCTTTCCGGGACCGCTGCGCGACCGGCTCGTCGCCGCCGTGCTGTCCGGGGCCAAGACCACCACGACGGGCCTGGTGGCGGACTACGAGCACGCGGGCGACCCGCTGCCGCGCGCCGGCGACCGCTACCGGGTGCCCGGCTCCGACGGACGCTCCGTCGCCGTCGTCGAGGTGACGGACGTACGCGTGCTGCGCCTGGCCGACGTGGACCTGCGGCACGCCGTGGACGAGGGCGAGGGCCACGAGACGGTCGCCGGCTGGCGGGCCGACCACGAGGGTTTCTGGCAGGGCCCGGAGATGCGCGAGGCACTCGGCGACCCGGAATTCGCGGTCGGCGACGACACGATGGTCGTGGCCGGACGGTTCCGGGTCGTCGAGCGCCTGTAGGCGGCGCGCCGCGGCCGCTCAGAGGGCCGTCAGGTCGACCGCCGCGGCCATCGCCCGGTACCCCGCGTCGTTCGGATGCTTGCGGTCGCCGCTGTCGTACGCGGGGAGCAGTGCGTCGGGGTCGGCGGGGTCGGCCAGCGCCGTCGCGAAGTCGGCGACCGCGTCGAACGCGCCGGAGGTGCGGATCCAGGTGTTGATCTCCCGGCGCTTCGCCTCGGATGCCGGCGTGTGGTACTCGGCGCCCCGGAACGGCAGGATCGTGCCGCCGACGACCCGTACCCCGGCCGCGTGCGCCCGCTCGATCAGCTCGCGGTGGCCGTCGACGACCTGTGCGGCGGACAGCTGCGGGTTCGGTTGGTACGTCGGGAACGCGGCCTCGTCCACCTCGCTGAACCCGATGTCGTTGAGGCCGACGAGCACGATCACGGTCCGTACCCCTGGCTTGTCCAGGACGTCGCGTGTGAAGCGCGCGCCGGCCCGTTCGCCGAACCAGTCCGAGTCGTTGAGCAGCAGGTTTCCGCCGATCCCGGCGTTGAGGACCGGGCGTGCCAGGCCCGCTTCGGCCAGCCGCCGGGCGAGCGCGTCCGGGTAGCGGCGGTCGGCGTCGGTGGTCGAGGCGAAGCCGTCGGTGATCGAGTCGCCGAACGCCACCACGGTGTCCCGCCGGGCCGGGTCGCCCGTCAGTTCGACGTCGGCGAGGAGGTACCAGGACAGCGACGTCTCGGTGAAGACCGCCGGGTCGGCGGCGGCGAGCTGGTCGCCGGCGGTTCGGTAGGAGGTGGTGAACGCCTGGGCGTGGAAGGTGGCGGGCCCGGTCGGCCGCGCGAAGTACAGGCCGACCGTCAGCCGGTCGAAGGGCGCCACGTCCGTCTCGGCCGCGTCGCTCCAGACCTCGCCGCCCGCCGGTATCCGTACCGAACCGGCGCCCCCGAAGGTCAGCCGGCGCGTGGTGCCTTCCCGCACGGCCGCGCCCCGGTCCGTGCGGGCGAGCGTGGCGCCGGAGACCTCCAGCTCGCCGGTGCCGAAGCGGTTGGAGAGCCGGACGCGGGCCGCGGTGCCGGAGCCGGTGACCCGTACGACCTGGCGGACCGTCTGGTCCGCGAAGCCCTCCTCGGCCCAGTTCTTGTCGAATCCGGTGCTCGGGCGCTGTACGGCGGCGCTCCAGCCGGCGCTCCACACGGTGTCGTTGCTCATGGCGGCCACTCGTTTCTCTCGTCGGTGCGGTGAGCACGAGCCTGCCGCGCGGGCGTGCGGCCACCCAGCCCCCCGGGCTGCGTACGCACCGGATGCCTACCAACGCGGGGGTCACCCTGCGGCCGAAGGCGGGAGCCGGGGGTGGCGAGCGGGTGAGAGGCGCGGCGCCGCCCGCCCGGTCGGAGTTGGCGCGATCTTGATCGTGATAGGGCAGTCAGCGTGCCGAGCGGAGTTTCATCCGGTCGCACCCGGCAAGGCGCACGGCACCACTTCCCCACTGGCCGCACGCACACCCCTACGCACACACGGAGACGACGTGGTCGACAGCGCACCCGACGGCACGACCGGCGCGGGCGGCCGCCCACCGCGCGAGCTGGGCCGCCGCGGCGCCCTGGCCGCCACCGCCGCGGCCGGCCTCGGCCTCCTCACCGCTTGCGGCGGCACCGCGGACAGCGACGCCTCACCGCCCGGCGCCCCGCAGCCCCGGACCCCGGGGACCGGGAGCGGCGCCTCGGCCAGGCCGGCCAGGAAGCGCCCCCAGCTCCCGCGCGGCGGCCGGGAACTGTTCCCCCGTCACCGGCTCGTGGGCTTCTGCGGCCTGCCCGGGTCCCCCGTCCTCGGCCGGCTCGGCAAAGGCGACCTGGACGAGCGCGCCCGGGAGATCGAGAAGCTCGCCCACACCTACGCGGGCGACCGCGAACCGCTGCCCGTACTGGAACTGCTGGCGACGGTCGCCAACGCCGAGGCGGGCGACGACGGCACCTACCGCTCCCGCACTCCCGCCGGCACCGTCCGCCGCTTCCACGAGGCGGCACGCAAGCACCGCGCGCTGCTGCTCCTGAACATCCAGCCGGGGCGCGCCTCCGCGCTGGGCGAGGTCAAGGCGCTGCGCGAGTGGCTGGTGCACCCGGACGTGGGCCTCGCCCTGGACCCCGAGTGGGAGATGGGCCCCGGCGAGAAGCCGGGTGACTCCTACGGGAGCACCGACGGCCGCGAACTCACCGAGATCGCCCGCTACCTCTCCGGACTGGTCCGCGAGCACGACCTGCCGGAGAAGCCCTTCGTCTTCCACCAGGTGGCGACCTCGGTCGTCGAGGACCAGCACGCGTTCAGGCCGCAGCCCGGCGTCGCCGCCGTCAAGTGCGCCGACGGCATCGGTTCGCCGGACCTGAAGCGGGAGACCTGGGAGTACCTGGTCAAGGACCTGCCCCGCGGCATGCGCACCGGCTTCAAGCTCTTCTACGACGAGGACGCCAAGGACAGCCGCCTGATGACCCATCAGGAAGTCCTCGCCCTGCGGCCGCGGCCCGAGTACGTCATGTACGAGTAGCGCCCCGCCCCGTGCCCCAGTCCCCGCGTCACGCGGGCCGCAGCCGGTACGCGTAGCTGTAGGGCCGGTCGGCACGCAGCAGGTACTTGTCCAGCGGCGGCGCGCCCCACGAGTCGTTGCCGCCGACGCCCGTCTGCCGGTGGTTGACGCCGAGGGCCGTCTCCGCGCGCCGCTTCAACTCGTACGGGTGCTCGTGCCGCTCGCTCTCCAGATCGAAGGGCGTGTAGTGCAGAGCGCTCAGCTCCAGCAGCGGCGCGCCGTCGCCCGGTTCGGCGCTGACGGCCAGCCCCGCACCGTCGCGGCCGGTGAGCGAGGCGCTGCGCACATCGGTCACGTTCCCGGTCTGCTGGGGCCGGACGTACGGCCCCAGTTGGGCGTCGACGCTGCTGCGGTAGCGGCCGACGAAAGCCGACGTGCGCCGGTCCCAGTAGTTCTCGTGCGGCCCCCGCCCGTACCAGGCGAACGTCTCCAGCCCGGCCGGTACGGTCAGCAGCGCGCCGACCAGGGGCAGGTCGGGCAGCCCGGCGCCCGGCGTGAGGGTGTGCCGTACCCGTACCTCGCCGTCGCCGCGCACGGTGAAGACGGTGTCCCAGCGGGAGGCCGCGGGCGCGGTGGGCAGCGTGGCCGTGACCTCGACGGTCACCTCGGAGGCGGACGTACGGGTGGCCCTGACCCCGGTCACCGTGCGCTTGGCGCCCGCCTCGCGCCAGGTGCGCAGCGACTTCTGTGCGCCCCGCCCGATGTCGTTGTCCGTCGGCCCGCGCCAGAAGTTGGGCACGGGGCCGCCGGTGAGCAGTGCCCGGCCGCGGTGGCGGTAGGCGGACAGGGTGCCGGTGGCCTTGTCCAGGACGAGTTCGAGGCCGCGTCCACGCACCGTGACCGCACGGTCCGACTCGGCGAGGTCGAGCGGCGGCAGCCCGGCGGCGGAGGGCTCGGCGGGCGCGGGGGCGCGCCAGGGCAGCGCGAGCTGTTCGGCGGCGACGCTGTGGCCGGCATCCGCCCAGGAGGTGGCGTGGCGCAGTACGAAGGAGAGGTTGAGCCAGTACTCGGCTCCGGGCTCGGGTCGCTCGGGCCGGGAGAAGGGAATCCGTACGGTCGCGTCCTGCCCCGGCGCGGCCTCGGGTGCGGGCAGCGTGCCGTGCTGGACGCGTTCGCCGTCGCGGGTGACCTCCCAGCGCAGCTCGTAGGCGTCCAGGCCCAGGAACAGCTGCCGGTTGGTGATCCGTACCGTGCCGGCGGCGAGATCTGCGGCGGCCGTGCGGATCGCCTGGTAGACCTTCTTGACCTCGTGGATGGCCGGGTGCAGCACGCGGTCGGCGGAGACGATGCCGTTGCAGCTGAAGTTCCAGTCGGTGGGGTAGCCGGGGTGCCAGTCGCCGCCGTAGGACAGGTAGGTGCGCTTCGGGTCGCCGGGGACGGGCAGGCGGATGGCCTGGTCGACGAAGTCCCAGATGAAGCCGCCGTGCAGGTTGGGGTAGCGCTCGAAGACGTCCCAGTACTCCTGGAAGTTGCCCGTGCTGTTGCCCATGGAGTGCGCGTACTCGCACAGGATGAACGGCTTCGGGTTGCCGGACTTCCCGTACCGCTCCACTTCCTCCGGCGTGCTGTACATCCGGCTCTCGATGTCGGCGACGGCGTTCATGCCCTCGTAGTGCACCGGTCGGGACGGGTCGCGGCGGCGCGTCCAGTCGGCCATCGCCCGGAAGGTCAGGCCGCGGCCCGCCTCGTTGCCGAGCGACCAGACCACGACGGACGGGTGGTTCTTGTCCCGTTCGACCATCGACCGCATCCGGTCCAGGCAGGCGCCGGTCCAGGCCGGCAGGCTGCCGGGCAGCCAGTCGCGCACCCCGTGCGTCTCCAGGTTGGCCTCGCCGACGACATACAGGCCGTACTCGTCGCACAGGTCCAGCCAGCGCGGGTCGCCGGGGTAGTGGGAGGTGCGGACGGCGTTGATGTTGTGCTGCTTCATGATGCGGATGTCCTGGAGCATCCGCTCCTCGGGGACGGCCTGCCCGTGGTCGGGGTCGGTCTCGTGCCGGTTGACGCCGCGGAAGACGACGGGCCGGCCGTTGACGGTGAGCTGGCCGGGCCCGTACGTGACGGAACGGAAGCCGATCCGGGTGCCCTGCACGTCGACGGTGCGGCCCGCCGGGTCGGTGAGGGTCAGGACGAGCGTGTAGAGGTGCGGGGTCTCGGCGGACCACAGGTCGGGGGCGCGGACGGTGGCCGTCGGGGCGACCGTGGCGTCCGGCCCGCCGGTGAAGCGGACCGTCGCGGTCAGCGGGGACGGCAGCGCCGGACGCCCGCGGCCGTCGTACAGCTCCGCTCTGAGCCGGTGTTCGCCCGCCGCTGCCGCGCCCCGGTTGCGTACCGTCGCGGCCACGGTCAGTTCCGCGTCGCGGTGGGCGGCGTCCAGGGTGGTGCGGACGTGCAGGTCCTGGAGGTGCACGGGTGCGATGGAGTACAGGTACACGTCGCGGAAGATCCCGGACAGGTCGATCATGTCCTGGTCCTCCAGCCAGCTGCCGTCCGACCACCGGTAGACCTCCACGGCCAGCACGTTCGTGCCGGGCCGCAGCCGCTCGGTGATGTCGAACTCGGCCGGGGTGTAGCTGTCCTCGCTGTAGCCGACCCGTTCGCCGTTGACCCACACGAAGAACGCCGATTTCACGCCTTGGAAGGAGAGCAGGGTGTGGCGGCCGTCCCAGGAGCCTGGCACGGTGAAGGTGCGCCGGTAGGAGCCGACGGGGTTGAAGCCGTGCGGGACGTGCGGCGGCCGCGGGTCCTCGTAGCCGATCCACGGGTACTTGACGTTGAGGTAGATCGGCTCCGGGTAGCCCTCGATCTCCCAGTTGGAGGGCACGGTGATGCGGCCCCAGGCGCTGTCGTCGTACCGCGGCGCGAAGAAGTGGCGGGGCCGCTCGTCGGGGTTCTTCGACCAGTGGAAGCGCCAGCTGCCGTTGAGCGAGCGGTAGTACGGGGACTCGGTGAACCTTCCGGTCAGGGCCGAGCCGGTGTCGCCGTACGGGACGAGGCGGGCGCGGGCCGGTTCGCGGTTGACCTGGAAGATCCGCGGGGCGGCGTCCCACTCGGTGGTGGCGGTGGCAGCGAAGGAGCGTTTCTGCGCGGCGAACGCGGCCCAGCCGGCCAGGGCGGCGCCGGTGGCGAGGAACGACCGGCGGCCGATGCGGCGTACGTTCATGAGGGGGCTCCGAACGTAAGGCAACAGGAAGCGTCAGGGTCGAACGTTGGCGGTGCGCATGACAAGGCTTCCGCGCGCCACTTCCCGCCGCCGGGCCCTGCGCGTCACTCCGACAGCAGCACGACCTCCAGCTTCCGCGGCCCGTGCACCCCCTCGACCCGGTCCAGCTCGATGTCGCTGGTCGCCGAGGGCCCCGAGATCCAGGTCAGCGGCCGCGCCGGATCGAGGCGTTCGAGCGCCTGCGGCACCGAGTCGACCACCTGGTCCGGTACGCGCACGACACAGATGTGGTGGTCGGGAACGAGCGAGATCCGACGGCGGCCCTGGTCGGGCGAGCCGTCCAGCACGAGGGTGCCGGTCTCGGCGATCGCCACCGCGCAGCCGGTGACGACGCTGTCCACCCCGTCCAGTTCGCGTGCGGTGCTCGCCGCCCGGTCGTGGATGCGGGTCTGGTCGGCGGCGGCCATCCAGAACGGCTCCAGCCACGGCGGCACGAGCACCGTCCGCGCACCGTGCTCGTTCAGCAGACGCATGATCAGCATCGCCAGGCCGTCCCGGTCGCTGTGGTGCACCAGCGCCCGGTACTCGGCGAGGTTCTCCGCCAGCAGCGCCGCGGTCTCCTCCGGCGTACGCGTACCGTGTACGCGCAGGTAGTCCCGCGGGACCGGCGTATCGTCCGGCCACTCGTCGCGCGGCACGTCCGCCAGCGCCCGGCGCACCCGCGCCAGTACCACGTCCCGGCTGCTCACTTGCCCTGCTCCTCTCCACGGGTACGCCGCCACCAGTCCCGGAACGACTCGGCCGGCACCCGCGGCAGGTCCCGGCTGTCCGACCAGGCCCGCCCGGGCCCCGGCAGCCGGCGCGGATGCAGCCGCCGGGTACGCGCCGCCAGCCGCTGGCCCGTCCGCAGCACCCCCGGATGCCCGAAGGCGAAGCCCGCCGCGCGCATCGCGGCCCGCTCGGCGGCGTGCCCCCTGGCCGGCTTGACGACGGTCTTCACGCCGCGCCGCGTGACCGGGCCGCCCTGCACCACCCGCTCCCGCAGGTGCACCAGCACCTCCGGGATGTCGATGGCCACCGGGCACACCTCGTAACAGGCGCCGCACAGCGACGAGGCGTACGGCAGCGAGGCGTCCAGCTCGCTGCCCGTGCCGCGCAGCTGCGGGGTGAGGATCGCGCCGATCGGCCCCGGGTACGGCGACCCGTACGCGTGCCCGCCGGCCCGCTCGTACACCGGGCACACGTTCAGGCAGGCCGAGCAGCGGATGCAGCGCAGCGCCTGCCGGCCGACCGGGTCGGCGAGGGTGTCGGTGCGCCCGTTGTCCAGCAGTACGAGATGGAAGGCGCTCGGGCCGTCCCCGTCCGTGGTGCCGGTCCACATCGAGGTGTAGGGGTTCATCCGCTCGGCCGTCGAGGACCGCGGCAGCAGCTGGAGGAAGATCTCCAGGTCCTGCCAGGTCGGCACCACCTTCTCGATGCCGACGACGGAGATCAGCGTCTCCGGCAGGGTCAGGCACATCCGGCCGTTGCCCTCGGACTCCACGACGACCAGCGTGCCCGTCTCGGCGACCATGAAGTTGGCGCCGGACACGCCGACCTTCGCGTTCAGGAACTTCTCGCGCAGGTGCAGCCGCGCCGCCTCCGCCAGCTCGGCCGGCGAGTCCGAAAGCCCGTCCGGCGCCGGGCGCCCCCAACGCCCCATCCGCTCGCGGAAGATGTCCCGGATCTCGCCCCGGTTGCGGTGGATCGCCGGCACCAGGATGTGCGAGGGCAGATCGTCGCCCAGCTGCACGATCAGCTCCGCGAGGTCCGTCTCGTACGCGCTGATGCCCGCCTCGGCCAATGCCCGGTTCAGTCCGGTCTCCTGCGTCGCCATCGACTTGACCTTGACGACCTCGCGCTCGCCGGTCTCCCGCACCAGCCGGGTGACGATGGCGTTGGCCTCGGCGGCGTCCGCCGCCCAGTACACCCGCCCGCCGGCGGCCGTCACGGACTCCTCCAGCTGCTCCAGGTAGTGGTCGAGGTGGCGCAGCGTACGGTCCTTGACGGCGGCGCCCGCGGCCCGCAGCCGGGCCCAGTCGTCCAGCTCCGCGACCGCCTTGGCGCGCTTGTCGCGGATGGTGTGGGTGGCGTGCCGCAGGTTGGCGCGCAGCCGGGTGTCCCGGGTGGAGGACGCGGCGGCCGCGGGGAACGCGGGCATGCCGAGGTATGTGCCGCTCATCGGGGGCTCCCTTCCGTACCGGTTTCCGCGCCCGGCTCCGTGGCGGCCAGGATCTCCGCGATGTGCACGGGCCTGACCCCGGCGCCCTGCCGCGTGAGCGTGCCGCCGATGTGCAGCAGGCAGGAGTTGTCGACCGTGCAGACCGCTTCCGCGCCGGTCGCGCGGATGTTGCGGGCCTTGTCCGTGCCCATCGCGGCCGACACCGCCGGGTTCTTCACCGCGAACGTGCCGCCGAACCCGCAGCACTCCTCGGCCCCCGGCAGCTCGCGCAGGTCGAGCCCCCTGACGTGCTCCAGCAGCCGCCGCGGCCGGTCGCCCAGCCCGAGCATGCGCAGGCCGTGACAGGTGGGGTGGTAGGTGACGGTGTGCGGGTAGTAGGCGCCGACATCCGTCACTTTCAGCACATCGACCAGGAACTCGGTCAGTTCGTACGTCTTCGGCACGGCGCGCGCCGCCGCCCCGGCCAGCTCCCGGCCGCCGCGCCCCTCGGCCGCAGCCCGCTCCGCGATCCGCGGGTAGTTGTCCCGCACCATCGCCGCGCACGAACCTGACGGGGTGACCACGTAGTCGTAGTCCGCGAAGGCCCGGTCGTAGCGGCGCACCAGCGGCTCCGTGAGGTGCCGGTAACCGGTGTTGAACTGCGGCTGGCCGCAACAACTCTGCTCCGGCGGGAATCCCACGTCGACACCGAGACGTTCCAGCAGCGTGATCACTGCCCGGCCGGTGTCCGGGTAGAGCGTGTCGTTGATGCAGGTGACGAACAGTGCTACGCGCACGTTGCCATCTCCTTTCGGCTGCCGTCAACCGCTGGCGGTGGACCGTCTCACCGGTACATGATCACCTGTCGGCTCATCCTGCCCCAGCGGCGGGCGAAGGAGAAGGACCCGGAGCGGAGGACCATGACGCGTGCGGAGCAGGCCGAGGACGTGCGGCGGGAGGGGGCGCCGGACGGCGCGCCGCGGCAGGTGTCGCAGCTGCGGCAGCTGGCCGCCGCGTCGGTCGGCAACGCCGTGGAGTGGTACGACTGGTACGCGTACTCCTTCCTGGCCGTCTACATCGCCGACCGGGTCTTCCCCAAGGGCACCGGCAACTCCCTGGTGCCGCTGCTGTCCACCTTCGCGGTGTTCGCGGTCGGCTTCTTCATGCGCCCGGTCGGCGGGCTGCTGATGGGCGCGGTCGCGGACCGGCGCGGCCGGCGGACGGCGCTGACCCTGACGATCCTGCTGATGGGCGGCGGCAGCCTGCTCGTCGCCGTCACCCCCACCTACGCGGCCGCCGGCGTGCTGGCGCCGATCGTGCTCGTCGTCGCCCGGCTGGTGCAGGGACTCTCGGTGGGCGGCGAGTTCGCCGCCTCCACGACCTTCCTCGTCGAGTCGGCGGGGCCCGGCCGGCGCGGGCTGTTCTCCAGCTTCCAGTACGTCTCCACCACCGCCGGCCAGCTGCTCGCGTCCGGCACCGCCGCCCTGCTCGCGGGTGTGCTGACCGACGGGCAGATGGGGGAGTGGGGCTGGCGCCTGGTCTTCCTGATCGGCGCGGTGTTCAGCCTGCTCGGCCTGTGGGTCCGCAGCGGGGCGCGCGAGACGCAGAGCGCGCGGCAGCGTGCCGCCGCGCGCCCCGGCCTCTTCGAGGCGCTGCGCCGCTACCCCCGCCAGTCCCTGCTGATCTGCGGCATCACCGCGGGCGGCACCCTCGCGTACTACACCTGGACCACCTACCTGCCCACGTACGCGCAGGTCAACGTGGGCTTCGACAAGAGCGAAGCGCTCACCGCCGGCACCCTGTCCCTGCTGTTCTTCGCCCTGCTCCAGCCGCTCGGCGGCCTGCTCTCGGACCGCGTCGGCCGCAAGCCGCTGCTACTCGGCTTCGCACTGGGCTTCGCGCTGCTCGCCGTGCCGCTGCTGCACCTGGTGACGGACGCGTTCTGGTCGCTGCTGCTGGTGCAGTGCGCGGGCATGGTGCTGCTGACCGGGTACACCGCGGTGGCCGCCGCCGTGAACGCCGAAGTCTTCCCGGCACGGGTGCGCGCCGCGGGCATCGGGTTCCCGTACTCGCTGACCGTGGCCCTCTTCGGCGGCACCGCCCCGTATGTCGGCACCTGGTTCAAGCAGGCCGGGCACGCGGACTTCTTCCCCTGGTACGTCTCCGCGCTCTGCCTGGTCTCCTTCGTCGTGTACCTGACCCTGCCGGAGACCGCGAAGCAGAAGCTGGACACCTGAGACGGGCGTGCGCGCGGGCCGTCCGCGGTCCGCGCGCACACCGCGAACGGCCCGCTTCCCGGTCACTCCGGAAGCGTCACTTGCGGGCGACGATGGCCGCGTTGGCGCCGGGCGCCTCGAACGGGACCTTGCGGACCTCGGCGAACCCGGCGTCGGTCAGCCAGGAGCTGTACTCCGCCGCCGTGTAGTTGCGGCCACCCTCGGTCTCCACCAGCATGTTCAGGCTCATCAGCGCGGCCGGCGCCGGCCCGGTCAGGTCGTCGTCGACCATCAGCTCGCTGATCACCAGCGTGCCGTCGGGCGGCAGCGCCGCACAGCACTTGTCCAGCAGGGTGCGGTTGGTGTCCTCGTCCCAGTCGTGCAGGATCATCGACAGCACGATGACGTCGTGCCCGCCGGGCAGGTCGGGCTCGGCGAGGAAGTCGCCGGGGTAGGTGCCGACGCGGTCGGCGAGTCCGGCGTCGGCGATGTTGCGCTCCGCGATGGGACACACCCTCGGCAAGTCGTACACCGTCGCCTTGAGCCCGGGATGCTGCCGGCACAGCTCGATGGCGTACGCGCCGGAGCCGCCGCCCAGGTCCAGCAGCCGCGTCCCGGCGGTGAGGTCCACCACCTCGCCGAGCCGCTGCGCGGTCCACGACGACACCGCGTGCATCGCCTCCCAGAAGACGGAGAGCAGCCCCGGGTCCTCGGTGTCGAAGAGGTGCGGCTGCTTGTCGGGGTCCCAGGTGGTGGGGCGGTTGGTGCGCACGGCCTCGCCGAGCCGGCCCCAGCCGGGATACAGCCGCTGGTCCAGCATCCGCAGCCAGCCGCTGAAGTGGTACGGGCGGCCCGGCACCAGATAGGCGTCGGTCAGCGCCGAGTTGACGAAGCGTCCGTCCCCGCGGCGCTCCAGCAGGTCCAGTGCCGCGCAGCCGGTCAGCAGCATCCCCGCGGGCCGGGTGCCGATCTCCAGCTCCTCGGCGCACTCCTCGACCGTGCCGCCGCCGAGCCGGTCGAGCAGCCCGAACAGGCCCAGCTCGTCGGCGGTGGCCAGCGTCTTGAACGCCCAGAACCCGGTGGCTAACTGCATCAGCGGCAGCGGGGACGCGATCGGCGCGGCGGGATGCGGGGATGCCATGGGATGCCTCCATGAGTCGTTGCGTGCGTGATACGGGGGACGTACGGAAAACGCACGGGAGTTTACGGACGCGAACATGTGTCCGCGTCCGTGATCACTACCACCGCCGGGAGGCTGTCACACACGGAAAACGGGCACCGTGGGCCGGTGCCCGTCAAGGGGGCGAAAAAGCGGCGCCGCCGCGCGCGGGGGAAGCCGGGGCAGCGCCGTGAGCGGGGACTTTGCAGCTGTCAGGGCGAGTGGCCGTGCGCACCTCCTGTCTCGATGGTGCCGCCGAGGCGGTCGCGCAGCGGGAACAGCGCAGCCGCCGTAGGGCCGGTGACCGACCATCGGGTACCGACCAGGTACGTACCTCCGTACGCCTGCGCCTCGGTGAGCCAGGCGCGTTTCTTGCTGTCGCTGCTGAAAGTCAGGATGCGGAAGACGCCGCGACCGGTGGTGCAGCCGCCTTCGCGCAGCTCCCGGGCGTCGACGATGACGTCGGCGCGGCAGCCCAGTGCGGAGGCGATCCGTGCCATGGAGGCGGGGGCGCCCGGCGCGGCGGGGGAGGGGGCGGCGGGCGGGGAGCGCCGGCCGTCCGGTGCCGGGCCGCCGCCGTTCGCGTAACCGGCGACGACGATGGTGCAGGACAGGCCGCCCGCGACCAATAGGGGCAGTAACGGACCGGACGGGAGCTTCACGGCGGGTCCTCTCCTCTCAACGTCGGTTCAACAGCGGCTCAATGGCGACTCAATGGCGACTCAACGACGGCTCAACGGCAGTCGCGGCCGGAATTGATGCAGTCCACGGCCCGGCGCATCAGCTGCCGCGGCATCACGTTGACGAAATCACCGTGGTCCGTCACCGGGTTGTGCAACTGGTCGGGGAAACTGTCCACCGCGTAGAGCGTGTTCTGCGGAATGGCGTACGTCAGCCGCTGCACCAGCCGGGGAATGGCCTGGAAACCGCTGCGGCACCGGCCGTCGGCCCCCGGGAAAACGACGTGGGTACGGTGATTGGCACTGTCGATGTTGCGCCCGTCCCAGCAACTGGGAAAGGCCAGGGACCGTACGACGTTGCTGCCCCGGGGGCAGAGCGGATATTTGTTCCCGAGCTGCCGGTCTTCGAATCCCGTGCAGCTCCACGAGGCATGGGCGTTGCCCGTACCGTTTGTCAGCGCTTTCGCGTCGCCGGTGAGATTCCGCAGGAACGGCGGCATTTCGGTGACCTTGCCCGCCGCGTTGCCGTCGAACTCCAGCGATACGGAAGCGGGGCGGAGGATCGTACCGACATTGCCGTCCCGGCCGCCGCCCGGCGCGTCGGCGTCGCGTTCCCGCCCGTTGTCGCGGAGCCGCAGCACCGGCCAGTAATAGGCGGACCGGTCCCCGTTGCCGCACGTCGTGCCCGCCCCGGCCAGTTCGTTGTCGGAGGAGAACGCGTCCGTCTCCAAGTTTCCGACATAGTCGTGCAGATGATGGGCGCCATTGCGCACGCCCGGCGCGACGATCAGGTTGTCCGGGTTGTTGTGGCCGTTTTCGTTGCGCCCGCACTCCGACAGGAAGGAACCGCCGGCAGCGCCCTGCCCGCCGCCTCTTCCGTTGCCCGGCGCATTCGGCCGTACGGTCCGTATGTCCACGAAATCGTCGCGGAAAGGACCGTTGTCCGCGCTGTTTCCGTCCTGCGCGCCCCTGGGCGCGTTCAGGGCGGCGGCGGAACCCCGCGTGGTCCGGCACGTACTCAGGCCGTCCAGCGCCTCGGGCCGCTCACCGGCCTTGCGCAGCGCGTCCGTGATGCGCCCGATCGTGGCCTTGCGGTCCCGATCCAGCGTACGCAGCACCCGGTCCTGCGCGCCCGGATCCGCCGACCACTGCTGGAACGCCTCGGCAACCTGGGCTTCCAGCCGCCCCAGGTCCCGGTTCACCGTGGGCGCCGCTGCCGGCGGGAGGCGGCGCAACCGCTGCCCCACGTCCGGACAGCTGATGGTCCGGCCGGCCGCCGTCGTGCCCCCGCCACCGGGCCCCGCACCGGCGGGCCCTGCCAACGCCTGGGCGGCGATCACCGCCGTACCGCCGCAAGCGGCCAGCGCGGTGGCGATCAGCACGCCGCTCTGTTTGGTGAGGCGGGTTCTTTTGTGCGTCCGCGTCGATGCCTGCTGTTGCCGCCGGTATTGCTGCCGTTTCATGTCATCACTTCTCTTAGGAGTTGCGGTTCTCTGAGCGCGGCTGGATCACGACCACGGCCGGATCACGAGGACGGCGGGGGCGCCGGCTGCTGGGCGGGCGGCGCAACCGTAACCGCGCCCGGCCCGGCGGACGGCTGTCCGTCGGCGAGTGCCCCGAAGTCGACCAGTCCGGTTTCCTCCAGGGCCGTGATGTGATCGAGCACGACGGAATTGGCCCGGGTGGCCAGGTCACGGATCACGGAATTACGGGTGCCGGCCCGCACCTGGGCGACGAGCGAGAAGACCTTGCCGTGCGCGCGGCGGGCCAGATTCGCGAACAGCCGCTCATAGGCGTCGCCCCGGGCCGCTCCCAACTGGTCGAGCCAGCCCTGCTGCTCGGGAGTCGGCCGGCCGGGCAGGGTGATGTCCAGCATCCGCCCGACATCGGCGGCGCGTTGATTGAGATCGGTGTGCCCCTCCATCAAATGCCGCCCCGCGTGTTTGACGGCCGGACGCGTCCCGCGTTGCAGCGCCTGCCGGCCGGCGGGCAGTTCCCACAGCCCGGCCTGCCGCACCTTCCGGACGAATTCCCGGTCGAGCGGGGACAACGGGCCCGACGGCGTGTTCCACACTCCGAGCCCGTCGTCCTGCGCGGCAGGGGCGGCGCCGTTCGCCGCGCTGCTGCCGGTGCTCGCGAACAGCTGCACCGGCAGCAAAATGGCCACGGCGGTCAGGGAAAGCCCGGCGACGACCAGCCCGGTGCCCACCGAAAACCGCGACCGGACACCGCCGATCACCGAACGCCGCCGTCCGACGCTTCGCAAAGTGCCCTCCTTCTCCGGGTGACGGGAAAGAGGACGCTAATGCGGCGCGGACCGTTTTTCCGTTGCTTGGCACCAACCGGACAAAGACCCGCCGCGGCCGCCTCCGCTTGCTAGGGTGCCGGGCCGCGCAGGTCCCGGGGCGCCCGTACGGCCGCCTGCCGCCCATACGCTTCCGCGGCACCCGTCGCCCCGGCCGACACGCCCGGAATGTCCGGGCCATCCGGGTGATTTGCTGGCGTGGGACGTCGCACCCGGAACAGGGAGTGCATATCTGTAGCAAACACAGCAACGCTGCCGGTCCGCCATGGCGGCCGTAGCCGTACGTGAAGGAGACGTCCCCATGTCCGCACCGCGCCGCCTGTTGACCACGGCCTGTGTGACCGCACTCGCCCTCACCGGGCCACTGGGCGGCAGCATCTCGCTGGCCTCCGCTCCGGACGGCCCGCGCCCGGCACCGGCGCACCGGGCGGAGCCGATCCGCGTGGGCAAGGGCAGCGGCGACTTCTGCCTGACACCCGGGGCCACCCGCGCCCTCGCCAAGGCGCACGTACGGCTGACCGCGATCCGCCCGGCCCGGCTGACCGGCAACCGCGAACGGCTCTGCGCCACCACGCCGATCACCGGCGGCTCGGTCAACCGCAGCGCGACCAAGGGCGAGATCGACTTCGACGGCGGCTTCGACTTCACCCGGGGCGGCCGCCATCTGCGGGTCAACCACCTCAAGGCCGACTTCGCCACGGGCCGGGTTTCCGGCGACGTCCGGGGCGCCCGGCCCGCCAGGACGGCGTTCCTGGCGTTCAAGCCGGACCCGAAGAAGGTACGGTTCCGCGCCGGCAAGGTCACGGCTCGTACCGAGTTCACGCTGACGAGCCACGGCGCTGCGTCCTTCAAGAGCGCCTTCGGCACCGCGCCGGTCGCGGCGGGCGAGCAGCTCTTCGAAGGGGACGGCACGGCGGACGTCCAGCTGCCGCACCCGCTCCACACCCTCCGCCCCGCCAGGCCGACGCTCGACGTCGTGCAGTGACTTCGTAGCGCAGTGACTTCGTAGTGCGGTGATTTCTTAGTGCCGTGACTTCGTAGCCTTCCACCGCCCCGGCTCCTGCGGCAGAGCCGGGGCGGTCCGCGAGCCGGTCAGGCGGCAGTCCGGACGGCCGGACGCAGGAGCTGCCGGATGTCGCGTACGGCCGCGCGTCCGGCGCGGTTGGCGCCGACGGTGCTGGCGGAGGGGCCGTATCCGACGAGGTGGACACGGGGGTCGCGGACCGCGCGGGTGCCGTCCAGGCGGCTGCCGCCGCCCGGTTCGCGCAGGTGGAGCGGGGCCAGGTGGCCCAGGGCCGGGCGGAAGCCGGTGGCATAGAGGATGGCGTCGGCGTCGACGCCGGTCACGCCGTCGTCCCGTACGCCGTCCGCCCAGCGGACACCGGTCGCGGTGACCCGGTCGAACATCGGGTGGCGGACCAGCACGCCCCGCTCGCGCGCCCGCCGCATGGCCTCCGTCATCGGCAGGCCCGTGACGGACACCACGCTCCGCGGCGGCAGCCCCCGCCGGACCCGGTCCTCGACCAGTGCGACGGCCGCGCGGCCCTGCTGCTCGTCGAACGGCCCCTCGCGGAAGAGCGGCGGGCGGCGGGTCACCCAGGTCGTCCCCGCCGCGACCTCCGAGATCTCCAGCAGTTGCTGGACGGCCGACGTGCCGCCGCCCACGACGATCACGCGCTGTCCGGCGAAGTCCCGCGGCCCCCGGTAGCCGGAGCTGTGCAGCTGCCGGCCGCGGAAGTCCGCCTGGCCGGGCAGCCGCGGCCAGAACGGACGGTCCCAGGTCCCGGTCGCGTTGACGAGGGCCCGCGTGGCGTACGCGCCCTCCGAGGTCTCCACCAGCAGGCGGCCGCCCGCGCCGTCGCGCACCGACCGGACGTCCACCGGCCGGTGCACCCGCAGCCCGAAGGTCCGCTCGTAGGCGTCGAAGTAGGCGCCGATCACCTCGGCGGACGGGCGGTCCGGATCGGCGCCGGTCAGCTCCATACCGGGCAGCGCGTGCATCCCGTGGACCTTCCCGTACGTCAGGGTGGGCCACCGGAACTGCCACGCGCCGCCCGGCCGCGGCGCGTGGTCCAGCACGACGAAGTCCCGGTCCGGCTCGTACCCCGTCCGCCGCAGGTGGAAGGCGGCGGCCAGGCCCGCCTGCCCGGCGCCGACCACCACGACCTCGGCTTCGCGCACCCCGCTGTTGTTCATGCTTCTACCAACCAGGGCGCGGGCCGGAATCTTCCGCGCCCCGCGCGGCCCCGCTCAGCGGCCGCCCGCGACGAGCAGGGGCGCCCCGCCCGGCGCCGAGGCCGGCCGGCCGTTGGCCGCAGGGACGCCGGACAGGGGCGGGCGGCCGGCGGGCAGCAGCCCCCTGGCGGCCAGCTCCGGCCGTACCCCCTCGCCGAACCAGTACGCCTCCTCCAGGTGCGGGTAGCCGGAGAGCACGAAGTGCTCGATGCCGAGCGAGTGGTACTCCTCGATCCGGTCGGCCACCTCCGCGTGGCTGCCGACCAGCGCCGTCCCGGCCCCGCCGCGTACGAGACCCACACCGGCCCACAGGTTCGGCGCGATCTCCAGCCGGTCGCGTGAGCCGCCGTGCAGCGCCAGCATCCGCTGCTGGCCCACCGACTCGCTCTTGCCCAGCGCCTGCTGCGCGGCGGCCACCGTGTCCGGGTCCAGATCGTCCAGCAGCTGGTCGGCCGTGGCCCACGCCTCCTTCGCCGAGTCGCGCGAGATGGTGTGCAGCCGGATGCCGAAGCGGACCGTACGGCCCTCGCGCGCGGCCAGGCCGGAGATCCAGTCGATCTTCTGCTTGACCTGCTCGGGCGGTTCGCCCCAGGTGAGGTAGACATCGACGTTGCGGGCGGCGACCGGCCCAGCGGCGGCCGACGAACCACCGAAGAAGATCTCCGGGAGCGGGTCGGGCGGCAACGCGGTCAGCCCGCCCTCCACCTGGTAGTGCGCACCCTGGAAGTCGAACGGAACGCCGCCCCACACCCCCCGCACGATCTGCAGGAACTCGTCCGTCCTGGCATAGCGCCGGTCGTGGTCCAGCGCGTCCCCGAAGCGCCGCTGCTCGGTCGAGTCCCCGCCGGTCACCACGTTCAGCAGCAACCGGCCGCCGGAGATCCGCTGGTACGTCGCGGCCATCTGCGCGGCCAGCACAGGGGAGATCACCCCGGGCCGGAAGGCCACCAGGAACTTCAGCCGGTCGGTGACCTGGGTGAGCGCCGCCGTCGTCAGCCACGCGTCCTCGCACCACGTACCCGTCGGTGTGAGCACCGCTTCGAACTCGAGCTGCTCGGCCGCCTTGGCGATCTGCGTCAGATACCCGATGTCCGGTGCCCGTACGCCGCTGACCGGGGTGATGCGGTCGCGCTTGATCCCGCCGTCGGTGTACGCGTGCCGGTCGACGAGGGAGCGCCCGTCGCCGCCGGTGGGCAGGAACCAGTGCAGATGTACGGTCATGATGATCAGCCGGCCTTTCCGTCGGTGCCGTAAGTACGTGGTGCCGTGCTCGAAGGCGGCAGGGCGCCGTTGAAGCGGGTGTCGACGAAGGACGAGAAGTCGAAGCGTCCCGGTATCAGCTTCAAGTCGGCGAAGGTGTCGGCTATCTGCTGCTCGGAGGCGACGGCCGCCCGGTCCAGGGCGACCGTCACCGCCGTACCCCGGGTGCGCTTGACCGCGGCCAGCGCCACCTTCCGCGGCAGTCCGGTCTCCTCGGCCCACACCTTCGCCCACGCGTCCGGATGCCGGTGCACCCAGTCCTGCGCGCGCCGCAGCCGGTCCACGTAGTCCTTGAGCGCCGCGGACTTCTTCCCGTCGGCCAGGGCGGCGGGCGCCGCGACCTGGAAGCTGAGGCCGTTGACGACGCCCTCCCCGGTGGTCAGCACCCGCGCGTCCGTCTGGTCGAGCGCCTGCGAGGTGTACGGGTCCCAGATCGCCCAGGCGTCCACCCGGCCGCGGCTGAACGCGGCCAGCGCGTCGGCGGGCTGGAGGTAATTGAGGGTCACGTCCTTCGGCGTCAGCCCGGCCTTCTTCAGCGAGGCGACGAGCTGGTAGTGCGCGGAGCTGCCCTGCGCCACCGCGACCGACTTGCCCTTCAACTGCGCGGGCCGCGTGAGCGGGGAGTCCTTCTTCACCAGGATCGCCTCGCCGGCGGAGGCGCCGTGCGTGGCCGCGATCACCTTGATCTTCGAATGCGCGGCGGCGGCGAAGACGGGCGGCGTGTTGCCCACCGCGCCGATGTCCACGGCCCCGGCGTTGACCGCCTCCAGCAACGGCGGCCCGGAGGTGAAGGTCGACCACTGGATCCGGTACGGAAGGTCGTCCAACTCCCCGGCCGCCCGCAGCACGGATGCCGAACCCCCTTTCTGGTCACCGACGTTGAGGGTCACCGAGCCTTTCCCGTCGGTCCCGCCACGGGTCCCGCCCCCGGAGCCGTCCGCCCGGGACGCCCCACCGCAGGCGGCGAGCAGCAGGACGAGGGGCAGCAGCAGGGCTGCCGGGGCGAGGCGGCGTCGCGGTATGGGTGGTGTGGGCGGTGCCCACCGTTCAAGCGGTGTCATACGTGATCCGTTCCGTTCTTTCTTCCGTACGTCGGGGTCGCCTCACGCGGGCCTCACGCGGACCTCGCGCGGGTCTCACGCGGCCTCACGCGGCCGAAGCCGCCGGCCCCGCGTCGTCCGCCGCCACCCCCAAGCGGTCCAGCAGCCGTGCGCGCAGCGCGGCGAAACGCGGATCGGCGACCTCGCGCGGCCGCGGCAGGTCCACCTCGCTCTCGTACGCGATCACGCCGCCCTCCATCACCAGCACACGGTCGGCGAGCAGCAGGGCCTCCTCCACGTCGTGCGTGACGAGCAGCACCGCGCACCCCCGCTCCTGCCACAGTTCGGCCACCAACTGCTGCGCTTTGATGCGCGTCAACGCGTCCAGCGCGCCGAACGGCTCGTCCAACAACAAGAGATCGGGCTCACGCACCAACGCGCGCGCCAGCGAGGCGCGCTGAGCCTCGCCCCCCGACAGCGTCTTCGGCCACGCGTCCACCCGGTGCCCGAGCCCCACCTCCTCCAACGCCGCCACCGCCACGCCACGTTCGGGGTTGCCCGGCAAGCCGAGCAGCACATTGCGCCACACCCGCTTCCACGGCATCAGCCGCGGCGCCTGGAAGGCGACGGCCCTGCGACGCGGCACCAGCACCTGGCCCGAGATCTCCCGGTCCAGCCCGGCCAGCACCCGCAACAGCGTGGACTTGCCGCAGCCGCTGCGCCCGAGCAGCGCGACGAACTCGCCCGGCGCCACCTCCAGCCCGAGCCGGTCGATGACGGCCCGCCCGCCGAAGGACCGGCTGAGCCCCCGCACCCGTACGGCAGCCCCCTCGGCCGTCCCGTGTTCCGCGGTTTTCACTGCCCTGTGAACGTCGGCCGCCATTGCAGCAACAACCTCTCCAAAGTGCGGACGATGAAATCGGCGAAGAGCCCGAGGACCGCGTACACGATCAGGCACACCACGATCACATCGGTACGGAAGAACTCCCGGGCCTGATTCATCAGGAACCCGATTCCGTCGTCGGCGTTGACCTGTTCACCGAAGACGAGCGCCAGCCAGGCGGTGGCGAGCGAATAGCGCAGTCCCGTCATGGCCCCGGGCAGCGCGCCCGGCAGCACCACATGCCGGACCAGCCCCCAGCGCCCGAGCCCCAACGAGGTGCCGGCCTCCACCAACTGCGCGTCCACACCGCGGATTCCGGCGTACACGTTCAGGTAAAGGTGGAAAGCCACGCCCAGCGCGATCAGTGCAATCTTCGGCGCCTCGCCGATACCCAGCCAAATGATGAACAGCGGAATGACGCCCACCCACGGCACGGACCGCAACATCTGCACGACCGGATCGACGAGATCCTCGCCCAGCCGCGACAGCCCGGACAGCAGTGCCAGCCCCACGCCGGCGACCGCCCCCACCGCCAGCCCGACGGCGACGCGTTGCAGGGACACCGACATCGCCGAGGGCAGCGTCCCGTCGGACACCAGCGTCCCGGCCGTACGGGCGATGGTCCCCGGCGAGGCGAGTATGTCGCCCTCCAGCACCCCGCTCGCGCTCAGCACCTGCCACAACGCGAGCAGGAACACCGGCACCACGGCCCGCCGCACCCACCGCGGCACCGACCGCCGGCGGGCCGACACCGGCACGACGGGTTCCAGCTCCGGCCCGGTACGCGGCCCACCCGCCGGCCGCCCGGCGACCGGCCGCGGCACACCGGGCAGCGCCTGGCCGACCGCGGCCTGATCAACACTCATGAACGCTCCAGAATCGACAAGTCGGTGATCCGCGGTCAGGAAAGGGAAAGCGCTGAGGCGGCGCTGACAACACGGAAAGACGCACGCAGGAAAACCGACCGGCCCGGCACCCGCACAAGAAACGCCGCCGACCTCGGCAAACCGTCAGCTGGTCAGCGTGCTGATACGTGCCCGAAAGGGGCCTGGCGCGGCTCGGGAAAACCGCCCGGCGCGGCCTGGTACAACCTCAGCAACCGCGGCGACACGCGGCGGACGCCACCCGCAGCAGGTCGATGTGACCGCGCGTGATGAGCCGAGCTGACGTAGACATGTCGCAGAACGTAGCGGCGCCCCCGAAGACCGGTCAAACGCCGTCTCGCCTGCTGGACCTTTGTTGCGGCGACATTGCCCGCACCGCCGACGCACACCTGCGCGGATTCACGGCGCACCCGTACGAAAATGGACCCATGACCAACGCATTCAAGACCCGCACCCTGGACCTCACCACCGGCACCAAGGAAACCGTCGCCGACATCACCGACGACTGCGCCGCCTTCCTCCGCGACGTCGCCGGCGACGCCTCCGGCCTCCTCAACGTCTTCGTCCCGCACGCCACCGCCGGCATCGCCGTCATCGAAACCGGTGCCGGCAGCGACGACGACCTCCTCGGCGCCCTCCGTGACCTCCTCCCCGCCGACGACCGCTGGCGCCACCAGCACGGCTCCCGGGGCCACGGCCGCGACCACGTCCTCCCCGCCTTCGTCCCGCCCCACGCCACCCTCCCCGTCATCGACGGCCGCCTGGCCCTGGGCACCTGGCAATCGGTGTGCTTCGTGGACACCAACAGGGACAATCCGGAGCGTCAGGTGCGGCTGAGCTTCCTCGGGTAGGTCCGGCGGCTGCGTGCTACGGCAGCGTGAAGTAGATCATCGGGTTGTGGTCACCGTCCCGGACCGGTTCGTCGAGGCCCAGGTCCCTTTTGGCAAGGGCGAGTTCCCGTGTCACCCCGGGCGCCTTGGCGGTGGACGCCGTGAAGAATGCGATGTCGTTACCGGCCAGCCACCTGACGATGACCGAGCCCTCGCTGAAAGGTTTGGGACGCCGGCCGTGGAAGACGTCGTGGACACTGGCCGGCGTGCCCGGGGGGACGGCCGGGAAGAGGGTGTCGATGTACCAGCGGGCGAACCGGGCGCCGTGGTCGGCGTCGATGAAGAGGTAGTCCACCTCGGCGGGGACCTTGCCGGGGTGCTTGCGGACGTCGCCCTTGGTGAACGTCCAGCGTTCCGCGGAGAGTTCGGCCGGTACGTTGCGCACGACATGGTCGACGATGTCGAACGAATGGAGGTGCCCCGTCCCGTTGTCCCGCAAGGCGCTGAGGATCCACATGGTGGACCAGCCGTAAAAGGTGCCGATCTCCACCACCACCTCAGGGCGCAGATCGCGCAGGAGCAGGTAGGTGATTTCGGCCTCGTAGTCGTCGAGTTGCGCCTTCATCGAGTTGCCGCGGTCGCGGAGGAGCCGGCGCAGGTCGTCGCGTACCGTCCGCAGGTCTTTCTCGTACTTCTGGTAGAGCGCGCGGATGTGGTCGGTGGTTATGGTGTCCATGCATTCCTCCAATGGGCAGGGTCGGTCGGCCCGGCAAGCCGGGCATGGTGGACAACTGGAAAAGGGATGGGGGATGTCAGGCGCCCGGGACCGCTCTCACGCCGCCGATTCCCGCCGGCCCGAGGCGTCCCGTTCCACCTGCCGGAAGGCGGCGCACAGCGCGAGGAGCGCCACGGCGAAGACCGGAATCCAGGCGCAGCGGGCAGCCGCCCACACAGGGGTGTCGGGACTGGTGTGCAGCCCGGGGAGCGGTGCGCCGAGACTCAGGGTGAGGGTGGTCACGGCGAGCATGGCGGTCTGGTGCCAGAGGAACACCGTGATCGCCGAAAGGTTCAGTGCCGCCACCGCCGCCCACAGCATCCGGGCCGGGTGGACACGCGGCCGGGCGCCCGCCGGCGCTCCGGGGCCGAGACTCGGCGCCGTCACCGCCCGTCGCAGCGGGCGGCACAGCAGCAAGGCGCCGCCGCATTGCGCCAGGCCGAACGTGACGGCGGCGAGGGAGACCGGATTGAGGTTGGACAGCTGCGAGCCCGGTACGCCGACCATGGATGCGGGGTAGCCGCCCCACAGGACCAGCCCGGCGGTGGCCAGCGTGCCGCCGGCGAGCAGTGCGACGGCGGACCGGCGGCGGGCGAACGCTCCGGCGGACCAAGCGGCGCCCAGGCAGTACGGGACGAGCCAGCCGGCCAGGGTGTTGACCTCGCGGAGCTGTCCGACCCAGGCCGGGCCGCCGCCCGCGAAGTGCGCGATGTCCAGCAGGGCCACCACCGCACAGGCCGCGACGGCGATCCGGGCGCCGTGGCGGTACAGCAGTGGGGTGGCGGCGGTCAGCGCGGCGAAGACCAGCAGGAACCACAGCGGCGAGACGACGAGGCCGAGCAGCGTGCGGACCGTCTCGTGCGCGGCGCCCGTGGCCGCCGCGCCCACCAGGACCAGCGCCCACAGAACGAGCAGCGGCACCGCGGGGCGCACCAGCCTGCGGGCGCGCCGGGCGAGCCAGGGCCGGTAACGGACCTCGCGCAGGCGGGCACCGGCGTACCCCCGGGCCGCGACCCGTCCGCCGACGAAGAAGAACACCGCCAGCGGCTGGAGCGCCCACGTCAGCGGGGTGAGGGCGGGCATGCTCCGGAGCGGGCTGGCGCCGATCAGGTGATGGTCGGTGTGCAGCACGATCGCGGTGACCAGCCAGTGCCCGAGGACGACACCGAGGATGGACAGGGCCCGTAGGACGTCGATCGCCCGGTCGCGCTCCGGCGGGGTCGCCGCGTCGATGCGGAGCACGGCCCGGTGCAGCCGGCCGGTCGGGCGCGTACGGGGCTCGATCCCCTCGGCCACGTGGGTCTGCCCGGATGCTGCGGCGGGGCGCACGCACGACTCAGCCACCGGACACCACCGATCCGCGGCCGAGACCGATCAGGGCGAGATTGCGCAGGGCGGCGCTGCCGGGCTCCAGGTAACCGCTGTGGCCGCTGTTCCCGGCGCCGAAGGGGCGGGCGCCGAACGACGGGCTGGTCGGGTCGGTGCCGAAGCCGAGGGTGGTGCCGAAGGCACTCCAACTGACGTGCGGGGCGCGGGCGATCCAGTCCCGGGCGCCTCGGCCTGCCCACACGGGGACGCGGACGGGCAGGCGGGCGGCGGAGCGCAGGCCGGTGCCGGGGCTGCCGAAGACGGCGACGCCGGCGAGGCCGGCGGACGTCCGGGGGCTCATACCGCCGAGAGCGCGGCCGCACACCACCGAGCCGTACGAGTGGCACAGGAAGACGACGGGCGCATGGGCGTTGGCGGTGCGCAGCTCTCCGAGCAGGGTGGTCAGGCGGCGGCCGCCCTCCTCGGCGCGGGCGGTGGTGGCGACGTCGCGGCTCATGGTGCGCGGGGCCCGGTAGCCGTACCAGGCGAGCACGGCGACGGAGGAGCGGGAGAGCCGCCGCATCTCGTCGTGGAGGGCGTGGGCGCCGCCGCTGAGGGAGGCGTGGCGCGAGCCGAGGTGGTCGAAGGTGTCGAGGGTGGTGTCCGCGCCGGGCACGAGTACGACGATGCGGTCGGCGGTGGCGAGGTCGCCGAGTACCTCGACGGCCTGCCCGTCACCTTGGGCGTCGAAGGAGAGGAACTGCCTGACGGGAGAACCCAATTGACGCAGGTGGCTTTCCCTGTAGGAGTCCCCCAGGCGATGGGCGGCGCGCTCTGCGTCCGCGATGTAGCCGCGGTTCACCGCGTACCGCTCGCCCAGTGTCTGCGCCTGGATTGGGGGCAACTGCGGCGGGGCGGGGGTGCCGGGGACGGGTGACGCGGCGCCGGCGGTGACCGACCCCACGATGGCTGCGGCAACGGCCACCGTCAGCCCGCCTCTCCTCCACCTGGCAGCTCGCACTGTGCCCTTCCTTTCCACCTTCACGAGTTCCGCTCGTTCCGTTGCCCGACTCTGCTGAGTACGGCTGTTTTCGAACCTAGAATTCGCGGCCGGAAAGGACGTCACGCGCAGGAGCCATCTTCGGGAGTAGCTCTTAGGTATGACGTGCCGCGAAGGGAACGGGGCAGCGCCGTCGCCCGGAGCGGGCCCGCTGCGGTGTCACTGGTGCCCCGTACGATGGGCGCGTGACAGGGGAATACCCGAACGTACTGACGGGGCCGGGAGCGCACCCGGGTGAGCGAAGGCGCCCGGGGGCCGTTCTGCGGGCGACGGGACGCGAGTTGTGCCATGTTTCCCGCCGGACCGCACCCCCTTTCCGGGGTGCGAAGCACCGGTTCCTGCGGCACTTGCCGCTTGCGTTCACCGTGCTCGTCGCGGTGGACCTGGCAGCCGCCGGGACGGTCATCGTC
The DNA here is from genome assembly GCF_044332485.1 of Streptomyces sp. NPDC017056. NCBI lineage: Bacteria > Bacillati > Actinomycetota > Actinomycetes > Kitasatosporales > Streptomycetaceae > Streptomyces > Streptomyces sp. NPDC017056. The sequence goes on along the minus strand of NZ_JBIRPD010000005.1, from coordinate 215,785 downwards.
GCGGAACGGCTGCGCCTGCCGTGGTGGGCCGCGGCGCCCGTCGCCGGTGCCCAGGCGCTGCCACTGGTGCTCGCGCTGTTCCGCCCGGTCGCTGCCTGGTGGCTGTCGCTCGCGGCGTCGCTGCCGTACGCGATCGGCGTGGCCCTCGACGACTCGGCGGCCCGGGCCGAGGTGCCGTGGCCGTGGACGGAGCCGGGGCTCCTCGCCTACCTGGGGGTGACGTTGCTCGTCGCCTACCGGGTGCGGACCGGGGTGTCCGTCTCGCAGTGGCTGCTGACGCTGCTGCTCGGCGGGGTGCTGACCGTTGCCCTGTCGCCGCCGTCGTTCATCGGCGACCTGCTGCCGCTGGCGGTGCTCTCGGTGTGCGCACTGGCCGTCGGCGCGACCCTGCGGGGGCGCAGCCAGGCACGCCGGGACCTGCGGGAGCAGGAAGCCCTGACGGAGTTCGAACGGACCCGGCGGACGCTGCTGGAGGAGCGCACCCGCATAGCCCGCGAACTGCACGACGTCGTCGCGCATCACATGTCCGTCGTCGCGGCGCAGGCGGAGGCGGCGCCGTACCGCGTGGCCGAGCCCCCGCAGGAGCTGACGGACAGTTTCGCGAGCATCCGGGAGAACGCGGTGGGCGCGCTCAGGGAACTCCGGCACATCCTGGGAATGCTGCGGTCCTCTGAGGAGAATCCGCAGCCCCGTCACGCGCCGCAGCCGACGCTGGAGAACATCGACGACCTGGTGGCCAATGTCAGGGCGGCGGGGCTGCGCGTCGACACGGTGATATCCGGCGAAGCGCGGCCGGTGCCGCAGCGGGTGGAGTTGTCGGCTTTCCGGATCACCCAGGAGGCGCTGAGCAATGCGCTGCGGCACTCGCCGGGGTGCCAGGCCGAAGTGGAACTGTCCTACGGCCGCAGCGGTATCGGAATACGTGTGGCCAACAGCCCGGCCGTGGCCGGCGCGACAGGTGAAAAGGGCACGGGGCACGGCGTGGTGGGCATATGGGAGAGAACGTCCATGCTCGGCGGCTCCGTACGGATCGGGCCACGCGAGGACGGCTGGTTCGAGGTCATGGCGTCCCTGCCCACCGGCGAGCGGGAGTGAGGGCGCATGACGATACGGGTGCTGATCGCAGACGACCAGAAACTGATCCGGGAGAGTTTCGGCATCGTGCTGAACGCCCAGCCGGACATCGAGGTGATCGGTGAGGCGGTGGACGGCCAGGACGCGATCGACCGGATCGCCGCGCTGAGCCCGGACGTGGTCCTGATGGACATCAGGATGCCGGTGCTCGACGGCCTTGAGGCGACCCACCGCATCACGCGGAGTTTCCCGGACGTCAGAATCGTCATGCTGACGACGTTCGACGAGGACGAGTACGTGTACGAGGCGCTGCGGGCCGGCGCGAGCGGCTTCATGTTGAAGGACTCCTCGGCGCAGCAGCTCGCCGAAGCGGTCCGCACGGTCGCCACGGGCGGCGCGCTGCTCGCCCCCACCGTCACCAAGCGGCTGATCGAAGAGTTCACCAGGGGGAGATCGCCGCGCACGGTGCCGCGCGGCCGGGTGGCGGGGCTCACCGAACGGGAGACGGAGGTGCTCCGCCTGATCGCACAGGGCCTGTCCAACTCCGAGCTGGCCGAGCGTCTGGTCATCGCCGAGCAGACGGTCAAGACCCACGTCAGCCGCATGCTGGTCAAGCTGGGGCTGCGGGACCGCACGCAGGCGGTGGTCTTCGCCTACGAGACGGGCCTCGTACGGGCCGGGGACTGAGCGGCTGCGTCGAACCGCTGACGGGGCGGGCTCTCAGGCCCTGGCGGACTTGGCGTCGGACCGGCCCGCCCGTTGCGGCTTGGCTTCCGGCCGTCCCGCCACCGGTACCTCCAACGGGCGGGCCAGGCCCGCGACGCCCTCGTCGAGGCGTTGGAGGTGGCGCAGGACGCGGTAGGTGACGGTGCCGGCGTGGGGGGTGGAGGTGGTGTCGGATTCGAGGAGGGAGGCGATGGTGGCGCCGGAGTTGACCTTGGCGTCGGTGTGTTCGCCCCGTATGTGGGTGGCGATGGTCTCGATGTTGTGGGCGATGCGCCGGCCGACGCGTTCCAGGCGGGGGTCGGCCGCGATGGTCTTGCTGTAGGGGAGCAGTTCGGCCGTCGCGGCCAGGGAACGGGCGTGGTAGGCGCAGGTTTCCAGGAGGGCGACGAGGTAGCGGACGGTCTGGCGGCGTACCCGCAGGGGACTGATCGGGTGGGTCAGCGGGCGGGTGGAGGCGCGGAGGTCGTCGAGGGCGGTGTCCAGGTCGCGGGAGAGGCCCAGGAGGTCGGTGGCGGGGCCGCCGCTGAGCTGGTCGACGGAGGCCGATACGACGTCGTCGAGCTTGCCGAGGACCGTGCCGAGGAGGTCGTCGGTGCGCCGGTCGGTGTGCACCGGCAGGACGACGACCGCGGCGATGATGCCGCAGGCGGCGCCGAGAGCGGTTTCCTCGATGCGCAGGATGAGGACGTCGAGGCTGTAGGTGTTCAGGAGGGTGTACAGGAGGCCCAGCATCGCCGTGACGAAGAAGGACATCAGGGCGTAGGAGAGGGGCGCCGTGAAGAACATGGCGAAGACGAAGAGCAGGATCAGCGCGAACGCCGTCCAGGTGTGGTTGCCGACCAGGCCCGCGAGCGCCACACCGGCGATCACACCGAGGACCGTGCCGAGCAGCCGCCGGTAGCCCTTGATGATGATCTCGCCCGTGGAGGCGGTGTTGAGGAAGACGACCCAGCAGGTCAGCACGGCCCAGTACCACCGCTGGGCGGAGAGGAACTCGCCGCCGACGATGGCGAGCGTGGAGCCCACCGCGATCTGGAACGCGGCCCGGGTGGTGGGGCGCTGGAGGCCGGTGCGGTCGTCCTCCTCGGGCTCGTCGGCGCCGGCGAGCGCGACGTCCTCGGCGTCGAACTCCTCCCGGGAGCGGGTCGTCGCCGGGGAGTCGTCCGATTCGTCCTGCGGCCCGTCCAGCGCGAGCCGCAGGCCCAGGACGGAACGGGCGGCTTCGCCGATGCCGCGGAAGACGTCCTGGACCGCGATGGAGGCGCGCGGCAGGTTGTCGTCGTCGCGGTAGCCGAGGAGCCGGTTGCGTACGTGGGCGACCGCCGTGCCCGGGCGGTCGGATGCCGGCCGGGACACCAGCAGGTGCAGGGCGTTGAGGTCCCGGCGCAGGGTGACGGTCGCGTCGTCCTCGGCCCGCATCAGGTTCTTCGCCGTGGGCAGCGGCGCCTGCGGCAGGTGCAGGGTGAGGGTGTCGGCGCGTTCGGCGCTGCGGGCGTTGAGGAGCAGGACGCCCAGCCGTTCGGTGGCGATCTCGGCGTCCGCGACGCGGCGCTGCAGGAGGGCGGCGGTGGCCGGGTCGCGGGTGCCGTCCTCCAGGCGGCCCTGGATCATCAGTGCCGACTCGTGCAGCCGGGCGGTGTGCCGCCGCAGGTCGTCGAGGACCTTGTCCAGCTGGTCGGGGCCGGCGTCCAGCAGCTCGATGTGGGTGGCCACCAGCTGGGCGACCCGGGCCCGGAAGGCACCGCGCAGCCATTGCAGGATGCGCTGCGGCGTCTCCGGCACGACGGTGAACCGTACGACGGCGCTGCACGCGAAGCCGATGGCCAGGGTCAGCGCCAGCACGGGCAGGGCGGACAGGGTGGCGCCGACGAACAGGGACACGAAGTAGGTCTGGAAGCCGATCAGGCCGAGGGCGGTGCCGCGGTCGCCGAAGCGGCGGCAGTAGACGGCGCCGAAGATCAGGGCGACGAAGAAGACGTCCCCCGCGATGATGCGGCTGTGCAGCAGCGCGCCGAGGGACACCGCGGCGAGCGCCACGGGCAGGCCGAGCGCGAGGGTGACCGCCTGGCCGCGTACCTGCTTCTCCTTGATCGCGAAGGTGGCGACCATGGCCGTCATGGCGCCCGCGACCAGGTGCGTGACATCGGTGCCGAGCACGGCGAGGACAACGAGGGTGAGCGCGATGGCCGCCACCGTACGCAGTCCCGCCATCAGCCGCAGCAGACCTGGGTCGGACGCCGCGAAGCGGTCCCACACACCGGTCAAACTCCGTCGTATCACTGCCCCCACGCTGTCGTACTCTCCCGTCTCTGCCGTGATCTGCCAACGCTTCAGCATCCCACGGCCGGGAATTGCCCGGCGGCGTCTGCCGGTGCGAACGCGGGGTTTGTGGCGGGGTTGTGACGATCCTAGGAAAAGCGCCGGCGATGAGGTTTACCGGTTTAGCAGCTCGCTTATGCCGGGGTTTTCGCCGTGGCGGTGGCCCATGGTTATGGCCGCCGAGTTCGCGGAGTTTCCGAGCGAAGCCCAACTTCGTGGGAGAACTCGGTCGTTCGCCCGACGGAGTCCGTGTTTTGTCGTAGGAAAAGGGCTTTAGGCGGCCTCCGGGTCAGGCTCCGAGGACTTCCGACAGGTTGTAGCGGACCGGTTCCTCCAGCTGCGCGTACGTGCACTGCTCCGGCTCGCGGTCGGGGCGCCAGCGGCGGAACTGGGCGGTGTGCCGGAAGCGGTCGCCCTGCATGTGGTCGTAGGCGACCTCCAGGACGCGTTCCGGGCGCAGCGGGACCCAGGACAGGTCCTTCTTGCCCGTCCACCGGCTGGGCCCGCCCGGCAGCCGGCCCGCCGACTGCGCCTCCTCGCTGGTCCACTCCTCCCACGGATGGCCCGCGACGGAGTCCATCCGCAGCGGCGCCAGCTCCTCCATCAGCTCCTGGCGCCGGCGCATGGAGAAGGACGCGCACACGCCGACGTGCTGGAGCCGCCCGCCCTCGTCGTACAGGCCCAGTAGCAGGGAGCCCACCACCGGCCCGCTCTTGTGCGGGCGCAGCCCCGCCACCACGCAGTCGGCGGTCCGCTCGTGCTTGGTCTTGACCATGACCCGCTGGCCCGGCCGGTACGGCACGGCGGGCGGCTTGGCGACGACCCCGTCGAGCCCGGCCCCCTCGAAGTGCTCGAACCAGTCGCGGGCCACCTCGATGTCGTGGGTGACGGGCGCGGTGAACACCGGGTCGGCGGCGTCGCGCAGCGCCGCCACCAGGGCCTGCCTGCGGTCCCGCTGCGCTTCGGCCATCAGCGACTCGTCGCCGAGGGCGAGCAGGTCGAAGGCCACGAAGGCGGCCGGTGTCACCTCCGCCAGGTGGCGTACCCGGGAGTCGGCGGGGTGGATGCGCTCCAGCAGGGCGTCGAAGTCCAGGTGCCCGTCCCGGGCGATGACGAGCTCGCCGTCCAGTACGCAGCGCGGCGGCAGCTCCTCGCGCAGGGCCTGGACCAGCTCGGGGAAGTACCGGGTGAGCGGCTTGCCCGAACGGCTGCCCAGCTCCACTTCGTCGCCGTCGCGGAAGACGATGGCCCGGAAGCCGTCCCACTTGGCTTCGTACTGTATGCCGGGCGGAATGTCCGGAGCGGCCTTCGCCAGCATCGGCTGCACCGGGGGCATCACGGGGAGGTCCATGGGGGCGATTGTGCGGTGGGCCGCCGGGGCGATCGGTGGTACGCGCCCGCTCGACGGGCGGGGGGTGCCCGTACGGCCTAGCGTGGGTGCATGGCAGAGTCGCTGGAGCTGGTGACGGGTGGGCGGACGGTGCGGGTGTCGCACCCGGACAAGGTCTACTTCCCGCAGCGCGGCTTCACCAAGGCCGATGTCGTCCGCTATTACCTGAGCGTCGGCGACGGGATCCTGCGCGCTCTGAAAGATCGGCCCACCACTTTGGAGCGCTACCCCGACGGAGTGGAAGGCGAATCGTTTTTTCAGAAGCGGGCGCCCAAGAACCTCCCCGACTGGATCCCCACCGGCCGCATCTCCTTCCCCAGCGGCCGCTACGCCGACGAGATCTGCCCCACCGAACCCGCCGCCGTCCTGTGGGCGGCCAACCTCGGCTGCCTGACCTTCCACCCCTGGCCGGTGCGCAGGGGCGACACCGAGCACCCGGACGAACTGCGCATCGACCTCGACCCGCAGCCGGGCACGGACTACGCGGACGCGGTACGGGCCGCCCTCGCCCTGCGCGACGTCCTCGACGGGCTCGGCCTCGCCGGCCGGCCCAAGACCTCCGGCGGCCGCGGCCTGCACGTCTTCGTCCCCATCGCGCCCGACTGGACCTTCACCCAGGTCCGGCGCGCGGCGATCGCGGTGGCCAGGGAGCTGGAGCGGCGCGACCCCGAGCGCGTCACCACGTCCTGGTGGAAGGAGGAGCGGGGCGCCAAGATCTTCGTGGACTACAACCAGACGGCGCGCGACCGCACGATCGCCAGCGCCTATTCGGTGCGCCCCTTCCCGCACGCGCCGGTGTCCGCGCCCCTGCGCTGGGAGGAGCTGCCCGACGCCGTACCGGAGGACTTCGACATCCTCACCATGCCGGCCCGCTTCGCCGAGCACGGTGACCTGCACGCCGGTATGGACGCCCACCCCTGCCGCCTGGAGGCGGCCCTCGAACTCGCCGACCGCGACGAGCGCGAGCACGGGCTCGGCGACCTGCCGTACCCGCCGGAGCACCCGAAGATGAAGGGCGAACCGAAGCGGGTGCAGCCGAGCCGCGCGAAGAAGTAGCGCACGGCCCGGCCTGCGCGCCGGCGTCTCAGAAGGCCCCCTGTTCGAAGGACTTCTGTCCGAAAGCCCCCCGTCCGAAAGTCCCGTGCCCGGCAGTCTCCTGTCAGAAGGCCCCCCGTACGTGCAGTCCACCGCCTGCCGACCCGGCCGACGCCGCGTACGAGTCGTCCTTGGCGTCCCGGCCGCCCTCCGCGTGGTTGTACTGCCCGGCGAAGACGTGCTGCCCAGCGGGCACGGTGCGCCCCGGCTTGAGCGTCCACCGGTAGACGAGCACGCCGTCACGTTCGCCCACGGTCACCGTGAAGTCGGACTCGGGCCGGGTGCTCCAGTGGCCCGTGTCCGCCACGCCGCCGGTCTGGGCGACCCGCAGCTCCACGGTGAGCGCGGTCAGCGGGCGTCCGGTCTTGAGGGTGACGTTGCTCTGCGCCCAGTAGATGTTGCTGTGCGGGTCGATGGAGCCGTCCGACCACAGCGGGCCGTCCTCCGTACGGGGTGCGCCGCGGGACGCGTCCCCGGGAGGCGGCCCGGCGGGCGGCAGCGGACGGGTGGTCACCTTCCCCGGCGGGCCGGGGGCTTCGGCGATCGACGCCACCGCGTACCCCCCGGCGACCAGCGCGCCCATCGTCGCGGCGGTCGCGAGGGCGACGCGCGGCCACGAGCGGGCCGGTGCCGGGCCGCGGCGCCTGCCCGCACGGGCCTCGGCGCCGCCCGCCATGCCGCGCTCCACCCGCGCCAGCATCCGGGTACGGTCCGGCCGGTGTGCCCGTGCCGCCGCGCGCAGTTCCCCGCGCAGGTTCTCGTCCGCCATCAGTGCCTCCTCCCGGCGAGGTCGTCCGCGGCTCCCTCGCCCAGGTGCCGCTGGAGCTCCGCCATGCCCCGGGAGGTCTGGCTCTTCACCGTACCGACGGAGACGCCCAGGGCGAGGGCGGTGTCCCGCTCCGACAGGTCGAACGCGTGCCGCAGGACGACGCACGCACGCTTGCGGAAGGGCAGCCGTTCCAGTGCCTGGCGGACGTCCACGACCGCGGCCACGTCGGGGCCTTCGGACCGCTCGGCGCGCTGTGACCAGAACAGGGCGACACGGCGCCGTTCGCGCACGGTGCTGCGGATACGGCCGCGGGCCATGTTGGCGACCACCCCGCGGGCGTAGGCCACCGGGTGTTCCGCGCCGCGCACCCGGTCCCACCGGTGCCACAGGGCGAGCAGCGCGTCCGCCGCGAGGTCGTCGGCGGCGTCCGCCTCGCCCGTGAGCAGGTGGGCCAGGCGGGCCAGTTCGGCGTGGTGGCGCTCGAAGAAGGCGTGAAACTCCGCGGACGCGGCGTCGGTACCGGTGGCGGCGCCGGTGGTGTCGCGTGCGGTGCTCATGCCGAGCGAAGGGGCGGACGGGATCATGCCAACCCTTCGGTTCGCGGTGGTTGCGGCCGGTGACCGGGGCGGGCGGAAAGGCCGGGAAGGCTGAGCACGGCGCGGGCTTCCTTGGTCGGGGACACTCTGTCAGCCCCCAGTTGCCGCCGCCGGGCGAAAGGTTGCCGCCGCCCGCCACCGAATTCCGCCGCAGCCGGGGCGCCGTGCCTGAGGGGCGGCCGGAGCAACCCTTTCCGGCCCGGCGGCAACGAGGAAGCACCGACCCCGACCGGAAAGGCCGTCCCATGGCAGCACCTGGCCGGTCACTGCTCGTCCCGCAAGCGCTTCCTCGCCGCGACGCTCGCCGCCGCCATCGGCGGCGGAGCCTTCTTCGGCCTCGACGCCTCCTCCCATTCCGCCCGCGCGGCGGACGGCTGCGCGCCGAACGAATCCATCCGGCGCCACGGGACTGCCGGTACGCCTGTCCGCGAAGACTCCGGTACGCGCGAAGTGGACGTACGAGGTGAAGGAGACCAAGGCGGGTGCGTACAACGTCGCTTACGACCTCTGGCTCTACGACAGGCCGGACACGGACTGGCAAAGCCGTCCCAAGCACGAGGTCATGGTGTGGCTCGCCAAGGGCGGCGGCGCCGCTCCGCCGTCCGTCGCGGCGCGGTGGCGAAGACCGACTACCTCAGCGGCGTCGAGGCCGGCACGGAAGCCTGCACGGGCAAGGCGCAGTTGGACACGGCCGCGTACTCGGCCGACGTCGGCCGAGCCGCGGGCAGCCGGGCGGCCGGGCGGCCGGGCGGTTCGCCATCCGGCGTGATCAGTAAGATGCGGCGCATGTCGTCCCGCCCAGAAGTGACCATGCAGGAGTTCCCCGTGTCCGGGCCCGGCGCCGGGCCGTACGCGTTGGCCACCGGGGCGGACGGGGCCTTGTGGTGCACGCTGGTGCACCAGGGGCGCATTGCCCGGGTCACGACGGCTGGGGAGGTCACCACCTGCCCGCTGCCCACCGCCACCGGCGGGCCGACCATGATCGCTGCGGGTGCCGACGGCGCGCTGTGGTGCACCGAGTTCAAGGAGCACCGCATCGCCCGTATCGTCCCCGGCAGCGGCAGCGACGGCAGCGCGTCCGGGGCGACGGTGGAGTCCTTCACCCTGCCGACGGCGGACGCCGGCCCCATCGGCATCACCGCGGGGCCGGACGGCGCGGTCTGGTTCACCGAGTCCGCCGCCGACCGCATCGGCCGCATCACGGCGGACGGCACGGTCACCGAGTACGAGCTGCCGGTGCGCGGCGCCTTCGCCTCGGTGATCACGGCGGGGCCGGACGGCGGCCTGTGGTTCACCGCCAACCAGGCCAACGCGGTCGGCCGGACCGGGCTCGACGGCGAGACCGTCCTGTACGACCTGCCGACGCCCGGTGCCGCCCCCGTCGGGATCACGGCGGGGCCCGACGGCGCCCTGTGGTTCGTGGAGATCGGTGCCGGGCAGATCGGCCGCATCACCACCGATGGCACCATCGGCAGCTATCCGCTGCCGGACCGGGAGTGCCGCCCGCACGCGATCGCCGCGGGCGCGGACGGCGCCCTCTGGTTCACCGAATGGGGCGCCGGCCGCATCGGCCGGATCAGCACCGACGGGCGCATCGACGCGTACGACCTCCCGGACCGCGCCGGCGAACCGCACGGCATCGCGCCAGGGCCCGACGGCGCGATGTGGGCGGCGCTGGAGACCGGCTCGCTGGTGCGCGTCGAGGTGCGGCACCCGTAGCGGCGGACACGTAACGGCGCACCGGTAGTGGCGCATCAGTAGTGGCGCCGCCGTAGCGGCGTTCCGCTCCGGCGGCGGAGGCCCGCATCCGGTCCGGCCCCTGCCCCCAGGAGCCGGGCGCTCAGGGCATCGGGTCGGTGTGGCGCAGCCGGCGCGGGAACTGCTCGACGAGCGTGCCCCAGCCGCCGAGGGGGAGGAACACCGTCACCCACGAGCCGTCGGCGAAGCCGATCTCGTGCGTGCCGTGCCGTACGTCCTTGCGGTCCCGCAGCCAGGTGATGTCCTGGCGGGCCACCGCGCAGGCGTGCTCGACGGCGCCGGCCACCTTCTTGCCGTCCGAGGAGAGTTGTACGCGCACCACGTGCAACCCGACCCCGGTGAGCAGCAGCACCGACAGGTACTTCTTCTCAGTACGCGGGCGCAGAGCCGCCGCCAGCCGCCCTGCCGCGCTCTGCCAGCCGCCGTGCCACTGCGCGCTGCGGTCCTCGCCCCGCCGGTCCCAGGCGTCCAGCGCCGCATTGAAGGGATTGACCCGGTCCAGCGCCAGTTCGACGCGCTCCGCGCCGTTCAGCACCCGGTCGCCGGCTGTGGGCCGGATGCCGAAGGCGTCCACCCGGTACGGCTTCGGGGGGTGCGGCACCCGCTCGCCCGGCTCGACGGTGTGGCCGTCCACCACCGTCTCGCCGGGCGGCAGCAGCGCCGCTGCCCGCGCCTTGGCCTCGCGTACCAGCGCGTGCCGGTCGGGCGGTGTCACCCACGCTTTGAGGCCGGACCACAATGCCCCGCCGATGCTCATCCGAACGCCTCCCGGACGGACTTCCCGGCCTGGTCGGGATTCTGCCCCATGCGCTCGTCGAAGGTCTGCGACGGCGGCCTGGTGCCGTACTCGACGGCCTCTTCCGCGAGCGCGGGGCCGTTCTCCACGGCCGAGCCGGTCACGGCGCCGCCCATGTCGACGCCGAGCACTCCCTTGGCCAGCTTCTTGCCCTGCTTCCACGCCATGTACTGGGCGAGGTCGGTCATCTCGGGCCGCTCACCGCGCAGGAGGCTCCCCGCGACCCGCCGCTTCGCGCCCTTCCACTCCTTGATCTTCGCCCGGTCCAGTCCGCGCAAGTAGCGGCGCAGCCGGGAGAGTTTGGCCAGGGCCTGCGTCTGGCGGGCGATGTCGGCGAGCTTGTCGGCCAGCTTCGCCGCGATCCGGGTCGCCTTGGCCGCCCGGTACGCCACGTTCGCCGCGCCCGCCAGCGGGCCGATCGCCGCCGCGGCGCCCGCCGTCAGCACCGACAGGATCGCGGTGGTCGCGGCGGTGACCATCAGCGCCTCGACGATCTCGACGAGGAGATCCATCATCGCCTGCTCGGCGATCGCGCAGGCCGCCCCCGCCATCTCCAGCAGCTCGGCGACGGTGTCCATGTCGTCGGCCTCGCCGAGCAGGGCCTGTTCGAAGTCGGTCATGGTCTTGCCGAAGCCCTGGGCGGCCTCGCTCTCCCACACCCGCTCGACGCTCCTGCGCTCGGCGACCAGGTCCGCCACGACGTCCCGCAGGTCGCGGGCCGCGTCGCGCCACTCCTGCGCCGTCTTCTCCAGCAGTTCGCTGTCCCCGGTGACCCAGTCGAACCAGTCGTCGGCGCCGCACTGCTTGAGGATCGCCTTGATGACCTCGTCGAGGGTGGCCGCGAGGGGATTGCTCCAGTCCAGTACGTAGTTGACGCGGTCGAGGGCGCTGCCCGCTGCCTGGCCGACGCCCATCAGGCACTGCCCCCGAAGCCGCTCGCCGTCTCGTCCTCGTTGGCGTCGTAGTTGTCCGCGGACCCGCGCACGGCTTCGGCGATGGAGCGCAGCATCTCGGCGCTGTCCTCCAGGTCCGTACCGGACTGGTCCTTCTGCTCCATGTAGTCGGCGCGGAGGCTGTTGGCCTCCGGCAGCTGCCCGAAGGTGCCGTCCGACAGCTCCAGCGCGGCCGTACGACTGCGGATCTTCGCGATCCGGTCGGCCGCGCTCTCGGCGGCGCGCGCGTAGGCGCGCAGCGCGTCGCTCTCGACGTTGGTGCCCTGACTCATGAGACCCCCGTTGCCAGTCCTTTGCCAAGTCATGACACACGAGCCCCTCGCGTACGTCAATCCAGGCCCCGGCATTCGGGGTGTTGGCCCCTTTTTCGTCCGATGTGGAAGCGCCGGTCTGCTCTTCGCGGCCGCGCTCGGCCGCGCTCGGCCGGGTTCAGACGCCGGCGCTGAGCCACCGGTACGCGGCCTGCGCCGTGAACTCCCCCCGGCCGCCCGCGAAGAGCAGACCGGCGCTGCGGAACGCGGGATCGGTGGCCGCCTCCGGCGCGTACGGGATCGCGATGCACCGCATCCCCGCCCGGCGTGCGGCCTCCGCGCCCGGCGGCGCGTCCTCCAGCACCACGCACCTGTCCGGTGCCGCGCCCAGCCGCCGCGCCGCCTCCAGGAAGACATCGGGCTCCGGCTTGCCGCGCCCGACCTCCTCGGCGGACACGAGCACGGTCAGCCGCGCCTCCAGGCCGGTCCCGGTGAGCACCGCCTCTATCGCCGGCCGTGAGGAGCCGGAGGCCACCGCCAGCGGATGCCCGGCCGCGTGCAGCAGCTCCACGAACGCACGCATCTCGGGGAAGACCTCGGTGTGCGCCTGCGCCAGCTCCAGGTAATGGCGGTTCATACGGGCCAGCAGCTCGTCGAGGGGCGTGTCGATGCCGTGCTCCCGCTTCAGGACCTCCAGCGTCTCGCGGGTGCCGATGCCGATGAAGCGGGTGTGGTGCTCCCAGGTGAAGCCGGTGACGCCGTGTTCGGCGAGCACCCGGCGCCCCGCTTCGTAGTAGTTCGGCTCGCTGTCCACGAGCGTGCCGTCCAAGTCGAAGAGGACCGGAGCGGGGGAGGAGGCCAGGCGGCAGGCGGGGGCCGGGGAGGCGCCGGCGGGAGTGCTCATGGCCCCCAGCATGCCAAGGAGGTCAGCGGCGCGGCTTCGCGGCACCGCCCACGGCTTCGACCAGCGGCAGCATCCGGTGCGGCACCCGTTCGCGCAGGGCCACCTCGGTGCGCGTCCGGACCACGCCCGGGATCTTGATCAGCTGCTGGATCACGTCTTCCAGGTGCGCCGCGTCCCGCGCGACCACCCGCGTCAGCAGGTCCCCGCCGCCGGTCGTCGAGAACGCCTCGATGATCTCCGGCACCTCGGACAGCGCCTCGGCGACGTCCTCCAGGTGCCCCTGGGTGACCTCGATGTGCACGAAGGCGAGGACCGGGTGGCCGAGCGCGGCGGGGGACAGGCGCGGCCCGTACGCCGTGATCACCCCGTCCCGCTCCAGCCGGTCCAGCCGCGCCTGGACCGTGCCCCGGGCGATGCCGAGAATACGGGCGTACTCCCGCACGCTGGTACGCGGCTGCTCCAGCAGCAGTCGCAGGATCTTCGCGTCGAGCGTGTCCACGGCCACGGGCCAACGGCCTCCTCAGAGTCGGCGCAGGTCCCCTCGACCGTACCAATGGCCCACCTGCGGAGGAGCCGGGTGGGCCATCGGCCCGTTTCCGTGGTGCCCGCCCTCCATCGTCAGCAGACACCGTCGCCGGGCTTCGGATTGGCCAGCCGGAAGGCGGGGCGCAGCTTCAGTCCGGCCCAGGTGCCGAGCAGGGCCGTCGCGCCCCAGATCCAGCCGTGCAGGCTGCCGGAGGCGATGCCCGCGAGGTAGGCGCCGATGTTGCAGCCGCCGGCCATCCGGGCGCCGACGCCCATCAGGACGCCGCCCACGACGGCCGCGACCGCGGTGCGCCAGGGCGTGCCCCGGTGCAGCGCCCAGGTGCCGCCCAGCGCGGCGGCGACCGCGGCGCCGATCATGATCCCGATGTCGGTGAGGCTCGTCCTGTCGGCCAGCACGGGGCCGGCGAGCGCGTGCGCGTTGCCGGGCTTCTGCCAGTACGACCAGGTCTCCGGGTGCCCGCCCAAGGCGCTCACCAGCTTCGCGCCCCACAGGCTGAACGCGCTGGTCACACCCCAGGCACCGCCGGAGACGAGGAGCACGCCCCCGCCCAGCAGCGCCAGCACCACCGCGCCGGCGGCCAGCGGCCAGGACCCGCGCAGGATCCGGGCCGCCGGGGTCTTCGCCGTGGGGACGGGGCCGGTCGGCGGCGGGTTGCGGCGCGCCTGGACCGCACGGCTGACGACCACGACGGCGACCAGCGCCAGTACGGTGACGGCCCACGACCCGAACCAGCCGATGTGGTCGGCGAACACGACCGGCTCGAACGCCGGCAGGTCCCGCCACAGGTCGAACTGCCAGGCGGCCAGCGTCGAACCGGCGATGAAGCCGCCCAGCGTGAGCACGATGGAGGTCTGGCCCGAGCCCACCGCGAACAGCGTGCCCGAGGCGCAGGCGCCGCCCAGCTGCATGCCGACGGCGAAGACGAACGAGCCGATGATCAGGCCCACGCCCAGCGGCCCGCCCGAAGGCGCGGGCACCGACCCGAACAGCCCGGTACCGGTGCCGATGACCAGCGCGAACAGCGTCGCCGTCGTACCGAGCAGCAGTGCGTGGGCGCGCAGCCCGGTGCCGTTGCCCACCGCGACGAACTGCCGCCAGGCCGAGGTGAACCCGAAACGCGAGTGGAACAGGGCGACCCCGAGGCCGAGGCCGAGCAGCAGGAGGACGCCCGGCTTCGCGCCGTACGAGGCGAAGACGTAACCCGCCAGCGCGACGGCGAGCAGCAGGCCGACGGCGAGCGGCACACGGCGCACCGGCGGCGCCGCGGGAGCCGCGGGCCGGGGCTCGGAGGTGGGCGCGGGGGCGAGCAGGACCGGGGCGGGCCGGGGCGTTTCGATCAGCGGATCGGGTGGAGCTGTGGTCACAGCGGGCTCCGTGAGGTGAGCGGTGGTGCGTGCGCCGGGGGCGTGCCGAAGGCGCACGTCACCCCGGGAAGGCGCGGGGAAGGGGAGTCGCGGGTGCCGGGGCCGTGCCGGGTGGCGCGGGCGGGCAGGCGTCAGCGGGGACAGAGCCCGTCGTCGACGCACCAGGCCGAGTTCGCGAAGAGCGCGAGACAGAGAAGGCGTGCGGGTGCGGACATGGCGTCGAGAGTAATGCGTGGAAGGTGCACGCGGTGGTGTCGTTCCGCGATGCGGACACGAAGGTGAGACGAAGGCCATTGGCCTCCCTCTGGCGCGGCCGCACCGCCCCTCGCTGTACCAATGGCTCACCACTCACGCGCTCTGTTGAGCCAACAGCAGTGTTGATGTTGTCATAGCCCCGTCGATGGCGCTGCGGATTTCCGCGGCGCCTTTTTGATGCTGGCGGACAGAAGGGTGGGAAACCGTGTTGAAGAGGGTGTTCGTGGCGCCGGATCCGGGACGGCTGCGGCTGCGCAGCGCCGCCCGGGCCGTTCTCGGCGTCGGCCTGGCGGTGGCCGTGTGCGGCGTCGTCGGCCACTCGCTGATCGGCGCCGTGGTGGGCGGGCTCGCCGCGCTGCTCGCGCTCTTCACCGTCGCGGACACGACCATCCGGGGCCAGGTGGTCACCACGGCCCTGCTGCCGGCGGTCGGCTTCCCGGTACTCGCCGCCGCGGCGGTGCTGCACGACCACCCGCTCGTACGGGACACCGCCTTCCTCGCCATGGTCGGCGTGGGCGTCTACGCCCGCCGGTGGGGGCCGCGCGGCAACGCCCTCGGCATCTTCGCGTTCATGTCGTTCTTCGAGGCCCAGTTCCTGCGCACGGTGCCCGAGCAGCTCCCCGAGCTGTACGCCGCCACCGCGCTGTCCCTGGTGGCCTGCTCGGTCGTCCGCTTCGGGGTGTGGTGCTACGAGCGCCGGATGCCGCCGGCCGCCCTCCCCGCCCTGCCGAGCGGCAAGGGCTTCGCCCGTTCGACGACCCGCCAGGCGGTCCAGGCGACCGCCGCCGGCGCGTTCGCCCTGGCGGCGGGCCAGGTGATCTCCCACGAGCGCTGGTACTGGGCCGTCGGCGCCACCTGGTGGATCTTCGTCAACACCGCCTCGCGCGGCGAGACCGTGGTCCGCGGCTTCCGCCGGATGGCCGGCACGCTCCTCGGCATCCCCGCCGGCCTGCTCGTCGCCGTACCGCTGGACGGCGCCGTGGCGCCCACCGCCGCCCTCATCGCCGTCTGCGTCTTCTCGATCTTCTACGCGTCCCCGGTCTCGTACACCTGGAACATGCTCGCGGTGACCCTGATGGTCGGGCTGCTGTACGGGCTGCTGGGCGTCCTGGACCCCGCCCTGCTCGCGCTGCGTCTCGCGGAGACCGGCGTCGGCGCGCTCAGCGCGGTACTGGCCGTGCTCCTGGTGCTGCCGGTCACCACCCACGCCACGACCGACGCCTGGATCCAGCGCGCCCTGCGCTGCGTGCACCACTGCACCTCCGAGGCCGCAGCGCGCATCGCGGGCCGCGAGAGCGCCGATCCGGCCCCGCTCGTCGCCGAGCTGGAGGTCCTGCTCCGCCGGGTACGGCTCTCGCTGTCCCCCCTGGTGCACCCGCTGGCGCCGATGCGGGCCCGCAAGGGCCGGGCGCGGCAGGTGCTCGCGCTGCTCGACGACTGCGCCCGCGAGGTGCGCGGCCTGGCCTCCATCGCCGCCGACCCGGAGGCGTCGCACGACGCCCGCCTCACCGCCGCCTGCCAGCGCGTGGAAGCCGCCGTCGAGGCGCTCACCGCGCCGCGGCAGCCCCGCGAGACGGGGGCCGCCACGGCCTTCGCTCCGCACCCGCCCGCCCTGGAGCCCGCGCTCGCCCACCTGCACGGCCTGGAACGGGCCCTGGCCGAGCTGGCCGCACCGCTCCGCAGCTCTCCGCGGGCACCGCTGGCCGACGCCTGAGGCCGGGCCGCCGCCCGCGCAGAGTGGCGGCGATCAGCCTGGCCGTCTCACGTAGTGGACCCACGCGGACGCCACCGCGAACAACACGGTGGCGCCCGCGAGCACCAGGGCCGCCGCCCCGGCCGCCCACCGGCCCAGCACCGGCAGCAGCAGAGTGGCGCCGGCCAGGAGCGCCGCGGCGGTCCCGAAGGCGGCACGCGGGCACCGTCCCACGCGCCCGCCCGCCAGGACCAGAACCCGCCGATGGCGATACCGACCAGCACGCGGGAGACCGGCACTCCCCGTAGGCCGGGGCCGTGGCGGCGAGCAGGCCGGCGCGGTCAGCATCAGTCCCGCCTGCCCGTCGGAAGGGGATTCGGGGACTCGGCGAGTTCGGCGGGTGCTGAAGACGGTGCTGGAGACGGTGCGGAAGGCAGGGACACTGTCGCATTTCCGCCGGGCCGCCCATCGGCCGGACCGGTGCGCCCGGTGGGCTGTTAGCGTCGGCGCGTACATCTCCATGCGACGCGCAGGGCGGACGAAGGGCAGGCACAGCGCCGATGAGTGAGCCGACGGGTACGGCAGACGGCGGGCAGCGGGCGTACATCGGGTCGTTCACGTCGGCGGGCGGGCATGGCGTCGTCACGGCGGCGGTCGACGCGGAGACGGGCGCGCTGACCCCGCTGCACGCCACGGACGCGGTCCGCAACCCCTCCTACCTCGCCCCGGCGCCGGACGGCCGCCACCTGTACGCGGTGAGCGAGACGCCCGACGGCGCGGCCGCCGCCTTCGCGCTCACGGAGAGCGGACCGGTGCTGCTCGCCGGCCCCGTGCCGGTGCAGGGCGCCGACCCCACGCACCTCGCCCTCTGGGCGGGGCACCTGTTGACGGCCAACTACAGCTCCGGCAGCGTCACCGCGCTGCCCGTGCGGCCCGACGGCGCCCTCGCGGAGCCGGCCGCCGTGCTGCGGCACGAGGGCGGCGGCCCGAACCCCGACCGCCAGGAGGGTCCGCACGCGCACGCCGTCCTGCCCGACCCCACCGGCCGCTGGCTGCTCAGCGTCGACCTGGGCACCGATTCCGTACGCGTCTGCGAACTCGCTCCGGCGGGCGGGAAGCTGACCGTACGCGACGAGGTACGGCTGCGTGCGGGCAGCGGGCCCCGGCATCTGGCTTTCCACCCGCGCGGCGACCACGCGTACGTCGTCAACGAGCTGGCCTCGACGGTCACTCCCTGCCGGTGGGACGCCGCCACCGGCACCCTCACCCCGCTGACGGAGACGGCGATCCTCCCCCCGGCGGTCACCGCCGAGAACTACCCCTCCGAACTGGTCGTCTCGCCCGACGGCCGCTTCGCCTGGGCCGCCAACCGGGGCCACGACAGCATCTCGGTCCTCGCCACCGACGCGTCGGGGGACGGGGTCTCCCTGGTCACCACCGTGCCGTGCGGGGGCCACTGGCCCCGTGACCTGGCGCTGCACCCCGGAGGGCGGCACCTCTACGCGGCCAACGAGCGCTCGGGGAACGTGGCCTGGTTCACCGTCGACCCCCGCACCGGAGTGCCGGAGCCGGGCGGCTCGGCCGACGTTCCGGCCGCCTCCTGCGTGGTCTTCGCCTGACGTGCGCGTACTACCGTGAGCCCGAAGGGCCGCTCCCCGTACGGGAAGCGGCCCTTTTGCGATCGTGACGTGTCAGAGGTCCGTGACCACCCGCGAGCGGGCGGCGGTCGGCAGCCGCCCCTCGGGGGTCACCGCACCGGCGCGCCCTGTCCCGCCGACTGCAGCGTGATGCCCAGCGCCGCCGCGTAGTTCGACAGCACGAGGCGGCCGACCGTGCCGTAGGCGCCCAGGGGCTCCGCCGCCGAGCAGCCCGCTTCCGCTGCCGCCGCCCCCACCAGGCCGTCGGCGATCTCGGGACCGATCAGGTACGGGGCCAGGGCCAGGTGCTGCGAGCCCGAGGAGCGCAGCTGCTCGGCGGTGCGGGCGATCGCGCCCTCCTCGTCCAGCGCGGCGGCCAGCACCGGCACCGCCAGGCGGGCGGAGAGCAGCATGCCGGTGATCCCGGCGGCCTGCACCGCTTCCTCGCCGCCGACGGTGGCGAGGATGATGCCGTCAGCGGCCGTCGTGACCGTGAACAGGCGCGCCCGGTCGGCGCGGGCGAGCCCGGCCTCGGAGAGGCGCACGTGCAGGGCCTCGGCGAGCAGCGGGTGCGGGCCGAGGACGTCGGTCAGCTCGGCGGCCGAACCGCTGTTCATGATCGCCTGGCGTATGCGGCGGAGCAGCGCGCTGTCCGGTCCGGCCAGCAGCGGCACGACCACGGCGGGCGGCCCCTGCGGCTCGGGCTGCGAGCCGTCGCCGGTACGGGCCTTGTACTCGCCGGCGGCCTGCGCCAGCACGGCCTCCAGCGCGGGGAACTCCGCGTCGCCGCCGTCCACGTAACCGACCCGGGCGTTCAGGCCGGGCAGCTCGGAACGGGCGATGCTGGTCACCTCCGACGCCAGGCCGCGCGCGGCGGCGGTGGGGGCGCCGGGCACGGCGAGGACCAGCGCGGGCGCGCCCTCGGGCGCGGCGGCGGGCTCCGGACGGCGGTGCCGACCGGACTGTCGGGGACGCGGCATTCGTACAGGCAGGCCGGGTGCGGCGTCGCCCGGGCTCGGAGAAACTTCGTCAAAGCGGGGCGAGCCGGGTGCGGGCCCAGTGGGGGAACTCATGGCGTCGCATGCTAATGCCTCGGGGGTCCTCCGCGCGGCGGGAGGGTTCGGTCGGGAGGTATACGTGCCGGTTTGTCCCGCGCGCCGTATGAGCAGGTCAGAGGGTGGATGGGGTGGTTCGGGAGGGGGCCGCCGAGGCTCGTGGGGCGGAGCCGGACGACCGGTGGCGACTGCTGAGCGAACCGCGACGCTCGCTGCGCGAAATGCGTCGGTTCGGGGATGGTCGGCGGCGGCGCGGTGACCGGTCGTGACTGGTGTCGCAGGCATGGCAAACGAAGACACGCGTCGCGTGCTCCGCGGCGGCCCGCGCCGCCGACGGTTCAGGTGACCCGCAACAACTTCTCGTCGGCCGGCAGCACCAGCCGGTCGGCGGCCAGCGCCGCGGCGACGCGCAACGCGCCGTCCAGCGGGTCTCCCGCAGGTTCGACGCGGCGGGCCTGCGGCAGCAGCTCGGCGAACGCGGCGCGCAGCGGCGCCAGCAGCGGCTCGCCCAGGCGCAGAAGGCCGCCGGTGAAGGCCACCGCGCTGCCCGGCGCCGCGGGGCAGACGGCGGCTGCCGACTCCGCGAGGTGCCGCGCGGCCTCCCGAAGGATCGCTGCCGCCACGGCGTCGTGCCCGGCGCAGGCGGCCACCTCGGGCGCGAAGGACGCCAGTACGGCCGTACGGTCGGCGCGCGGGTACAGCGCGCCGGGCAGCTCGGCCGCCGGACCGAACACCGCCTCCATACGGTCCAGCAGCCCGTCCGAGCCGCCCGGCCGCCCGTCGTGGGCGCGCAGCGCGGCCTCCAGCCCGGCCCGGCCGATCCAGGCGCCGCTGCCGCAGTCGCCCAGCAGGTGGCCCCAGCCGTCGGCGCGCCGCCAGCCACCCTCCGGGGTGAGGTCCGTACCCGTCGCGATGACCCCCGTACCGGCGGCCACCACCGCGCCCGGCGCCTGCCCGAGGGCCCCGGCGTACGCGGTCACGGCATCCGCGGCCAGCGCGAGACGCCGTACACCGAACGCCTCGGCCAGCGCCGAGGGCAGCTCGGCGCGCAGCTCCGTACCGAGCGTGGCCATGCCCGAGGCGCCGACGCACACCGCGTCGAAGCGCCGCGCGCCGGTGTCCCGCATCAGGTCCTGGGCGGCGGGCACCAGCTGTTTGAGCAGCTGATGGGCGTCCATGCCGTTCGGTCCGGTGCCGATGGGCTCCTGGGAGGCGTACGCGGCGAGCGGCCGCGCGTCGTGCTCGTCCGCGCGGGCGACGGCGATCCGCAGGCCCGAACCGCCCGAGTCCACCCCCAGGACGTGGCCGGGTGCCGGGTGCGGCGCGCTGCCCGCCGGCTCAGCCGAACCCACGGGCGTCCTGTTTGAGCGCGGTGTCCACGGTCAGCGCGGTGGCGACGACCAGGCTCCGCAGCGGCTCGGGCAGTTGGCAGTGGATCTGCAGCACGTAGTTGTCCGCGGTGGTGAACATCGTCTTGGCCAGGCCCTCCCAGGTCTTGGTGATCCGGGCGACCTCGGTGTCGGCGTGGTCGACGATCGCGAAGTTCCAGGCCCGCCAGTTCTCCGCCCTGATGGCGCCGACCTGCTGCCCGCCCGCCATCATCGCGAAGTTGATTTTGCCGATGGCGTTCTGCTGCACGATCTCGCCGATCGGCTGCCCGTCGGGCCGCTCCACCAACACCTTCGACTTGATGAACTTCGCCGGACGGGTCAGGACCAGCTGCGGCTGTCCGTACGCGTCCCGGATCTCCAGCCGGTGGGTCATGTACTGGTCGAGGCTGGAGACGATCCGCAGCACCTTCTTGGCGGTGCTCTGGCCGACCTGCACGACCGTGCCGAGGGTGTTGCCGTGCTGGTCGAACACGCTGTACTCGTTCGAGACCTCGATGAGCTTGGCCTTCTGGTTCACCACCAGGACCGGCTCGGTGAACAGGGACCCGCCGCCCTGCGCGGTCGGCGCGACGCCGGCCTGCTGCTGCACCTGGTACTGCACCTTGCCCGGGTCGCCACCCGGCTGCCCGTACCCTGCCTGGCTGCCGGGCATCTGCTGGCCGACGCCGACGGGAACCTGCTGACCGGCCTGCGGCGCGTACTGCTGCTGCGGCATCGGCTGCCCCATGCCCTGCTGCTGCGGCATCGGCTGTCCGGCGCCCTGCTGCTGGGGCGCGTACCCCTGGCCGAGACCCTGCTGCCGGCCGGGAACCTGCTGCCCGACCGCCTGCCGAGCTGCCTGGGCCTGCTCCTGTCCCTGCGCCTGCCGGCCGGGGTGTGTGTGCTCGGTCCACCGGGAGCCGTCCCACCAGCGCAGCTGGTCGGGCGTGCCCTGCGGGTCGGCGTACCAACCCGCAGGGATGTTCGCGTTCGTCATGCGGGAACACTATCCCGCACGCTCAGGGCAGTCTCCAGTCCACCGGCTCCGCGCCCTGCCGCGCCAACAGGTCGTTGGTCCTGCTGAACGGACGCGAGCCGAAGAAGCCCCGGTCCGCCGACATGGGGGAGGGGTGCGAGGACTCCACCGCGGGCAGGTCGCCGAGCAGGGGCCGAAGATTGCGCGCGTCGCGGCCCCACAGCACCGAGACCAGCGGGCGGCCGCGCGCCACCAGCGCCCTGATGGCCTGTTCGGTGACCACCTCCCAGCCCTTGCCCCGGTGCGCCGCCGGTTTGCGCGGCGCCGTCGTCAGCGCCCTGTTGAGCAACAGCACACCCTGCTGCGTCCACGGCGTGAGGTCACCGTTGGACGGCCGCGGCAGCCCCAGGTCCGAGGACATCTCGCGGAAGATGTTCTCCAGGCTCCCGGGCAGCGGGCGGACGTCCGGCGCGACGGAGAAGCTCAGCCCCACCGCGTGCCCCGGGGTCGGATACGGGTCCTGTCCGACGATGAGCACCCGGACGTCGTCGAAGGGCTGTTGGAAGGCCCGCAGCACATTGCCGCCCGCCGGCAAGTACGTGCGCCCCGCGGCGATCTCCGCCCGCAGGAACTCGCCCATCGAGGCGATCTGTCCGGCGACCGGCTCAAGTGCCTTGGCCCAGCCAGGTTCGACGATTTCATGAAGAGGTCGTGCAGCCACGCCGTCACCCTACTGGCCGCAAGGCGATCCTCTTCAACCGATGGCCCGACCCCACGCCCGACCCCACGCCCGATCCGGCCGCCCGCCCGGCCCTTCTCCCGTCCCCATACGATCGCTCACCCAACGGCGGCTGCCCGTACGCACAGCACATCCGGGAGGTGCGAGGCCAGTTGCCGCCAGCTGTCGCCGTCGTCCGCGCTGGCGAACAGCTCCCCGTTGCGGTTGCCGAAATAGACGCCCGCCGGGTCGGAGTCGTCGACGCACAGCGCGTCCCTGAGCACCGTGCCGTAGTGGTCCTCCCGCGGCAGGCCGTCGCTCAGCGCCTCCCAGCTCGCCCCCGCGTCGCCGGTGCGGTACACCCGGCACCGGTGGTCCGCCGGGACCCGGTCCATGTCGGCGGTGATGGGAAAGACGTACGCGACGCCGGCCCGGCGGGGGTGCGCGGCCGTGGCGAACCCGAAGTCGGAGGGCAGCCCGCCGCCGATGTCCGTCCACCGCGCGCCCGCGTCGTCGCTCCGGTAAACGCCCCAGTGGTTCTGGAGATAGAGCCGGTCCCGGTCCACCGGGTCCTGTGCGATCTTGTGCACGCACTGCCCGAACTCGGGGTCCGGGTCCGGCAGGAACACGGCCTTCACGCCGCTGTTCGACGGGGCCCAGGTCGCGCCGCCGTCCCTCGTACGGAACACGCCGGCGGCGGACACCGCGACCGTCACCGCGTCCGCGTCCCGCGGGTCCGTGATCACCGTGTGCACCGCCAGGCCGCCGCCGCCCGGCTCCCACCGCTCCCTGGACGGGTGGTCCCACAGCGGGCGCACGAGCTCGAACGTCTCGCCCCCGTCCTCGGAGCGGAACAGCCCGCCGGGCTCCGTACCGGCGTAGACCACGCCGGGCGCGGCCGGGCCGGCCGGGTGGAGCTGCCACACCCGCTCCAGCGAAGTCCCGGTGTACGGCGGGTACTTCACCGCCGGCCTGGCCGGCTCCTGCCAGGTCTCGCCGAGGTCGTCGGAATGGAAGACCGAGGGCCCCCAGTGCGCGCTGTCCGCACCGGCCAGCAGCCGGGGCACCGGGCCGCGGGTGTCGATGCCGATCGAGTACACCGCCTGGGCGGCGAAGTGCGGGCCGCGCAGCTCCCAGTCGCCGCGCCGCCGCCGGCCGATGAAGAGCCCTTTGCGGGTGCCTACCGCGAGTACTACGTCTGCCTTGCCGGATGTCATCTCGAACACCTCCGGGACGCCGTTGTCTCAGGTATTGGCCAGTCTGCACCCGACCACTGACAACGGCCCTCCGGCCCACCGTCCGCGCAGGTCAGCGCACGAAAACCGGCCCCCTGCGAGCAGGGGGCCGGTCACTGCCGCCGACCGGGCGGCCTCACCTCAGCGCTGCTGATTGCGGCCGAGTGTCACGCGGTAGATCGCCAGGACGATCACCGAGCCGACGATGGCCGCGATCCACGTCGAGAGGTGGAAGAAGCCGTTGATCGACTCCACACCGAAGATCACCTTGCCGAGCCAGCCGCCCAGCAGACCACCGACGATGCCGATGAGCATGGTGACGAGGCATCCGCCGGGGTCCTTACCCGGCATCAGTGCCTTCGCGATCGCGCCTGCCAGCAGCCCGATCAGGACCCACGCGATGATTCCCATGGCAGCTTCACCTCGTTCGCAAATAAGATCAAAACGCTTCAGCTCTGGTGTTTCCCCGTTTTGCGGATCGAAACACTGCAAGCGGTTCGAGCCTGTGTACGACACCGTGCGCACGCCGCCTGTGCCTTTGATTTCAAGGCTTCCGGCGGTGCCGGTGCGTGGTCCACCGGTGCGGCTGCCGCCGCGGTCGTGCTCAAGATGGCGGCACGTTGCAGCTGCGCACGCCCCGCCGGGCCGGATGCGAACGGTCCGAGGGTTCGAACAGCTCGCCGCCCGGGTCCCACGCCGCGTACGCGCCGCCCCTCGCGCCGTCAAAATTCGCTCGAAGGAGGAAAGCCGGTCCCCTTATCGTGAGCCGGTCGGCCCGGGAGCGGTGCTCCCGGGCGGGCCGCCGGTCGCGGCGGTACGGGGGTACGTCGCGAGCCGGCCGGAACGGCGGCAGACGGGGGAGGCGCGACCATCTTCCGAGGCCGAGCTCGATACGCGGGGCCGGACCCACCAGGGTCCGGCCCCGACGCATGTACGAGACCCTTCGTAGTTTGACAACCGCCGTACTACGAGGTTTATCGTATGAAGCGTCAAGCAGGAGCAACCCCGACAGCGGGAGTCAACCGTGAGCGCACTGTTCGAGCCCATCACCCTTCGGTCGCTGACCATTCCGAACCGCATCTGGATGGCTCCCATGTGCATGTACTCGGCGGCTCCGGACGGCCCCGACCAGGGCGCGCCCAACGACTGGCACTTCCAGCACCTGGCGTCGCGCGCCGCCGGCGGTACGGGGCTGATCCTGACCGAGGCGACGGCGGTGAGCCCCGAGGGGCGCATCAGCCCGTACGACCTGGGGCTGTGGAACGACACGCAGACCGCCGCGTTCCGCCGGATCACCGACTTCCTGAAGGCGCAGGGCAGCGTCCCGGGCATCCAGATAGCGCACGCCGGCCGCAAGGCGTCGACCGAGCGCTCGTGGGTGGACCGCGGCGCGCCGATCGCCCCCGGCCAAGGGTACGGATGGCAGCCGGTGGGGCCGAGCCCGCTCGCGTTCGACGGGGCGTCCACCGCGCCGGCCGAGCTGTCGGCCGACGAGATCCAAAAGATCGTCGGGCAGTTCGCCGCCACCGCCCGGCGGGCGCTGGAGGCCGGCTTCCAGGTGGCGGAGATCCATGGTGCGCACGGCTACCTGATCAACGAGTTCCTCTCGCCGTTCACCAACCGCCGCACCGACGAGTACGGCGGCTCGTACGAGGGGCGCACCCGGTTCGCCCTGGAGGTCGTCGACGCGGTCCGGGCCGTGTGGCCCGAGGACCTGCCGGTCTTCTTCCGCATCTCGGCGACCGACTGGCTGTCGGAGAACGCGGACGACGAGCGCGAGGGCTGGACGGCCGACGACACCGTACGCTTCGCCGCCGACCTCAAGGCGCACGGCGTGGACCTCCTGGACACCTCCACCGGCGGCAACGCCCCCGACGCCAAGATCGCCGCCGACCCGGGTTACCAGGTGCCCTTCGCCGAGCGGGTCAAGAAGGAGACCGGTCTGCCGGTCGGCGCGGTGGGCCTGATCACCGAGGCCCGGCAGGCCGAGAAGATCGTCGGCGACGGCCAGGCGGACGCCGCCCTGATCGGCCGCGAGCTCCTCCGCGACCCGTACTTCGCCCGCAACGCCGCCCGCGAGCTGGGCGCCGACATCCACGTCCCCAACCCCTACCACCGCTCCTGACCGGGAGCGCCACCGGGCGCTGCCGACCGAGCGACGACGCGCCGTACCGGGCTGCCCGGTACGGCGCGTCGCCGTATCCGGACGCGGCAGAGGCCCTGCCTTCTCCCGGCGGGGAACTTTGACTTAGGTATGCGGTCATACCTATGCTCGCCCGTATGTCCGCTCCCAGCGCGTCCCCCCAGGACACCCGCCGCATCGCCTCCGGGCTCGCGGCCGTCCTGCCCGCGCTGCACCGGGCGGTCGACCGTCGCATCGCCCAGGACTTCCCGCACCCGAAACTTCCCGAGGGGCAGCTCGCCCTGCTGCGGTTCGTCGGCCGGCACGACGGCGTCACCGTGCGCGCCGCGGCCGACGCGCTGATGCTGAAGCCGAACAACGCGAGCGCCCTGGTGACCCAGCTGGTCGGCCTCGGGCTCCTGGAACGCAGGCAGGACGCGGCCGACAAGCGGGTGGCCCACCTGCACCTGACGACCGTGGCGCGCAGCCGTCTCGACGAGGTCGCGAACCTGGTCGAGGGCTACTTCGCCGAAGCGCTCCACGCGCTCACCGACGGCGAACGGGACGCCATCGGCTCCGCCCTCGGCGCCTTGCAGGGACTGGCCCAGCGGGTGCACCCCGCTGCCGGCTGACGGCCCTTCACCGTACGCCGCCCTCCGCAGGCATCCCTTTCTCCCGGCCCGCCGCGGCCGGGCATCTCCCTTTTACGAAGAAAACAGGCATCGCCATGTCCTCCACCGCCGTGGATCGCTCATCCCTGCCCGTATCCTCCCTCCCGCAACGCCCCGCCGGCCGCCGGGGCCGCCCCTGGCTGACGCTCGTCGCGGTCGCCTTCGGCCTGTTCATGGTCGGGCTCGACGGCTCCGTCGTATCGATCGCCAACCCCGAGATCGGCCGGGACCTGAACGCGTCCACCGCCGATCTCCAGTGGGTCACCAACTCCTACCTCCTCGCCCTGGCCGCCACGCTGATCCTGGGCGGCAAGCTGGGCGACCGCTTCGGGCGGCGTACGTACTACCTCGTCGGCGTCGCCGGCTTCACCGCCTCGTCCGTGGCCATCGGACTGGTGGGCAACATCGAGGGCGTCATCGCGTTCCGCGCCTTGCAGGGCTTCTTCGGGGCGCTCCTCATGCCGAACACGCTCGGACTGCTGCGGGCGGCCTTCCCGCCGAAGAAGTTCGGTATGGCAGTGGGCATCTGGGCGATGGTCTCGTCCGTTTCCACAGCGCTCGGCCCCATCGTCGGCGGCCTGCTCGTCGAGCACGTCAACTGGGAGTCCGTCTTCTACATCAACGCACCGATCGGTGTCGTCGCGCTGGTCTTCAGCGGCCTGGTGCTGCCGCAGAGCAAGAACTCCACGGGACACCACAGGTTCGACCTCCCCGGTGTCGTCCTGCTCGCGCTCGGTCTGCTGGGCGTGGTGTTCGGCGTGGTCAAGGGCGAGACCTGGGGCTGGACCTCGGCAGGCACCCTCGGCACGATCGGCGCGGGCCTCGTGCTCCTGCTCGTCTTCGGCCGGTACGAGACCCGCGTCGCGCACCCGTTGCTCCCGATGCGCCTGTTCCGCAACCCGGCCCTGACCATCGGCGCGGTCATCACCACGGTCAACTTCTTCGTCCTGCTCGGCGTGATCTTCTTCGTCATGCTGTACCTGCAGAACGTCCGCGGCTTCACCCCCGTCGAGGCGGGCGTCCGCACCCTCCCGCTGAGCCTCGCCTCCGTGGTCGCCTCACCGATCGGCGCGGCGCTGACCGAGCGGTTCTCCGCACGGCTGGCCATGCCGCTGGGCATGGTGCTGCAGGCGGCCGCGTCCTTCTGGACGCTGGCCTGGGACGCGCACTCCCCGTACGCCGTCATGTGGCCGCCCTTCGTCGCGCTCGGGCTCGGCGTCGGCATGGTGATGGCGGCCTCCTCCGACGCGATCGTCGGCAACGCGCCGGTGCGGGACGCCGGTGTCGCGGGTGGCTTGCAGGCCACCTCCCTACAGGTCGGCGGCGCGCTCGGCACCTCGGTCCTGGTGTCGCTGATCAGTGGCAAGGTCGGGTCCACCCTGACCGGCGAGCTGACCGCGGCCGGCGTCCCGGACACGGTCGCGACCGGTTTCGAGAAGGCGAAGGACGCGGTGGCCATGGGCGTCTCGCCCGTGTCCCCGGACATGCCCGCGCAGCTCAGGGCCGCCGTCGTCGAGGGCAGCGGCAACGCGTTCATGAACGGCGTGCACGCCGCCGTCCTGACCACGGGCGTGCTGTGCGTCCTCGGTGCCGTACTCGCCGCGATCGGCGTGCGACGCGTCCCGGCGGCCCCCGACCGGCACTGACGGGCCGACGGACGACCGGCCTGGTCGGTGTGGCGAGTACCGCGTGGACGGATCCGCACTGATCACTTAGCGTTCCGCGCATGACAGAGCGACGTTCCATACTCAGCGGCTCGACCTTCGAAGAGCAGATCGGCTACGCCCGCGCCGTGGTCGACGGAGACTGGGTGCACGTGTCCGGGACGACCGGCTTCGACTACACCACGATGACGATCTCCGACGACGTGGTGGAACAGGCCGAGCAGTGCCTGCGCAACATCGAAGCCGCGCTGGCCGAGGCGGGGCGCACCCTCGACGACGTGGTGCGGGTGCGCTACCTGCTGCCGGACCGCGCCGACTTCGAGCCCTGCTGGCCGGTACTGCGCCGTGCGTTCGGCGCGGTCCGGCCGGCTGCCACGATGCTCGTGTGCGGCCTCGCCGACGTCCGGATGAAGATCGAGATCGAGGTGTACGCACGGCGGGCCGCCGCGTAGCCGCCCGGAACGTGCTCCGTCGGCCGGGTCTACCCGGCCCGTTCCCGCTCTGCGAGGCCGGCGAGCCGCCGCTGTACGTGCTCCGCCTCCGCTGACCGGTGCTGCGCCTGGTAGAGCTCCAGCGCCTGCCGCCAGGCTTCCCTGGCCTGAGCGTGCCGGCCCAGGGCGTCGTGGGCCTGTCCGAGGCAGTCCAGGACGAGCGCTTCGTAGAAGGTGTTGCCGATGTCGCGGAACAGGGCGAGGGCGCGCAGGCCGTAGTCCAGGACCTGGGTGTGCCGGCCGGTGCACAGGCCCAGGAAGGCGTGGACGCTCAGCGAGAGTGCCTCGCCGTTGCGGTTGTGGTGGCGGCGGTGCAGGAGCAGGGCGCGCTCGGCGTGGGCGCGGGCCTGCTCGAAGTGGCCCAGTTGCGCGGAGTAGTAGGCCGTCTGGTTCAGGCCGCGGGCCTCCCATTCCTGGTCGTCGAGCGCCTGGAACAGGCTCAGGGAGTGGGCGGCGTGGTCCAGGGCCGATTGGATCTCGCCCTGCTGCCCCCAGGTCCACGCGAGCACGCGGTGCGTGTGGGCCTGGCTCGGCAGGTCGCCGGCGCGCTTCGCCAGGGTGAGGGCTTCGTGGAGGTGCTCCAGGGACTCGGTGTGCCGGTCCACCAGGGCGCAGATCTCGGCGAGGAGGCGGTGCGCAGGTGCCTGGATGGCCGGGTCGCGCAGCTGCCGGGCGGCGGCCAGACCGGCGCGCGCGAGGGTGACCTGGTCGGCGAGCAGCCCCCGCCGCCAGTGGTACGTGTGCAGCGCCGGGGCCAGCTGCCACACCTGTGTGTGCCACCCCCGCTCGACGGCCAGGCGCTGCGCGGCCAGCAGGCCGGGGTGTTCGGCGTCCAGCCACGCCAGTGCCTTCGCCTCGTCCTGGAGCGGATGGGGGCGGCAGCCGGGTGCGGGCGCGTCGAGCGCGACCGACTCGCGGTGACGGTCCAGGACCTGGTCGCCGGTGTAGGCCGTGTGCAGGTAGAAGTCCACCAGCCGCCGCAGCGCGTCGTCGCGGCTGTCCTCGGTGTGGTGGTGGCGCGCTTGGTCGGAGGCGTAGAGGCGGATCAGGTCGTGCAGCCGGTAGCGCCCGGGCGCCGGCTGGGCCAGCAGGTGCGCGGTTTCCAGCTCCCGCAGCAGCGCGCGCACGCGGGCCGCCGGGAGTCCGGCCAGGGAGACGGCGGCGGGCAGGCTGATGTCCGGGCCCGGCGCCAGGCCCAGCAGCCCGAGCAGCGTGGCCGCCTCGGGGCACAGGGCGTGGTACGAGGACGAGAACGCCGCCCGCAGGTTCAGCGGGATCTCGCCGGCGTCCAGCTCGTCGAGCCGGGTCGCGTGGTCGCGCAGCTCCTCGGCCAGCATGCTCAAGGGGAAGTCGGGGTGTGTGGTGGCGCGGGCGGCCACGATGCTCAACGCGAGCGGCAGCCCCGCGCAGCAGGCCAGGAACGCTTCGACGGCATCCGGCTCGGCGGCCGCCCGCTCGGCGCCCAGGTGGGCGGTCAGCAGCCGGCGCGCCTCGGCCTCGGGCAGGACGCCCAGGTCCAGCGACCGGGCACCGTGGGTGGTGACCAGGCCGGCCAGCCGGCGGCGGCTGGTCACCAGCACCGTGCAGGCGGAGTTCCCGGGCAGCAGCGGGGCCACGTGGGTGGTGTCGCGGGCGTTGTCCAGCACGATCAGCATGCGGCGGTCGGCGACCAGGCTGCGGTAGAGCCCCGCCTGGGCGTCCGGGTCGGTGGGAATTGCGGACGGTTCGACGCCGAGGGCGTGCAGGAATCCCCGTACCGCTTCCCCGGCGGGCATGGGTTCTCCGAGCGGGGTGAAGCCCCGCAGGTCCACGAACAATTGGCCGTCGGGAAAACGGTCGATGTTCCGGTGTGCCCAGTAAAGGGCCAGCCATGTCTTACCGATTCCGCCGGCTCCGCCGATCGCCGAAATGGCCACCGTGGCGCCGGAATGCGCCGCCTCGTCCAGCGCGGTGGTGAGCGCCGCCAGCTCCGGCGCCCGGCCGGTGAACCACCGGGGCGCGGCCGGCAGTTGGCGGGGCACCGCGGTGTGCTCGCGCCCGGGGTGCAGATGGACGTCGCCGTGAATGGCCCCGGCCTGCACCACGTGCCCGCGGACCGGCGCGCGTACCTCGTTGCGGACGCGCGGGACCGTGGGGTCCTGGTCGCTTGTCGTGTGTTCCGTCGTCCTCGCCTCCGATGGCGTCCCGGCAACCGGAATATGCCCAGTCTGCTGCGGGCGGGAGACGGCGAGGCGCGTCATGCTTAATTGCACTCGTGTGAGTGACGGTTATTTCCCGTGGGCGGCGCTTTTCCCTATCCCCAGACAATGCGCGAGGCGGGATCCGGAGCGTAAGAGCAGTACGCGCCCGTCCGAATACTGCGCTCCAGGTGCAATCCCAGCACGGGGTCGTGCACGGCGATACGTTTCACCGCCGACTTCAGGGCTTTGGTGACGCTCAGCCTGGCCCGCTCGCTGTCGGAGGCGGCCCTGCGGTCGCGGCCGCCGAGACCGACGGCGCCGGCGAGTTGCTCGGTGACGGCGTCGAGCTCGACCCGGGCGCGCTCGGCACGGGCGGTGTCGTTGAAGCGCTCGGCCTCGTCCAGCTCTTCGGCCAGCTCCCGCAGGCGCCGGCGGTAGGCGGCCTTCGCCCTGGCGTCGAGGGCGGGGCCCGCGTCGCCGGGCCCGGAGGACGCGGGCCCCTCAGGGGCGACCGGCGTGCCGCGGGGCGCCCCGCGTTCGGCCGCCGCCAGGTCGCGCGCCAGGAACTCCCGGTCGGGTTCGCCGAGCAGCCGGGCGAGGTAGCCCAGGCCCACCGCGTGTTTGAGGTGGATGACGTGGCCGCCGTGGGCCAGGGCCCAGTAGTCGCCCTGCCGGCGCAGCGTGGCCTGTTGCGGCGCCTCGGCGGACGCGTCGCGGGCGCCGGCTGCCGGTGCCGGGGCGGTCGCAGGCGGTGGCGGCAGCGCCGTACCGAGTTCCGCCGTGGCGGCCAGCACGGCGGCCTCCAGCGGCCACCGGCGCCCGTGTTCGCGTGCCGTGTCGAAGCGCTGCCCGCCGAGTTCCGCCCGCGCCTTGGCGATGCCGGCCGCCCGCCACCGCTTGAGGAAGGGCAGCAGCGCGGCGCCGGACTGCTTGCGTGCCGTGTCCGACGCGCCGAACAGCGCGGCGGCCCGTTCCCAGTGGTGTACGGGCAGGGCCAGCATGGCCGTGATCTGGAAGACCTCGGCGAGGCCCCACGGGGCGTCGAGCTTGTGGAACAGGCGCAGCGCCTCTCCCGTACGGGCACGGGCGTCCTCGATGTCGCCCAGGCCCCAGGAAGCGGTCCCCAGGGTGAGTTCGGCCCAGGCGATGCTTTTCGGCTCACCGGCCTCGCAGAGCAGTCCGAAGGCGGTCCTGCCGTGGCGGACCGCCCGGGCGAAGTCCCTGCGGGTGACCTCCACCATGGCCAGGAACAGGTACGACCAGCCCACCAGCCACGGTTCGCCCGTCTTCAAAGCGGCGTCCAGCGACTCGCCGAGTACCTCCACCGCATGGTCAGGATTGCCCAGGAGCAGCGCGCCGAACCCGAGGTACTGCAGGGCGCAGACCAGTCCTTGCAGGTCGCCGTCGCGCCGGGACAGCTGCTCGGCCTCGGAGCAGGAGTGCCAGGCGCGTTCCAGGTCCCCCTGGATCACCGCCAGGAGCCCGAGCCCGATCAGGGCCCGTACCCGGCCTTTCGCGGTGCCGCCGTGGTCGGCGCCGAGCGCGCGCCCGAGCCAGACGCACCCCTCGGCGTAGCGCCCTTGCACGTCCCAGAAGGAGGCGAGGGCGCCGGCCAGCCTTACGGCACCGTCGACGTCGCGCGAGGCGAGGAGCCATTCGAGCGCCGCCCGCAGGTCGTCGTGCTCGGATTTCAGCCGGTTCAGCCACACCGCCTGGTGCGGGCCCCGGAACCGTTCCCACGCCTGCTCGGCGAGGTTTTGGAAGTACGCGGCGTGCTGCGCGGACAGCGTTTCGAGTTCGCCTCGCCGGCGCAGCCTCTCCAGGCCGTAGGCCCGCAGGGTCTCCAACAGCCGGTACCGGGTCGGCGTGTGCTGCGGGACGACCGTCACCAGCGACTTGTCGACCAGTTGGAGGATCAGCCCGCCGAGTTCGGCGGCGCCGTCCGCGTCGGCGGCGGCCACCGCCTCGGCGGCTTCCAGGGTGAAGGCTCCGGCGAACACCGCCAGCCGCTCGAACAGGGCCCGCTGGGCCTCACTGAGCAGGTCGTAGCTCCACTCGACGACCCGGTCCAGGGTCCGGTGGCGGGGGAGCGGGGCCCGGGACTCCCACGCCAGCAGCCGGAACCGGTCGTCCAGCCACTTGCTGAGCTGCGGTGCGTCCAGCGCGTTCGTCCGAGCGGCGGCCAGTTCGATGGCCAGCGGCAGCCCGTCCAGCTTCCGGCAGATCCGCGCCACCGCGGCGGCGTTCGAGCCGGTGACCGCGAACTCCGGTTCGACCGCCGTGGCCCGGTCCACGAACAGGCGCACCGCGTCGTACTCCATGACGCCGGCCTCGCCGACGTGCTCCGGGGGAGCGGCGAGGCCCGCCACCGGCCAGAGGGCTTCGCCGGGAACGCCGAGCCGTTCCCGGCTCGTCGCCAGTACCCGCAGGTGCCGGCAGGCGGACAGCAGCCGGAGGACGAGTTGGGCGACCGCTTCGACGAGGTGCTCGCAGCAGTCCAGGACGAGCAGCAGCGCCGCGTCGCGAAGCCGCTCCGTCAGGACCTCCGGCAGCGCTCTGCCGGCCTGCTCCGGTACGTCGAGACCGGCCGCGACGGCGTGGGTGAGCAGCAACGGATCGGTGAGCCCCGCCAGTTCGACGAACCACACCCCGTGCCGGTAGCGGGCCTTGAGAGCCGTGGCCACCTCTATGGCGAGCCGGCTCTTCCCGGCGCCGCCGGGCCCGGTCAGGGTGACCAGCCGGCCCCGCTCCAGACGCGCGCAGACCCCGGCGGCTTCGCGCCGACGGCCTACGAAGGTCGTCAGCGGCGCGGGCAAGTCTTTTGGTCCTCCGGCTGACACCATCATCAACGCTCCAACCGAACGGCGCGTTGGGGCGTGCACCCCCCGCCGCGAGGATAGGTTCGCGCCCGGCGCCGAACAATCGAATGGGGTTTCGCTTGCCCCGATTCGGCGCTCCGACCTGGCGGTTGCTCCCGGCCGCTGCCCGCGGGGCCGGGACCGGCGGGGGTTCCGGTACGCCGGTGAACCGAGGCGCCGCGGCGTCCCCTGCGGCGTCCCCCGCGGCGGGCGGGAAGGCGGGGCGGGTACGTACGGCGGGCTGCGGGGGCGTACGGACGCTACGGCCGCCGGACCCCCGCGCGCGGTCGATCCTGCGGCAGTCGGCCCAGCCGTTACGTGAATTTTCACGTTGTTCCTCTGCCGTTCACGCCAGGTCGGTGAGGCACCCGGTCCACCGGTGCACGCCGATCACCACCTCCGAGGAGGTCACGTGGTGGGAAAACCCGCAGAGGCAGCGGCAGGCCCGACGACCGTCCCGCACCCGCACGAAGGCGCAGGACCGGCGGCCGGCACGGAGACCGCGCTGGCCGCCGTGCTGGCGGACGTCGTACGCGTCGAACGGGTGCCGCCTGAGGCCGACTTCTTCGCCGACCTCGGCGCCGACTCGCTGGTCATGGCCCACTTCTGCGCCCGGGTCAGGAAGCGCGCCGACCTGCCGTCGGTGTCGATGAAGGACATCTACCGGCACCCGACGATCGCGGGCCTGGCGGCAGCGCTCGAAACCACCGTGCCGGAGCCGGTCCGCCCACCGGCCCCGGCGCCCACCGAGCAGACGCGCCCGGTCGGCACGGCCGCCTACGTCCTGTGCGGAACGCTGCAACTCCTGACGCTCCTCGGCTACTCCTACCTCGCCGCGGTGGTCACCACGCTCGGCTACGACTGGATGGCCGCCGGCTCGGGAGTCGGCGGCATCTACCTGCGCGCGGTCCTGTTCGGTGCCGCGGCCTTCCTCGGTACGTGCGTCCTCCCGGTACTCGTGAAGTGGACGCTCGTCGGGCGGTGGAAACCGCGTCAGATCCGCATCTGGAGCCTGGCCTACGTCCGCTTCTGGGTCGTCAGGACGCTGGTCCAGGCGAACCCCCTGGTCCTGTTCGCGGGCTCCCCGCTCTACGTGTGCTACCTCAGAGCACTGGGCGCGAAGATCGGCCGTGACGTCACGGTCTTCTCCCACCACGTGCCCGTCTGCACCGACCTGCTGTCCGTCGGGGACGGCACGGTCATCCGCAAGGACGCGTTCTTCACCTGTTACCGGGCGCACGCCGGTCTGATCCGGCCGGGCACGGTCACCATCGGCAAGGACGTGCTCGTCAGCGAGGCAACGGTGATCGACACGGGTACCTCGCTGGGCGACGGGGCCCAACTGGGGCACGCCTCCTCGCTCCACACGGGCCAGACCGTGCCCGCAGGGGAGCACTGGCACGGGTCTCCCGCGCAGCGGACCGAGGTCGACTACCGGACGCTCGCCGCGGCGGACGGCGGCCGCGGCACCCCACGCGCCGCCTACAGCCTCCTGCAACTGCTGACCACGCTGTTCGTGTACCTGCCACTGGCCATCGGCGGCGTGAGCATGCTCCTCGCCGAGGTCCCGCGGCTCGCCGCGCTCCTGGAAGCGGGGCCACTCGCCTTCACGACCTGGTCGTTCTACGGGGAGGCGCTCGTCACCTCCCTCGCGCTGTTCTCCGGCGCACTGCTCGCCGGCCTCCTCGTGGTGGCCACGGTGCCCCGGCTGCTCCACCTCGCCCTCGAACCGGGCAAGGTCTACCGGCTGTACGGCCTGCACTACTCGCTGCACCGGACGATCGCGCGGATGACCAACGTCACATTCTTCACGACGCTGTTCGGCGACAGCTCCTACATCGTCGGCTACCTGAGCCGCCTCGGGTACGACCTGTCCCGCGTCGAACAGACGGGGTCGAACTTCGGCACCGGCGTGAAGCACGAGTCCCCGTACCTGAGCACGGTCGGCAGCGGCACGATGGTCGCCGACGGCCTGTCGGTCATGAACGCGGACTACTCCAGAAGCTCCTTCCGGCTGTCGCGCGTCGCGATCGGGCCCCGCAACTTCCTCGGCAACACCGTCTGCTACCCGCCGGGCGGCAGGACGGGCGACAACTGCCTGCTCGCGACGAAGGTCGCGGTCCCCCTCGACGGGCCCGTACGGGAGGGGACCGGCCTCCTCGGCTCGCCCTGCTTCGAGATCCCGCGGTCCGTCGAGCGCGACGCCGCGTTCGACCACCTCCGGGACGGCGACGCCCTGCGCCGCCACCTCACCGCCAAGAACGCCTACAACATCCGCACCATGGGCCTGTTCCTGCTGGTCCGCTGGGCGCACGTGTACGCCGTCACCCTGCTGGCCTGGGCCGCCGCCGACCTGTACCCCACGCTCGGTGCCGTGGCGGTCGCGGCGGCTTCGGTGCTCGCCGTCCTGTTCGCCGTCGGATACTCGGTGGCCGTCGAACGCGCCGTCAACGGGTTCCGGCGCCAGACCCCGCGGTACTGCTCGATCTACACGCCCTACTTCTGGCGGCACGAACGTTTCTGGAAGCTCCACGCGGCGCCCCTGCGCTTCCTGAACGGCACCCCGTTCAAGAGCCTCTTCTGGCGCGCGCTGGGCGTACGGCTCGGCAGGCGGCTCTTCGACGACGGCTGCGACATGCCGGAGCGCTCCCTCGTCACGATCGGGGACCACTGCGCCCTCAACGCCGGCAGCGCCATCCAGTGCCACTCGCAGGAGGACGGCACCTTCAAGTCCGACCGCACCACCCTCGGCACCGGCTGCACCCTCGGCACCGGAGCGCTCGTCCACTACGGCGTCACGGTGGGCGACGGCGCGGTGCTCGCGCCCGACTCCTTCCTCATGAAGGGCGAGGACGTGCCCCGGAACGCGCACTGGGGCGGCAACCCGGCCCGGGAGCTGCCCACAGCCATACCCGACAGCGGGCGGAGGACACCGTGATGGCCAGGTCAGCAGACGAAGCCGACCGCGAGTACTGGCGCGGCGTGCTCGGCGCCGGCGGCTTCGCCGCCATTCCGCGGTGGACGCGCCGCCCCGTGCCCGGCACCGCCGAGCACGAGGCGGTGGTCCCCGACGACCTCGCGGCGGCGTTGCGCAAGGTGGCGGGCGAACTGGCGGTGCCGCTGCGCTCCGTACTGCTGGCCGCGCTCGCCAAGGTGCTCGCCGCGCTGACCGGCGAGCCCGACGTCACCACCGGCTACGTCGTGGCGGCGGGCGGGCAGCCGCTGCCCTGCCGGCTGACGACCACGCCGGGCTCCTGGCGGGCGCTGCTGCTGCACACCCGGCGGGCCGAGTCACGGCTGCTGGCGCACCAGGACTTCCCCGTCGGCGACCTGCAACGCCAACTCGGACTGCACGGCGCGCTGTTCGAGACCGTGTTCGACCCGGCCGACGCCGGTGCCGCGCTCGACGGCCCGGTCGTGCTGTCCGTCGGCTGCACACCCCGCCGCGACCGCCTCACCTTGCGGCTGCGCCACCGCACCGACGTGCTCGACGCGGAGTGCGCCGCCAGAATCGCCGGATACCACCTCACCGCGCTCGCCCGTATCGCCGCCGACCCGCACGCCGAACACGGCCGGCAGACCCTGCTCTCCGCCGGCGAACTCCGCCTCCAGATCGAAGGGCTCGCCGGGCCCCGCAGGGTGCTGCCGGACCGCCGCGTACACGAACTCTTCGAGCGGCGGGCGGCGGCCCACCCGGACACCGTCGCGGTCGTCCACCGCGGCCGGAGACGGACGTACGGAGAACTCAACGCCCGCGCCAACCAGCTCGGCAGGGCCCTGCTGGCCAGGGGGCTCGGCCGCGAAGAAGTCGTCGCGGTGGTCACCGGGCGCACGCTCGACTGGCCGGCCGCCGTCCTCGGCGTCTTCAAAGCCGGCGGCGTCTACCTGCCCGTCGAGCCGCACTTCCCGGCGGACCGCATCGCGGCCATGCTCACCCGGGCCGGGTGCACCCTCGTCCTGGCCGAACGCGGCAGCACCGGCACCCTCGACCAGGCACTGGACACGCTGCCCGGGGTCCGCCGCCTGTGCACCGACACGGCGTTCGCCGAGCGGCACGCCGACGGCGACCTCGGCATCGGCGTGCCGGCCGGCCAGCTCGCCTACATCTACTTCACCTCCGGCTCCACCGGCGAGCCCAAGGGCGCGATGTGCGAACACGCGGGCCTGCTCAACCACCTCTACGCCAAGATCGACGACCTGGAGATCGGCGCGGGCCAGGTCGTCGCCCAGACGGCGCCGCAGTGCTTCGACATCTCGCTGTGGCAGCTGGTCGGCGCGCTCCTCGTCGGCGGGCGCACCCTCCTGGTCGAACAGGAGGCGATCCTGGACGTACCCCGGTTCGTCGACCGGATCACCGAAGGCCGGGCCGGCGTCCTCCAGGTCGTGCCGTCCTACCTGGAAGCCGTCCTGTCCTACCTGGAACAGCACCCACGGGAGCTGCCGGACCTGCGGTACGTCTGCGCGACCGGCGAGGCGCTCAAGACGGAGCCGGCACAGCGCTGGTTCGCCGCCCAGCCCGGCATCGCCCTGGTCAACGCGTACGGGCTGACCGAGACCTCGGACGACACCAACCACGAGGTGATGCGCCGCGCGCCGGACGGGCCCAGGGTGCCGCTCGGCCCGCCCGTCGGCAACGTGCACCTCTACGTCGTCGACGAACACCTCTCGCCCGTCCCGCTCGGCGCCCCCGGCGCGATCGTCTTCTCCGGCGTCTGCGTCGGCCGGGGATACGTCAACGACCCGGAACGCACCCGCGCCGCCTTCCACGCCGACCCGCACCGCCCCGGCCGGCGGCTGTACGAGGGCGGCGACATCGGCCGCTGGCGGCCCGACGGCAAGCTGGAGTTCCTCGGCCGCCGGGACGGCCAGGTCAAGGTGCGGGGCTTCCGCATCGAGACCGGCGAGATCGAGAACACCCTGCTACGGGTGCCGGGCGTCCGCGACGGCGCGGTGGTCGTCACCGAGCGGGCCGGCCACGGCGCCCGCCTGGTGGCCTTCTACAGCGGCCCGAAACCGCTCGAAGCCGACGTGCTGCGCGGCCGGCTGGGGCGCACACTGCCCGCGTACATGGTTCCTTCGGCCTTCCACTGGCGCGAAGGCGCGCTGCCGCTGACCGCCAACGGCAAGACCGACCGCAAGGCACTGGCCGCCCTCGCCGCCGGGCTCGACGACGCGGAGGACCGGCACGAGGCGCCGGGCACGCCGACCGAACGCCGGCTCGCCGCCGCGTGGGCGCGGACGCTCGGCATCCCCGAGGCCCGCATCGGACGCCGGGACCACTTCTTCGACCGGGGCGGCAGCTCGCTGTCGGCGGTCAAGCTGGCGATCCTCCTGGACCGTGCGGTGTCCCTCGGGGACGTCACCCGGCACCCGGTGCTCGCCGAGCTGGCGCAAGTGGTGGACGGCAGGTCCGGTGCGGGCGGGGAGCGGGCGCGGCAGTGGCCGGGCCCGGACCTGCTGCGGACGCTGTCGGTGCCGGGCGGCGCGCGGGACGGCGCCCTGGTGTGCTTCGCCTGGCCGGGCGGCGAAGCAACGGACTACCAGGCGCTGGCCGATGCCCTGCGGGGGAGCGGCCGGGCGGTTTACGGGGTCGGGTGGCACGGTGCGGAGGGGGCCGGCGGCGCCGGACCGCCCGCGTCGCCGCCGCAGTCCGTCGAACACGTCGCCGAACGGGCCGCCGCCGAGATCGCCCGGCGGGGCCTGACCGGAGTCCTGCTCTGGGGGCACGCCGAAGGCGCCGCGTACGCCGTGGAGACGGCCCGGCGGTTGGCGGCGCGGGGAACGGAAGCCCGGAGGATCTTCATCGGCGCGCAGCTGCCGGAAGGCACGTTCAGCAGGCCCACCGCCGCCGGCGGACCGGCAGGAAAGCTGGCCACGCCCGTCACCGTCGTCGTCGCGGCCGACGACCCGCGGACGGCACGCGTCCGCCGCCGGTACCGCGACTGGGCGCTGCTCGCCGAACACGTCGACCTGTACGTCCTGCCGGCAGGCGGCCACCGCTTCCCGCACTCCCGCCCCGCCGAAACGGCCCGAGCCGTCCTGCGCGCCGCCGCCCTGCCGGCCGCCCCGTGACGGCCCCGGCCCGGCCGCCACCACGAACCCCGAAAGGAACCCGCCATGCCCGTACCGCCCGCCCCCTCCTCACCGGCATCCGACGTGAACCTGCTGCCCGGCAGGCCCCCGGTCCTCCTGGCCGAACCCACCGGCGACGCGGCCGGCTGGGCCGCCGGATACCGGGACACCCTGCGGTCCCTCGTCGCCGAGTACGGCGCGGTACTGGTGCGCGGCCTCGGCCTGCACGACCCCGACCAGGCCGGCGCCGTCTTCCGGCACCTGGCCACCGGCCTGCTGACGGAGAAGGAGGCCTTCGCGCCGCGGCGGGAGTACGCCGACGGCGTGTACTCCTCCACGAAGTGGCCCGCCGGCCAGCCCATGTGCATGCACCACGAGCTGAGCTACACCCTCACAGCCCCCGGCCTGCTGCTCTTCGCCTGTCTCACCGCGCCGGACAGCGGCGGCGCCACCGCGCTCGCCGACGCGCCGACCGTACTCGACGCGCTCCCCGCCGAGCTGGCCGAACGCTTCGAGCGGGAGGGCTGGCTGCTCACCCGCAGCTACAACGACGAGGTCGGTGCCACCTTCGCCGAGGCGTTCGGCACGGACGACCGCCGGGCCGTCGAACGTTACTGCCGCGGCCACGCCATCGACTTCGCCTGGCAGCCCGGCGGGGGCCTGCGCACCCGGCAGCGGCGGAGCGCGGTGGTACGCCACCCGGTCTCCGGCCGCCGCTGCTGGTTCAACCAGATCG
This sequence comes from Streptomyces sp. NPDC017056, assembly GCF_044332485.1. Lineage (NCBI taxonomy): Bacteria > Bacillati > Actinomycetota > Actinomycetes > Kitasatosporales > Streptomycetaceae > Streptomyces > Streptomyces sp. NPDC017056. Next base: position 175,510 of record NZ_JBIRPD010000005.1, on the reverse strand, counting down.
CCTTCCTCAACGAATGGACGATGGAACCCGAGGTGCGCGAGTACCTGGTGGACGTCTACGGCGCCGACGCGCTGCCGTTCAACACCCGTTACGGCGGCGGCGACCCGATCGGCGAGGACGTGGTCCGGCTGCTCAATACCGTGTACGAGGCCCACACCACACGCGAGCCGTGGCAGGCGGGCGACCTGATGCTCGTCGACAACGTCCGCACCGCGCACAGCAGGGAGCCCTACGAGGGGCCGCGCGACGTGCTGGTGGCGATGACCGACGCGGTACTCCTGACCGCCTGCCGCTGAAAGACGAACGCTTCGTTCCGGTGCGGGGGCCGCACCGGCGCGGAGGAAAAAGCGAGTGCACTTCCACGGAGACGACTGTGTGCACTGCTGAACGAGGGGGGACGAAGTGCCAGTCATATCCATGCCTTTGGACTTCAACGAGGAGGACCTCTACGTCGACCTGCGGGCGACGTTCGGGCACCCGCTCTACCTGAAGTGCGAGGGATTCAATTTCGCGGGCTCGATCAAGCTCAAGGCCGCGACGGAAATGGTGGCGGCCGCCGAACGCAACGGCGTGCTCACACCGGGAGCCACCCTGGTCGAATCCTCGTCGGGAAACCTGGGCGTGGCGCTGAGCATCATCGCGGCCAGCAAGGGATACGCATTCCTGTGCGTGACGGACGCCCGCTGCAACCTGTCGGCCCGGCGGATGATGGAGGCATTGGGCAGCCGGGTGCACATCGTCACCGAGCCGGACGCCATGGAGGGTTTTCTCGGCGCGCGCATCGACTACGTACGCAAGCTGACCGCATCCGACAACCGTTACGTGTGGCTCAACCAGTTCGCCAACCCGGACAACTGGAAGGCGCACTACCGCAGTACGGCACCGGCCATCGCCCGCCAGTTCCCGCACCTGGACGTCCTGTTCGTCGGGGCGGGCACCACCGGCACCCTCATGGGCTGCGCGCGCTATTTCCGGAAATGGCACCGCCCGGTGCGCGTCATCGCCGTGGACAGCGTCGGCTCGGTGTCCTTCGGAGGCGCTCCGGGCCGCCGGATGATCCCCGGGCTGGGGGCCAGTGTCCCGCCGCGCCTGCTCGACGAGGCGTACGTGGACGAGGTGATCCGCGTCGAGGAGTCGGACACCATCCGCACCTGCCACCGCCTGGCCGGCCGCGGCTTCCTCTTCGGCGGCTCCACCGGCACGGTCGTCAGCGGTGCGGCGAACTGGCTGACCCGCCACCGCCCGCACCGCCTCACCGCCGTGGCCATCGCCCCCGACCTGGGCGAACGCTATCTGGACACCGTCTACCAGACCACCTGGCTGCAGGACTTCTACGGCGCCGACCTGCTCGCCGCCGAGGGGCTGGCAGGGGCGCGGTCCGCCTGATCCGTACGTCGTCGCAACGCCCAGGGCCTGAGGCGCGCACAGTCACTTGAAAATCGTGTATCTTGGAAATCAAGGTAAATGCGGAGTGAGGGGACGTGCGGAGCGTGGCCGAGGAGACCCAGTCGATCGAGGCCGCCCTGGGCAGGGCGGTGCAGGCGTACCAAGGAGCCGTCGACGACTTCGACCGGGAGATGGCGCGCCTGCTGGGCGTCAACGAGACCGACCTGCGGTGCCTGGAACTGCTGCTGAGCGCGGACCGGGCGACCCCCGGCGAGCTGGGCAGCCGGCTGGGGCTGACCACGGGCAGCGTGACCGCCATGATCGACCGCCTGGAGAAGCGCGGCCACCTCACCCGCACCCCGCACCCCACCGACCGGCGCAGCACCCTCGTGCAGGTCACCCCTGCCTTCCGGGAGCGCGCTTCCGCGCTGATCGAACCCTTCCTCCGCGACTCCGCCGCGGAGGTCTTCGCCCGCTACACCGCCGCACAGCTCGCCCTCGTCGCGGACTTCCTCGACTTCTCGCGCGGCATCCAGGAGCGCCACACCGAGCGCCTGCGCGCCGTACCCGCGCCGAAGCGGGGCGGCAAGGCCGGCCCGGCGCCCGCGTAGCGACGGCACCGGCGGGCCGGGTGCGGCCTCGCGTCTCGTACGGCAACCCACCAGGAACAGAAGGCAGGACCCATGCGCGTGATCATCATCGGTGCCGGCACCGGCGGCCTCGCCCTGGCACACGGGCTCCAGCGCGCCGGCGTCGGCTGCGCGGTCTACGAGCGCGACCGGACCCGTGGCGGCGGACTGCAGGGCTACCGCGTCGGCATCGACCACGACGGCAGCCGGGCCCTGTCGCAACTGCTGCCGCCCGGCCTGTTCGCGACCTTCGCGGCCACCTGCGCCCGCACTCCCGACCGCTTCAACATGTTCACCGAGAAGTACAAGGAAGTGCTGTCCCTGGACGGCTTCGCGCGGGCCAGCGCCGACGGGGCGGGCGCGGAACGCTCCGTCTCCCGGATGACGCTGCGTCAGGTGCTGCTCACCGGCCTCGAAGACCTGGTGCACTTCGACAAGGTCTTCACCCGCTACGAGAACAACCCCGACGGCACGGTCACCGCGCACTTCGAAGACGGCACCACCGCCACCGGCGACGTCCTGGTCGGCGCGGACGGCTCGCAGTCGCCGGTCCGCCGCCAGTACCTGCCGCACGCCGAACTCAAGGACGCCGGGATCGCCGCCGTCGCGGGCAAGGTGCCGCTGACGGCCGAAACCCGCGCCCTGCTGACCGACCGGACGATCGACGGCGTCAACCTCTTCTTCGCGCCCGGCGGATACTCCCTGATCCTCCACGTCATGCAGTTCCCCTGGGACCAGGACGGCGCCCCCAAGAGCGGCATCGGCGCCAGCGACGCGGACCTCATCAAGAACTGGCCGGGCCTGCAGTACGACAACACCCGCGACTACATCATGCTCGGTCTCAGCGGCGCCAGGCAGAACCTGCCCGCCGACGTCATGGCGCGTGACGGTCACCAACTAAAGGACCTCATGCGGGAGCTGATGCGCACCTGGGATCCGCGCCTGCGCGCCCTCGCCGGACTCGTGGACCCCTCCACCTGCTTCCCGATACGCATCCGCACCTCGGTGCCGATCGACCCGTGGCCCGCCGGCAACATCACCCTCATCGGTGACGCCATCCACACCATGACCCCGGGCCGCGGGGTCGGCGCCAACACCGCGCTGCGCGACGCCGTGCTGCTGTGCCGCAACCTGACCGCCGCCCGCGACGGCCGGATGCCGCTGGTCTCCGCGGTCCGCGACTACGAGGCCCAGATGATCGACTACGGCTTCGACGCGGTGCGCAAGTCGCTGGCGCAGATGAGCGGCGACGACCCCATCCACAAGCCCGTCATCGGACGCGCCGTGCTGGCCGCGATGCGCACCGGCATGCGCGTCGTCAACCACCTGCCCCCGGTGAAGCGCAAGATGGCCGCCTCGCAGCAGGCTTACCGCGGCCAGGACCGCGAGGAAGGGTAGGCGCGGTCCGGCCTCCCGGTGGCATGATTCCCTTCATGTCGAACACTTCATCGATTACGTATACGCGGATAGGCGCGATCCTGCACGAGATCGGCATGGTGTCCGAGGAGCAGCTGCGCAGCACCCTCGAAGAGACCGCCAACTACGCGGACGAGGAGGTCGAGGACCACTACGAAGTGGCCTGCGCCCTGGAAGAGTTCAAGGTGGCGGTCTCGGTGCACGCCGACGACATCGACTCCATCCACGACGACTACGGGAGCCTCCTGCAGGATGCCGCGGAGGTCGCCGGCGGCAGGGTCGCCATCACCGGCGTCCGGCTCGTCGAGGGCGAAGGCGAGCTGGCAGGCGGCCGTTTCGACACCTTGGAGTTCGAACGCGACGGCGAGCCGGTGTCCATCGAGGCCGAGCACTTCGCGGACGACTACTACGACCACGAGGCGGCCTGCGAGGCCATCACCATGACCGCCCACGACGACGACCCCCGCACCTGGCGCTGCCTCGACTTCGAGCGCAAGCCGAACGCCGGCTACGACAGCATCATGGTCCTCGCCACGCCCGAGCAGGCGAAAGCGCTGCGCGAGCGCCTGGGGTTCACGTTCCTCAGCGGCGACGTGTGATCCGCTCGCGCGTCACCCGCCCTCGGCGTGACGGGCGCGCGACGCCCTGACCTTGTGGCGGTTGCCGCAGTGTTCCATGGAGCACCAGCGGCGTCGGCCGGGCCGCGAGGTGTCGACGTAGACGAGGTGGCAGTCCTCGGCGGCGCAGGTGCGGATGCGGTGTGCGAAGGGGCCGGTGAGCAGGTCGACGGCGTCCCGCGCGACGGTGGCCAGAAGATGGGTGCCGGAGGCGGGCCCGGCCCACCGCCGGTCCCCGTCCGGCCCGATCAGGGGCGCCAACGCGGGTTGCGAAGCGGCCGCGTTGACGACCGCCAGGTCTTCGGGCGGGTGCGGTTCGCCGCGCGTGTGGGCGAGAACCGTACGGAGCAGGGCGTCGCGCAGCCTCCGGGCGTCCGTCACCTCGGCTTCGGTGACGTCCAGTACGGGGGTGGGGGCCAGCCGCGAGCGGCCCGCCCAGGCGGTCAGATCGGCGGGTTGGTGCAGGACCTCGTAGCGGCGGTAGGGGCCGGGGCCGCCGGTGGGCAGCAACTCCAGGCACAGCGCGCCGGGGTCGAACCGGTAGGCGGCTCCGGTGTGGGAGTGGAGTACGAGCCCTCTGGTTGCGTCGGAGTCCATGTAACCAATATAACTGGTTACATGACCTTGACGTGGAAGTTGGTTGTCGACAGCACGAACGCGCCCGTCCTCGCGGACTTCTGGGCAGCGGCCCTGGAGTACGAGGTGGAGGACCCCAGCGCACTCGTCGGGCAGTTGCTGGCCGCCGGGCACATCGGCGAGGAGGCGGTCACCGAGCGCGACGGCCGCAAGCTCTTCCGCGGTTACGCCGCGATCCGCCACCCCGAGGACCCGTTCGACGCGACCAGCGGCGTCGGCCAGGGCCGGCGGCTGCTCTTCCAGGACGTGCCCGAGAGCAAGTCCGGCAAGAACCGCCTGCACATCGACGTGCACGCAGGACCCGGCGGCCTTGAGGAACTGGTGGCCCGCCTGGAGGGACTGGGGGCGACCCGCGTCAGCGAGATCGACAAGGGCCCGGCCGGGCACTGGTGGCTCATGCGCGACCCGGAGGGCAACGAGTTCTGCGCCGCGTAGCCGACGGGGCCGCCTACGGCTGCTCCGCCGTGACCCGCACCAGCATCTTGCCGGTGTTGGCGCCGCGGAGCATGCCGAGGAACGCGTCCACCGCGCCGTCGAAGCCGTGGGCCACGGTCTGCACGTCGCGGACGCGCCCCGCTTGCAGGTGCGGGACGAGAAAGTCCTCCAACTCACCCTGCGCGTCACGGTGGTTGCGTACGAGAACGCCCTCCAGGCGCAGGCTCTTCCCGACGATGTCGAAGAGGTTGCGGGGCGCGGCGGGCGGCCGGGTGCTGTGGTACTGCGCGATCGCGCCGATCCAGGCGATCCGCCCGAACTCGCGCAACCCCCGGATGGCCCCTTCGAGGTGGTCGCCGCCGACGTTGTCCAGGTAGGCGTCGATGCCGTCCGGGGCGGCCTCGGCCAGGAGGTCGCCCACGGGCCCGTCGTGGTAGTCGAAAGCCGCGTCGAACCCCCATTCCCCGGTCAGCCGCCGGACCTTGGCCGGTGACCCCGCGCTGCCGACGACGCGGCCCGCTCCCAGCAGCCGGGCGAACTGGCCCGCGGCGCTGCCCACCGCGCCCGCCGCCGCGGAGACGAAGACGCTCTCGCCGGGCTGGAGGCGCACCGTACGGGTGAGCGCCACGTAGGCGGTCAGCCCCGTACCGCCCAGGAGGCCCAGGTAGGTGTGGGCCGGAACGCCGTGGTGGTCGGGCAGGACGCGCGCCTCGTCCGGTGTCACCAGGGCGTGGGTGCGCCACCCCTTGCGGTGGAAGACGGCCGGGCCGCCCGGTCTCACTTCGGGGCCGGGGTGGGCGGCTGACCCCATGGCGTCTCCAGTGCCGCCCGCAGTGCGTCGACCGCCTCCCGGCCGATCCGCCCGGCGAGCCGCTCTTCGAGCTGTTCGAGGATGCGGACGGCGCGGCGGTGCGCGCGTTCGCCTTCCTCCGTGCGCCGGATCAGCCGCTGTCGTGCGGAGGCGGGGTCGGGGACCTGTTCGAGCAGTCCGGCGGCGATCAGGCCGTGGACGGCCTGGTGCGCGGTCTGGCGGGTGACGCCCATGCGCCGGGCCAGCTCCGACGCCGTGGTGCCCTGGTCGTCCAGCGCGGCGAAGAGCTGGGTCTGGGTCGGTGACACCGGTGTGGCGCCGCCCGCTTCCAGGGCGGCCAGCAGTCCTTCCTCGAACCAGCGGCGGGCGTCGCCGAGCAGCTGGGGGAGGTTGCGGTGGAGGTCCTGCATCTGTTCCTCACGGTGGCGGAAGGGGGGAAGGGGAGGTGGACCGGGCGCGGCGCCCGCGTGGAGCCGCGCGGCTTGCCCGGTGGCGCGACGTCGTGTCAGGCTACCTGACATTAGTGTTGCAGGGCGACCCCAGGAGACCGCATGACCATCGAGTTCGCCACCCGCTACCGCAGCGCCTCACGCATCCCCGCGGAACCCGGCAAGCCCTACTTCGTAGAGAAGGGCGAGGGCGACCGCGCCCACCTGTTCGGCGACCTCGTCACCGTCTACGCGGGCGGCGAGCAGACCGAGAACACCTTCAACTTCTTCACCGTCGAAGGCCCCAAGGGCGACCTCATCCCGGCCCACCTGCACTCCGACACCCACGAGGTCTTCTACGTCACCCAGGGCGCGGTCCGGCTGTTCGTCGAGGACACCGAAGGCAACCAGCAGGAGAAGCTGCTGACCCCCGGCGACTTCGGCTTCGTACCCAAGAACTGCCCGCACTCCTACCGCATGGAACGCCACCACAGCCAGGTCGTCGGCGTCGCGGCCGGACCCGGTGGCACCTTCGAGCGGTTCTTCGAGAACCTCGGCGCGCCCACCGGGGAACTCGGCCTGCCGCGCGAGCCCGTCGTCCCGGAAGCGGGGAAGTTCGAGACCGTCCCGCAGCAGTACGACGTGCGCTTCCTGCCCGGTCACCGGTGGCGTACGCGGTGACGGGTCCGCCTGGATGCGGGCCCCTGGTGGCATGAGAGGTCCGTGTTCGCAGGGGTGGGCGGGGGAAAGGCGGGTACTCGCGGGACATGCCTGAAAAGCGCGTGGTGTCCACCATTCTGCGGCCCTTGACCAGGCGCGGCCGGCACCGGCGTCCGGGACGGCGCAAGGGCCGCTGGCACCGGCGGCTGATGGCCTACCGCGACGTGGAACTGGTCCACTCGCCCGCACCGTCCCCGGCCGGAGCCGAGTGCCTGCTGCTGGTACACATCCGGCGCGTGGTCGGGCAGGTCACCTATCAGGTGTGCGGCCGCTGCGAGTGCGGGGTGATACTCCAGGCGGAGGTCTGCGGACCGCTCCACGGCAGCGGCCTGCGCACCCGGGCCCTCTCCCACCTGCGTTCCAGCTACCCGGACCTGGCGTGGCGCAGCGCACTGCCCCGGCGCCAGGCCCGGGACCTGACGCACCGGCTGAGCATCCCCGACGCCACGCGCCGCACGCCCTGCCCGCACCTGGACACCACCTCGGCCGCTTCCTGAGGCCCCGTCACCGGCCCGCGCCTTGTCGCCACAGCCCTCCGTCCCGTAGGGCGGCTGTTCGAACAGGGTTACGCTGACCAGGTACAGCGGGCGACCGAAGAAGGAGGGCCGGTGGGCGCGCAGGAGTCGTTGTCACGGATGCCGCAGCTGCGACTGGACGAGTTGCTGGAGGAACTGCAGGCACGCATCGACGCGGCTCGCGGCACCCGGGACCGGGTGCACAGCCTCCTGGAGGCCGTGGTCTCGGTGGGGCGGGAGCTGGATCTGCCGCAGGTGCTCCGGCGCATCGTCGAAGCGGCCGCGCTGCTGGTGGACGCGGAGTACGGGGCGCTGGGCGTGATCGGCCCGGACGGCCGGCGGCTGTCGCAGTTCCTGACGGTGGGCCTGACGCCGCAGGAGATCGCCGCGATCGGGCCGCTGCCGGCCGGCCACGGCCTGCTGGGCGAACTGATCCGCAACCCCGAGCCGTTGCGGCTCACCGACCTCGGCACCCACCCGTCCTCGTACGGTTTTCCCGCCCACCACCCGCCGATGCGCACGTTCCTGGGCGTGCCGATCCGGGTGCGCGACGAGGTCTTCGGCAATCTCTACCTGACCGACAAGCGGGGCGGGCACGACTTCGACGCGGAGGACGAGTCGGTGATCGCCACGCTGTCCGTCGCGGCCGGCGTGGCGATCGACAACGCCCGGCTCTACGAGGGGTCGCAGCGCCAGCAGCGCTGGCTCAAGGCGGGCGCGGAGATCACCAACAGCCTGTTCTCCGGCAGCCCGCGCCTGGAGGTGCTGGAACTGATCGCCCGCCGGGCACAGGAGATCACCCGGGCGCGGCTCGCGGACGTCTCCGTGCCCGAGCGGGACACCGGCGGCCTGGTCGTCGAGCTGGCGCTCGGCGAGGGCGGCGGCAAGCGCCGCGGCCTGGTGGAGCCGGTCGACGGCACACTGGCGGGCGCCGCCCAGCGGACGGGGGCGCCCGTCACCACGTCCGATGTGGCGCACGACGACCGGTACGCCGCCGGGGCGCGGGGGTTCGAGGGCCTCGGGCCCGCCGTGGCGGTCCCGCTGGGCAGTGAGGGCGGCAGTACCCGGGGCGTGCTCCTCCTGGCGCGTGCCGAGGGGGAGGCGGTGTTCACCGAAGAGGAGCTGGAACCGCTGCGCGCCTACGCGGGGCAGGCGGCCGTGGCCCTGGAACTGGCCGAACGGCGGCGCGACGCCGAACAGCTCGCCCTGCTGGAGGACCGGGACCGGATCGCCCGTGACCTGCACGACCTGGCCATTCAACGGCTGTTCGCCACCGGTATGACGCTGCAGAGCGCCGCCAAGCTGGTGGAGCACGCCGGTGCCGCCGAGCGGGTCACCCGGGCCGTCGGCGACCTGGACGAGACCATCAAGATCATCCGGTCGACGATCTTCGGTCTGCGGGTCAGGGAAGAGGACGCGGGACCGAGCCTGCGGGCCCGCGTGGCGCGCGCCGTCGGCGAAGCCGGCACGGCGCTGGGCTTCCCGCCGCGGCTGAGCATGGAAGGGCTGCTGGACACGGACGTACCGCCGCAGGTGGCCGACCACGTCATGGCGGCCCTCACCGAACTGCTCAGCAACGCGGCCCGGCACGCGCACGCGACCCGGGTGGAAGTGGCCCTCCGGGCCACCGGCGACGAGGTGGTGCTGAGCGTGACGGACAACGGCAGGGGCATCCCGGAGACCGGGCGCCGCAGCGGGCTGGGCAACCTGGCCGAACGGGCGGCGAACGTGGACGGGACGATGGAGATCCACATCCCCGCCGGCGGCGGCAGCCGCATCGTGTGGCGCGCCCCGCTGCCAGCGGGCGGCTGACCGGGCACCCGGCCCGGCGGCTCAGCGGCCCTCCGGCCCCGCGGCGCACACCGCGTGCACCGGCTGGGGGACCAGCCGGAACCCGGTGACCAGGTCAGGGTGGATGCGCAGGGCGGCGCTCATGGTCCGGGCCACCCACGGGCGCAACAGCTCCTGGTAGCGGGCCTCTTGGGCCGGGTCGGCCACCAGGCGGGCGTATCCGGTGACGACGACGCTCCAGCCCAGGTGGGTCAGCGGGTCGATGGCGTCCGCTTCGTAGGCGACCACGAGGCCCGCTTCGCCGGCGGGCGGCGCGATCGACGTGAGCGTCGCCCCGTCGTTGAGCCGGACGATGATGTCCTCGCCGTCCAGCAGGTGGTTGACGGGCCGGATGGCGGGCAGGGCGTTCTGCGTGAACACGAGCCGCCCGAGCGAGACGCTGCCGAGCAGCCGCAGTGACTGGCCGCGGCTGAGCTGCTTCATGTTCCGGGGTTCCACCGCCTCGTGAGGACCCTTCGGTTGCCGTGTGTCCGCGTGGTTCATCATGCACACCCTTTGCTCCGGCCGCGTTCGCCCGGGCATCTCGTTGCCTGACCTGCCAGCCTTCCCGGGGCGGGCCGTCGGCGACAGGGCCGAACGGTCCTCTTGGGGGGCCGTGCCGGTGCCCGCCGGCGGGTCTGCCTCGTCGGCGCGGACCCGCGCCGGACGCGTGCGCAGCCGTCTCCCCTCCCGTTTCGTGCTCTGGAAATACCTTGTCAAGTGCCCTCTGTCCAGGGCCTTTCGTACCATCAACGGTCATTGGACGATGTCCCGCCGATGAGATCAACAAGCCTATGACTTCGGCATTTGTCGGGGTAGTGTGACCGCGCGTCGTGCACTTCGCCGCCTGGCCGGACATTTTTCGGCCGAAGCGCGTATGCACAGGAGATGACCCCCACATCCTCCGGAGGTACAGGAATGACTGCTGCATCCGGCTTACCTGCCCGGTCTGTCGTACCGGCGGTCACCGCCCGCCCCGGGCGTCCCGCCGTCCAGCCGCTCGGGCCGGACGCGGTGGCCTGGCGGATCGGTGGCGACCGCCGACTGCTTCTGCTCTCCGGTTACCTGCTGCTCCTCCAAGGGGCGCACCCCGGCATCGGGGCCGCGACCCGGGAGCACCCCAACCCCGTGGGCGCCGGGCCGTGGCAGCGGCTGGACCAGCGGATGACGTCGGTGTTCACGCTGATCTTCGGCGGCCCCCAGGCCTTCGGCGAGGCGGACCGGCTGCGGGAGAGCCACAAGACGATCAAGGGGGTCGACGCCCAGGGCAAGCGGTACCACGCGCTCAACCCCGAGGCGTACTGGTGGGTGCACGCCACCCTCTACCGGGCCCTCGTCCTGTCGCAGCAGTGGTTCGGGCGCCCCCTGAGCCCCGCCGCCCAGCAGCGCCTGTACCAGGAGTGGCGTCAACTCGGCCTGATCCTGGGGCTGCGCGAGCACCACATGCCGCCCACGCTGGACGGCTTCGACGCGTACGTCGCCACCATGGTCGACGAACGCCTCGGCGACAACGAGACGGTGCGCGACCTGCTGGGCATCGTGAACGTGTCCGCGCTGCCGCCGCCGGGCTGGTGGCGCCTGCCCCGGCGGGACTGGCAGCGTCTGTGCCGGACCGCGGAGCCGCTGGCGTACGCGCTGGTCGTCGGCTTCATGCCCGCGCCGCTGCGCGACCGCCTCGGCCTGCGCTGGACGCGGGCCGACGAACGGCGGCTGCGCCGGTTCGCGGCCGTCGTCCGTACGGCGGCGCCCCTGGTGCCGCAGCGTTGGCGGCTCCACCCGGTCGCGTACCGGTTCAAGCGCTCGAAGCGGCCGTAGCGCCTCCGAGCGGTATCCAGTAGGTCTTCCGAACAGCCCTGGAGCTGTCGGGCCTTCGGCGGCGCCGGCCGTGCAGCGGCGATCCCCCCGGCCGCCGGGAACCCAGCAAGAAGTCGGAAAGGAACACAGTCATGCGCGAAGTGCTGTCCTCCACCGCAGGCGAGAGTCCGCAATCACCCGACCTGTCCCGAAACGAGCCCGGCGGTGGCCTGGTCGGCCTGTTGCTTGACGCTGCCGGGTCCCACCCCGCCTCGGGCGTGCTGAGCCTGTCCGGTGACGGTGCGAGCGCGTTACCCCTGACGACGTATCCGGAGCTGCTCCAGGCGGCGAGCCGCACGCTGGGCGGGCTGCGGACCGCGGGCCTGCGGCCCGGCGACAGGGTCGCGCTCCTCCTGGAACACTCCCAGGACTTCATACCGGCGTTCTGGGCCTGTGTGCTGGGCGGTTACGTCCCCTGCCCGCTCGTGCCGCTGAGATCGGACGCCGAACGGTGGGCCGCGCAGCTGACGCATGTGAACACCCTGCTCGACGGGCCGTTGCTGGTCACGACCGAGGCGTTGAAGGGCGAACTGCCCGACGTCGCGGGCCTGGCCGTGGCCTGTACGGAGGACCTGGCGACGGCGGCTCCCGCGGCGGACTTCCACCGCGCGGACCCGGACGACCTCGCGCTGCTGGTGCTCACCTCCGGCTCCACGGGCGCCGCCAAGGCCGTGATGCTGTCCCACGGCAACCTGCTGGCGTCCATGCGCGGCAAGAACGGGCACCACCGGCTGCGCTCCGGCGACACCACGCTGAACTGGATATCGTTCGACCACGTGGCGGCCCTGCTGGAGTGCCACCTGCTGCCGCTGTCCGTGGGCGCCACCCAGATCCACGTCGGACCGGAGGCGGTCCTGGAGGACCCGCTGCGGTTCGTGCGGCTGATCGATACCCACCGCGTCACCGTCACCTTCACCCCCAACTTCCTGCTCGGCCAGATCAACCAGGCACTGGAGCGGCCGCCGGCGGACTTCGCCCCCGACCTGACGTGCCTGCGCCACATCGTCAGCGGCGGCGAGGCCGTCGTACGCACCACGGGCCTCACCTTCCTCGACCGGCTCGCGCCCTACGGACTGACCCAGGAGGCGGTGTGGCCCGCCTTCGGCATGACGGAGACCTGCGCCGGCAGCATCTACTCGCGGGAGTTCCCCGAGGCCGACGCCGGGCAGGAGTTCGCCTCGCTGGGCACCGCGGTCACCGGCCTGGAGATGCGGGCCGTCGACGACGAGGACGTGCCGCTCGGCGACGGCACGGCCGGCGAGCTCCAGCTGCGCGGCCCGATGGTCTTCACCGGCTACTACAACAACGAGGCGGCGACCCGGCAGGCGTTCACGGAGGACGGCTGGTTCCGCACCGGCGACCGGGGCAGGATCGCCGGCGGCCGGCTCACGCTGGTGGGGCGGAGCAAGGACAGCGTCATCGTCAACGGCGTCAACTACTTCAGCCACGACCTGGAGACGGTGCTGGAGCAGCTCGACGGCGTGGAGCCGTCGTACGTCGCCGCCTTCCCCCTCCGCAAGCCGGGCAGCGACACCGAGCAGCTCGTCGTCGCGTTCGCCCCGTCGGCCCCGCTCGACGCCGCGGGCCCCGGAGGAGAGGCGGAACTGCACCGTCTGCTCGTGGCGATCCGCGGCAGCGTGGTGCTGCACTGGGGATTCCGACCCGCGCTGGTGCTGCCGCTGCCGGCCGAGGAGTTCCCCAAGACCAGCCTCGGCAAGATCCAGCGTGCGCTGCTGCGCAAGCGCCTGGAGTCCGGCGGGCTGGCCGTGTACGAGCGCCGCGCCGCCGAGGTGACGGAACGTCAGCTCGGTGACCACGCGGCGCCGGAAGGCGCCACCGAAACGGCGCTGGCCAAGATCTACGCCGAGCTGTTCGAAGCCGACCCCGCAGCGGTCGGCGCCACCGTCAGCTTCTTCGAACTCGGCGGCACCTCCCTGGACATCCTGCGCCTGAAGAGCCAGGTCGAGCGCACCTTCGGCATCGCCGACCTGCCGGTGCTGGACATCCTGCGCGCCTCGTCCGTACGCGACCTGGCCCGCCGGCTGGACGCGGGCAAGCCGGCCGTCCCCGGCGCCTACGACCCCCTGGTCCCGCTCCAGACCACCGGCGACAAGACCCCGCTGTTCTGCGTGCACCCCGGCGTCGGCGAGGTGCTGGTCTTCGTCAACCTCGCCGCGTACTTCACGCGCGAGCGCCCGTTCTACGCGCTGCGGGCCCGCGGCTTCAACGCGGGGGAGAACTACTTCACCGAGTTCGACGAGATGGTCCAGTGCTATGTGCGGGCCATCCGGGAGCAGCAGCCGCACGGCCCTTACGCGGTCGCCGGGTACTCCTACGGCGGCGCGGTGGCCTTCGAGATCGCGAAGGTGCTGGAGTCGCAGGGCGAGCGGGTCGACTTCGTCGGCATCTTCAACCTCCCGCCGCACATCAAGCCGCGCATGGAGGAACTCGACTTCATCGAGGGCGCCGTCAACCTGGCGTTCTTCCTGGACCTGATCAGCAAGGAACAGTCCGAACTGCTGCCGGGGCAGCTGCGGAACCTCCCGCCGGGACAGGACCCCATCAAGGCCCTGCTCTCCCACGCGCCCGCCGGGCGGATGGCCGAACTCGACCTGGACCAGCCCGCGTTCACCGCCTGGGCGGAACTCGCCCAGTCGCTGCTGGCCATGGGGCGCACGTACGAACCGAGCGGCAGCGTGGAGCGGCTCAGTGTGTTCTACGCGATCCCCATCCGCGGCACCAAGGAGGACTGGCTGAACCTCCAGCTCAAGAAGTGGGACGGCTTCAGCCGCAGCCCGGTGAAGTACATCGACGTACCCGGCGAGCACTACACGCTGATGGGACACCGGCACGTCGCCGCCTTCCAGGACATCCTGCGCCGGGAACTGGACCAGGCGCTGGACGGCAACTGACCCGCCCACCCAAGCACTCGTGCCAAGCGACGACAGCGAAGGAGAACCCGTGCTGGCGGGAAAGAAAATCCTGATCACCGGAGCCACCGGCCAGGTGGCCAGGCCGGTGGCCGAGGCCCTGGCCAAGGACAACGAGGTGTGGTGCCTGGGCCGGTTCGGCGACGCCACGGCCGAACGCGAGCTGAGCGCACAAGGCATGCACACCAGGCGCTGGGACATGGCAACGGACGGCCTCGGCGGCCTGCCGGACGACTTCACCCACGTCCTGCACTCGGCCGTACACCGCGGCGACGGCACCGACTTCGAGGACGCGGTGGCCGTCAACTCCGTCGCCACCGGCCGCCTGATGACACACTGCCGCCGCGCCGAGTCCTTCCTCTTCGTCTCCACCGGCGCGGTCTACGCCTCCCAGGGCCTCGGCCACCACTACACCGAGACCGACCCGCTGGGCGGCCGGGCGCCCTGGCTGCCCACCTACCCCGTGGGCAAACTCGCCACCGAGGGCACGGTGCGGGCCTTCGCGGCGACGCTGGGCCTGCCCACGACCATCGCCCGCCTCAACGTGGCCTACGGCCCGTACGGCCACGGCGGCGTACCGGTGCTCTTCTACCGGCAGATGCTGGCCGGCCGCCCCATCGAGGTGCCCCGCGGCGGACAGCACCTGTGCAGCCCGATCCACACCGACGACATCACCCGCCAGGTGCCGCTGCTGTGGGGCGCGGCAGGCGTGCCCGCGCAGGTGGTGAACTGGGGCGGCGACGAGGCCGTGGGCATCAAGGACCTGATGGCGTACGTCTCGGAAGTGACCGGGACACCGGTCGGCTTCACCGAGGCCGAGGTGACCCGCGAGACGTACGCCTACGACAACACCCGGCGCCGGGCCCTCATCGGCGACTGCCGCGTCGACTGGCGCACCGGTGTCCGCCGCGCCCTCGCGGCCCACTTCCCGCAGCTCGACACCGGCACCCCGCTGTCGTGACCACGGCCCCTGGAGGAAACGCAGACATGCCCACGAGCACCGACCTGATCCGCTCCGCCTACGCCGCGTTCCACCGCCGCGACCTCGACGGCGTCCTCGCGTTCTTCGCACCCGACATCCTGTGGACCCACCCCGACGGCATGGACGCCTACGGGCTCGGCGGGACCAAGAAGGGCCACCGCGAGGTCCGGGAGTTCATGGCCCGTGTACCGGGGGTGTTCAGCGAGATGCGCCCCGAGCCCGAGGAGTTCGTCGGGTCGGGCGACCGGATCGCGGTCTTCGGCACCCACCACATGCGCGGCGCACGCAGCGGCGTCAGCGGCACCGTGAAGTTCGTGCACTCCTGGCGCATAGCCGACGGCAAGGCCACGCACTTCGAGGACCACTTCGACTCGGCCCAGGTACGCAACCTGCTGGAACCGCCCGCCGACGCCGACCCGGTGGGCCGTATCCTCCAGACCGGCCTGGGCTTCTGGCACTCCAAGGTGCTCATGTCGGCCTGCGAACTTGGCGTCTTCACCGAGCTGGCCCGCGCGGACCGCCCCCTGGACGCCGAGGAACTGCGTACCCGCATCGGCATCCACCCGCGCGGCGCCCTCGACTTCTTCGACGCCCTGGTCTCGATGGACCTCCTCGACCGCGAGGCGGGCCGCTACCGCAACACCGCGGCCGCCGGCGCCGTCCTCGACCGGGGAAAGCCGGAGCACTACGCCGGCGCCATCCTGGAGTTCGTCAGCGAGCACGACTACGAACCCTGGGGCCGGCTGACCGAGGCGCTGCGCACCGGCGAGCCGCAGACCAACGTGCCCGAGGACGGCACCGACCCGTTCGCGGAGCTGTACGCCGACCCGGAGCGGCTGCGCCGGTTCCAGCGGGCGATGACGAGCGGTTCGCTGCCGACCATCACGGCGCTGGCCGAAGCGTTCGACTGGGGCCGGTACCGCACCGTGGCCGACATCGGCTGCTCCGAAGGCGCCCTGCTCTCGCACGTCCTGCGCGCCCACCCCCACCTCACCGGGACCGGCTTCGACCTGCCGCCGGTCGGCCCCACCGTGGACGAGACGGTGGCCGCCGCCGGGCTCGGCGACCGGATGGCCTTCCGCCCCGGCAGCTTCCTCACCGACGAACTGCCCCGCGCCGACGTGCTCGTCTTCAGCCAGATCCTGCACGACTGGGACCTGGAGACCAAGCGGATGCTGCTGCGCAAGGCGTACGACGCGCTGCCCGAGGGCGGCGCCGTGGTGATCGCCGACGCGCTGATCGACGACGAGCGCCGGCACAACACCTTCGGCCTGCTGATGAGCCTGCACATGCTCGTCCAGAGCCCGGGCGGCTTCGACTACACGGGCGCCGACGGCATCGGCTGGCTGACGGAGGCCGGCTTCCGCGACTGCCGGGTCCAGCCGCTGCCGGGCCCCCGCTCGCTGGTCGTGGGCGTCAAGTGACCGGCGGTCCGCACCGCACCCGCGGGCAGCACGAAGGAGCGACAGCATGACCACAGCCCTGATCATCGGCGGCGGCATCGCGGGTCCGGCCACCGCGATGGCCCTGCACAAGGCGGGCATCCGGTCCGTCGTCCACGAGGCGTACGACGCCGCCGCCGACGAGGCCGGTGCCTTCGTCACCCTCATGGAGAACGGCCTGGACGCGCTGCGGGCGATCGACGCCCTGGAGCCCGTGCTCGACCGTTCCTTCGCCGCCGCCGGCGTGGACTTCACGAGCAGTTCGGGCCGCGAGCTCGGCCACGTCCCCATGGGCGACGGGCGGCCCGGCGGAGCGACCCCGCGCACGCTGCGCCGCGCGAGCCTGTACCGGGTGCTGTACGAGGAGGCGGCCAGGCGCGGCATCGACGTCGTACACGGCAAGCGGTTCACCGGAGCCACGACCACCGCCGGCGGCCGGGTCGTGGCCTCGTTCGCCGACGGCAGCACCGCCGAAGGCGACCTCCTCATCGGGGCCGACGGGCTGCGCTCCACCACCCGCCGGGTCATCGACCCCGATGCGCCGGAACCCCGCTACACCGGCCTGAACACCGTCTTCGGGTACACCCGCGACAGCACCGCCCCGGCCTCGCCCGACGGCTACCGCATGATCTACGGCAAGCGGTCCTTCGTCGGCTACACCACCGCCCCGGACGGCGAGACCTGGTGGTTCGTCAACATGCCGGGCCCCGAACTGTCCAGGGCCGAGATCACCGGCACCACGTCCGACCAGTGGCGGGAGCGGCTGCTCGCCCTCTTCGCCCAGGACCGGACCCCCGCCGCCGACCTCGTCGCCGCCACCGGCAACACCATGATCAGCAGCAACACCTACGACCTGCCCGCCCTCCCCGTCTGGCACAACGGGTCGATGGTCGTCATCGGGGACGCCGCACACGCGGCCGCACACGCCGGCCAGGGCGGCTCCATGGCCCTGGAGGACAGCGTGGTCCTCGCCAAGTGCCTGCGCGACATCCCCGGCATTCCCCGGGCACTGACGGCGTACGAAGGGCTGCGCAGGGAACGCGTCGAGCGCGTCGTGGCGATGAGCGCCCGCATGGGCGACGACAAGATGCCCTCCCGCCTCAAGGGGGCCCTGCGGGACGCCATGATGCCCCGCCTGCTGGCCCGCGGCCGCCCGGGAACCCCCGGCTGGCTGGCCGGTCACCGCATCGAATGGCAGGAACCGGTGACGGTCTCCTAGGAAAAATGCCTCTCGCGGGCAGGAACACCTCTGCTACGGTCCCCGGCATGAAGCGCGCCGGAATGACGACGACGCCGGAGAGAGTCCCGGCGCGCTGACCGATGTCCTAGTCGAAGCCCCGGGGCGAGTGCCCCGGGGCTTCGCCATGGGAGTCACTCGCCCGATGTCCGCGAGGAGACCACCATGTACGACCACCGCAAGCTCGGCCGGGAACTGGGCCTGTTCGGCACCGACCCGCTGATCGGCTCCGGGCTGCCGTACTGGCTGCCCGACGGCGCGACCGTGCGGCACACCCTGGAGGAGTACGTCCGCGACGCCGAGCGCCGGGCGGGATACCGGCACGTGTACTCCCCGGTGCTCGGCAAACGGGAGCTGTACGAGATCTCCGGGCACTGGTCGCACTACGGCGCGGACATGTTCCCGCCGATGGACCTCGGCGGCGAGCAGGTCGTGCTGCGCCCGAGCCTGTGCCCCCACCACGCGGTGATCTACCGCTCCCGCTCCCACAGCCACCGCGAGCTGCCCCTGCGCATGGCCGAGCTGGGCGGCATGTACCGTGCCGAACTCTCGGGCGTGCTCGGCGGCCTGGGCCGCGTCCGGGCCATCCAGCTCAACGACGCACACATCTTCTGCACCCCCGGCCAGGTCGCCGAGGAGGCACAGGCCGCCCTGGACATGATCCGCCAGGCGTACGAGGCGCTCGGCATCCGCCCGTCCCGCTACCGGCTCTCCCTCCCGGGCCCCGGCGGGAAGTACGTCGCGGCGCCCGGCCTGTGGGAACGGTCCACCGCCGTGCTGAGCGAGGTCCTCGACCGCGCCGGACTGCCCTACGAGGCGGCCGAAGGCGAGGCGGCGTTCTACGGCCCCAAGATCGACGTCCAGGTCACCGACAGCGCGGGCCGGGAGTCCACCCTCTCCACCGTCCAGGTCGACTTCCACCAGCCCGAGCGGTTCGACCTGCACTACATCGGCCCGGACGGCGCCAGGCACCGCCCCGTCATGCTGCACCGCAGCATCATCGGCAGCGTCGAACGGGCCGTCGCCCACCTGGTCGAACAGCACGGCGGCGCCTTCCCTGCCTGGCTCGCCCCCACCCAGCTGGCGGTCCTCCCGGTCTCCGACGCACAGGTGCCGGCCGCCGAGGCGTTCGCCGAAAGCTGCGCGGAACGCGGGCTGCGCGCCCGGCTCGACGGGCCGGAACGCGGCAGCCTGGGCGCCCGCGTCCGGGAGGCCCGCCTCGTGCCGTACCAAGCGGTCGTCGGCGCCAGGGAAGCAGCCGCCGGGCAGGTGGCACTGCGCCTGCGCGACGGCCGCCGGCTCGGCCCGCGGCCCGCCGACGCCGTCCTGGATCGCGTCGGCGCCCTGGTCGGAGCGTGCCGTACCGAGCTGTGGGACTCCGAAGACGCGTCGTAGCGGGTGAAGGGGCCACGGCGGGGTACGTGAGCGGAATCCAAGAGGCAAAGAAAGGGCGGACGGCGTGCGCAGTGTGGGTGTGGAGGAGGAATTGCTGCTGGTGGACGCCCGGACAGGGGACCCCCGTGCCCTGTCGGCCGCGGTCCTCGCGGCGGCCTCGCGGGACCCGTGGGGCAACGAGGAGATGTTCGAGAGCGAGCTGCACCGGCAGCAGCTGGAGTTCGCCACCCGGCCGCAGACCGACATGGGCGATCTGGACCAGGAGATCCGGCGGTGGCGGGCGGAGGCGGCCCGCCACGCCGAGGGCCTGGGCGCGTCGGTCGCCGCCCTGGCCACCTCGCCGCTGGCCGCCGACCCGGCCATCGGCACCGGCGAGCGCCACCGGTGGCTCGCCGAGCACTACGGCCTCACGGTCCAGGAGCAGCTGACGTGCGGCTGCCACATCCACGTGTCGGTGGAGTCGGACGAAGAGGGCGTGGCGGTGCTCGACCGGATGCGGCCGTGGATGTCCGTGCTGCTGGCGATGAGCGCGAACTCGCCGTACTGGCAGGGCGCGGACAGCGAGTACGGCAGCTACCGCAACCGGGTGTGGGGGCGGTGGCCCTCGGCCGGCCCCGTCGAGGTGTTCGGCTCGGCCGACCGGTACCACGAGCAGGTGGGCGAGATGACGGCCAGCGGCGTGCTCAAGGACGAGGGCATGGTCTACTTCGACGCCCGGCTGTCCTACAACTACCCCACCGTCGAGATCCGGGTCGCCGACGTCTGCCTGGACGCCTCCACCACGGTCCTGCTGGCGGCCTTGGCCCGGGGCCTGGTGGAGACGGCGGTACGGCAGTGGCGCGACGGCGAGCCGCCCGCGCGCCACAGCGTGGCGATGCTGCGCCTGGCGACGTGGCGGGCGGCCAGGTCGGGGCTGGAGGGGCAGCTGATCCACCCTGCCACGATGCGCCCGGCGCCGGCCGAGGCCGTGGTGCGGGCCCTGTTCGACCACGTACGCGACGCCTTGGAGGACACCGGAGACGTCCTGCCCACACAGGAGGCGCTGACCGCCCTGCTGAAAACGGGCAACGGCGCCCGGGTCCAGCGGGACCTGCTGCGCAGCACCGGCAGCCTGCGGGGTGTGGTCACCGAGTGTGTGCGCCGCACGCTTGTCTGAGACGGGGAAGCGCCCGCCCGACACCCTTGCGTCGGAAGAGCCGCGTGTAGTGCGCTACTTCCCATGGTGAAAAAGAGAGTAGCCACACTGATCGCCGCTCTGGTCACGGGGACCCTCGTCACGGGCACCGCCCCTCCGCACGCGGAAGCCGGCCGGTCCGGCGCCGGCAGTCCACCGCCGGCGGCCGGGCCGTCCCCGCTGCCGGGAGTCGATCTCGACACCGTGACGATTCCGCAGCTCCAGGCCCGCATGGCGGGCGGCTCGCTGACCTCCGCCGCGCTGACCCGCGCCTATCTGAGCCGCATCGAGACGGTCAACCCCAAGATCAACGCGGTGCTGCGCACCGACCCGACGGCCCTGCGCCAGGCGGCCGCCAGCGACGCCCGGCACCGGCGCGGCGACACCCTGGGCCCGCTCGACGGGATACCCGTCCTGCTCAAGGACAACGTGGACACCCGCGGCCTGCCCACGACGGCCGGGTCGCTGGCCCTGGCCGGCAGCCCGCCGGACACCGACGCCGCCCTGGTGACCCGGCTGCGGGAGGCGGGCGCGGTGATCCTCGGCAAGACCAACCTGTCGGAGTGGGCGAACTTCCGCTCGACGAAGCCGACGTCGGGCTGGTCGGCGGTGGGCGGCCAGACCCACAACCCGTACGTACTGGACCACAACCCGTGCGGGTCGTCCGCCGGGTCGGCCGCCGCGCTCGCCGCGTCGTTGTCGCAGGTGGCGATCGGTACCGAGACGGACGGCTCGATCGTGTGCCCCGCCGGGATGAACGGCGTGGCCGGCCACAAACCGAGCCTTGGACTCGTCAGCGGAGCCGGCGTCGTGCCGATCTCCGCCGAGCAGGACACCGCGGGCCCCATGGCGCGCAACGTCACCGATGTCGCGCTCACCCTCTCGGTGCTCAGCGGCGGGAAAACCACCTGGCCCGGCGCCTCCGGGCCCACGGACGGGCCGCGGAACCCCCACGGCCTGCGCGGCAAACGGATCGGCCTGTGGCGGCTGCCCTCGCTCGGCGCCGAGGTGGACGCCCTGATGACCCGTACGGCGGCGCGGCTGCGCAAGGCGGGAGCCGAGGTCGTCGAGGTGACGCCCCCGTACCAGGAGCGGCTCGCGGAACTCGAATTCCCGGCGCTGCTCAGCGAGTTCCACCGGGACATCGACGCCTACCTCGCCACCCGCAAGGGTCCCAAAGACCTCGCCGGACTGATCGAGTTCAACCGCACCCACCCGGCCGAGCAGACCTGTTTCGCCGGTCAGGAACTGTTCGAGCAGGCCCTCGCCGCGCCTCCCACGACCGACCCCAAGTACCTGGCCATGCGCGCCGAACTCAAGGACCTCTCCCGGCGGTCCATCGACGAGACCCTGGCCGCCCACCACCTGGACGCCATCGCCGCGCCGACGAACCCGCCCGCCTGGACGACGGACTGCGCCCGGGGCGACAACGACGTGATCCCGTCCTCCACCCCCGCGGCGGTGGCCGGCTACCCGTCACTGTCGGTGCCCGCAGGATTTGTGGGCGAACTGCCTGTGGGCCTCCTCTTGATGGCCGGAAACCACCAGGACGGCAAGCTGCTGTCGCTGGGAGCCGCGGTGGAACGCCGGCTGGACGCCTGGCGGGCGCCGCGCTACCTGCCGTCGGTGGGGAGCGGCGCCTCCCGGTGAACCACCGCTCCCCGTACGGTCCTAGCCGCCCTGCTTGACGCAGGTCTCGTCGCCCGCCGGCAGTTCGCCGGTGGCCAGGTACCGGTTGACCTTGGCGTCCACGCAGGAGTTGCCGTATTGGCCGTAGAGGGCGTGGCGGTTGGCGCCCTTGAGGGTGAGCAGCTTGGAGCTCGGCAGGAGGCCGTGCAGGTCGAGGCTGCTGCGGTACGTGGTGCACGGGTCGCCGGTGGCGGCCACGATCAGCGCGGGGGCGTCGTGCCGTACCCGGGTGGGTTCCTCACGCGGCCGGTCCCAGAAGGCGCACGGCCCGATGTTGTTGACCAGCGGGCCGAGCAGCGGGTGCTTCGCGCGGCTCCGCTGGAAGTCCCGCCAGTAGCTCTCGGGGTCGCGCGGGGCCGGCTTGTCGCCGCAGAGGAACGCGCTCTGCGCCTCACCGGAGTGCTCGCCGGTCAGCATGAGCCGCAGCAGGGCGGCGAACTGCGGCGACAGGCGGGTCGGCTGACCGGCCGCGGCCTTGCGGAGCACGACGAGCTGCTCGCCGAGCTGCGCACGTGCCGGGTCGGTGTCGTCGGCGATCGCGACGAAGAGCAGCAATGGCACCTGCGTGTCGTCGAGCCGGAAACTCTCCTGGCCGGTGCCGACGGTCAGCGGGTGGCGCGCGGACGCCGTGACGATCCGGCCGATGGTGGCGAGCACCTCGGCACGGGTGCGGCCGAGCCCGTAGGTGCCGTCACGGCGCGCCGCCCAGTCGGCCCAGGCGGACAGCGCCTGCTCGTTCTCCCGTAGTGCGTTTCGCAGCGGCCGAGGGGTGTAGTCGTCCGGGGCGAGGGCGCCGTCGAGCACCACCCGGTCGTAGCGACCGGGGAACAGCTGCGTGTAGACGGTGCCCAGGTAGCTGCCGTACGAGTAGCCCAGGTAGGAGATCTTCCGCTCGCCCAGCGCGCCCCTGATGACGTCCATGTCGCGGGCCGTGTTGCGGGTGGTGACGTGCGGCAGCACCGACGCGTTGGTGGTGCGGCACTTGTCGGCCAGGTTCTTCTGGAAGGCGACCTGGCGCTCGAAGCTCGCACGGCTGAGGCCGGCCGACAGGATGTTGGTGCCGACGGGCCAGCCGCAGTCCAGCGGGGTGCTGCGGCCGGTGAAGCGCGGGTCGAAGCCGACGATGTCGTAGCGCGGTCCGACGTTCTTCATCGCCTGGCGTATCGCGGGAGGGCTGTCGATGGCCGTGCCGCCGGGGCCGCCGTTGTTGAGCAGGATCGCGCCGATGCGGTGGCGGGTGTCGGTGGCCTTGAGGCGGGAGATCGCGACGGTGATGGTACGGCCGCCCGGAGCGGCGTAGTCGAGCGGCACGGTCACGTCCGCGCACTGGACGCCGGCCTTCTCCAGGTCACGGCCCATAGTGTCGTCGGGGCCCTTGACGCAGGTGCCCCAGGCGAGGTGCTGCCGGTAGTAGCGGTCGAGTCCGGTGGCGTTCCGGTCCGTCGCCGCCGAGGCCACGGCGGGGGAGACGGTGAGACAGGCGGCGAGGGCGAGGCCGGCGGCCGCGGCACGGCGCACGGCCGGGCGGGGGGCTATCACGTGGTCTCCTTGGTCCGGTGCTTGCGGTCGGTGGTGCACAAGGCGGTGTCCACGGCCGCGCGGAAGTCTTTCGCGGCCTCCTCGCCGGACGGCACCGCGGTGAGGGCGAGGGAGACGCCGCGGCCGTCCGGGCCGACGGCGCCCAGCGCACGGTGCCCGCCGGGGACCGTGCCGGCGTGCCCCCACCACCGGCCGCCGCACTCCAGGGGCGTGGCGATCAGGCCGAGTCCGTACCGGGCGCCGGGCCACAGCCGCTCCGGGTCGGCGGCGACGGTGCGCTTCATCTCGGCGAGCCAGCGTGCGGGCACCAGTTTCCCGCCCAGCAGGGCCTGGTAGAAGCGGTTCACGTCGGCGGGCGTGGAGATCAGCGCGCCGCCCGCGCCGCCGAAGGTCATGTTCCAGGCGGTGCCGTCGACCAGCGGCGAGCCGCCGGTTCCGCCCTGGTCGGAGTCGGTGAAGTAGCTGTGCGAGTGCGGCCCTTCGATGCCCGTGTCGTCACCGGGCCAGTAGGTGTCGCGCAGGCCGAGCGGCTTGACGATCCGGCGGTTCACCTCTGCCTCGATGCCGTGCCCGGTGATCTTCTCGACGATGAGCCCGGCGATGAGGTAGTTGGTGGTCGCGTAGTGCCACGGCTTGTCCGGCCGGGGCATCGCGAGCGCGGTGGCGATCAGCTCGCGGGGCTCGGCGTGCTTGAACCTCCACTTTTCCAGGGGGAGTTGGACGAGAGCTTCGGTGTAGTCGGGCAGGCCGCTGGTGTGCTGGAGCAGCTGTCGTACAGTGATCGTGCGGCCGTCGTGGCCGTTGCCCCGGATCAGCCCGGGCAGGTAGCGCTCGACCGGGGCGTCCAGCCCGATGCGGCCCTCGGCGGCGAGCTGCACGACGACCGTCGCGGTGAAGGTCTTGGTCACACTGCCGATCCGCAGCCGGTCGGCGGCGCGCATCGGGCGCCCGGTGCGCAGGTCGGCGACGCCGCGGGCGGTGGTCAGCCGGCCGCAGCGCGGGTCGGCCGTCTCCGCGGCCGCGCCCGGTATCCCGTGGCGGGTGACGAGCGTGTCCAGGGACGCGGTGAGCGCGTCGCGCACCGCGTCACAGCCGGCCGGCGCGGCCGGGCGGGCCGCCGCGTCGGCCGCGGGGGCGGCGACGGCCAACACCGCGGAGGCCACGGCGAGGGCCGTCGCGCGCCACGCCGACCGGTGCTTTCCGGCGGGAAGTCTCTGTGCTCTCTTCGGTATGTGTTCCACACCGTCAGACGCTAGAGGCACAGGCATCCGCACTTCACTAGGGGTTTCCCCCCGAACACGAGTGGTGTCAGCACCACTTGGCCGCACCGCTTGGCTGCACCGCGGGGCCCGCCGGCGGTCAGTCTGCCGGTGCCATGGCGGCGAGCGCGTCCCGCAGCGCGGCGTTGAACACGGCCGGGCGCTCCTGGTGCGGCAGGTGGCCGGCGCCGGCGAGGGTGGTGACCCGGGCGCCGGGCGTGAGCGCGGCACACGTCCGCGCGACGTCGAGCGGGATTTCGGTGTCCAGCTCACCGTGCAGGTAGTGGACCGGAACCGTCAGGCCGGGCAGCAACGGACGCGGGTCGTACGCGGCCAGCGGCGGGAAGTGGTCGTCGATGAAGACGCCCGAGTCGAGCACCTGACGGACGGTCCAGTCCACCAGCGCGGGGGAGGCGCCGGGCGCGAACCAGGCGGGCACCCACCGTGCCAGGCAACCGGCCCGGTCCTCGCGCAGCCCCTCGCACAGCTCCCGGATCGGCACCGCACCCTGGGACGGCCAGTACGCGGGCCCGCTCACCGAGACCACGCCGGCGGTGCGGCCGGGGTGGCGCGCGGCCAGCTCGGTCGCGAAGGCGGCGCCTATCGACGAGCCGACGACGACCGGCCGGCGCAGGTCCAGCGCCTCGACGAGCGCGGCGAGGTCGGCGACGACGCCGGCGACGGTGTTGCCTTGCGCGGGCCTGGCCGACCGGCCGCAGCCGCGCCAGTCGACGGTGACGACCCGGTGGTCCCGGGCGAACTCCGGCAGCTGGCCGCCCCAGACCCGGCCGCTGGTGCCCCACCCGTGCAGGAACAGCAGGGGCGGCCCGCCGTGCCGCCCTTCGCCCTCCCGGTGGTCTTCGTAGTACAGGGTGGTGCCGTTGACCTTCAGGTACGGATGCGACATCACGGTTCCTCGCTCGCTCTGCGCTCTGCGGTGCGGTACGCGACCACCCCATCGCGGTCGCGGGCACCGGCCAACGGCCGATCCGCGCACACACTCATCACGAAAAGTGATCAGTTGCGAACGAAAAGGCCCGGCCGGTGTCCGCCGGCCGGGCCCAGAAAGAGTGCCGCCGCCGCGGCACGGTCCCTCAGTTCTCGGAGTAGCTGAAGTCGCCCACGGTCCAGCCGCTGACGTCCTCGATCGAGACGCGGTACATCCCGCCCGTCTCCGGGATCCCGATGGAGCCCTGCAGGATCCGGGCGACGTGGAAGTGCAGGTGTGTGGGCGGCCCCTCCTTGCGCTCGGAGGACGTGAAGACACCGGCGAACTCGCGCAGGCGCTCCGAGTCCGTCAGGATTTCCGATACGCGCTGCCGCCACACGGCTTCGGGGGCCAGCCGCCCGGTGATCACAGAGCCTCCGGTGATCACGGTCAGGGACATCTGATTGCTGTGCCCGGACTCCACCATGGCGGCGAGGTCAACGAGCAACTCGTCAGGCTTCGACATGAGAGCAGATTCTATGCAGCCGGCGCGCCCGGGGCCGCTCCGGCGGTCCGGTTTCGATACCGGCGTCGTCGCGGGGCGGCGCCGGGACGGGCGGCCGTACCGGTGTCAGCCGGCGTGCGGCTGTCCGGCCGGGTACGACAGGTGGCCGGCCGCGAGCTTCCACTCCCGGTGCAGGGCGCCCAGGGGAACGCGCTTCTGGAACAGCGGCGTGCCGAAGACCGTCAGCTGGGCCTGGAGCGCACCCGACAGGTCCAGCCCGCCGAAGACCTTCCAGTCGGCCGAGGCCGAGCCCTTCCCGTCGGACGAACCGGTGGCCACGGCGCTGCCCTCGCCACGCAGGTACGGCGCGATGTCGGCGCTCACGCCGGCCATCCCGTACAGCCCGACGCTCGCCTCGGCGCCGAGTGCCGCCTTTACCCGGCCGGCCGCCGTGACGCCGGCCCGGACCGGGGTGGAGGTCAGCCCCGACTCGCTGACCGGCTGCCAGCCCTTGGCCCACGAGTAGCTGCCGCCGACCCGGAAGCCGCCCTTGAGGTCCTGCTTGACGTCCACGCTGATCCGGCCGTCGGCCGCCACCGTGAGGTAGCAGGTGAGATCGAGGTTGACGACGACCGGCACCGGGCCGACCTGGACGACCGGGTCGGCGTGGAGCTTGGCGAACGGCGTCCGCAGCGGCTTGTCCCCGGTCGAGGCCGCGGCCTGCCCCTTGAACTGCCACTGGGAGGACCAGTCGCCGGACAGCCCGATGAACGCGCCGCCGGGGGCCGTGCCGGTGCCCGCCCCGGTGCCGGACTTCGCGTGCGGCCGGCTGCCGTCGTAGGCGAACTCCACCGTGGGGGAGAGCTGGACGAAGCCGGCGACCGAGGCGGCGGCGCTCGCCGGGGCGCCTTCGGCGGTGGCGACCGACGCGCCGACGTCGAGGCGCAGGCTGCCCAGCGGCAGCGCAGCGCCATGGGGCCCAAAACGGCGCCCGCCGTTCTTCGCCCAGGAGACCTTTACGCCCTTGACCAGCGGTTCCACGGAAACCCCCGCCGGGTCGACGGGCACCTTCCCGTCGGCCTTGCCCTTGCCCAGCAGCGCGTCGAGCGTGGCCGGGGCGGTGTTGACCTCGGTCCCCTCGCGCGTCGTGCCCAGCACCTTGGTGACCTTGGCCAGCACGCCGCTGGGGGCGCCGGGAGCGGGCGCGCTCGCGATGACGTCGCCGACGGCCACGGCCGAGTTCTTCCCGGGGGAGGAGGGGGAGGGCGCGGGGGTGGCGGAGGGCGCGGGGGTGGCCGGCGGGTTCTTCGGGGGGTCCGCCGGGCCGGCGATGACCGCGTGCCCGCTGTGCTGGTCGTACGACGCGATGCGCAGCGAGGACTTGTGGGCAGGGCGCCCGTCGCGCGACGGGCGCGCCACGGCGGTCGCGCCGGCCGGGCCGGACGGGGCCTGGGCCGCGGGGGCGGGGCGCCCCCGCCCCGCCGGGGGGGGGGGGGCCGCCGGGGGGCCCCCCGGCGGGGGCCCGGCCCCCCGCGGGGGGGGGGGGGGGGGGGGGGGGGGGGGGGGGGGGGCCGCGGCCGCGGGGGGGGGGCCCGGGCGGGGGGGGGGGGGGGGCCGGGGCGGGGCCCGGCGGGGTGTGGGGGGCGGGGCGCCGGCCGCGCCCGGGGCGCGCCACGGCGGTCGCGCCGGCCGGGCCGGACGGGGCCTGGGCCGCGCCGACGGGCAGCCGCTGCCCGTCGGCGGTGGTGCTGCCGACGGGGGTACCGTCGGCGGAGTCCAGTTCGGCGGCCGGTGCGGCGGGTTGTCCGCCACCGGGTCCGGCGGGCTCGGCGGTGGCGCCGGGGCCGGCTGCCGAACAGCCGGCGGCGAGCAGGGAGATGGCGGTCAAGGCAGGTATGAGTGCCTGCTTGGTGAGCTTGTGCACAGGGGGCCCTTGGGGACGTGGGGTGGGGTGCGCGGCATGGAGTCGCCTCCTGCCGCGCCGCACGGCAACGGGACCGTCGCGATGACTCGCGGAACGGATCTGCGTGATCATGCCATGATCGGCGGGCCCGGGTGTACGGATGTCCACGGCCGAGGGGGCGATGCTCCTTCTCAGCTGCCGCAAGCAAGTTGAGGGATAAACAGCATGGTGACGCGCCGCGAGCACAACAGCCGCCGGAGGCTCCTGGCGACGGGAGTGGCGGCGGCGATGACGGCGATGACGGCGGCGGTCGCGACGGGAACGGTCCTCGCCTCAGGGCCGGCCTTCGGCGTCCTCGCCCACCTCCACGCCGTGCGGGAGGCCGGCGTGCTCAAGCCGTGACGGCCTCCCCGGCGCCCGCTCGCGTACGTCAGCCGTCCAGGCACGTGCGCACGGCGGCGACCAGGCGGTCGGCGCGGGCGTCGCCATGGCCGATCATGCGGTTGGCGAGGTACGCGAACCCCACCCCGAACTCGTCGTCGCCGAAGGCGAACTGGCCGCCCGCGCCGTCGTTGCCGAAGCTGCGCTCGCCCAGCATCGGCCGGAAGGCGGGGGAGCCGAGCAGGAAGCCCGAGCCCCAGCGCGCCCCGGCGTCGAAGCCCAGCCACCCCGCGCCGGAGGACACCTCGCGGACCGCGTCCGTCACGGTGTCCCGGGTGAGCAGCCGCTCTTGGCCCCCGATGCCCGTGGCGGCCGCCGCGTACAGACCGGCGAGGCCGCCGGCCGACGCCGTGGCGCCCGCTCCCGGCAGCTCCATGCCCAGCAGCGCCGGATCGTTCCAGCCGTGCGGCACGTCGAGGCCGGGGAAGACCAGCGCCCCGTTCATCGTCACGATGCGGGTGAGCAGGTGCTCGGGTCCCGGCATCGCGGGCCGCCCCGCGGCCTCGACGAGCCGGGCACGCCCCGCCATCTCCTCCTCGGGCAGGCCGAGCCAGGCCCGCAGGCCCAGCCGGTCGCCCACGGCGCGGCGGAAGTACGCGCCCGGGGTGAGCCCGGTGACGCGCCGGACGACCTCGCCCACGAGAAAGCCGAAGACGTGGCCGTGGTATTCGTAGGAAGTACCGGGCTCCCACAGCGGTTCCTGCTCCTCGATGGCGCGGATCACCGGAGTCCAGGCGGCTATCTCGTCGAAGCCGAGCACCGGGTCGAGGGCGGGAATTCCCGCCCGGTGCCCGAGGGCCATGCGGCAGGTGACGGCCTCCTTGCCGTGCCGCGCGAATTCGGGCCAGTACCGGCCGACCGGGGCGTCGAGGTCGAGACGCCCCTCCTGCGCGAGGAGATGGGCGCACAGGCTCACGATGCCCTTGGCACAGGAGAAGGCCGGTACGACGGTGTCCTGTTTCCAGGGCCTGCCGGTTTTCTCGTCGGCGGCCCCGCCCCACAGGTCCGCCACCTTGCGCCCGCCGACGTACACCGTGACCGCCGCCCCGAGTTCGGGAAAATCGGTGAAGTTCCGCGAGAACGCGTCGGCGACGGCCCCGAATCCCTCGTCGGCCCAACCCTGATACTGCTCCACTGCTCCGCTCCCTACCGTGGTCAACCGGGTCACAGTACGGTGAGGTGCGTTTCGGCACGACCGAATTCCCGGCGCGGCCGCCGCGGAGCGGTTCGCTCAGGTGATCAGCAGGCAGCGGACGTACACGATTCCGGGCGCGTCCGCCGTGACGTGCCAGCCACGGGCACCGGCCGGGCGCGACTCGAAAGCCCGGCCGCCGTCCTGTAGGTCGAACCCGCCACCGGTGGCACGGGCCCGCCGGTCGGGGCAGACGGCATCGCCCTCGAAGGAGCCGTCGGTGTCGAATTCGAGTGTTGCCCGGTGCGTGTTCACCGAGACGGCCCGCGGGGCGGGCCCCTTCGTGCGGGCGGGGATTTCCGGCGGGCCGGCCTGCGCGGAGCCCGCGCACACGGCCATTACCATGGCACTCGCCAGAGCAGCCGTAGCAATGTGTTGAAGACGGGCACGGCGCATATACGCGCTCCTCGGGTTGTCCGCTGCGTTATTGCCGGAGAAAGCATCGGCCGGGGAAGCCGCGTTCAACCCGGGTGCACATCCCCTTCCCTCAACATGGGGAACGGGTGAACAGAGTTGTCGGCGGACCGGAACGCGAACGGCGGTTCCGGAATCGCGTCGAGAAGAAGGAGCACCGTGAAGCGGAACCTGCGCGGCAAGGCACGCGCGCCCTGGTACGTACAGTGACCGCCGACATCCTCAAGGGCCTGGACGCCCTGCGCCGGTCCGCCGGCGAGACGGCCCCGCACGGCGTCGTAAGGGAGCTGTCCTCCGACGGCTCCGAATGCCGGATCGTCCATTCGCGGTGTACGGACGGTGAGTTGGACGCGGTAATCGCCGAGGAGGCCGCGCGCGCCAAGGAGGCCGGCTACACCCTGGAGTGGAAGGTCTACGAGTACGACACCCCGGCAGACCTGGGGGACCGCCTGCTCGCGGCGGGCTTCGCGGCCGACGACACCGAGAGCGTGCTCGTACTGCCCGTGGACGAGGAGCGGTTGGCGGCCTTCGGCACCTCCGCGTACGAGATCAGGCGGGTGGACGACGAGAAGGGGCTGGGGGACTACGCCGAGATCTCCCGCGAGATCGGCCGCGAGAACGCCGAGGAGGAGGCACACCGGCTGCTCCTGACGCTGCGCGAGGCGCCCGGCGGGACGAGTGTGTACGTCGCCTACGTGGACGGCGAGCCGGCGGCCTGCGGGCGCATCCACTTCCCCGACGGCAGCGGGTTCGCCGAGCTGGCCGGCGGCCGCACCAGGACGACGCATCGCAAGCGCGGGCTGTTCACCGCCCTCGTGGCCGCCCGCCTGCGGGAGGCCCGGGCGCGGGGCCGCACGCACGTGCTGGTGGACGCGCTCCCCACCTCGGAGCCCATTCTCAAGAAGAGGGGCTTCCGGTTCGTCACCCGCACCCGGCCCTTCGTCCTCGAACCGGGGGACTGAGCCGCGCGGGCCCGGTCGGTGCGGGTGCCGGGGCCCGCCGCGCACCGTCGCCCGAATGGCCGAGCGAGCGAGCCCGTGACGTGTCAGGAATGCGACCCTGGGCACCCGGAGGGGACTGTTCCAGCCGCGTGCTCAGGGAGTCACCGTGACCTGTTTCGACCGACGAGATCTGGGCCTGCTGCTGCTCCGTGTGGGCACCGGCGGGGTGCTGGCCGCGCACGGTGCGCAGAAGCTGTTCGGCTGGTTCGGCGGCGGCGGGGTCGAGGGCACCGGTCAGTTCATGGAGTCCGTGGGCTACGTACCGGGCAAGGCCAACGCGGCGGTCGCGGGGCTCACGGAGGCCGGCAGCGGTGTGCTGCTGGCGCTGGGCCTGGCCACCCCCGCCGCCGGAGCGGGCGCCGCGGGAGCGATGGCGGGCGCCGCCGCCGTGCACACGCCCAACGGGTTCTTCGCGCAGAGCGGCGGCTACGAGCACCCGGCCTTCCTGGGCCTGACGGCCGCCGCCCTCGGCGTCACGGGCCCCGGCCGGATCTCCCTGGACCACGCTCTCGGCCACTTCGCCAACCGCGACTGGATGGTCCCGGCGGCGTTGGCGGTGACGGGGGCGGCCACGGCGCTGGTCGTGGGCGCGCGCAACAAGAGGGTGCGGCAGGTGGCCGAGGAGGACTAGCCGAGGACGCTTGGAAGCCCGGCCCCGGCGGGTCGGTTCCTCCGGCATCGCGTCCCGGACGGACTTGGCAGAGTCGTGCTCAATGGCGACTCGGTACCTGGTCGGCGCATGAGCTGCGATACCGCACTCTTTGCTGTGAAACGTCGGGTTTTGCGCCCTCCTTCCGGTGTATCTCCTCCGGTGGGAGCCGTGGGGCAAGGGGGATTTACGGCGTCGCTTGTGAATCCTTTGTGAGAAAGTTGCGGGAACCTGTGGTGCGGTCCAGACCAATCGCACCAACCAGTGACCTGTTCAGGGGGATTCACATGACTTTCGCCAAGCGTGGTCGCGCGTTCAAGCGCGCGCTCGCCGCCACCGCGTTCGTTGCCGCGGTGGCCGCCACGGCCGGTACCGCCACCGCCGCCGGCAACCCGGCCGGAGCCGAAAAGGCCCGCGCCAAGGCCGAGGCGGAGCACCGGGCCCACGCCCCCAAGGGTGCGGTGGCCGCTCCCCGCGTCGCCGCGCCCGGCCAGGTGCAGACGCCCAGCTTCTCGATGACGGCCGTCGACAAGCAGACCGGGAACCTGAGCCTGTACTTCCCGGACTACAACGGTGGCTTCAAGTCCGCTTACGACGTCGGCGTCAACTACGACTTCGCCGCCGCCGTCGCCGAGGTCGACAACGACAAGGACGGCTACAGCGACGGCACGTGGAACTTCCAGAAGGACGGCCTGCTGACCTACACCTGGTCCGAGGACATGGAGGCGCACACCAAGGACATCGGCTGGGGCTGGCAGATCTACAACAAGGTCCTGTCCCCCGGGAACCTCGGCGGCGCCCCTGAGGCCGACCTCATGGCCGTCGACAAGTCCGGCGTGATGTGGGTGTACCTCGGCTACCCGGACGGCCGGGTGTCCGACCGGGTGCGCATCGGCGCCAACTGGGACCAGTACACCGAGATCGCCGGCCAGGGCGACCTGACCGGTGACGGCAAGCCCGACGTCGTCGCCCGCGACAAGGCGGGGACGCTGTGGCTCTACAAGGGCACGGGCGACTACAAGGCGCCCTTCGAGCCCCGCACCAAGATCGGCGGCGGCTGGAACATGTACGACCGCCTGCTGTCCGTCGGCGACCTCGACTCCGACGGCAGGAGCGACCTGGTCGCCCGCACGCCCGGCGGCGACCTGTACCGGTACTCCGGCACCGGTGACGCGAGCGCTCCGTACAGCACGCCGGTCAAGATCGGCTGGGGCTACGACATCTTCAACCTGCTGTAAGCCGGTCGCCTGACCCATAGGGGCGGGCCCGGGACCACCAGCGGCGGAGGAAACTCCGCACGGAGGTTCCCGGGCCCGCCCTTTTGTCGTTGTTCAGGCCGTGCTGTGCCAGTTCGTCGTCAGGCCGTGCTGTGTCGGCGTTGGTCGCCGAGGACCGTGCTGCGGTCGGCTTCGTCCTGGACGAGCAGGGAGAGCAACGCGGCCACGGTCAGGCCCGCTTCGGCCGGGTGGCGCAGCACCTTCCCGGGGTCGATCCGGTACGTGTTGCTGCGGCCCTCCCGTGTGTGGGAGAGGTAACCGTCCCGCTCCAGGTCGGAAATGATCTTCTGGACCGCGCGTTCGGTCAGTCGGCAGTGAGCGGCGATGTCACGGATGCGGGCGCTGTGGTTGTCGGCGATGGCCGCCAGCACCCGGGCGTGGTTGGTCACGAACGTCCATCCGGTATGCGGCTCAGGCACTCCGTTTTGCGACTCGGGCACTCCGTTCATGCTCCAAGTCTACTGATCGGGTATTCGCGCACCAGAAAACACGTACTATGTTTCATGTATTTGTTAGCGTGTAGTGGTGGTGGGCGAGCCTGGGAGCCGAAGCGGGCGAGCCGAGAACGGGAGAGGAAGGCCATGCCCGAGCCTGCGCCAGGCGTGCCGCGGACCGATGTCCTCGCGCACGGCGACCGGATGCGCGTGGCGGTGCGGGGAGAGCTCGATCTGGACGCCTGCCGGCGGATCGAACGCGATCTGTACGACGTCCTCAGCCGCTCGGCACGGGGCGTCGAACTCCACCTCGACGGGGTGCCGTTCTGCGACTGCTCCGGCCTCAACATGCTGCTGCGCTTGCGCCTGCGGGCTCTCGTGCAGAACAAGACCGTCGTCATCAGGACGGGCAGCCGTGCCGTCGAGCGGCTCCTGGACCTGACCGGAGCACGGGAGTTGCTCATGTACCCGACCCCGGACGGCCCGGACGCGCCGAGCGCCGCCGCCCCCAGCCGGAGTTCACACGAGGACACCCACCAGGAAGACGGCCGAGACCACGACCGGAACCATCATCGGGACCTCCCTGCCGAAGTGGCCCAGCTGCGGCGCGCCATGCAGACCCGGCCGGCCATCGACCTGGCCCGCGGCATATTGATGGCCACCTTCGGCCTGAACCCGGAGGAGGCCTGGTCCGTGCTGGTCACCGCGTCCCAGAACACCAACACCAAGCTGCATCTTCTGGCTCAGGACCTGGTGGACGGCGTTCAGGGCACCGTGCTGCCGGAGCCCGTCAAGAAGCAGTTGGCGGCCGCGGTCGCCAAGGCGAAGGCGGCTCCCGCGGCCACGCGGCAGGCGGACGGCTGACGGCGTGCTGCCGCGCGCGGCGCAGGCGGCCGAGCCGCCCGTGGTCAGACCATCGGCAGGGGAGCGGCGGCGTGCAGGTGCCGCGAGGCGGCCAGGGCGCGCGCGAGCGCGGCGAGCGCCAGGAAAACTGCGAGACCAGTCACCGCAAAGGCCGGGAGAGGCGGCAGGAAAGTGTTGTGCAGCAGGTGCGGGAAGGGCGAGCGGGCGAACAGGCCGCTTTCCAGCAGGTGCTGCGCGAGTACGGCCGCGGACAGCACGACGGCGGCAGCCAGGCGCGGAATCGTGTTCTTGATGAACAGCAGGGTGGCCAGCAGGGCGCACACCGCCGGCAGGCCGATGGCCGCGGTCTCCGCGGACACCGAAGAACCGCTGCGGATTCCCATCGGGAAATGGGCCGCGCCGCACAACAGCACTCCCGCGCCCGCCAGCCACGGGAGCCACTTGTCCGCGACCGCAAGGGAACCAAGGCCACGCGCCGCCCCGTGCGACGCGGGCTCGTCATCGCCGTCGACCGGGGCCGCGGCATGGGCGGAAGGCGAGTGAGCGGTGGCTTTCGCGCGCTCTTCCGCGAGCGTGTCGATGAGTTCCGCGAGTTCCTCCACCGGCCGGCGGCCCGCCACCGTGCGCGTCGTCTCCGAGCCGGAGCGCGCGGCGTGCGGAGGCTGGTGCAGCAGCGTCATGAGGTGGCTCACCTCCGCGACGGGCCGTTGTTCCGCCGCGGTGCGCAGCACCTGGTCGGCGCCGTCGTACGGCCGTGGCGGTTGCGACAGCAGGTGCACCAGCTGCGCCACCTCGTGCACCGGCAGTTCCGTCGCGGCCGTGCGCAGCGCCTCGTCGACGGCGCACCTGCCGTGGGGTGAGCGCTCCAGCAGATCGACAAGGCGCGCGACTGCGTCCAACGGCTGACACACGACAGCCGTATGCACCAATTCACTCACTGGGTCCGCGTAGCCTGCGGGGGGCATGCCCTCCGCCCCGGCGTCTGGCCTCATTGACTTCCTCTCTGATCCCGAGAAGACCGGTCATGTGATGGCTCGCTCGGTGGACGTGCGAAAACCGGACAAAACACAGTTCTAGTTCATGATCAGGTGGTCTGCGACTTTTGCTGGCCCTGGGTGCCTGATCGCACTCGCCGGCACGGTCCGGGCGCCCGGGGCGGAGGGGGCGGGGGTGCGGAAGATCGTGGCGGCGCGCCGTGCGACGGCACGCCGCTCGACGAGCAGCGCTCCGCACCCACTCGCTCAACCGGTCCAGCGCCCGGTCAGGAAGGTCAGGGCGAACACGATGCTCAGCGGCGCGACCAGGCAGAGGTACGCGCTTTTTACGCGCGGGCGGCGCAGGCTCCAGGCGGCCAGGCCGACCCACAGCGGCCACCACAGGAGGACGGCGCGGGGAATGGACGTGTACCAGTAGGAGGTGCCCAGCGCGCACAGGCTGAGTGCGACGTAGACGAGCTCGGGCCAGCGGCGTTTGCGCGCCAGCACGACGAGCAGGACCAGGCCGGTGAGCATGGCCGCCAGTTCGGCCTGGAACATGAAGCCGTAGCCCGTGCTCTGGGCTTGGCCGAAGGCGTTGTGCCAGGTGTTGGCCCAGGCTTCCCACGGCGTGTGGAATTCGCGGTACCAGCCGCGTTCTTGCGCGCTCTTCCAGGCCATCCAGTCGCCGGTGTGGGCGTGGAGGTACCAGCTGAACAGGGCGAGGGGCAGCGCGGGCAGGGCCAGCCAGGGCAGCGGGCGCAGGTTCCGGGTGCTGCGGAGGGTGAGGAGGAAGTGGGTGGCGAGGGCGGCGGCGAGGAAGAGCCCGCTGACCCGTACGGCGGTGGCCGCGGTCGCCAGGACCGCGGCCAGGGGCCAGTTGCGGCGCTGCGCCGCGAGCCACGCGGGCAGGGCCAGGGCCAGGAAGAGCGCCTCGGTGTAGCCGACGCTCAGGAAGACGGCGCACGGGGAGAGCAGGAGGAACAGCACGGCGCGCTTGCCCGCTCCGGCGTCGGGCAGGTGGAGCCGGGTGATGCGGGCCAGGGCCAGCACGGCGACGGCGCCGGAGACGAAGGAGACCAGCAGCCCGGCCAGGGCCCAGTGCGGCACGACGAAGTGGACCGCGCGCAGCACGAGGGGGAAGCCGGGGAAGAAGGCTTCCCGGTTGTCCCAGCCGGACTGCCACGGCCCGGCCTGGTCCGGGAAGTAGCCCTCGCGCGCGATGTGCAGGAAGTGGTCCCAGTCCCAGTGCTGGAACGGCGCGAGGGTGGGGCCGGGGTCGTGGGTCGCGGGATCGCCGGGGAACAGCCACCGCGCGCAGTAGGCCGTGATCCAGATCGATATTCGGGTCAGCAGGTACAGCCAGAGGACGTCTCTGTCGGCCGGGCTCGGACGCCAGGCCATGCGCTTGCCCCAGCTCGCCCGGCCTTTCCGCGGGGCGGACGGCAGGCGCCGGGGCGCTGCCGGGGAGCGGGGCGCGTCTCCGGGGTGTTCGCGTACGTCGAAGGGCATAGCAGGCATGACGGACTCCATGAGGGGGTTGCGGCGCGCTGGATCACCCGGTGGCGTTTCGCCGGGTCACTGCGGAGCGGGCCGGATCAGGGAGGTTCCGTCGCCGTGGGGTGCGTGGTGCCCGAGGCGGGGGCGCTGATCGAGGACTCCGGGGTGGCAGGGGGCGTCGGGTCGAGCCGGGGCGCCGTGGCCGTGGCGGTGGCCGCGGGGGAGGGCAGCCCCTTCGGGGCCGGCCGGCCGGGAGGGGGAGTGCCGGCCGGGCCCACGGGCGCCGGTTCGCCGGGCAGGAGCGCGGCGACGGCAACGGCGCCGCCGCCGAAGACCAGGCATGCGATCACGGTCAGCGCGCCGAAGCGCCGCCGGCGTGCCCGGCGCCCGCGCGCGGCGATCAGGGCGACCGGCGCGGTCACGGCGCTGTCCTGCCCGGCGCCGGCCGCTTGCTGGAACAGGGACCGCAGCGGGTCCTGGGTTTCAGGCACCGGGCGCCTCCTCAATACGCGGGTCGTGCAGGCGGTGAGCGAGTGCCTTGCGGCCGCGGCTCAGGTGCGTCTTGACCGTGCTCGCCGACAGCCCCGTCTCACTGGTGATCTGTTCGACGGTGAGATCGCACAGGTAGTGCAGGGTCAGCGTGCGGCGCTGCTGGGCGGGCAGTTCGCGCAGCGCCTCGACCAGCGCGACCTGCGCCGGTCCTGGCCCTTCGACGTGGGGTGGCGCACCGCTGCGCTGCCACGCGTCGGCGCTGCGGCGCAGGTACCGCCACCGGCTCACCGCCAGCCGCCAGGCGACCGTGCGGATCCACGCCTCCGGCTGTCCGCCCCGGTCCAGTTGGCGGCGCCGGCTCCAGCCCCTGACGAACGCCTCCTGCACCACGTCCTGCGCCTCGTGCAGGTCGCCGAGCATCACGTACAGCTGTCCCGTGAGCCGCGCGACCGTCTGGGCGTAGAACTCCTCGAACTCCTCGACGGTCAACAGCCACTCCCGGATCTCTCGCTTCACCTGCCATACGCCTCGCGGGAGGCGTTCGGTCGACATGCAGGGCGAGGAAACATCGTGAGCGTTGTCACGGAACCGAACCGGCCCGGTGCGCATCGCCCTTCGGGCGGCGCTGGTTCCGAGTCGTTCCTTGTCATGCAGCCATCCCGACAAGGTTCGCAGGTGGAGTGCGGTGCGGTGCGGCCGGGGGTTCGTGTCCCGGGCGCGGGGATCACGAAGACGCGGCGGACAGGAGGCCGGCCCAGTCCTGGGTGGCGGCCCAGTCGGCGAAGCCGTGCCAGCCGACCTCGGGGTGGTCGCGGCGCAGCCCGGCCACGTCGACGTCGAGCCCTGTGGTGTCGAAGTACGCGAACATGGCCGCCAGGTCGGCCGACCTGGCCCTGACGTGGGTCAGCGGCACTTCGTGGTGGGTGATCGTCCGGCCGGTGGCCACCGTCAGGACCTGCGCGATCCGGCGCGGCGTGCACGTGTCGGAGGCGATGTCGACGCGCCGGCCGGCGAACGCGTCGCGGCGCCGGAGGACCAGCGCGGCGAACGCGCCGATGTCGGCGGCCGGGATGAGCGCCAGTGGCCGGTCGGCGGGCATGGGCCAGGCGAACGAGCCCTCGCGCAGCCCGTCGAGGGTCCAGCCGCTGGTGTAGTTGTCCATGAACGCCGCCGGAGCGATCACGGTCCAGGGCACGCCGGCCGCGCGCAGATGGCGTTCGACCAGGTGTTTGCTCTCGTAGTGCGGAATGCCGGTGCCGCGGTCGGCGTGTGCGGCGGAGGTGAGGACGACGTGCCCGAGGCGCGCGGCCGCCGCTGCGTCGACCAGGGCCCTGCCCTGTCGGGACTCGGCCGCGGTGTCGGTGCCGAACGGGGTGGTGACGGCGAAGAGGGAGTCGGCGCCGGTCAGGGCGGCGTCCAGGGACGCACGGTCGTCGAAGTCGGCGTGCCGGACCTCCGCGCCGAGGCGGCGCAGGGCGTCGGCGGCGGGTGCGCCGGTGTGGCGGGTGAGGGCGCGTACGCGGTGTCCGGCGGCCAGCAGGGCACGGGCGGTGGCTCCGCCCTGGACTCCGGTTGCTCCGGTGACGGCGACGGTAAGCATGGCGGGTACTCCCTGACGTAATATCGCTGCGTGGCGCAGTTATTGCGCCGCACAGCAGACTAGGGGATATCGCTGCGCCGCGCAGTGATTTGGAGTGTGATCCACGTGACGGACTCGCGCCGGGCGCGGCTGTGCCGGGAGCTGTCGGCGGAATCCCGCCGCTACATGGCGGCGTACGTGCTGTTCAACCAGGCCGTCGCCGACCACCTCGGGCTGCACCCCACGGACGTCCAGTGCCTGAACCTGCTGACGGCCGGGCCCGAGCCGCTCACCGTCCGGCAGATCGCCGACCTGACGGGTCTGACCACGGGCTCGGCCACCCGGCTGGTGGACCGGCTCGAACGCGGGGGGTACGTGGCCCGCACCCCCGACCGGCAGGACCGCCGCCGGGTGCTGGTCACTCCGGTACCGGACCGCGTCGCCCGCGTCACCGAGGTGTGGGACGACCTCGGCCAGGGCTGGCAGGCCCTCCTCGACGGCCAACCGAAGACGAGCTGGAGGCCATCACCCGGCACATGCGCCAGGTCGGCGACCTCAGTCACACCCAGATGCGGCGCCTGCGGTCGCGGCCGAAGCCGGACTGAGCGCGGACCGTGAACTCGGCGGCGCACGCCTGCTCTTCGCGCGGCGGCGCCCGGAGCCGGCGCAGTGGAGGCGGGCCGATGTTTCCGTGTGATCACGGTCTTGCCGCCTGCCCGAAATACCGTGATGCACAGGTAAAACGACTGGTAATGTCAACGACTTGTCTCTTTCGGACTATTTCAAGGACTGTGCATGACCGTGTCCACTCCGCCTGGCGACCAGAAGCCCGAGGACCAGGCGCCGGACGACCGCAACCCGTGGAGCCCGCCGCCCGCCGGAGCGGCTCCCGCCGACCCGGCGGCGTACCCGGCGGCGCCGGTTTGGGCGCCGCAGCCCCAGCCCCGTA
The DNA here is from genome assembly GCF_044332485.1 of Streptomyces sp. NPDC017056. NCBI lineage: Bacteria > Bacillati > Actinomycetota > Actinomycetes > Kitasatosporales > Streptomycetaceae > Streptomyces > Streptomyces sp. NPDC017056. The sequence goes on along the minus strand of NZ_JBIRPD010000005.1, from coordinate 135,484 downwards.
ACGGCCTGGGCATCTCGGCCCTGGTGCTCGGCATCGTCGGCATCCTGCTCGGCATGTTCATCATCCTGTTCTGGCTGTCCTGGCTGCCGGCCGTGCTGGCGCTGGTCTTCGGCTTCATCGGGCTGAGCCGCGCACGCAAGGACCAGGTCAGCAACAGGGGCCTGGCGCTGGCCGGCGTGATCCTGGGCGGGATCGGGCTGCTGGCCGCGATCGGCGGCGGCATCTTCACCGTCGTGGCGGTGAAGAAGGCGGCCGACGACGTGCGCGCGGGGGTCGAAGAGGTGAAGTCCTCGGCGGCGGCCGAGGCGGAGAAGGAGAAGAAGGAGAAGGCCGCTGAGGCGGCCGAGGAAAACGCCCGGCACATCACGTTCGGCCGGACCTACACGTTCGAGAAGGGCCTCAAGGTCACGGTCGCCAAGCCGGAGACGTTCATCCCGGACAGCATGGTCTTCGGCCACGCGAAGGGCAACAAGGCGATCCAGGTGACGGTCACGGTGGTCAACACCAGTTCCGAGCGCATCAAGACCGAGCCGGGACTGCCGACCGTCAAGGACGCCAAGGGCACCTCGGCGGAGCTGGTGATCGACGGAAGCGGCCGGCAGAAGCTCATCAGCGGCTCCGTCGAGCCCGGCAAGACCGTCGTCGGCAAGTACGCCTTCTCGCTGCCGCCGGACGCCGCCGACAGCGCCGAGGTCGAGTTCAACCCCAACGTCGGTGACTTCGACTTCGACGACGTCTACTGGAGCGGCCCCCTCAACCTGTCGTAGGGCTGAGGCACTTCACCATCGCAGCCGGCAGGCCGGTCACAACACGCCTGCCGGCTCACGCGTATTCGGTGTACGCGAGGTGGGTACCGCAGACGCGGCACCGGAAGAGGTAGGCGGTCGGCTGCCGGTCCTTGTGCAGGACGTTGAGGTAGTGCTCGACGTCCACAGGGGACCAGCCCCAGCCGCCGGCCTCCTGCCGCAGGGTCTCGACGGCGTCCGGATAGGGCGCCAGTTCCTCCGTGCCCACCGCGCCCATGAACGCGGCGCCGTCGCCGCAGTGGGCCAGCCAGTAGCCCCTGTGCCGGGCGGGATAGCCCGGCGTCCTGGTGGCGATCGCCTCCCACGCCCCGTCCGGCACGTCGCTGTCGCCGGTGAACTCGGCGCCGAACCGCGCGGCGGCGGACCCGTCGGCGATGCACCAGGGGCACAGCGTGCCGATGGCGGCCTCTTCCTTCCGGACGTAGACGGGGCCGGGATAGACGTAGCCGCGGGCCCGGCCGCAGCAGGCACAGGGGAAGTCGGACCGCACGACGGACCCCGTGGCCACGGGGTCGGGGTGGTACGGGAATGCGGGCAGCGCTTCGGTCACGGTCAGCGACCGTAACAGGCAGCACCGACATCCCGGCGGTCATCGCCGTCGGCTAGATCACAGAGAAACCTGCCGTAAGGCGAGCAACTGTGAGCCTATGTCCGTAATTGCCTACCGGCGTCGCAGATGAGGGCGCTCACCGCGGACGCAATTCACTACCACGAGCCCTTATTCCGGTCATACGATCACAGGTGCCCGCCCCGTGTGCACCGCCGATGCGGCCAGGGAGCGGGGCCCCTTTCTCTCTGACCAGGAAAAGGCCTCAGTGAACCTTCGTCGTGTTCTCGCGACCGCTGCCGTCGCCGCCGTGACCACCCCCGCTGTCCTGCTCTCCGCGGGTTCCGCGGCTCTGGCCGATGCCAACCCCTCGGCACAGACACAGCTGAAGCCGACCTTCGCGGAGCTGAAGAAGGCGGCCGACGACGCGGACGAGGCGTACAAGCGCGCGGTCGCGGCCAAGGAAGCCGAGGACAAGAAGATCGAGGAGACGCTCAAGGCCATGGACAAGGGCGGGTCCCACCCGCTCAGGTTGGCCGCGCTCGCCGCGGACAAGGAGGCCGAGGCCGCCAAGTCCGGCAAGGCGGCCGCCGACAAGGCCGTCACGGACGCCAAGGCCAAGCTGGCCGAGGCCGTGGACGAGGCCGCAAAGGCCGCGGCGCAGAAGGAGTTGGCGGCTGCCGAGACGGCGGCCGGCAAGGCCGCCCAGGCCGTGACGGAGGCGGACGCCAAAAGCAAGGCGGCCTGGGACGCGCTGACCGACGCCCGGGTCGAGGCGTTCCGGGAGCTCGGCAAGGCGCAGCGCGCCCTGGACGAGGCCCGCAAGGCGAAGAAGACGGCCAACGACGCGTTCGCCGCCGCCAAGGAATGCATCCGCGTCCCGGGCCTGACCGTCCTCGCCGACAACCTGCCCTCGAAGGTCGTGGCCGGAACCACGGTCGACTTCTCCTTCACGGTGGCCAACAACACCGACCGCACCCTGGACGTGGACCCGCTGGTCTTCTTCAACCTGCGGGCCAAGAACGACCAGCAGCACTTCATGAAGGTGCAGTGGTCCGACGGCTCCGGCTGGAAGGAACTGGACTCCAAGGGCCACTCCTACACCGAGCCCGTCAAGGGCATGAAGCCCGGCTCCCGTGCCGACGTGAAGATGCGCATGACGATCGAGGCCGGTGTGCCGGCCAAGGAGGCCCTGGCCCTGTTCGCGGGCGACGCCTCCGACCAGTACAACCCGTGCGTGCTCGGCCCCATGAAGCGTTACGACTTCGAGGTGCTCCCCGCCGGCAGCAAGCCCGGCAAGGTGGACGACGCCAAGCCCGGCAAGGTCGACGACAAGGACCGCAAGGAGCCCGGCAAGTCGGCGCAGGGCGGCAACTCCGCCAAGCCGGTGCCCGGCGCGGGTGACGACACCTCCGCCAAGCCCACCCCGGCCGGCGGCAGCCTCGCCAGCACCGGTGCCTCCTCCGCCGTGCCGCAGCTCGCCCTCGCGGGCGGCGCCGCCGTACTGCTGGGCGCCGGGGCGGTCTTCGCCGCGCGCCGCCGCGGAGCCAAGACCGGCAACTGACCCGGCCGCTTCGCCGCACGAGCCCGTATCCGCCCGCCGGATGCGGGCTCGTGCCGCGCCGGCCGCCAGGGGGCCGCTCCCGCGCCCGGCACCCGGCGCCGGGGAGAGCGCCGGCGGCGGCTCATGACATCCTGTGATCTCGCAACGCGCCGGGCAGGCCCGGCGGATTACAAGGATGATCGATGAGGCTCTGCTTCCTGGTGGAGGAACAATACCGGCACGACGGCATGCCGAACGAGGTGATCCGTCAACTGACCAGCTGGGGACACCAGGTGGACGTGCTGCGGCCGGGCGGTTCCCTGCTGCGCATGACCGAGGCGGTGCGGGCGGGGACCCACGACGCGTGGGTGCTCAAGACGGTGTCCGGCGGCCCTGGGCTCACCTTGCTCGAAGCGGCGGCCTCGGCCGGGATGACGACGGTCAACGACGCCCGCTCCATCCGGCGCGTACGGGACAAGGCGCTGGCCGCGGCGATCGGCCGTGGCCGCGGGCTGCCGATCCCGCCGACGTACGCCGTGGCGCGGCCGGAGCTGCTGGCGGAGATACCGGCCGCCGAGTACCCGTTGGTGGTCAAGCCCGCCGACGGCAGCTCGGGGCGGGCCGTGCACCTGGTGGCGTCGCCGGACCGACTTGCCAGGGTGGTACCCGAACTGGCCCGTGAGGGCCTGCTCATCGCCCAGCCGTACGTGCCCAATTCGGGCATCGACGTCAAGGTGTACTGCGTCGGCGGCGAGCTCTACGCCACCGAACGCTGCTCCCCGCTGCACCCGGAGCGCTCCGTGCGGGAACGCCGCGTGCCGCTGCCGGCCGAGGTGGCCGCGATCGTCGACCAGGTCGGTGCGGTCTACGGCCTCGACCTGTACGGCGTGGACGTACTGCTGGGGCCCGACGGCCCCGTGGTCGTCGACGTGAACGACTTCCCCAGCTTCCGCCAGGTGCCCGACGCGGTGGCCCGGGTGGCGCGCGCCGTGCTCGGGCTGGCCCGCGCGGACCGGCCGTTCACGGCGGCCGCGCTGCCGGCCGCCGCCGGCCCGCTGCCGCAGCACGGCGCTGCCGCGCAGCTCTCCGCAGCGGGAGAGGGCACGTGAGAATCGGCCTGATCACGAGCGATCCAGGCCATCCGCTGCTGGCCGCCGCGACCGCCCTGCTCACTCCCGAACACCACGTGGAGACGCTGGACCCGGAAAGCACCGCGGCCGTCCCCGGCCCGGGCGCGGACGTCTACCTGCTGAAAGCCCGTACGCCACGGGCCCTGGCCCTCGCCCGCGACCTGGAACGGCGCGGCTCCCGGGTGGTGAACTCGGCCGCGGCGACCACGCTGTGCCAGGACCGTACGGTGATGGCGCAACGCGCCCTGGACGCGGGCCTGCCGTTCGCGGCCACCCGCACCTTCGCCACGCTCGCCCGATTGGCCCGCGGGCCGCGGCTCCCCGGCCCGGTGGTGGTCAAGAGCCGGCACAGCCGCAAACACGACCTGGTGGCCCGCGTCGACAACGGCACGCAGCTGGGGGAGCTCGCCGCCACGCACCCGCAGGAGCCGGTCGTGGTCCAGGAGTTCGCCCCGAACAGCGGCTGGGACCACAAGCTGTGGGCGATCGGCGACCGGGTCTTCGCCGCCCTGCGCCGTTCCGAACTCTCCCCCGAAGGGCGGGGCCCCACCGTGTCGCTGGCCCTGGACGACCTGCCGCCCGGCTGGCCCGCCCTGGTGCGCCGGGTCGGCGAGGTCTTCGCGCTGGACGTCTACGGGGTGGACGTCATCGACACGGGTGGCGGCGCCCCGCTCATCGTGGATGTCAACGCCTTCCCCGGCGTCCGGGGGCAGGCCGGCGCCCCTGAGGCCCTGGCGGCCCTGGCGCTGTCCCGTACCTGAACCGTCACCCGCTGACAGCCCCCTGACAGTCTCCTGTTGTCGCCTACAGCCCCGTACGGCCCCCTACAGCCACATATGGCCCCATACGGTCCCCTAAAAGTCATACCCACTTGCCTAAATCCTTTAGGCAAGTGCACACTAGGTTATGGCTAACGGAGGGAAGGTTATGGCACGCGTAGGGCTGACCACGGAACGTCTCACCCGGGCGGGTGCGGAGATGGCCGACGAGACCGGCTTCGAGCAGGTGACCGTCTCGGCGCTCGCCAGGCGGTTCGACGTCAAGGTCGCGAGTCTGTACTCGCACGTGAAGAACTCCCAGGACCTCAAGACCAAGATCGCCCTGCTCGCCCTGGAGGAGATGGCCGACCGGTGCGCCGCCGCCCTCGCCGGGCGGGCCGGCAAGGACGCCCTGGCCGCCTTCGCGAACGTCTACCGCGACTACGCCCGCGAGCACCCCGGCCGCTTCGCCGCGGCCCAGCTGCGACTCGACCCGGCGACGGCCGCCGCGAGCGCCGGTGTCAGACACGCACAGATGACGCGGGCGATCCTGCGCGGCTACGACCTGACCGAGCCGGACCAGACGCACGCCGTCCGGCTGCTGGGCAGCGTCTTCCACGGCTACGTCAGCCTGGAGCTGGCGGGCGGGTTCAGCCACAGCGCCCCCGACAGCCAGGAGAGCTGGTCGCGGACCCTGGACGCCCTGGACGCCCTGCTCCGCAACTGGCCCGCGGCGTGACACCCCACTCACTTACACCGACAGGTTGACGCAATGCACACCGAACACGACTGGATCACCACCCCCGTCACCGAGGACCTCTTCCGCGGCGCCCTCGAAGTGGAGCACACCGGGCGCGGCGTACTGCCGCACCGGCTGCCCGCCTGGGCCCGCTCCCAGAACGCCGACGGGCAGCTGGCCATGGCCGAGTCGCAGCCCTCCGGCGTACGGCTGGCCTTCCGCACCCGGGCCACCGCGATCGAACTGGAAGCGGTGCGCACCAAGCGGGTCTACGTGGGCGCCCCGCCGCGCCCGGACGGCGTGTACGAGCTGCTCGTCGACGGCAGCCCGGCCGGCCGGGCCAGTGTGCCCGGCGGCAACACCCTGACCATCGACATGACCGCGGGCACCGCCGAGCACCGGCCAGGCCCGCCCGGCACCGTGAGCTTCACCGGCCTGGCCGACGGCAGCAAGGACGTCGAAATCTGGCTGCCGCACAACGAGACCACCGAACTGCTCTCCCTGCGCACGGACGCCCCCGTCGAGCGCGCGGCGGACCCGGGGCGCCGCGTGTGGCTGCACCACGGCAGCTCGATCAGCCACGGCTCCGACGCCGCGAGCCCCACCACCACCTGGCCCGCCCTCGCCGCCTCCCTCGGCGGCGTGGAACTGATCAACCTGGGCTTCGGCGGCGGCGCCCTGCTCGACCCGTTCACCGCCCGCACCCTCCGGGACACGCCCGCCGACCTGGTCAGCATCAAGCTGGGCATCAACCTGGTCAACTCCGACCTGATGCGCCTGCGCGCCTTCACCCCCGCGGTGCACGGCTTCCTCGACACCGTCAGGGAAGGCCACCCCACGACACCGCTGCTGGTCGTCTCGTCCGTCCTGTGCCCCATCCACGAGGACACGCCCGGCCCCGCCGTCCCGGACTTCTCCGGCATGAGCGACGGGCAGCTGCGCTTCCGCGCAGTGGGCGACCCGGCCGAGCGGGCGAGCGGGAAACTCACCCTGAACGTCATCCGGGACGAACTGGCCAGGATCGTCGCACAGCGGGCGGCCGAGGACCCGAACATCCACTACCTGGACGGCCGCGAACTCTACGGCGAGGCGGACGCCGCCGAGTTGCCGCTGCCCGACGGGATCCACCCGGACGCCGCCACCCACCGCCGCTTGGGCGAACGCTTCGCCAAGCTGGCCTTCGCCGCCGACGGCGTCTTCGGGGACGGCGGAGCCTGACGGGCGCCGTCGAACGGCTCGGCGCCCATGCGCCGGCCACGCTGAATGCGACTTGCTCCTCACGTAACGGGAGGTCCTACGGTCTCGAACCATGAAGATAGTTGTTCACGACACAGCGTCCGCCATGCTCGACATCCTCCAGCGACCGTTGGCGGAACGGCCCGACGCCCTACGGGACATGCTCGGCCCCGTCCAGCGGGTGATGTCCGCTGTGGGCATCACGGACCTGACCGAAATGCACCGCGGCCAGGGCAGCGGCTTCCGGCTGGACCGCGAGGACCCGCGGTACGTGCCCGCCCTTCGCCGGATGCGGGACGCGGCGGTGTGGAACCGGATCGAGGACACCCTCGGCGCCGCGTGGGAGCGGATCAGCGGCGCGGTCCCCGGCATCCGGCACGCCGACACGGTGCACGTCGTCCTGGTGCTCGGTGACCCCGACGACGACCACCTGACGGTGCGGAGCGCCGGTTACTTCGGCCTGGGCGGTATTCCCGGCGCGATCCACCTGACGATGTGGCCCACCGAGACCAGCCTGGCAAAGATCGGCTATGCCGCCGCGCACGAGCTCCACCACAACGTGCGCTACGCCAACGTCACCTGGGACCCCACGACCGTCACGGTCGGGGAGCACGTCGTCGCCGAAGGGCTGGCCGAGGCGTTCGTGCGGGAGTTGGGCGGTGAGCAGGCCATGGGGCCGTGGTCGCAGGCGCTGACCGGTGCCGCGCTGGACGGCGCGTACGAGAAGATCGCCGCCGACGTCGACGTGGCCGGGATGCAGCATTTGACGGCCTACGTGCTGGGCGACGCCACCGCGCGGCGCATGGGGCAACCGGCCGTGGGGCTGCCGGACTTCGCGGGGTACGGGGCCGGTTTGCGCATCGTGGACGCGCACTTGGCCGCCTCCGGCCTGACCGCCGCCCAGAGCACCGCCCTGACGGCACGCGAGATCCTCGTCAACGCGGGCGTACCGACCGGCGCGTGAGCGGTCGGGCCGCCCGGCCGGGTCAGCCCTCGGCAGGTGCGGAAGCGATCCTGCCGAGGAGGGCGGCCAGTTCGGCGGGGGCGGACAGGAAGGGGGAGTGGCCGGTGCCGAGCCGTTCGACGTGTGAGGCGCGCGCGGACATCTTCTCCTGCAGCGCGGGCGGCAGCGCCCGGTCACCTTCGCAGATCACGTAGGTCGAAGGCACGGTCCGCCACGCCGCACGCGTCACCTGCTGCTGGAACGACCGCCGGCTCTGGTCGACGAGTTCGCCGAGGGCGTGCTCGGCCTGGTCGTCCGGCAGGTCCCCATACAGCGACGTACGGGGGTCGTCGAAGACGATGGGCGCGATGCCACTGAGGTCCTCGTCCTCGGGCTTGACGCTCCGGCCGCCGTGGACGGTGGCGAGGGACTGCCCCTCCTCCGGCATGTAGGCCGCGAGGTAGACGATGCGGGTGACGCCGAGCCGGTCGTCGGCTGCCTGGGTGGCCGGGATGCCGCCGTAGGAGTGGGCGACGACGATCACGGGGCCTTCGGTCTGCCGCAGGTGTGCGGTTATTTCCTCGGCGTCGTCGTGGACACCGGCGGTGGGCGTGCTCTGCGGGCCGGCACTGGGCAGGTCGGCCGTACGGGACTGCCAGCCGTCGGCGGCAAGGGCGTCCTGCAGAGCGCTCCAGCACGTGGGGCGGTGCCAGGCGCCGTGAACGAGGAGGAAGGTCGGGCGGGTTGCGGGAGAAGACATGACGTGCTCCTAGCGGGGGCTGTCGGTGGCGAGGAAGGCCGTACCGGCGGTGGGGGCCGGTGCGGACACGGCCCGGTTCTTTCGCAGGGTGCCCGGTACGACGCGGATATCGTACGGCGTTGCCACGCGCGGCCTCTTCCGGATATTGCCGTGACTTTCTGCCGGTTGGGTCGTTCGGCAGACGGGGCGGCGAGGAGGGGTGGCCCGTATGCGTAATGCTTTCTTCACGTATTCCGCTGTGGCGTTGGCGGGTGCGGTGCTATGGGCCGGGGGACCGGCCCTCGCCGCACCACCACCGAGGGACGAGGCCCGGCGCCTTGCCTGCGAGGGGCCGGTGGCCGGCTGCGTCCGGCAAGCCCGCCGCGCCCTGACCGAGGTGCGCGACGCGCTGGGCTGCGATCACCGGGCGCCTTTTCCCGTCATCTACGTGCAATTGGAACGCGCGTTGGAAGCGGCCGCCGCGAAACCGGGCTCCTTCGACGAACCGGAATGGCTGGCCGGGGACCTCAACACCGGATTCGTCAATCTGTACCTGGACGCCTATCGCGCGGACCAAGGGGCAGGAGCGGTCCCGCAGGCGTGGAAAGCGGCCTTCGACGCGGCGCGTACGGGGGACGTGAACGCCGGCCAGGACGTTCTGCTCGGCGCCAACGCCCATATCCAGCGGGATATGCCCTACGTGCTGGCCTCACTGGGGCTCGCCCGCCCCGGAGGCGCCTCGCGCAAAGCCGACTACGACCGGTTCCAGAAAGTCCTGGACCGGGCCTACGCGTCCGCCGTCCAAGAGATCGCACGGAACTACGACCCCGTGGTCGCCCTGGCCGACTCGCGCTGGAATCCCATTGCCGGCTACACCGCGAGCCAGTTGTTCCGCATGTGGCGGGAACAGGCGTGGACGCACGCACGGCAGCTCGCCGAGGCCGACGGCCCGTCCGCCCGCAAGGAAGTCGTGCGACGGATCGAAACCAATGCGGCCCGCTGGGCGTCATTGCTGAACACCGTCCATGTCCCCGGCTATCGGCAGGTGCGCGACGCCTATTGCCAGGCGCACCACCGCGGCGGCGCGGACAGGAAGCCTGCGAACCGGCGCGCAGCGCGGCCGGCTCACAGGCTCACGGGTGTCACCACCGTCCCTCACCGTAACGACGGTGCAGTTCGTTGATTTCCTGTTCGTCGCGAGCGGTCATGGACCGCGCGCGGCGCAGTCCGGCTTCTACGATGAACACCACCAGCCCGCCGACAAGTACCGAGGCGAGCAACAACACCACTGCGAACTCCACGCTTTCCTTCTACCCGCCCAGCGGTTGTTCAACAGAGTGCCGCAGATTTGCGACGGGTGGTTTCGGAAGCCCGGCCGGCCCGGCCGCAGCCCTGGGCCGATCCCCGCTTATCGTCACGGTGGTGGGTGGAACGAGTAGGCGTGGCCGCAGGCGTCGCAGGCGAAACGGCCGTTGAGCCCGTCGTTGGCCGTCTGGCACCGCGGGCACGGGGCGGTCGTGAAATACGTCGGCCCCCGCCCGACCGCGTCGCCGGTGCCCGCGCTACCCGGGCTTGATTCGGGTTCTGTCATCCGGACGCTCCGCAGTTGCACGACCAACCGCCGTCCGGGCCTTGGATAACCTGAGCACCACACCGGTTGCAATACATGACGACTCCCTCGGCCCGCATCACCCCGCGCTCAGACCGAGTACACCCATCACAACATCAGCACGCCGTTTCTCGGAAAACGTCCGGAAAAGGCGCGCCATTTCACCGGTGAAGCGCCACACGCTGCCCTGGCGCACGACGCGGTGCCGCCTGCCACAGCGGCGCGGTGCCGCCGGCGGGTCTGGCGGGCGGCTTCCGGCCAGCGGACGTTCCCGGGCGGCGTTGTCAGTGGTCGGAAGTATGTTCAGTCGTGCCTCGCCGATGTGGCGCGGCTGGCTTCTTGGTGCAGAGGAGATGGTGCGTTGTCGGACTGGGAGAGGTCGAGTACGGCGCGGGTGGTGCCGCCCGCGCGACCGCGCAAGCTGGCCAAGGTTCCGTTCGTAGAGCTGGCCGACGGGCGTCTGCAGGGGGTGGTGTCCAGCGGCTCGGACATCGAGCGGGTCTACGTTTCGTCGGTTGCCGCCGGTACGTACGCGTACGCCTGTAGCACCAACAACAACCGGCCCTGCGGCGGCGCGCGGGGCTCGTTCTGCAACCACATCCGCGCCCTGATCAAGGAGGCGGTGCTGCAGTACGGCGTCGATCGGGTCGCCCGCTACCTGAGGGTCGAGACCGCCGGCGAAGAGCCGACCGCGCAGTCCCTCACCGACGGCATGGTCGGCACACGGCCCTCGCCGGGGGACGCCAAGGCTGCCGCGCCCGCCGTATTCAGCCGGTTCCTGCGCCACCTGGCCTACCTTGAACTGGCGCCGGTCACCGCGCCATTGCCGGAGATGCAGTGGTTCCCGCCGACCAGGGCGGCGACGCCGGGAGTGCCGTCGAGCGAGCCCGGCCCGAGCGTGGAAGAGCCCGCCGGCCTGCTTGCCGACGCCATCGACGGGCTCGGCGAAGCGCTGGCCGCCGTCGACGCCTTCGACCAGGCCCTCGTCGCGGGTCTGCGCCGTCCCCAGCCCGCCGGGCTGGCCGACCTCGCCCACGCCGTCGCGGGCACGCCGCTGGCCGCCAGGGCCGCCGAGGCGGCCGGGAAGGCGGCGGCCGGAGCGGCGGGCGAGGACCACTTCGTCGCGCTCGCCGCTGCCCGCACCGCACTGCTCGGCTCCGTCCACGACGCGCTGCTGGTCAGGGCCGAGGAGGTGACCGGCCGGGCGCGCGGCGAGGAGGCTGGTGCGTCCCCCCGCGGGCAAGAGGCGGTCAACCTGCTGGCCGCCGCCCGCTCCTGGCTGTCCGACGTGGCGCGTTCCGGCTGGCAGGGCATCGACCACGACCTCGTCTCCGGGGCGGCGCACGTTGTCTCCGCGCTGCTCAAGGACCCGGACCTGCGCCGCCTGGCGACGCTTCTCGACGGCTTCGCCGCCGAACTGGCCGCATCCTGTCCGGGCACGGCCTTGGAACGTGTTCCGGCACGCCGCTGGGCCGACCTCTGGTCCCGCGCGATGCTGCTGACGGTGCCCGGCGCGGCCGAGGCGTCCGCGAGTGGTGAGGCCACCGGCCGCCTCCTGCCCCTCGGCGTCGACCTTCAGGAACACGCGACCGCCGTGCAGGCCCAGGTCCACGCCGTGTTCGAACCGGCGGACGGCGGGGTGCCGCGTCTGGTGCGCGCGAGTGTGTCGGCGCCGAAACCCGACACGGTCGTCGGTGCCGGTCTGTGGCAGCTGCTCCGCCCGCACATGTCGCTCCTGCAAGCCGTCAGCGAGGGCCGTTCGATGGACCTCGACGGTATGCCGGTCACCGCCGGGGGCGACCTGATCTGGAGCGACGAGCACGCCCGGCAGGGCGAGCCGGCCGACGCCTTCGCCGTCGCCCGCGTAGCGCTGCCCACTGCCACCGACGCGGTCACCGCCCCGCTCGACCGGCACCCCGCGCGTATCGCCGTGCCCGTCTTCATGGAGGGCTACGCCGCGCGGAAGGACGGCGACGCGGTCACCTTCGCCGTCGCCGGGCGGCCGCTCGCCGTGGACACGGACCGCATTCCGGCCGCGGGCCCGCTCACTCCTCAGGCCGTCGCGGCGTCCGGCGCGTGCATAGGGCTGCTCCGCTGGGACGCGGGGGCGTTCAGCGTCCAGCCCCTGGCCGTCGAGACGACCGTACGGAAGAAGGCCGTCGCGGTGCACGCCGGGCAGTGGGCCGGCGGCACGGCCGACAAGGCCGGCGTCAAGGCCGAGAAGGCCGCCACCGACGCCGTCCACGTGCTGCGGGAGCGTGCCGGAAGGTTGCTGCGGAAATGACGGAGCACATGAGCGTGAGCACGACAGGGCCCGGCGTGGACCCTGACGAGAACCGCCGGCAGGTTCTCTACTGGCGGCTGCTGGCCCGCCTCTTCGACCAGGAGGAGCAGGCCACGCTGGAGTCGGCGAGCCTCGCCGTCGTCAAGGACATCGGTCTGCCGTCCGCGCTGCTGGACCCGCAGGCATCCGTCGACTCGGTCGTGCAGCGCCACCCGGAGCTGGCCGCCGAGTTCGACGGCCTGATGACGCCCGAGCCCGACGACGAGGGCACCCGCGACCGGGCCGCCGAGGTACGGCGCGCGGCGCTGGCGTCGAAGGTGCTGCTCAACGTCTTCGCCTCCGGTTCCGGCACGGTCAGCGCCGGGCAGCTGGCGCGGTGGCAGTCCGATGCGGGCTGGCTGGAGCGCGCGTTCGGCTGCCGGCCCGGTGAGCTGCGCGGCGGCCGCGCCGGGCAGGGAGCCGGGCAAGGGGCCGGGGCGGGAGCCGCCGGACAGGGCGTCAGCCCGACCGGCACCGGAGGCCGGGGCGTGACGCCCGATCTCGGCCGGCTGATTCCGGAGATCGGTCCGGAGCTGGGTGCCATCGAAGCCGACCTGGTCAAGCGGATGCATCTGCGCGAGGTGCTGGCCGACTCCCGGCTGGCCGCCCGGCTCACCCCGAGCATGTCCCTGATCGAGCAGCTGCTGCGGGACAAGAACAACCTTTCGGGCGTGGCCCTGGCCAACGCCAAGGCCCTGATCCGCCGTTTCGTCGACGAGGTCGCCGAAGTCCTGCGTACCCAGGTCGAGAAGACGACGGTGGGCGCCCTGGACCGTTCGGTTCCGCCGAAGCGGGTGTTCCGCAACCTCGACCTCGACCGCACGATCTGGAAGAACCTCACCAACTGGAGCCCGGAGGAGGAGCGGTTGTACGTGGACCGCCTCTACTACCGGCACACCGCACGCAAGACGACGCCCCAGCGGCTGATCGTCGTGGTGGACCAGTCGGGATCGATGGTCGACTCCATGGTGAACTGCACCATCCTGGCGTCGATCTTCGCCGGACTGCCGAAGGTGGACGTCCACCTGATCGCGTACGACACGCAGGCGCTCGACCTCACCCCGTGGGTGCAGGACCCCATCGAGACCCTGCTGCGCACCAACCTCGGGGGCGGCACCGACGGCACGGTCGCCATGGCACTGGCCCAGCCGAAGATCGCCGAGCCCCGCAACACCGTCGTCGTGTGGATCTCCGACTTCTACGAATGGCAGACCGAGCCGCTGTTCGAGAGCATGGCCGCCATCCACCGCTCGGGAGCCAAGTTCATCCCCGTCGGCTCGGTGACCAGCTCCGGCCGCGGCAGCGTCAACCCGTGGTTCCGGGACCGCTTCAAGGACCTCGGTACGCCGGTGCTCTCCGGTCACATACGCAAGCTCGTCCGCGAGCTCAAGACGTTCCTCGCCTGACCTGCCGGCGATTCACGACCGATCGCGACCGATCGCGACTGGTTGCGACTGGTCACGACCGATCAATGCCCTGTTCGACGTGCTGAACCCTGCCCGCATTCTCTCTGAAAGGCCCGATATGTCCGATCTGCTGCGCGCTCCCGCCGAAATCAAGTACGCCGAAGAGCTGGACTGGCTCGAATCCGTCGACGACCACCCCAAGCCCTTCTCCTGGCGGCTGTCCCCCAAGATGGTCCGCCTGTTCATCCTGGGCTCCGAGCGCTCCGACGGCCTGGACCGCGAGATCCCGCAGAAGTGGTTCGGCGACCGCAGCTTCGTCGAGCGCTCCATCGTCACGCTGGCCTCCGACCGCGGCCTGCTGCTCATCGGCGACCCCGGCACCGGCAAGAGCTGGCTGGCCGAGCTGCTGTCCGCCGCGATCTCCCGCAACTCCACCCTGGTCGTGCAGGGCACGGCGGGCACCACCGAGGACCACATCAAGTACTCGTGGAACGTGTCCATGGTCATCGCCAAGGGCCAGTCGCGGGAGTCGATGATCCCCTCGCCGATCATGACCGCGATGGAGGGCGGCGCGATCGGCCGCTTCGAGGAACTGACCCGCTCCACCAGTGACGTGCAGGACGCGCTGATCTCGATCCTGTCCGAGAAGTACATCTCCGTTCCGGAACTGGACAGCGACAACATCGTCTTCGCCAAGCCCGGCTTCTCCGTCATCGCCACGGCCAACAGCCGCGACCGGGGCGTCAACGACCTCTCCTCGGCCCTCAAGCGCCGCTTCAACTTCGTGCGCATCCCGGTGGTGACGAACAAGAAGAGCGAGGCGGAGATCGTCCGCTTCCGCACCGAGGAACTGCTCCGCCGCCACCAGATCGAACTGGACGTCCCACCGACCCTGCTCGACGTACTGCTCCAGAGCTTCGCCGACCTGCGCGCCTCGGCGGCCGCCGCCGGCAGCGACGACGAGAAGCTGGAGTCGGCGCTGTCCACCGCCGAGCAGATCGGCGTACTGGAGGACGCGATCCTGCACGGCAACTTCTTCGGCGAGCGCGCCCTGACCGCCCGCACGCTGGCCTCCTCGCTCGTCGGATCTCTGGCCCGGCGCGAGCCCGAGGACCTGGCCATACTCAACAAGTACCTGCACGGCGTCGTCGAGCCGCGCAGCAAGGAGGAGGGCGGCTCCTGGCCGGAGTTCCTGGAGGGCGGCCGCGACGCGATCGCCACCCTGTCATGAGCGGCACGTACGAGGGCGTCCGCGAGGAGACGTTCACCGCGCTGCGCACGCAGCTGCAGGAGGCCGCCGCGGCCTTCTCCGACGGGCCCGGCGCCCTGGAAGGCATCCTCCTCGGCCTCGTCGACGACGTCGACCGCGCGGTGCGCGAGCCGCTGGAGATCTTTCCCGTCTGCCACCACTCGCCCGCCTCCGCCGTCGCCATGGCACGCCGCCTGCGGGAGAAGCAGCCGAAGGTCGTGTACCTGGAGCTGTGCGAGGACATGGCGCCGCTGCTGACCGAGCTGCGCAACTGCAGGCTCCCGGTCGCCGTCCAGGCGTTCGCGAGCGAGGTCGACGGCTTCCCGCCCGAATGGTCGCCGCTGTCGGTGGTCGCCCCGATCACCGAGGCATCGGCCGAGTACCAGGCGATCGCCTACGCACTGGACACGCCGGGCGTCGAGCTGGTCCTCGTGGACCGTTCCTCCGACCACGTCTTCCAGTGGGACGCGCGCGGGAGGCCCGCCGCCCCACCGGCGGACCCCGGCGCGCCACCCGCGGAGGAAGAGGCCGCGCTGCACGGCGAGGCGGTCGGCCTGGAGATCGGCGACCTGCGGCCGCGCTTCGCCGAGCTGGAGGAACATCTGCTGCGCCACGGGCGGGTGCGCCACTGGTCGGAATGGTGGCACCAGTACGTCGAACTGCCCCTCGGCGACAGCGACCACGACACCTACCGCCAGGTCATGCTCCTGATCGGCAGCCTCTTCAGGCGTCTCGCGCCCGGCGACCCCCACCGGGTGCGCGTGGACGAGGACCGCGAGCGCTACATGTGGACCAGGATGCGCGAGCACCTGGCAGCGACCGGCGCCGACCCAGCCGACTGCCTGTACGTGTGCGGCGCCTTCCACGCGGCCAGCCGCGTCGCGGAGTTCGGCGTCCACGGCACCGACACCTTCGAGATCGGCCCGCGCACCGCCACCACCTGGCAGCACGGTCTGATCCCGTCCAGCCACGCGGCGATCGAGGCGCAGTTCGGCCTCGCCGCCGGCTCGGTGTCGATAGCCGCGACGCTCTGGGCGAAGAACGTCAAACGCACACGCGTGGAGCCGTACCGCTTGGCGGGGCAGGCGGGCACGAAGAAGACGAGGGTCAAGAAGACCGTGGCCGTGCCGGCTCCCGCACCGGCGGCCCCGGCCTCGGACCAGCTGACCGGCTTCCTCCAGCGGCCACCCGCCCTGGACCGGCTCGACGAGGCCGAGCTGCTCGGCTGGTCGGTGGACATCGTGCGCGCCGCGCGGCGCAACGGGTACCTCGCCTCCACCGCCGACGCCATCGCGGTGTTCGAAACGTCGATCCTGCTCGCCGGGATGCGCGACCGGGCCAAGCCGACGCCGTACGACTTCCGGGACGCGGCCGTCACCTGCATCGAGAAGGACACCGTGCCCGGCCGGCGGGACGTGCGCCGCCTCGTGGACATCATGATGGGCGGCGACCGGATCGGCCAGGTCGGCTACGACGCGCTGCCTCCCCTGGCCCGCGACGTGCACGACCGGCTCGCGCCCCTGGGCCTCAAGCTCCAGCAGCGCGGCGTGCAGCGGGCCCTGCTGGACGTGGCCGGCCGGCCGGAGCTGGAGCGGTGTTCCGACGTCCTGTGGATGCTGCGCCACCTGCTGCCGCACGGTGCCGCCCGCCCGATCATGGGCGAGCGCAGGCTCGGCGAGCGGTCGCTCCAGGAGTCGTGGGACCTGGCACTGGGCACGCACCAACGGGCGCTCATCGAACTCGGCTACGAGGGCGTCAGCATCGAACAGGTCCTGGAGCAGCGCCTCCGCCGCACGGCGTACTCCCCGCAGGCCACCGCCGCGACCGTCCTCCGGTGCGTCGAGGAAGCGACGCTGTACCTGCGCAGCCGCCGCCTCGCCGACGAACTGGGCACCCGCGCCCTGGAGGTCCTGTCGGCCGAACGCAACGTCGACGGCGCCCCGGAGGTGCTGCGCCGCGTACGCGCGCTGCTGGCGTACTACCGCACCAGCGAGCCGGTGCTGCCGCCGTGGATCGAGACCTTCGCCACCACCGGGTACGCGCACTACTGCACCCTGCTGCCGACGGCGTTCACCGACGACGACGCCACCGTCCGCCACGTGGCCGCCATGCTGGGCTTCCTGTTCAGCATGGAGAGCCTGGCTCTGTCGCTGGGCTGCGACCGCACCCAACTGGAGCTGGCGGTTGCCCAGTCGCATCCGGAGGACCCGTCCAAGACGGCACTGCTGTGGGCGGCCAAGACGCACCTCGGTGTCCTCTCCCGCGCGGACCTCGGGGCGAAGTGCGACGAACTGCTGGGCAACCCCCTGGTGGTGCCCTCGTATCCGCGGTACCTGAGCGGTTTCGTGCACGCCTTGGAACCCGTCCCTGGCCTCACCGATTTCGTCGTGGAAGCGGTGTCGAACGCCTTCGCGCGCCTGCCTGACCCGGTGCTCCTGCCCTGGTTGCCGACCTTGATCACCACCCTGCGGTCGGGCGGCGCCGAACTGGCCCCGCTGCTGATCCGCGAGGCCGGGCGGATCTTCCCAGGCAGGCTGGCGGCGCTGGACGAGTGGGTCCCGCCCTGGCGGGACCGGCCGGAGCCGGAATCCCCGTACGCGGCACCGCGTACGGATGGCGCCGGCGGGTGCGCGCTGCTCGCGGCGCACCCCGGGGCGTGCGACGCGGTGGCACAGCTGCTGGGCTGCGACGGGACGTGGGAACCGGCGGGTCCCGGGCCTTCGGGCGCGGTATTGATCAGTGCCTATCCGGCTACGGCTGCGGCGCTGGGAGCGTTGATGGCCGTCCCGTAACGAACAGCCGGGCTCTCGGGGGATCACTCCGAGAGCCCGGTTCCGCTTGATCCCGGCCGCGCGGCGGCGCGGGACCGGTAGACGATGTACGGGCGGCCCAGGTAGCCGACCGGTGCGGTGAAGGCGTGGACGAGGCGGCTGAACGGCCAAAGCGCGAACAGTGCCATGCCGAGCAGGGCGTGCAGCTGCTAGACGAAGGGCGCGTTGGCCATGGCGGGTACGTCAGGGGCGAACGTGAACAGGGAACGGAACCACACCGAGACCCCCTGGCGGTAGCCGTAGGGGTGGGAGCTGGTGGTGGTTGCGGTGGCTGCGATTCCGGCGAGCAGGACGCAGAGGAGGACGGGGTACATGATCCGGTCGCTGCGCCGGGTGGCGTGGCGTACGGCCCGGACCGTCAGGCGGCGGTGGATCAGAACGGCGAGGCCCGCGGTGGTGGCCAGACCGGCCACGCCGCCGATGGCGAGGGCGTTGGCGTGGTAGAGCCACTCGTGGATGTGCACGTATTCGGTGAAGGATGCCGGAATGAGCAGGCCGGAGATGTGCCCGGCGATGACGAAGAGCAGGCCGTAGTGGAACAGCGGCGAACCGATGCGCAGGAGCGCGCTCTCGTGCAGCTGGCTGGAGCGGGTCGTGAAGCCGAAGCGGTCGTAGCGGTAGCGCCAGGCGGTGCCCGCGACGAGCAGGGTCGTGACGAGGTAGGGCAGGATGTCGCTGTAGGGGCTGCGGTGTTCCTCCAGCGCCATACGGAGGAGTTCCAGGGCGGCCCGGTGCTCGGCCAGCAGCCGGCATCCGGTTTTTGGTGTGCGGGCCGCGAATTCCAGCAGCAGCGGGAGATGGTCGGGCAGTTCGTCAGGGGGTGGCTGCCAACCGGCGGCGCGATAGCGGCTTTTGAGATGGGCGAGGGTGGAGCCACGGCGGCGGGTGTCACCGTCGGTGTAGTACGTCACGTGCAAGGTGCGGCGGGGGCTGCGGTCGAAGGTGTCGACGTATAGGGCGGCGAGGGCGAGCGGTGGTACGTCCTGTACGCGGGTGCAGAAGCGCAGCAGGAGCGCGGCTTGCTCGCCGGGCATGGGGCGCAGCGCTTCGTGTACGGCCCGGTGCCGGGCGGGCCAGCCGGTACCGGGGTAGCTCAGTAGTAGGGATGCGGCCTGGTGGATCAGCGGTGTGTTCATGAACGGTCCTGCCGACGGGGAGAAGGATCGTCTGAACGGCGAGGGAAGAGGCCGTTGGGGCGTCCGTTGCCGTTCCAGTTGAGGAGGTTGAACCGGCCGCGCGAAGAGGTGCCGGTTCCGGATGCCGGTACGGCGGCCGGCGGGGCGTGGAAGCCTTCCGCGTCGTACGTTCCGCCGTACATGCCGGGGCCGCCGTCGCCGTCGAGACTGCACCCCTCGTCGGTGTGCGGGGCCCCGGAGCCGGTGTAGCCGGTCGGAATGACGTAACACTCTTCGTACTTGGCGATGGCCAGCAGCCGGTACATGGCTTCGACGGCCTCGGTGGACATGCCCACCGACGTGGCGATGGCCGGGTCCGGGTCCTCGCCGTCGTGCCCGGTGGCGGTCAGGGATTCCACCACGGGCGACAGCGGGGGCACGTACCAGACCATGGGCATGGTGCGGTACTCGGGATGCAGGGGCAGCGCGACGCGGTAGTCGGTGATCAGCGCGCGGACGGGGGAGCGGCGGGCGGCGGTGACCCAGTCGTGCGGGATGCCGGAGGCTTCGGCGGCGCGGGCGACCCCGGGGTCGCGGGGGTCGAGGAAACAGGAGAGCTGCGCTTCGTACAGGTCCTGCTCGTCGGCGGTGGCGGCGCCGACGCGGTCCGCGTCGTACAGGACGACGCCGAGGTAGCGCAGCCTGCCGACGCAGGTTTCGGAGCAGATGGTGGGCTCGCCCGCTTCGATGCGCGGATAGCAGAAGGTGCACTTCTCGGCCTTGCCGGTCTGGTGGTTGAAGTAGACCTTCTTGTACGGGCAGCCGGTCACGCACAAGCGCCAGCCGCGGCAGCGGTCCCGTCCACGGCTGGTAGCACTCGTCCAGCGCGGGCAGCCGGGGGTTGGCGAACAGCCGGGCCAGGCGCCGGGCGCGGCCGCCGCTGCGCGGGACCAGCCGGCCGTGTTTGAGCTGCCAGCCGTCCTGCCAGCGCTCCTGGTCCTCGTAGCCGCGGGGGTAGCCCTGTCCCGGTCTGGTCTCGACGTTGTTGAACCACGCGTACTCGGTGCCGGAGCGGTTGGTCCACGTCTGTTTGCAGGTGACCGAGCAGGTGTGGCAGCCGATGCACTTGTCGAGGTTCATGACCATCGCGACCTGTGCCATCACGCGCATCAGTAGCTGACCTTCTGGGAGCGGCGGCGGATGGTGGTGACCGCGTCGCGCTGATTGCCGGTGAGGCCCCCACCGACGGGTAATCCGTCGCCTGCGTCTCCCAGGTGATCAACCCGTCCTTGACGTACACGTTCCACGAGCACGAGCCCGTGCAATTCACCCCGTGGGTGGAACGCACCACCTTGTCGTGCGCCCACCGCTCCCGGTGCGGCGCGTCATTGACGCGCTGGTCCCCCCGGAAAACGGCCCGCCCGTCCGCCGTCACCGGCGCCCGGTGCAGCAGCCGTCCGGCCGCCAGCAGCCGTTCGGCCGCGTCCGCCGCGGCACGCTCCGCCTTCGTTTTGCCACGCCACATACGAGCGGCTCCTTATAGGGCCACGGCCACGTCTTACGACGCACGCACTCCAGATTCCTCTTGCCGCGGGCGGGTACAGGGATGCTTTTTCGCCAGTTGGGCAGCTTTGGACTACATTTTTGCCGCGCTTTGCGTTGTTACTCAGAGGTCACCCGGACGGCACGCCGTGGCCGGCGGCTGCCGGTGTCCGGCGCGCACCCCCGGGAAGGGGTGCCAGGCGGCAGCCTCTTCCTTAACCTGTCTCCCTGACGCGGGCCCGGCGCGATGCGGAGGGGAAATGGAAAACCTGGAGGACAAAGTTGCCGTCGTTACCGGTGCGGCGAGTGGTATCGGAAAAGGAATGGCGGAGACGTTCGCCGACGCGGGAATGCGCGTGGTGCTGAGCGACGTGGAGGAGGCCGCGCTGCACGCCATGGCGGCCGGGCTGCGCGACGCCGGCGCCGACGTGCACGCCGTCGTGACCGACGTGGCGTCGGCCGGGGAGGTCGCCGCGCTCGCCGAGTCCGCGCTCGGGACGTACGGCGCCGTACACGTACTGTGCAACAACGCGGGCGTCTACACCGGCAGCCGGCCGAGCTGGGAGAGCACGCTCGACGACTGGGAGTGGATCCTCGGCGTGAACCTGATGGGGGTCGTGCACGGCATCCGCACCTTCCTGCCCGTCATGATCGAGCAGAACGAGGACGCCCATATCGTCAACACCGCCTCGCTGGCCGGCCTGCTGACCGGCGGATCGCTGTACGGCGCGACGAAAACGGCCGTCGTCGCCCTGTCGGAAACGGTCCACCTCGAACTCGTCCGGGACGGTCTCAAGCCGCGGATATCCGTACTGTGCCCCGGCCTCGTCGACACGAACATCTACCATTCCCAGCGCAACCGGCCGGCCCGCCTCTCCGACGCGGGCCCGGTTCCGGGCGACTGGTCCGTCGAGGCCGCCAAGAAGGCGTTCAAAACCGGCCTCAGTCCGCGGGCGGTCGGCGAGCGGGTGGTGGAGGCGATACGCGAACAGCGCTTCTGGATTCTGACGCATCCGGAATACGGAAAACACATCGAGCACCGGATGACGCAGCTCCTCAACGGCGACAACCCCACACTGCTGCCCATGCCGGGGCAGTGACCCGAGGGACGTGACGGGGGACGAGCGGCGGCCCGGTGGCGGGCGCGGCCGGAACTCCCCGTCTGCCGTCACTAACGGTCGGTGACCGGAACCGTACCGTGGGCCGGATAATGCGGGGCCGGGGTGCGGCGGTTATGCGTGCCACGATATTTTTGTCGCCGCTCTACCGCTCACCGCGTCAGCTTCCGGCCCGTCCCCGGCGGCTGCCGGCGGTGCGTCTACCCTGCGATCGGATGAGTATTCCGTATGTGTGCGGTGTATTGCGCTCCGTGACGCCGCCGGTACCCCATTACCGGAGTCCGGGGCCCCGGTTGGGAAGAATTCGGTGCCCGGTGTGCGAAGGGGTGATTACGGGATAGCGGGGCGGGAATGCTGCCCGACTGTACGTCTTATCGCCGAACGGGAAACGAGGTGAGCCCGATGAGCAGCACCACGGCAGCGCGGAACGTCACCGCGCCGGCGCCACTGGTGGTGAGCCTGGAGAGCTGCCCCCAGGCGGCGGCCACCGCACGCGATGTGACCGCCAGTCATCTACGGAGCCTGCGGCCCCCGGTCGATCCGGACAGCCGCGACGCGGTGGTACTGATCGTCTCCGAACTCGTCACCAACGCCGTCCGGCACGCCGAGGGCCGCGTCTGCACCCTGCGCCTGGCGGCCGACGCCCGCTCGGTCACGGTGTCCGTGGCCGATTCCAGCCCCCGCGTACCGCACGAGCGGGACCCGGACGTGCGCGGCGAGGGCGGCGGCTTCGGCTGGCCGATGGTCCGCCGCCTCGCGGCGTCCACCTCCGTGCGGCCCACGCCCCGCGGCAAGACCGTCGAAGCCGTCGTGGCGCGGGTGCCAGAGGCGTCAGGACGGGCGTGACGCCAGCCGGATGGCCAGGGCCAGCGTGTCGTCGGAGTGCAGGATGACGGTGTGCATGTCGGCGGCGATCGCCCCGGGCACGTCCGCTATGGGCCGGTGCCGGTGGCGCCGGGCGCTCTCCGCCAGGCGCTGTTCGCCCTCCCTGGGATCCCGGCGGCTCTCGGTGAGGCCGTCGGTGTAGAGGACCAGCAGGTCGCCCTCCGCCAGCTCGGCCCGCAGGAGCCGGTCGCTGCCGGGCAGCGGGTAGCCCACGCCGCGGCCGCGGACCTCCAGATACTCCTCCTGGCCCGACGCGCGGACCACCAGGGCCGGCGGGTGGCTGCCGTTGGCCAGCTGCACCTCGCCGGTGCGCGGATCGATCCTGACCAGCAGGACCGTGGCCATCAGCTCGGGGTCGAAGGGCGAGAGGATCTCGTCCGTGCGCGCCACGATGGACGTCAGCGGATGGCCTTCGAGGGCCAGGGTGCGCACGGCGTGCGTGACGTTCAGAGCGCTGCGGGTACTGCGTACCCCGTGACCCAGCGCGTCGACGACGGTGATGTGCACCGTACCGTCCGGCAGGACGAACCAGTCGTAGAAATCTCCGCCGGTGGGGGCGTCGGTGCCGGCCGGAGCGTAGTGGACCGCCAGTTCCAGCCCGTCCACCGAGAGCGGCGGAGGCCGCAGCGCGTCCTCCAGTTCGCGCAGGATGTGCCCGTGCGCCGTGCGCAGCTGCTCGTCGCGCTCCTCCAGCTGGACGTACAGGGCCAGAACCCCGCTGTTGGTCTCGGCGAGTTCGTGCGTCAGCCGGCGCTGGTCGGCGGCGAGCGCGTCGACGCGGGCCAGCGCCGCGCGCAGCTCCTCCTCCAGCAGCTCCGTCTCGGCCCGAGAGGCCGGCGAGCCGCCGTGCGCTCCCGAGCAGCCGTCCGGGCCGGCTCCGTCCGTTCCGTATTCCGGGCCGGGCAGCGGTACGTGCCAGGTTGTGACCCCGTTGCCCGACCGCTGGGCCGGCAGCGGCACGGCCTCGTCGGGAGCGGGGACGGGGGAGCGGAGGGTGACGGCCAGGGACAGTGTGGAGGAATGGTCCCCCGCATCGGCCTGGGCCGGCCTGGGGGACGGCTCCAGGGCAGCTTCCAGGGTGACGCCCTGGCCGGCACGGAACGCCGCGCCGGCCAGCGCGCCGACCGACAGCACGAGCCGCGCCCGGGTCTCGGCGGGCAGGGAGTGCGACGTGCCGAGCAGGCGCACGGCGCGGCGCAGTGCCTGCGGGGAGTGGAAGACGTGAGGTGTCACGGAAGTCTCTGGTGGAGGTTGGCGGTCAGTACGGTCGCGTCGTCCCGGACGTGGCGGTGGCCGTGGACGAGGGCGGTGGCCAGCAGCGGCGCGGGCAGGCGCAGCAGGAACGGAGCCGGGTGGCGGGACCAGCGGTGGTCGACGCCGTCGGTGTGCAGCACGGCGGTGGCGCCGGGCTCCCACGGGATCTCGCGGACGCGCGGCCGCGGTATCTCCAGCCCGGCGACACCGGGCTGGCCGGTCAGCCGGTGGCCTGCCTCATGGTGGGTGACGGCCAGGAAACGCACATTGCCGATGCCGCAGTACTGCGCGCGCCCGGCGTCCAGCCGCAGCAGCCCGACCGCCGCGCCGCGGCTGCGCCGCAGGGCCCGGTGCACCCGGACGAGCAACTCGGGCAGCGGCTCGTCCGGCACCTTGGCGAACGCGCGGAGCGCGGTCTGCGCGGCCTCCGACGCCAACGGCCCGTGCCCGAGCCCGTCGACGACGATCGCGGTGAGCGCGCCCCCGCCGGTCTCGGCCATGGCGCAGGCGTCCCCGCTGACCTCCTCGCCCTCGATGGGCAGGCAGACGCTGCCGACCGCCCGGCGGGCCGTCTGCGCGTCCGCCGGCGGCGTGAGCCGCGCGCAGGCCAGGGTCCCTTCGGGCTCCTGGGTACGGATGGCGAACGTGGTCGCTATCCGGCTGACCCCGCCCAGCCCGGCACCGAGGGTCTCCGTCGTCGTGTAGCCGTCGGCCAGGCACCGCTGGAGCTCGGCCATCCCCGGCCCCCGGTCCGCGGCGAGGATCTCCACGCCGGCGCCCAGCGGCACCTTCTGGAGGAACAGCGCCCCGTCGGTCGCGTGCTTGGCCAGGTTGCTGCCCAGCTCCGAGGCGACGACCGCGGCCCGGTCGGGCAGCGCGCCCGTCAGCCCGCACTCCCGGGCCAGCGCCCTGGCCGCCTCGGCGGCCAGGTGCACCGCGCTGTAGTGGTCGATACGGATGTACGCCGTCGGCGGGACGGAGGGCAGAGCGGTCAACGGTCGGCCCATCGCGTGGCGGTCACGGTCGTACCGCCGCCCTTGCCGGTACGGATCTCGAACTCGTCCATCAGGCGCTGCGCACCGCCCAGCCCGTGGCCGAGTCCGGCACCCGTGGTGTAGCCGTCGGCGAGCGCCGCGTCCACGTCGGCGATGCCGGGGCCGCTGTCGCTCACCGTCAGCCGCAGGCCCACCGCGCCGGGCCGGGTCGGGTACTCGATCGTGACGGTGCCGCCCCCGCCGTGCACATAGGCGTTACGGGCCAGCTCGCTGGCGGCCGTGACCACCCGGGTCTGGTCCACGATGCTGAAGCCCACCCGCAGGGTGGCGGCGCGCACGGCGTGCCGGATGGCCATCAGGTCCGGCTCGCTGCGCACGGTGAGCACCGTGGCACCGGCCGGGTCGCCGCCGTGGCTCCGGCCCTCGCCGTTGAGCACCGCGGTACCGGCGGTGCCCGTACCGCGGACTTCACCGGCGTCCGTCATGCAATACCTCTCCGGAGGATCGGGAACTGCGGTGCCAGCCCAGCGCGACCATGCCGTGTTCCGCGTTCAGCGCGGTCTCCACGCCGGTCAGGCTCAGCCCCAGCTCGGCCAGGGTCAGCGCGACCGGCGGGCGCATCCCGGCGACGATCACGCGGGCCCCGAGCAGCCTCGCCATGGTGGTCAGTTCCATCAGGGTGCGGGCCACGAAGGAATCGATGATCTCCAGGCGGGAGATGTCGATGAGCACGCCCCGTGCCCGGTCGGTGGTGATGCGGGTGGTCAGCTCCTCGGTGAACGCCACCACCGTGGCGTCGTCGAGCTCGTTGAGCAGCCCCGTGACCAGGACGTCGCCGAGGCGCAGGATGGGGATGCCGACCGGGCCCGCGGCGCTCACCGGTTCTCCTCGGCCGCGGCCGTGGCGGGCCGGGCGGCGCTGTCCTTGGTGATCTCGACGGCGGCCGCCAGCGCGTCGGCGAGGGTGGCGCGGGTCAGGATCGTGGACAGGTCGATGCCCAGCTGGGCGATGGTCTGCGCGATCGACGGGCGGATGCCGCTGATCACACAGTCGGCGCCCATCAGCCGTACCGCGTTCACGGTCTGCATCAGGTGCTGGGCGACGGCGGTGTCCACCGTGGGCACGCCGGTGATGTCGATGATCGCCACCAGCGCCTCGTGCTCCTGGATGGCCTCCAGCAGGTTCTCCATCACCACCTGCGTACGGGTGGTGTCGAGGGTGCCGATCAGGGGGACGGCCAGCACCTGGCGCCACAGCCGTACCACCGGCGTGGACACTTCCAGAAGCTGCCGGCTCTGCCTGCGGATGATCTCCTCGCGGCCTTCGACGTACGTCTCGAAGGACAGGGCGCCGGCGCTGTCCAGCAGCCGGTTGATCAGTACCGCGGCGGTGAACAGTTCCTCGGTGTCCCCGGTCTGCCGCTGTACGGCCTCCAGCAGGGCTTCCTTGAGCGCCAGCACGGCCAGCGAGGTGATCGTCGGCTTCGCGCCCGCGCGGGCCCGGCGCATCGACAGCTCGGTGACCGCGGCGTGCAGCTCCTGGTGCGTGGCCACCAGCCGGTTCACCGGCACGGTGCTCTCCAGTGCCTGCACGAGTGCGTTGAGCAAACTGTCGGCCTCTTCGCGCAGTTCGCTCTCGCTCACGCCGTTGCCCAGCTCTTCCTGGGCCAACTGGAGCTGTACCCAGCGGTCGGCGACGGTGTCGGCCTCCGCGCGGAGCGCGTCGGTCACACGCTCACGTGCCGCAGCCTCGATGGAACTCAACCCGCGGTCCTTTCCTGTTGGTTGACGCGCATCAGCGCGTAGGGCGTGTCGCTGGTGCGGTGCGTACTCAACCACACGCGATCTTCGATTGCCGTCCGGCAAATGCTACCGAGCCCCGACGGAGGCAGGAAGACAGGTCCGTCCCTGCGCCGCCGGCGTGACGACGGCCACGCCCGGTCACCGGTTCCTCACCGGCCCCTCCCAACAAATACTTCCCGCGGACAAGAGTTGAACACCCGAGTACCGGGAATACGCTTTCGCACACCTGTGCAGACGAATCCGAGGCGTGAGAAAGATCTCGATTCGATTTCCCGCGCGAGGCGTTTGAAATGCGCGGCCCGCGAAAGAAGCGGCCCGCGCTCGTCCGCCGACCGCCACCGGCCGCCGCGGTCAGCCCGTGAAGCCCCGCTCGGCGAGAATCTTCTCGACCCGACTGCGGTGGGCCGCTTCCCACATGTCGAGGGTCTCGTCGGCCTCCTTGGCCAGTTTGGCCTCGGCGTCGCGGAGGACCTCCTCGCCGCGGGCCCCGGGCGTGACCACGACGCCCCCTTCGTCGGCCACCACGATGTCGCCTGCGTGTACGGTCACGCCCCCGCACCGGACCGGGCCGTTGAGGGGCTCGACGGCCGCCTTGGCGCCGGGGACGGGTATGACGCCCCGGGCGAAGACGGGGAAGGCGTTCTCGCGGACCTCGGTGAGGTCACGGATCAGGCCGTCGGCCACGAAGCCCGCGATGCCGCGGCGCTGAGCGATGGCACAAACGTTTCCGCCCGCCAGTGCGTAATCCAGGTCACCCGACTCGACGACGATGACCGAGCCGGGCTCCGCCCGGTAGATCGCCGCGTGCAGCATGAGGTTGTCGCCCTTGGGGCACCGCACGGTGAACGCCGGCCCCGCGATGCGCGGGACCGGGGACCACAGGGGGCGGATGCCGGCGTCCATCACCTGCTTGCGGCCCAGAAGCTCGGCGAGGGTGGTCGAAGGGATGCGGCCGAAGCCGGAGTTGTCGTCCATGATCTCCTTCTACCGGGACCGGTCGAACCCTGCCAAGCCCCCCCGGGCGGCGTCCCCCCGGTCGACGCCCCAGACCGTAATCACGGAGATGACCGACATGCGACTGCGCTGCGCCGTGCTCGACGACTACCAGAACGTCGCCACCACCCTCGCCGACTGGAGCCCCGTCCAGGACCGGGTGGCGGTCACCGCCTTCACCCGGCACTTCGCCACCGAGGACGAACTGGCCGAAGCGCTGGCCCCCTACGACATCGCGGTCACCCTGCGCGAGCGGGTGCCGTTCCCGGCCGCGCTGTTCGCCCGGCTGCCCCGGCTCAAGCTGCTCGTCGCCTCCGGCATGCGCAACTCAGTGATCGACTACGCCGCCGCGGCCGCACACGGCGTGACCGTATGCGGTACGGCCAGCTCCCCGACCCCGCCCGTCGAGCTGACCTGGGCCCTCCTCCTCGGCCTCGCCCGCGGCGTGGCGCACGAGAGC
Source organism: Streptomyces sp. NPDC017056 (assembly GCF_044332485.1). NCBI lineage: Bacteria > Bacillati > Actinomycetota > Actinomycetes > Kitasatosporales > Streptomycetaceae > Streptomyces > Streptomyces sp. NPDC017056. The sequence continues at coordinate 107,461 of NZ_JBIRPD010000005.1, read as the reverse complement.
AACGCGCTGCGCGCCGGCGGCCCGTGGCGGTCCACGGTCGGCACCGACCTGCACGGCCGCCGCCTCGGCCTGCTCGGCCTGGGCAAGATCGGCGGCCGGGTGGCCCGTATCGGTACGGCGTTCGGGATGGACGTGGTGGCCTGGAGCCGGCACCTCACCAAGGAGCGGACCGACGAAGTCGGCGCCCAACTCGCCGCGAGCAAGGAAGAACTGCTGCGCACCAGCGACTTCGTCTCGGTCCACCTGGCACTCGGCGACCGCACCCGCGGCCTCCTCGGCGCCCCCGAACTCGCCCTGCTCAAGCCGACCGCGTACCTGGTGAACACCTCCAGGGCGGCCATCGTCGACCAGGAGGCGCTGCTCGCCGCGCTGCACGAGGGCCGGATCGCCGGCGCCGGCATCGACGTCTTCGACACCGAGCCGCTGCCCGCCGGCCACCCGATGCGCACCGCACCCCGCCTCCTGGCCACGCCCCACCTCGGCTACGTCTCCGAGGACAACTACCGCACCTACTACGGCCAGGCCGTCGAAAACATCGACTCCTTCCTCAAGAACCAGCCGATACGCCGCCTCGGCTGATTCCCGTACGCGCCTCGGACACCGTCAACGCGCCCGCGCGAGCAGCGCGTCCACGGCATCGAGCACTGCGTCGGCCCTCTCCTCGTGCAGCCACCCGTGCCCCGCGTCGTCGAGGACCCGCTGCTCTCCGCGCGGGGATTCGGCGGCGACCTCGGCGTGCAGGACCCGCTTGGTCTCGTTGATCTCGCGGAGCAGGTCGGCGGACCACAGGGCGGCCTGGGTGGCGTCGTGCCCCATGGCTGTGAGCACGATCAGCGGCACGTCGGGGGTGGCCGGGGCGTGGCGGAACTCGTCGGCGACCTTGCCGTACAGGTTCTGGTTCTCGCGCCCGGCGGCTTGCCACGTGGCGAGGTGCCGGTCGGCCAATGCCTCGCGCAGCGGTCCCGGCCAGGCGGCGAAGTGGTGGAGCAACTGGGCGCGAGCCTGTTCCAGTTGTTCCGGCGTGGGCTCGGCCGACTCCTGGCCCGCCATCTGCTCCAGCATCTCGTCGAGCTTCTCCCGTGTACGCCGGGAAGCGCGGACCACCAGGTCCTCGTGGAAGGGGTCGAGCAGGAGCAGCCCGGCCACCTCGCCGGGGAAGAGTCTGGCGTAGTGACGCGCGTAAGCGCCGCCCAGGGAATGGCCTGCCAGCAGGTACGGGCCGGGGGTGCCGGAGGCGTGGAGCAGTTCCCGCAATTCGCCGGTGACGTCGGCTGCGGTGCGGGGCAGTTCGGCGGGATAGCTCCAGCCGTTGCCGCCGCGGTCGTAGAGGACGCTCGTGGTCCGTTCGGCGACGCGGTCGTGGACGTTCAGGTAGTCCAGGCTCATCAGCCCTGTTCCCGCCAGGAACACCACGGCCGGGCCGCCGGTACCGGAGCGGTGCAGCATCAGGCGGCGACCACCGCCCAGGTCGTGCAGATTCCCTAAGGGCGGTGCTGTGTCGGTCATGGTCCGCTCCCGTGCGGTGTCGGTGGCCAGGTGGCGGACCGGTGCCCGCCCCTACCCGTTCTCAAGTTTGAGAAAGGTATCACCTGTGAGATCGTACGGCCATGGACACGGTCGATCTGCTCCTGCACCCCGTACGACTGCGCATCGTGCACGCCATGTCCGGAGACCGGACGCTGACCACCTCGCAGCTGTGCGCGCTGCTGCCCGACGTGTCGAAGGCCACCGTGTACCGGCAGGTCGGCCTGCTGGCCGACGGCGGGCTGCTGGAGGTCGGGAACGAGCAGCGGGTGCGGGGTGCCGTGGAGCGGCACTACCGGCTGCGGCGTGAGCGGGCGGTGGTGGACGCCAGTGCCGCAGCTTCGGTACCGCCCGAGGAGCACCGGCGGGTGTTCGCCGTGGCGATGGCGGCGCTGCTGGCCGAGTTCAATGCCTACCTCGACCGGCCCGGCGCCGATCCGGCCGCCGACCTGGTGGGCTACCGCCAGCACGCGATGTGGCTCAGCCCGGACGAACTCGCCGCGCTGATCGGCGAGCTGCGCGACGTCCTGGTACGCCGGATCACCAACGAGCCCTCACCCGGGCGGGCCCGCTACCTGGTCAGCCCCATTCTCTTTCCCGCGGAGCAGTGACGGCGGCCGTCACGGCCGCCGCCGGTGCTCCGCCGGAATCAGCGGTCTCGTGGTGCCCGGCCCGGTAGGAAGTGCAGGAGGGCCGAGGTGGTGAGGGAGAGGGTGAGGGTGAAGATCAGGGCGGCGGTCAGGGCGTGGGCGTAGGTGCCGGTGTCATGGTGGGGGGCGTCGCCCAGTGTGCCGTAGAAGATGACGCCGACGGCGGCGACGCCGACCGAGCCGCCCACCTGCTGCCCGGTGGACAGCACGCCGGAGGCCATGCCGATCTCCGCGGGGCGCACGCGTGAGAGCACGGCGTTGAGCAGGGGTGTGACCAGCACGCCGGTGCCCGCGCCGATCACCAGCAGCGGTGTGACGAGAGTCCAGCCTGTTCGCGCTGGCGGGGCAGCCGCTGCCGGAAGCGGCGGCCGGGCGCGCCGGGAGCCGGCCGTTGCAGCGGCTGGTGGACGCGCTCGACCCGCACCCGTCCTACGTGGTCGCGCCCAACTGGGACCTGCTGGCGTGGGACCGTCCCGAGGCGGGTCTCATCGGCGACCCGGCGTTCGAGCGGCTGACCGCCGAACTGTGCGGCCGCAGCGAGGAGTTCCGTACGTGGTGGGACACTCACGACGTCGCCGAGTTCCGGCCCACCCGCAGGGTCTTCGACCATCCGCGCCTGGGCCGGCTCACCTTCGACTACGTGACCGTTGTTATCCGTCGTCATCCGACTCAGGATGTTTGCGCGTCCGTGTCCTCGGAGGCCCACTTCGTGCCGATGCGGGACCATTCGGGGGTGCCGGCCGTGGGGGAGGCGACGACGTAGCGTTCGAAGTTGCCGATCGCCGAGACGCCGTGCACCGCTTCGACGGTGTTGGCCGCCAGGTGGCAGAGCAGGCCGCGGTCGACCGGTTTGAGGCCGAGGCGGTTGAGGTGGATGTAGAGGTAGTTCACCACCAGCCGGAAGGACGCGAACCAGTGGTCGTCGCGGAGGAAGTCCGCGTGGCCGTGGTCGGTCTGGAGGAGGCGGTGGAAGTCGCTGAGCTGCCGGGTGGGCAGGCGCGGGGCGCGGCCGGCACCGCTCAGCGTCAGCTCGCCGGACTCCAGCAGCGGAAGCGCGGCGCGCTGGCAGCGGCGTACGGCCTCGGCCCAGTCACGGACGAACGGCGGTTCGTCGCCGCGGTCACCGGACAGTACGGATTCCACCGCGCGCAGGCGGCCGGCCAGCGCGTCGGCCTGCCGCCGGTGGCGCTCGTCGAAGGCCGCCCGGTACCCGTCCGGGTCGTGGGTACGGGACAGGAACGCGTCGGCATGGGACCGCAGCGACATGAAGCCGCGCTCGATGGCCGCGCCGTCCTCGTCGAAGGGGACGGCCGCGACCGACACGGTGGTCCACATCAGGTCCAGTGCCAGTACGGGCAGCGCGCCGCCGGAGCGCAGGTGCTCGTACATCGCGAATGCCAGGTCGTTGGTGTCGCTGAGGAAGTCGGCCAGCACCTCGCTGCCCCGCAGCGACCCGAGCACCGGCAGCCGGTGGTCGTAGGGCTGTTCGAGCACGGTGTTGTCGGGCACCCAGGGATGCCGCGGGCCCGTCTCCATCTCCAGTTCCGCCAGCCGCTCGTGCACCGGGGCCAGCGCGGCTTCGTCCAGCCGGGCCGTGGACGGGTGGTCGCGGAGGTAGGCGTCGAGCGCCGAGACGACCCGCGGCCGGACGTGGGTGGCCCAGGTCTCGTCCGGCGTACGGAAGTTCAGGCGCAGGTGCGGGCCGCGCAGCCAGTGCCGGCCGAACCAGGCGCCGCTGACCGACGCGCGTACCGCCTCGAACGCCGGGCGGACCGCGTCCAGGACGAGTGCGGGCTCGGCGGCCTCGTCGTGGTGGTGGACGTGGATGCTGTGCCACTGGGCGGACGGCTGGTTCACGGGGCGGTCAGCGCCTCGGGCAGCTCGGCGAGGACCCGGCCGACGAGGAAGCGCACCTGGCTCTCCTGCCAGAGGGTCAGCCCGAGCCGGTTGTTGATCAGGTGTCCGCTGCGCAGCAGGACGAGGCTGGTGGCCGGGTGGGCGGTGGCGGCCAGTTCGAGCGGGGCGGCCAGCGGGGAGGCGGGCCACTCGTTGGCGAAGGCGCCCGCGTCCTCCAGGGCGTGCAGCTCGTGCCGGAGCCGGCGCAGCGACGCCAGCCAGTACGCGCGGTGGTCCGGGCCCTCGGGACGGGTCGCCAGGCGCCAGGTGCGCCGGGCCCGCTCCTGGAGCTGTGCGCGCTGGGCGCGGTACCGCGGCTCGACGTCGGCGGCCTCGGGCCCGCTGCCGAACGGCAGCGGCGGGCCGCCGTGCAGCGCCCACCGTTCGCGTACCTCGTCGCAGAGCGCGAAGACGCCCACGACCAGGTCGAACGCCAGCATCGCGCGCTGTTCCACGGTCGCGCCGGTGTCGACGACGGACAGGGCCAGCTCGCTGGACTCCTGGAAGTGCCGTTCGACGGCGGCGATGGCCGGGCCGTACCCGAAGTCGGAATGCTCGCGCTCGTAGGGCGGGAAGTCGAGCGTGTTGTTGGGCCGCACCTCTTCCTGCCGCTCGTCGTCTGGGCGGCCCTCCAGGCTGGCCAGGCCCTCGGAGACCTCGGCGAAGCGCGACCGGTCCACGACGTCGGGGGACGGTGTGCGCGTCAGGAACGAGCGGACCTGCTCGGCCACCAGCCGTTCGACCTCGGCGCGGTCCGCGGTACGGGCAGGCAGAAGCCGCAGCCTGACGTGCGGCCCGCCTTCCCAGTACCGCAGGAAGAAGTGCCGCTGCACCAGGCCGTCGGCGGTCAGCTTGGCGACCAGCGGCCGGACGCAGCCGGTCAGCAGCGCGTCCTGGTCGGTGTCGTAGAAGACGTGCGCGCTCACCCAGTCCGAGCCCTCTACGGTGCCGGGGTCCAGCCGGTCGCTACCGGTCAACATCTCGCCCTCCGTTGATCTCGACGGTCGCCGGTTCCGGAGCGCCGGTCCCGGCACCGGCCGGATCCGGCCCACCCCGATCCTCGTGCGGCGGCGCGGGCGGGGTCTTCACGGTGCGACCGAAGGGCGCACCGTAGTTTCGGGGCGCGCCGACCGCAGGTCACGGTGCCGTACGCCGTATGCACTCCTCGACGACCGAGCGCAGGTCGCCCGTGCGGCGCAGCTGTTCCCGCTGGACGCGGGCCCCGTTGCCGCGGTCCATCAGGGTGTCCAGGCGCTCCTTGGCGAGCACCAGGTCGCCGGTGTCCTCCAGGGCCTCGGTGACGTGGTCGAGCAGGGCGCGCACCACCGCTTCGGCGGGTGCGGGCGTCCAGGTGAGCGGGTGGACGAGGCGGCCGGACAGCCCCGAACGGCCGGCGCGCCAGGACGCCAGCCGCAGCAGGCCGACCCCGGCGGGGTCCGGCGGCTCGCCGGCGCGCCACGCGCGGGCCGCCGTCTCCACCAGCCCGCGCGTCAGGGCGGCGAGCAGCACCGTGTCGTCGGGCTGGAGGCACACGTCGGCCACCCTGATCTCGACGGTCGGATAGCGGCGCGACAGCCGGGCGTCGAAGTAGATCATGCCCTCGTCGAGCAGGGTCTCCGTCGCGAGCAGCGCCCCCACCTGGCGGTGGTAGTTCGCCGCGCAGCCGAACGGTTCGACAGGGCCGGCCGAGGGCCAGCGGTTCCACACCCGGCTGCGGTAGCTGCTGTAACAGCTGTCCTTGCCTTGCCAGAAGGGTGAGTTGGCGCTCAGCGCCAGCAGTGCCGGCAGCCACGCGCGTATCCGGTCGAGCACCGCCACGCCCTCGTCGTCCGACTCGACCGAGACGTGGATGTGGCAGCCGCAGGTGAGCTGCTCCTGCGCGGTCAGGCCGAACTCCTCCTGCAGCCGCTCGTAGCGCTCGTCCACGCTGAGGGACGGCGTGACGGGCAGCGGCGAGGTCGCCAGGGCCACCAGTTCCGTCCCGGCCACGCGCGCCCGGTGCGCCGCCTCGCCGCGCCAGCGGGCGACCTCGGCGGCCAGGTCCTCCATGAGCGTCGTGGGGCGGGTGGCGATCTCCAGTTGCTCGCGGTGCAGTTCCTTCTCCAAGGCGGAGTCGTCCGGGGCCATGGCCAGCACGGTCCCGGAGACGGCACGCGGCTCCCCCGAATGCGGATCCACCAGGAGGAGCTCTTCTTCCACACCCACGCTCCGCATACGACAGCCTCTCTCGACCGGCGACGGCCAGCAGGACGGCGTTCTCGGGCCTGCTGACATAGGAAACGCTCGCGCGGCACGGCACAAGGGGGCGGACGGCCAGAGAGTGGCCTGACGGGGGCGGGGGAGCGCGGGTGGGGGAGAAGGGGAGCGGGCGGCCGCGGGGCCGGCTGACGGTACGTCAGTGTGGGGTGCCCCGGCCGACGCGGGGCGGGCGGCCGGGGCCGCCCGGCACCGGTCAAGCGCCCAGCGTCGCGCGTATGCGCTTCTTGTCGGGCTTGCCCACCGGGGTCAGCGGGATCTCCGCGACCAGGTGGAGGCCGGTGGGCGCGTACATCTCGCCCTTGTGCCGGGCGACGAACTCCCGCAGCCCGCCGAGGTCGGGCGAGCCGTCCGCCGCGGGGACGACCGCGACGTGCACCTCTTCGACGGCGTCCGGGCGGCGCACGCCGAACGCCGCGCAGTGGGCGACGGCCGGGTGGGTGAGCAGCAGCTCCTCCAGCTCGCTGGTGTACACGTGGCCGCCCACCACGATGATCATGTCCTTGAGCCGGTCGACGATGTAGAGGTAGCCCTGGGTGTCCAGGTAGCCCATGTCCCCGGTGTGCACCCAGCCGTCGCGCAGCACCTCGGCGGTGAGTTCCGGCTGCTTCCAGTAGCCGGACATGGCCTGCCCCGAGCGCACCCGGATCTCGCCGACCGTCCCGGCGGGCACGGGGGCGCCGAGCTCGTCGTGGATGGCGACCTCGACGCCGGGGATCACACGGCCGACCGTGGCCTGCCCCTCGCCCGGCAGGTTCGCGTGCTCGTCCGGGCCGATGACGGTGACGTGCCCCGCCTCGGACTGGCCGTACCCACCGAACAGGACCGCCCCGAAGGTGTCGTACGCCTGCCGCAGCCGCGTCGGCGAGGCGGCGCACCCGCCGTAGGAGATCCGGCGGACGCTGCTCAGGTCGGTGGCGGCGAGCGCGGGGTGGTCCAGCAGGCGGTAGATCAGCGGCGGCAGCAGCCACAGGTGGGTGATCCGCTCGCGTTCGACCGCGGCCAGTACCTCGCCGGGGTCGAAGGACTGCCGGAGCACCACGGAGCCGCCGGCCAGCAGCGTGGCGTCGGCGATGTTGCCCGCCACGTGCGCGAGGGTGGTGCAGGCCAGGAAGCGGGGCGGCTCGCCGGCGCCGACGGAGCCGAACGCCAGCATGTCCCGGTACGGGCCGTGGGGCATCCGCACGCCCTTGGGGACGCCGGTGGTCCCGCCGGTGTGGCGGATGCACCAGTCGTCCTCGGGGCGTGCCGCGCCGCGCACGGGGAGCGGTTCGTGCCGGGCGGCGCGCGCCAGCAGGTCCTGGCCGTGCGGTCCTGGGCCGAGGGAGAGGACGTACGGCGGCCGCGCGTGGGCCAGCAGGCCTTCGGCGGCGTCCGGCAGCCCGGGGTCGACGAGCAGCAGTTCGGTGTCGACGCTGTGCGCGATGTGCGCGAGCGTTTCGGGGGCCATGCCCTGGTAGAGGAAGACGGCCCGGGCGCCGAGCAGGTTGGCGGCGTACCGGGCTGTGAGGACCTCGGGCCGGTTGCCCGAGAGCAGGGACACGGTACTGCCGCGCCCGATTCCCCAGCCCGCGAGTTCTCTCGCGATGCGGTGGACGTCGTCCCGGAATTCTCCCGCGGTGACCTGGCGGCCGTCTGCCGTGGTGATCACCGGGCGGTCGGGGGTGGCCGACAGGACGTCGAGGACGGATTCGACATAGGTGCGGAATTCGCTCGAAGGTGAATTCACCTCTACGGCCGTCGTCTGAGCGGTCATGAAGTATGTCTCCCTACTTATGTAGGCGATTACTACTTCTCGGTAAGCTAACAATTGGTTTCAGTGTGAAGGTGTATTTTCGATGAACACCGTGTGATGTCTGGAAAGCGGCTGGCGCGCCCCCGCCGGCGGGTCTTCGCCGGGCCCGCCCGGCAGGGGACCAGGCGGTCCGGCGGGTCAGAGCCGACCGAGCACCTGCTTGAGCTTCGCCACCTCCGCCGACTGGTTCGAGGCGATCGCGTCGGCGAGCCGCTTCGCGTCCGCGTTGCGGCCCTCCTTCAGTTCCTTTTCGGCCATCTCGACCGCGCCCTCGTGATGCTCGATCATCATCTCGGTGAATTTCTTGTCGAAGGCACCGCCCCGCGCGGACCTCAGGCCGGCCATGTCCTCGTCGGACATCATGCCCGCCATGCCCGGGCTGCCCGAGCCGGCCATACCCGGGTCCATGCCGTGCCGGCTGTGTTCGGGCGAGACGGAAGGCTGCTCGCCCTGGTCGGCCCGGGGGGATTCCGGCTTGTGCCAGGACGAGAGCCAGGACCGCATGGTGGCGATCTCCGCGTTCTGGGCCTTCACGATGGAGGCGGCCAGCTGCTTCACCTCCGTGTCCGAGGCGCGTTCGGCGGCGGGCTCCGACATTTCCACCGCCTGCCGGTGGTGCGGAATCATCCGCTGCGCGAACGTCACGTCCGCGTCGTTGAAGGCGCCGTCCGCCGGTGCCTGCGAACCGCCTCGGGAAGCCGCAGCGGAAGCACCGCTTCCCGTACCCGCTTCCTTTTCCTGCTTTCCGTCGCCGTGGCCGCAGGCGGCAAGCGCCAGCGCTCCGGCGGCGACAACGCCGGCCAGCGCGATACGGCGGCGCAAAAGTCGTACGGCAGCATGCATGATTCGCCCACCTCGGTCTCCGTGCACTACGGGCTTTACGCCCGCGTGCGTGTCGGTCTACGTCCGCATTACCGACGCCGGCCCGCATTTCGGAGCGCATCGCGCGGAATTCGGCCGCGAATTGATGAGGTGTCCGCCCGCCCGGTTGACCGGCCGGGGCAAGGGGCGGGCGGCCGGGTGCCGCCCGCCCCTCCGGGCCGGTGCGCCGGTCAGGCGGTGACCGGCTGTGCCGCGGGCGCGGCCGGCGCCAGGTGGCCGTACCTGCGCAGCGCGTACAGCGACGCCGCGCAGGCCAGACCCAGGGCGCTCAGCACGAGCCACGGCAAGGCCGGCACCCCCGCCGTCCGGGCGGCGTCAAGTGCCGCGCCGGTCAGCAGGTTTCCCAGCGTGATGCCGATGCCGCAGACGGTGTTGTAGAGGCCGTAGTGCGTGGCGACGAGCCGGTCCCCGGACAGCCGCACGATGGTGTCCATCTCGTACGGATAGGCGATCATGGTGCCGAGCGCCAGGAGGAAGGCGGCCAGCGCGGGCGGCACGGTGGCCACCGCCCACCGCCCCGGACCGCCGTCCGCCACCGGCAGCGCGGTCGCGGCCAGCAGCGGTACGAAGGCGGCAGCCATGACCAGCAGCCCCAGCACGAGCGCCCGCGCCGGGTCCTTCCGGCGCGCGCACCAGGCCGTCACCCTGGTCTGGCCCAGGATCGTGCTCAGCCCGGACACCGCGAAGAGCAGCGCGACGGCGACCGTGCCGGACTCCCCTTCGCCGGCCACCCGCCGGACCTCCAGCGGCAGCGCCAGGTAGACCTGGAAGGAGAGCACATACGAGCCGATCATGGCCGCGGAGAAGAGCAGGAACGGCCGGTTGGCGAGCACGCCCCGCCACTGGGCCAGCACGTTCCCGCGCCGCTCCGCCGCACCGCGGCGCGCCGGGAGCGACCGGAGCTGCACGGCGCTCAGCAGCGCGAAGACCGCGGCCGCCACGAGACAGGTGATACGGAAGTCCACGCCGGTCAGCACCATGCCCACCAGCGGGCCGAGCAGAATGCCCGCCTGATAGAAGACGTTGAACAGGGCGAACGCCTCGACCCTGCGCTCGCCCGCGTCCGCGGCCAGGTAGGCCCGTACGGCGGGGTTGAACAGCGCCCCCGCGAAGCCCGTCGCCGCGGAGGCGGCGAGCAGTGCGGGGAGCGAGTCGACCAGGGCCAGGGTCGCGAAGCCCAGGGTGCGCAGGACGCACCCGGCGACGATCATCGGCTTGTACCCGAGGCGGTCGGCCAGCGTGCCGCCGATCAGGAACATGCCCTGCTGGCTGAAGTTCCGTACGCCCATGACGAGTCCGACGACCCAGCCGGCCAGGCCGAGCGTGCCCGACAGGTGCGCGGCCAGGTACGGCATCAGCATGTAGAAGCCGAGGTTGATGGTGAACTGGTTCACCATGAGCAGCTGCACGCTGCGGTCGTACGAGCGCACCCGCGCCAGGGTGCCCTTCACCTGGCCCCCTCCACGGCCGCCGGGCCCTGGGCCGCCGCGGCGAGCGGATCGGTCACCTGGGTGCAACGCGTCCAGCGCAGGGCTTCCTTCTCGTCGGGCCGCTCCAGCACGTCGGGTTCGGGGGCCGGTACGACGCCCAGCAGGCCGTGTTCCTCGCCGTACGCGTCGTCGTACACGGTCTCCAGGTAGCGCTGCGGACCGTCCGGGAAGACCGCAGCGATCCGGGTGTGCGCCGGGAGCGTACGGGCCGCCCAGCCGGCCACGAGGGCGACCGCGCCGACGCTCCAGCCGCCGGTGGCGTAGTGCGAGGCCGCCAGGCGGCGGCAGGCCCACACCGCCTCGGCCGGCGCCACCCAGTGCACCTCGCCGAAGTGCTCGTAGGCGACGTTGCGCGGATGGATGCTGGAGCCCAGGCCCCGCATCAGCCGGGCGCGGGCCGGCTGGCCGAAGATGGTCGAACCGACGGTGTCCACCCCGATCAGCCGCAGTCCGGGGAAGAGCTGGCGCAGCACCCGGGAGACGCCGGCCGAGTGCCCGCCGGTGCCGACGCTGCACACCAGCACGTCGATGTGGCCGAGCTGGGCGGCCAGTTCGAGGGCGAGCGGGGTGTAGGCGGCGACGTTGTCGGGGTTGCCGTACTGGTCGGGGCACCAGGAGCCGGGGCGCTCGGCCAGCAACTGGCGCACCCGGTCGCGGCGGGCCTGCTGCCAGGCGCCGGTCGGGTGCGGCTCGGTGACGATGTCGACCTGGGCGCCGTAGACGGTGAGCAGCCGGGTCATGGACGGTTCCAGGCCCGGGTCGGTGACGAGGGTGACGGGGTGGCCGTACGCCATGCCGGCCAGGGCGAGCCCCAGGCCCAGCGTGCCGCTGGTCGACTCGACGACGGTGCCGCCCGGCCGCAGGTCGCCGCGGGCCCGGGCCCGTTCGACCATGTGGAGGCCGGGGCGGTCCTTGATGCCGCCCGGGTTGAAGCCTTCCAGCTTGGCCCAGAAACCCCGTCCGTCCGGGGCGAAGGGCTCGGAGATGTGCAGGACGGGGGTGTTGCCGACGAGTCGGGAGAGGGAGGCGTGCGCGGGCGCGTGGACGCTGGTGGTCGGAGAGTGCATCGTTTCGCTCTCGGTCGAAGGTGGCGAGGGGACGCTCGTCTCGCACGCCGTCTGTCCGGGAGAAGGCCGCCCGGGGACAGCGCGCGGCAGCCGGGGACCGCCGGCTGCGGAGGCCGCTTCTAGACCCGCCACCGGCAGATCGAGGTGAGCGTGTCCCGGCCGGCCCGGAACAGCGGTGCCCCCGGCGGGCCGCCGCTCCGGGGCGTGGGGGAGCCGGCCGTGTCAAGACCGGTGTCCGCGACGGGCTCGACGGCCGTACGGGGCGGCGGTTCGGGCGCCCGCTGGGGCAGCCGGCCCAGACCGGCCGCGGAACAGATGTCGGCGGCGTGCAGCTCGCCGGCCGGTGCCCTCGCAGTCGTACCGGCCGTTTGCGCGGACACGGCGGAAGGCGGGCTGTGGGACTGCTCCGCCAAGTGGAACAGGGCGCCGCAGTCGAAGGCGGCGAACAGCAGCACGGCCAGCAGGAACACGGCCGGACGGCGTGCGCGGCGCGTCAGGGGAAGGGGAGTGGGCCTGCCAGGGGAGAACGGCACGAAGCCTCCGCGCGTGGGGGACCGGACGCTGACGACTGGACACACCGGTCCCCGGAACGGAGAAAGCACCACGGAGCCGGCGGGCGTCACGAAGACGCAGTCCAGGGGAGAACCGCCGGGCCGCTAAATGCGCAGGACCGCCGCCTGCTCGGCGTTCCCTGGTGAAAAGGCCCCGGACGCGGGCAAGGCCCGTCCCGCCCCGTTCCCGGTCAAGGCCGAGGCGGTCGGCGCCCGGTCGAGCGGCGCCGGGCACGGCGCCGCCACCGCGGGCCCCTGCTGCGGCTGACCGGACACACACTCACCGGCCGGATGCGGCAGCTCCCGGTCGTGGTGCCGCTCGGCCGGCCGTACCGTGTCCACGCGCGCATCGGCGGCCGGTACGGACATCTCCCCGCCGCCGGAAGGGAAATGGGCGACGGCCATGGCCGTCGCCGCGTTCGCGGGGCCGTGCCCCACCACACTCCACGCGCTCAGCGCGTGCGTGTACATCAGACCGAGCAGCAGAACGGCCAGCCACAGCGCGCAGAACGGGCTCGCCGAAGGGCGGGACCGCTGCACACCGAAGGGCGACCGGGCCGTGACCATGCCGGGATCTTAACCGCATTCCCGCCGCGCGCCACGGTTGCTCACGCAATTCCCGTGCGGTTCATGCGCATTTCACGGCCTCTCAGGTGCCGCCCCTGAGCTGCATGTCGACATCGACGACGCCCTCGACCGCGCGCGTCAGACGGGCCGCGACCGGGATGAGCGAGGTGTCGCCGATGATGCCGGCGAGCGTGACGATGCCCTGCGCCACCCGCACGGTCGGCTCCGGCGACCGGCCGCCGAAGAGCTGCCCGACGACCGTACGGCGCACCTCCTCGGCGATGTCGTCGTCCTCCCTGAGGAACACCTTGAGCAGGTCGCTGCGGCTGACGACGCCTTCCAGCCGGCCGTAGTCGTCCACCACCGGCATCCGCTTGATCCGGTACCAGGCCATGGTGCGGGCGGCCTGGGCGAGCGTGGCGTTCGCGTGCACGGTGACGGCGGGCGCCGTCATCAGCTCGTCGGCCGTGACGCCACCGGACTTGATCAGGGCGTCCAGGACGCGCATCTGCTCGATGCGCGAGGGCGTGTGGTCGCGGAACTCCTCCTTCGGCAGCAGATCCGCCTCGGACACCACGCCGACCACCCGCCCCTCGCCCTCGACCACGGGCAGCGCGCTGATCTTCCACTGCTCCATGGTCCGCACGATCTCCTTGAACGGGGCGGCGCGGCCGATGCTGATCACGGTGCGGGTCATCACGTCCCCGACGGTGCGGGGGCTGGTCTCCTGCGTCACGGGCTCCTGCATCACGGACTCCTTCAGCGCGGGCTCCTGCCCCCAGAGTTGTCCATCGCGGGCCCGTGCACCACACATGCGTCGTGCCGGAGCCGGGGCCGGCGGTGTGAGGGACCGGCGGCCCCGGCAGTCGCAACCCGTGTCCGGACCCCGGGCGCCCACCAGGGTCCGGACACGGGTGGTCAGCGCCCCCCGCTCCCGTACGGCCCGAACAGGTCGAGCAGCCGGGTACGCGCGCACCGCAGCCGCTCGCCGATCACCTCGGCGTACATCAGCACCAGCGCGTGCCCCAGCACGGGGTCCTCCTGGCACAGCGCGTGCACGTCCCGCGCGTCGAACTCCCAGGCCCGCACCGGGCTCAGGGTCTCCGCGCCGAGCTGCCAGGCGTACGGCGGGAAGAGCCAGGACCAGCCCAGCAGGTCTCCGGGGTGCAGCGTCTCGACCACCGCGGCCCGGCGGCCCGGCACCCGGATGTCGAGCTGCACGGCGCCGGTACGGATGATCCAGAAGCGGTCGGCCTTCCGTTCCTCCTCGAAGATCCGCTGTCCGGCCGGGAAAGAGACCTCCCGGGCCAGCGTCATCAGCCGTTCGCGGTGCTCCGCCGACAGCGCGCCGAGCCGTCCGGTCATCGTCCTCACCGCTCCACCTCCGCTTCCTGCGCACCTCCGGCGCCTCCCCGACGCCGGGGTTCCCCCCATGCCCTCAGTTTCCGCCGACAGGGAGCGCCCGGGGACGGGCCGAAGGGGCCCTTCGCCCCGCCGTTCGGCCCTGAAAGGCGGGCTTTCAAGGGGAGGCGGCGCCCTCGCGGTCTGCCTCCTGCCGGACGACGCGCCCGGCTTGCAGGAGGTGGACCGTGTCCGTGTAGGTGGTGACCAGGGCGAGTTCGTGGCTGACGAGGACGAGCGTGAGCCGGCGTTCTTCGCGCAGGCGGGTGAGGAGGTCCAGGACCGCGGTGGCGGTCGCCGGGTCGAGGGCGGAGGTGACCTCGTCGCACAGGAGGAGGTCCGGTTCGGTGGCCAGGGCGCGGGCGATGGAGGCGCGCTGGCGCTGGCCGCCGGAGAGTTCGTGGGGGTAGCGGTGGGCGAAGCCGGCGGGCAGGCCGACGTCGTCGAGCAGGCCGCGGACCCGGGCGGGCATCTCCGGTGTGCCGACGACGCGGTGCAGCCGGAGGGGGCGGGTGAGGGTGGCGCCGATGGTGCGGGAGGGGTTGAGGGCGCCGAGGGGGTTCTGCGGGACGAGTTGGATACGCCGTTGCTGGTCGCGGCTGCGCTTGCGGACCTGCGCGGGCAGCGGGCGGCCGTTCCAGGTCAGGGTGCCGGCCTGGGGGACCTGGAGCCCGGCGAGCGTCCGCAGGAGGGTGGTCTTGCCGGACCCGGAGGGGCCGATGATGCCGGTGGCGGAGCCGGTGGGCGCGTGGAAGTCCGCCGCTTCCAGGGCCTGGTGGGTGTGCCCGCGGTGCGTGAAGGCGACGTGCAGGTTCTCGGCCCGCAGCCCTTCGGGGGCGGTGGCCTGGCGGGGCGGCCGGGTCTGGGTGGCGCGCGGGGTGTGCTTGGTTCCGCTTGCGGGCGCGGCGAGCGTGACGACCGAGTCCGCACACGTCTCGACGACCTGCGGGTCGTGGCAGGCCAGGACGACGGCGATGCCGTTCTCGGCCGCGAGGTGGCGCAGGAGCGCGGTGATGTCGTCCCGCAGGGCGGAGTCGAGCCCGGCGGTGGGCTCGTCCAGCAACAGCACCTCGGGGCGGCGGGCCAGGGCGCGGGCCAGCGCGAGCCGGCGCTGCTGTCCGCCGGACAGCGCCCCCGGGCGGTGGTGGGCGAGGGCGCCGGGCAGGTGGCATTCGGCCATCACCCGCTCGACGGCCTCCGGCGAGGGATCGGCGGCCAGTTCGGCGATCAGGCGCCGGGCCGTCATCCGGGGGTTGAGGGCGGAGCCCGGGTCCTGGCCGACGTAGGCGACATGCCGGCGGCGCAGCGTGCGCAGTGCGGCGGGGGCCAGGGCGAGCACGTCGTGGCCGAGGACGTCGATGCTGCCGGAGGTGACCTGCGCCCCCTGGGGGAGGTCTCCGACGAGGGCGCGCAGGAGCGTCGTCTTGCCGGCGCCGGACGGTCCCGTGAGGGCGGTGATCCGGCCGCGCCGCAGGCCGAGGCTGGTACGGCGCAGGAGTACGGGCCCGGTGCCGAGGCCGATTTCGAGGTCGGTGACCGTGACGGGCGGCGCGGATTCGGTCATGGCCAAGGGAAGGTCCTGGAGGGGCGGGCGCGCGGGCGCGGGGCGGCCGGGGACGGTCATCGCAGGGCGGCCCTGCGGGCGTTGGCGGGGGCGAGCGCGTTGGCGGCGAGGTTGACGCCGATGGCGAGCAGGCCGATGGCGAGGCCGGGCGCGACGACCGACCACGGGTTGAGGAGGATGCCGGGCCCGTTCTCGCGGATCATCAGGGCCCAGTCGGCTTCGGGCGGCCGGGGGCCGAGCTGGAGGAAGCCGGCCATGGAGATGACGTACACCGCGTCGACGAAGCGCAGGCCGAACAGGGCGAGGACGGTGGCGCGCAGGTTGGGCAGGATCTCGCGCAGCGCCAGGTGCTCCAGGCGTTCGCCGCTCGCGGCGGCCGCTTCGACGAACCCGGTGGCGGCGATCGGGGCCGCGGCGCCGGCGACGATCCGCACGGCGTACGGGATCCCCAGGGCGACGGCTGCCGCGCTGACCGCGAGACGGCCGCCGTCCGGCCAGGCCAGGGCGACGAGCATGATGCCCAGCACCGGGGGCAGCAGGATCGCGGTGTCCGCGGCCCGTTCGACCAGGCGTCCCAGCCGCGGGCTGAGGACGGCGAAGCAGCCGAGCAGGGCCGCCAGGAAGGTGACCACGAGGGCCACCACGAGCGCGCTGCCGATCAGCGCGGACCCGCCGTGCAGCAGGCGGCTGAGGACGTCCCGGCCGAGCTGGTCCCCGCCCAGCACGGTGTCCGTGCCGGCCGCTCCGTACGGGGCGGTGACCGGCTTGTCGACCGGGTGCGGGGCGAGCAGCGGGCCTGCCAGCGCCACCAGGACCAGCAGGGCGGCGGGCGCGGCGGGGGCCAGGACGCGGGGCCGTGGGCGGCGCGGGCGCGGCCGTACGGTTTCCGCTGCGGTGCTCATGGGCGGGCTCCCAGGGTGCGGGCGCGGACCAGGTCGGCCAGCAGGAGGACGACGGTGATCAGGGCGGCCGAGCAGGCGACGACGGCGGCGATGACCGGGGTGTCGCGGTCGGCGACGGCCCCGGCCAGCACGGTGCCGATACCCGGGTAGTTGAACAGGGTCTCCACCACGACGGTGCCGCCGAGCAGCATGCCGGTGGAGGTGGCGACGCCGGTGGCGATGGCGGGCCAGGCGCCGGGCAGGGCGTGCCGGAGCAGGACCTGCCGGGTGGGCAGGCCGTCCAGGCGGGCCGCCGCCACGTGCGGGGTCGCGGCCTGGTCGGCGAGGGCGGCGCGGACGATCCGGGTGTTCCAGCCGGTCTGCGGAACGGTCAGGGCCAGCACCGGCATCACCAGCATCGTCCAGTCGGCGGGGGTGCCGCCGGCGCTGGTGACGGTGGCGGCGGGCAGCCAGCCCGTCCACAGGGACAGTGCCAGCAACAGGCCCACGGACACCACGAATTCGGGCAGCGCGAAGGCGGCGGTGGAGGTCAGGTCCACCACCCGGTCCACGAGGCCCTTCGGGCGCGCGGCGGCCCAGGTGCCGAGGGCGAGCGAGGCGAGCACGGTCAGGACGAACGCGGTGCTGCCCAGCAGGACGGTGTTGGGCAGCGGGGCGGCGAGCAGGTCGGTGACGCGCTCGCCGCGGGCCGAGGTGCCCAGGTCGCCGGTGGGCAACGCGGTGATCCAGTCCCGGAAGCGCTCCCACACCGGCCGGTCCAGGCCGAGCAGGTGCCGCCGGGCGGCGACACCGGCGGCTCCCTCGCCGCGTTCGGAGGTGGCGGTGGCCGCGTCGCCCGGCAGCAGCTCGATCGCGGCGAACACCACCGCGAGGAGCACCACCAGCAGCAGCGCGCGTTTGGCCAGTACGGCCGCGGTCCGCGCGGCGAGCGAGCCGGCGCGGCGCGCGGCCGAGGCGGGCCGGGTGGCGGCCTCGGCGGGCCGTATACCGGTCTCCGTCACGGGGCGAGCCAGACGTGTTCGAGCTGGACGCGCCCGTAGCCGGGCAGCTTCGGCAGGCCGTGCACCTTGGGCGCGGCCAGGTCGATGCCGTCCGCCATGCCCCACAGCAGGTAGCCGGACCGTTCGTGCTCGATGCGCTGGAGTTCGCGCAGGGCCGTGGCGCGGGCCGCGCGGTCGGCGGTGGCCATGACCTTGCGGTACGCGGCGTCGAATGCCTGGTCCGACCAGCCGGCCTCGTTCTGCCCGGCCCCGGTGGTCAGGGTCTTGGACGCGAAGAAGACCACGGAGTCGTTGGTGCCCCAGTAGTTGGTGTAGAAATCGCCCTTGAGCCAGGTCTTCTGGTAGAAGGCGCCGGACTCCTGCTTGACGACCTCGATCTTGACGCCCGCCTCGCGCGCCTGGGAGGCGAACAGGGTGGCGGACTCGGCGAGCCCGGCCACGTCCTCGGTGGTGACCAGCTGGTACGTCTTGGAGAAGTCGAACCGCGCCTCGGTGAGCAGCTGTTTGGCCCGCGGCAGGTCGCGCGTGCGCTGCGGGATGTCCGTGGCGTACGCGGGGTCGCCGGTGCCCAGGATGTCGTTGGCGACGCTCCCGTACCCGGACAGGACCTGCTTGACCATCGCCTCGCGGTCGACGACCAGCTTCATCGCCTCGCGGACCCTCGGGTCGGCGAACGGGCCGCCGGAGGTGCGCATCACCAGGGGCATGGCCATGTCGTCGGGGCGCCGGACGACCTGGATGTCCTTGCGCGTCGCGGCGGTGCGCGCGGCGACCGCGCCGACGTTGGAGGCCACGTCGAGCTGCCCGGACAGCATCGCGTTGGCCATCGCCTGCGGGCTCTGGAACATGGTGACTTCGACGGCGTCGAGGTGGACGGTGCCGCCGTGCCAGTGCTCGTTGCGCAGGAGCCGGGCGTTGCCGCCGCGGTACCAGTCCAGCTTGAAGGGGCCCGTTCCAGGGGCCTTGGGTATGTCCTTGGCGGCGGTGTCCTTCTTGAGGACGAAGGTCGACAGCCGCGTCAGCATGGGCAGTTCGGCGTTGGCGTAGTCGGAGACCAGGACGACGGTCTTCTTGCCGTCGGCGGTGATGTGGTCCGCCGTGACGCCGGGCAGGCGGGCCGCTCCGGACGGGGTGCCGCGCAGCCGGCGCAGCGACCAGACCACGTCGTCGGCGGTGACGGGGGTGCCGTCGTGGAAGGCGGCGTGGTCGGCGAGGGTGAAGCGCCAGGTCTTGAGGTCCTTCGAGGGGGTGAAGGCGGAGGCGAGGCGGCCGACGGTGTTCACCTTGCCGCCCGGCGCGGTCAGCGTGTCGTAGACCAGGGCGATGACGAGGTAGTCGCTCTCGTTGCCCTGGGTGCCGTGCGGGTCGCGGGTGATCGCGGAGGTGCGTCCCAAGGCGCCGATGCGCAGGGTGCCGCCCTGCCGCGGGGAGCCGCCGCCGGCGGGCGTCGTGCCGTTGCCGCCGCCGCACGCGGCGAGCAGGGCGGCCGCGCCCAAACCGCCGCCGGCCCACAGCATTTGGCGCCTGTTGAAGTCCACGCTGCCTCGCTTGGTTCGTTCGGTCACTTAGGGTTGCCTACCCTAACGACGAGCGCCTACGCAAGGGCGCTCGCCTTCGAGTGCGCCTATTGGTGGGTGTCAACTGGGCGTTAGTGGACCGGAGTTGGGTGAAAGCGGGCAGGCGCGACAAAGAAAAGTGAGGTTTGCCTAACCTAAGTTGGATGGGTAGCGTCGTTACCGTCCGCTGGACTCCGGAAACGGTACGGAACCAACTCCGCCCCGTGGCCGCGCCGTCGAGCGCCCCGCGCCCAGCCCGCGCGGCGGCGCACCGGACCCGATTCCTCACCCCTCAACGGAAACGGACTGCCTCGACATGACCACGGGAGCCGCACCCGTCCGCCGACTCGACCCCGCAGACGCCGCCGAACTGCGCCGGACCGCCGAGCGGATCCTCGGCGCCGCCGGCACCCCGGCGGCCGCGCCACACCTTCTCGGCCGGGTCGCGGAGTCCGCCGCCGGACTGGGCGCGGCCGTCCGCCACCGGCTCCGCCCCGTCGACACCGACGACGGCCTGTTCGTCCTGCGCGGCCTGGACGTCGACGACACCGAACTGGGCCCCACCCCCGCAGGCTGGGCCACCGCCGGCGACAGCGGCGCCGTCCACGACATCGTCCTGCTGCTGCTCGCCACCGTCATGGGCACCCCCATCGCCTGGAAAGGCCAGCAGGACGGCCGCTTCGTGCACAACATCGTCCCGGCCCCCGGCCACGAGGCCGAACAGACCGGCGCCAGCAGCGCGGTGCTGCTCAGCCCGCACACCGAGGACGCCTTCCACCCCGGCCGCGCCCACCTGCTCATGCTCAGCTGCATGCGCAACCACGACCGCATCGCCACCACCGCGGCCGGCATCCGCAACGTACGGCTCGACGACGCCGACATCGCCCTGCTGAGCCGCCCGCTGCTGCCGATCCTGCCCGACGACGCGTACACCGAGGCCCGGCACTTCGACGGCGGACGCCCGCCCGCGGTCCCCACCCTCTTCCGCTCCGAGGACGGCCTGACGCTCCGCTTCGACCCCGCCTACACCCCGCTCGGCGACGCCACGCCCGCCCACCGGGCCGCCTACCGGCGCCTGGAGGACGAACTCGCCCGCGTCTCCGTCGCCGTCAGCCTCGATCCGGGCGAAGTCCTCGTCATCGACAACGACCTCGTCGTACACGGCAGGGTCCCCTTCCGCGCCCGCTACGACGGCACCGACCGCTGGCTCAAGCGTGCTTCCGTCCGTGTCCCCGCGCGCCGTACACGCCCCCTGGCCGAGGCATCCGAGCACGGTTACGGTCAGGCCGCCATCGAAGCACACGCCGTCTGACCACCCGCATCTCCCCGAGGACGGACATGACCGACAGCACCGTGGCCGACAACACCCGCTCCATACCCGCCGACGACAAGAGCCTGCGCATCCTGTCCACCAGCGACCTCGCCGGCCTCCGCGTCGGCCTCGCCGACGTGGTCGCCACCGTGGAGGGCGCCTACCGCACCCTGGCCGCGGGCCGCTCCGACAACCCGCGCAAACTCACCGTCAAACCCGCCGACGGGCACTCCGTCGCGTACGCGATGCTCGGCCGGGACGGCTCCCGCGACGTCGTCGCCGTCAAGACGTCGTACAAGCACGGCCTGGACAAGGACCGCGGGGAGCAGCACTACTACACGACGCTGACGCTCTACGACGACGTCACCGGCCTGCCGGTCGCCATGATGGACTGCGGCCGCATCGGCTCACTGCGCACCCCCGCAGTCTCCGCCCTGCTGGCCCGCGAATGCGCCCCGCCCGGTGCCCGCAGCGCCCTGGTCATCGGCACCGGCACCCAAGGCCGCCTGGCCCTGCCGTTCCTGCTGACGACCCTGCCGGACCTGGACCGCCTGATGCTGTCCGGCACGCACCCCGACGGCATCGCGGCGGTACGGCGAGAGCTGCGCACCCACTTCCCCGACCGGGACGTGGAGCTCGTCACCGACCTGCGGGCCGCGGCGGGCGACGCCGACATCCTCCTCGCGACCGCGGGCGGCCACACCCCGGCGGCCGTCGAAGCCGACTGGCTCGGGTCCGGCGCGCTGTCCGTGCTCGTCGGCCACGGGCTGGCGCCCTCCACCCTGCACCGCGCCGACCGCGTCGTGGCCACCAGCGAAGCGCAGATGCGGGTCACCGGCACCGACATGGCCGACGAACAGGGCCGCCTGCCCGGCGTGGACGCGGAGCTGCCCGCCGTGATCGCCGGTACCGCGACCGGCCGCGGCACCGGGCAGGAACGAATCTTCGCGTACAACAGCGGACTGGTCGTCACCGACATCGCCCTCGGTCACCGCTTCGCGCAGCTCGCGCTCGCCGAAGGACGGGGAACGCGGGTGCAGCTGTGGCAGTGACCGGCCCGCACCCCGCCAACGTGCCGACGCTGCCCGCCCACACCGACCCGGACACCGACCGGGTCATGGACAGCGGCCTGCTGCACGAACTGTCCTACGCCTTCGGCGGCCCCTTCCACTTCCTGCTGCCGCACCGATTCGACACCAACCTCACCGCGTTCCGCGCCGTGCTCGACGACGCCGGAGTGACCGGGCAGGTGTACTACGCCAAGAAGGCCAACAAGGCCGCGGTCTGGATGGAACGCTGCGCCGCGCACCACGCGGGCGTGGACACCGCCAGCGCCCCGGAGCTGCGCGCGGCCCTCGGACACGGCGTACGCGGTGCGGACATCGTCGTCACAGGACCGGCCAAGAGCACCGAACTGCTACGGCTGGCCGCCCACCAAGGCTGCCTGGTCGCCGTCGACTCCCTCGACGAACTCGACCTGCTCGTCACGCTCGCCCTGACAGGCACCGCACGCCCGGCCCGCCTGCTGCTGCGCCGCCTGCCGCCCGCACAGCCGCACAGCCGCTTCGGGCTGACCGCAGCCGAGGTGGCGACCGCCCTGGACCGGTGCGTACGCGCCGGGGACGCGGTACGGATGGAGGGCTTCAGCTTCCACCTGTCCGGCTACGCCACCCGGCCGCGCGCCGACCTCGCGGGGGAACTCGTCGCCCACTGCCTGCGGGCACGTGAACTGGGCCTGCGCGCCGACCGGATCAGCATCGGCGGCGGCTTCGCCGTCGACTACAGCAGCGCCGGCCACTGGCACACGTTCCTCGACGGGCAGCGCCCCGAGCACTACCACGCGCACAAGACGTTCGAGCCGGACGGCTTCTACCCGTACCACTCGCCCGTCGCCGGCGCCGACGCCCTGCGCGCCATCCTTGACACCGTCCCCGAGGGCGCCCGTACCAGCCTGGCCGGCCTGCTCAAAGAGACCGGAACGATGCTGATGACGGAGCCGGGGCGGGCGCTGCTGGACGGCGCCGGCGCGTCCGTCTTCTGCGTCCAGGGCGTCAAGGAACGCGACGGCTACCGCATCCTCACGGTCGACGGCACCAGCCTCAGCCTGTCCGAGCAGTGGTTCAACAGCGAATACCTGCCGGACCCGTACCTGGTCACCGCGGCGGGGCGGGCCAGGGGCGGCGCGGAGGCCCACCCGGCGTGCGTGGGCGGCGCGTCCTGCCTGGAGCCGGACCTGCTCACCTGGCGCAAGGTCCCGTTCCCCGCCCGGCCGCGCATCGGCGACCTGCTGGTCTACCCGAACACCGCCGGGTACCAGATGGACTCCAACGAGTCCTCGTTCCACGACCTGCCGCTGCCGCCCAAGGTCGTCGTGGACCGGCTGGGCGACCGCCCGCGCTGGCGGCTCGACCGGCATCCCGCCTGCTGAGCCCCTGCGGCGCGGCCGCCCCGCACGGCCAGCCTTTGCGACCAACCCCTCCGACCAACCCCTCCGACCAACCCCTCCGATCTGCCCAGGAGCACTCCCGTGAACGAGGCTCTCGCGCGCCCCGCCGTGGTTTCCCGGATATCCGAACTCATCGGGTACACCCCGCTGTTCGAGCTGGGCCGCACCGAAACCGGCAGCCGCCTGCTGCTCAAGCTGGAGATGTACAACCCCACCGGCACCGCGAAGATCCGCATGGCCCGGCAGATGGTCCTGGACGCCGAAGCACGCGGCGCACTGCGGCCCGGCGGCCGCATCGTCGAGTCCACCTCAGGCAACACCGGCCTGGGCCTCGCCGTCATCGCCGCGGAACGCGGCTACACCTTCACCGCCGTCGTCGACCACCACGCCTGCGCCGACAAGCTGCGCGCCATGCGGGCCCTCGGCGCCGAACTCGTCTACGCCGCCGACGACGGCACCGGGGAACTGGCCACCGCGGCGCGCGAGGAACTGGCCGCGGAACTGGCCCGCGGCCGGGACAACACCGTCTTCACCGAGCAGCACAACAACCCCAGCAACGGCGTCGGCTACTTCCCCGTGGCCCACGAACTCCACCAGGCCCTCGACGGGAAGATCGACGTGCTGATCGGCGCGGTGGGCACCGGCGGCGCCCTCTGCGGCACCACCCGCGAACTGCGCACCCTCGCCCCCGGCTGCACCACGGTCGGCGTCGAACCCAAGGGCTCCATCGCCTTCGGCGGCCCCGCCCACGACTACTACCAGTCCGGCACCGGCACCCCCGAGGGCGCCGCGATCGGCGCCCTCGTCGACTTCGGCCTGATCGACCACGGCGTAAAGGTCGGCGACGTCGAAGCCTTCGCCACCGCCCGCGCCGTCGCCCGCGCCACCGGACTCCTCATCGGCGGCTCCGCCGGCGGTGTCGTCCACGAGGCGCTGGCCCGGCTGCCCGGCCTGCCACCCGGCAGCACCATGGTGGCGCTGGTCAACGACGGCGGGGAGAAGTACCTGGACACCGTCTTCAACGACGACTGGATGCACGCCCGCGACCTCGTCGACCGCGCACGGGAACGCGAGATCGACGAGACGCTCACCAAACTCCGCAGGATGTGAGCCCCGCCATGCAGGTGACCACCCTCCTCCGCGACAGCCGTGCCCTGGCCGCCCTCGCCGTCCCCCTCGTCCTCACCCAGCTCGCGCAGGTGGCCCTGACGACCACTGACACCGTCATGATGGGCATGCTCGGCACGGCCGACCTCGCGGCGGGCGGGCTGGCCATCGTCATCTTCAACCAGCTGCGCACCATGGGCGTCGGCCTCGTCACCTCCGTCGGCAACCAGGTGGCCGCCGCCGCGGCGCGCGCGGAAGACGCCGCGCGGCGGCCGGACGCCGACGGCGGGGACGGCGGCAGCGGGGACGGCGGCGCGGAGGTCCGTACGATCGTCCGCGCCGCGCTGGCCGTCGCCACCCTCTCCGGCCTGCTGGGCGCCGCCCTCATGCTCCTGATCGGCCAGGTTCTCGGCCGGCTCGGCCAGGACGCGGACGTCGTCGGCCGTGCGCAGACGATGCTCCTCGCCCTCGCGCCGGGGCTGCTGCCTTGCCTGTGGTTCCAGGTCGTCCGCCAGTTCACGGTGGGTATGCGGCGGCCGCAGGCACTGCTGCGGATCACCATCGCCTCCGTCGCCGTCAACGCGTGCCTCAACTGGGCGCTGATACACGGTACTTGGGGAATGCCTGAACTGGGTCTGCCCGGTGTCGGCGTGGCCACCACCCTCGTCTACTGCCTCTCGTTCCTGGCCCTGTACGCCTCCGCCAAACGGGACCGCGTGCTCGGCCCCCTGCTCAGCCTCAACATCGCCAAGGCCGACCGCGCCACGGCCCGCCGCCTCGCCGGGCTCGGCATACCCATAGCCGCCACCTACGGCTCCGAGGCCGGCTTCTTCTCCGTCACCGCCCTGATGGCCGGCTCGTTCGGCAGCGCCGCGCTGGCCGCGCACACCGCCGTCAACCAACTCGTCTACATCGTCTTCCAGGTAGCCGTCGGCCTCTCGCACGCCGCGTCCATCAACGTCAGCCGCGAACTCGCCCTGGGCCGCACCGACACGGCCCTGCGCATCAAGAACACCGCCCTGGCCTGCGCCGGCGCCGTCATGGCCGTCGTCGCCACCGGCTACGCGACACTGCCGCGGCTGGTCCTCAGCCCCTTCTTCGACACCAGCGGCCCCCGGGACGCCGAAGCCGTGTCGATCGCCACCCACCTGCTCCTGGTCGTCATGGTGTTGCAGTTCTTCGACTGCGCCCAGAACATCGGCATCGGCCTCCTGCGCGGACTCGACGACACCAAAAGCGGCTTCCGCATCACCCTCGTCGGCTACTGGGCCGTGGGCCTGCCCGCCGCCTGGCTCCTGGGCTACGCCGCCGGGCTCCACACCCTCGGCATCTGGCTCGGCCTCCTCACCGGCCTCGCCACCACCGCCGTCCTGCTCCTGCGCCGCTACGGCACAAGCCTGCGCGCCAGGACGGGCACACCGCGGACCGTACCGGCAGCATAACGATCCGATTCCGGGGCGCCTTCTTCACGTGCCGCATTCCTTTGTGGACCTGGCTCCTGGTCATCGCCCGCACCCAGTTGCGGCTCGTCCGGCCCCTGGCCGTCGACCCGCGCCGCCCCTAAGAGAAGCCGGCCGAGCCGGAGCGAATGACTCCCGCCCGGCACCCCGCTACGACGTGGGCAAGGCCGTCAAGGCGTTGGATGGCGGCTCCGACTGGATCGCCAGGGCAGGGTAGTCGTTGTAGCCGGCGGCCCCGCCCACGTACATGAAGTACCGGTCCCGGACCGGGTTGAGCGGCGCCTCAAAGCGCAGTCGGGCAACCAGGTCCGGGTTGGCGAGGAAGGGCCGGCCGAGCGCCACCAGGTCGGCGCCGGCGGTCAGCATGTCCCGCGTGGCCCGGGCGACGGCCTGCGTGGACAGGTCGGTCAGGTCTGGGTTGCCGATCAGGACGCCGGGCCAGTCGGCACGAATCCGCCGGTACCAGCCGGTCACCGGGTCGGAACGCACCAGGTGCAGATAGGCGAGGTCCAGCCCCTTCAGGCGGTCCAGGACGTGGGCGTAAAGGCCGTCGGTGTCCTCCTCCAGGACTCCGTTGACCGTGCTCGCGGGGGAGATGCGGACGCCCACCCGGTCCGCGCCGATCGCGTCGGCCACCGCCTCGGTCACCTCCGCCATGAACCGCACCCGCCGCCCGACCGAGCCGCCGTAGCCGTCGGTGCGGCGGTTGGTGTTGTCCGCGAGGAACTGATGTAGCAGCATCCCGTTGGCCGAGTGCACCTCCACGCCCTCGAAGCCCGCGTCGACGGCGCGGTGTGCGGCGGCGGCGAAGTCGGCGATCGTGGCTCGGATGTCGTCCATCGTCATCGCGCGCGGGACGGCGGCCTGCCGGTGGCCCTGTGATGTGAAGATCGTCTCCGGCAGCGGGACGGGGGAGGGGGCGAGGGGGGTGAGGCCGGTGGTCGCCGGGTGGCTGACCCGGCCCCCGTGCTGGAGCTGCAGGAACATTCGTCCGCCGGCCGCCCGCACCGCGTCGGTGACCCGCCGCCAGCCGGCTGCGTGCCGGTCGGTGTGGATCGCGGTGATGTCCGGGTATGTCTGTCCGACCGGGTTGGGCGTCGAGCCCTCGGCGATGATCAATCCGGCCGAGGCACGCTGTGCGTAGTGGGTGACCATCAGGTCCGTCGGGGTGCCGTCGGCCTCCGCGCGGTTCCGGGTCAGCGGGGCCATCACCAGGTGGTTGGGGAGGGTGAGCCGGCCGAGCCGGGCGGGGGAGAGGAAGTCTGTTGTCCGCGTCATGCCGGTACGGTAAAACTTGACACTGGTGTGAAGTTCAAGCTCTCTTACTGGCGGAGGCGGACATGCGGATCGGCGAACTGGCCCGGCGCACCGGCGTGAGCGAGCGGTCGCTGCGCTACTACGAGGACCAGGCGCTGCTCACCGCCGAGCGCACCCCCGGCGGCCACCGCGACTACCCGCAGGCGGCCGTCGACCGGGTCATCCGCATTCAGGAGCTGTACGCGGCCGGGCTGCACAGCGAGAAGATCCGACAGCTGCTGCCCTGCATGCGCGACCGGGATGGCGGACCCGCCGCGATCGCCACCCCGCGCCTGGTGCAGGACCTGACCGCCGAACGCGACCGGATCGACCGCATGATCGCCGATCTGCACCGCTCCCGAGAGACCTTGAACGAGGTCATCCGCACAGCCCGGGACGCCTGAGGCGGCCACCCTTTTCTGCTACGAAGCTGCGCTGGAGCGCACCGAAGCTGATCATGGTGGCCAACGAGCGGGCGCAGGGTGCGAGCGTGCGCGTCGTTCGCGTCCTGGCGCCCGCACCCGCCAAAGCCGGCAGCCCCCCGGCCACCCCGGGTGGAGCCGGTTCGTTTCGAGTGACTGGGTGACCTGGGTGTGTGTCTGATTCGCGGAAACGCAGTGTCGAATCCGATGCCACTAGACCCTGCGCACGGGACGCGAGGTGTGCCGCGTGCGCAGGGCTGCAGCTTGCACGTCACCGCCCTGCCCGATCTGCACCACACGCTGCTCGCCGCAGCGGCGACACTCGGCGCCAACGGCGCGTCCCTGGCCGAGCGCAAGGCGTACCGGATCTACGCGGACCGGCTAAACAACGCCGTGGTGTCCGCAGTGCCGTGGCAGAAGACATCCAATCAATGAGGTCGATTTCAAAGATTCCTTTCCGTGAGTACGGATCGCCGGACCCATGAGCGATCCACTGGGTTTTGCTCCCGGGTCTCAGTCAGGGGCAGCGGTGGTTTAGCGGCTGCCGAGCTCTCCCTTGGTGAACCCGTATTTGTGTGCCGCGAGCACAGTGGCGAGTGCAGGGACGAGCAGTGCGAGCGTGACCCAACTCAGCCAGGATGCATCCAATCCGCTGAGGACGAGGCCTCCGATGATGCCACCACCGGCGATTCCGACGTTCCATCCGGTGGTGAGGAGTGCTTGGGCGACATCGCCGGCGTCGCCTGCTGCTTCGGCGACTGCGGTCTGCAACAGGGTAGAGGTGCCGCCGAACGCGAGCCCCCAGAGCGCTGCGCTGGCGTAGACGAGCGAAGGCACGCCGGAGAAGATGCCGAGCAGCAGCGCGCATGTCGCGAAGAGCACACACGCGAGGATCATGAGGAGGCGCAGGTGCCGATGGACGAGCGCTCCGGCGATCCAGATGCTCACCAGCGACACCAGACCGAAGGTGAGCAGCACGGCGTCGACTTGACCTGCCATGCCGAGCGGCTGGAGGAACGGGGCGATGTAGGTGTAGAGGATGCTGTGGGCGAGCACGAACGTGAGGGTCACGAAGAGCACGGGCGCTACGCCGGGAATGCGGAAGGTACGGGTGAGCGGGAGCCGTGAGCCCTTGGGCTGTCCGGGGAAGTTCGGCACCGCCGCGACGACCCACACGATCAACGCGAGCGTGAGGACGGTCATGATCCCGAACGCGTATCGCCACTCGACGAGCTTGGCCAGAAACGCCGCAGCAGGAACTCCGACGGACAGGGCAACGATTGCGCCCCCCATCGCGATCGCCATTGCCTTGCCGCGCTGATGTGAGGGAACCATCCGTACCGCGTACCCGGCCAACAGCGCCCAGAGCAACCCGCCGACGATGCCACCGAGGCACCGGGCGGCCAGCGTAAGTGCGAAGCTCTCGGAGAGCGCGGTGACGGTGTTGGCGATCGCGAATCCTGCGATCGCCACCAGCAGTAAGTGTCGGCGCGGCCAGCCGATCGTCGCCTTGGTGAGCGGGATCGCGGCGAGGATCGCCCCGATCGCGAAGACGGTGACGCTCTGCCCGGCAGCGCTCTCGCTCACACCCAGGTCTCGGCTCATCCCGGGAAGCAGTCCGGCGGGCATCGTCTCGGTCAGGAGCGTAATGAACCCGGTGGCGGCCAAGGCCAGAAGCCCCGCCAGTGGGAGCCGGGCGTTCGTTATCGAGGGAGATGGCACAGCCTGTGTTTGTGTCATGGCCTCATGATCGAAGGGTGACATTAGTGTGAGGGTCAAATCGGTGTCCGCTGAGTCACACGACGCCAGCCACAGAGGGCGAGGAGAGGGATATGCGGATCGGTGAGTTGTCGGCGCACACGCGGACTCCGGTGAGGTTGCTGCGCTACTACGAGGAGCAGGGACTGATCGCGTCAGATCGACTGCCCAACGGATACCGGGACTATGAGGAGTACGTCGTTGACCGGGTTCTCCAGGTACGAGGCCTGCTCGACGCAGGGCTGCCCACACGGATCATCAAGCAGATCCTGCCCTGCCTGAACACCCCCCGCACGATCCACATGCCCTACGTCACGCCAGACATGGTCGCAACGCTCGAACGCGAACGCGATCGCATGGCCGAAAAAATCGAATGTCTCACCAAGAACCACCAAGCCATCACCGACTACCTCGACGCCGTACGCCGCGATATCCGAGCCTCCTAGGCACTGTTTCTCGGATCTCCTGACGGGAGTGAGGTGTTGGGGCCAGGCTGTATGCATGGGACGCGGAGACCTGACGAACGCGGAGTGGGGCCGGTTGGAATCGTTCCTGCCTCGTGGCGGTGCGCGCGGGGGCCGGTGGAGTGATCACCGGCGGGTGGTCAACGGGGTGCTGTACCGGGTGCGGACGGGGGTGTAGTGGCGGGACCTGCCGGAGCGGTTCGGGCCGTGGGAGACGGTCTACAAGCGTCATCGCCGCTGGTCGGCGGACGGGACGTGGAAGATGCTGCTGTCGAAGGTCCAGGCCGCCGAGGACGCGGCCGGCCGGGTCGACTGGGACGTATCGGTGGACTCCACCGCGGTGCGAGCGCACCAGCACGCCGCCGGCGCGAGGAAGGCTCCGCCCGCCGTGGATGGCCAAAAGGCGGACGGGTGGGGGGCGAACCAGGTCGATCCGGTCCTGTCGAAGCTGGCCGTCCGGCTGGTGGAGGTGGTCAGCTCGGCGAGTGTTTGGGACGCTCCCGAGGTGGCTTCACCACCACAATCCACCTCGCCGCCGACGGACGATGCCGGCCGCTCGCCCTCGTCCTGACCCCCGGACACCACGGTGACGGTCCCCAGCTCGAGCGGGTACCGGAGCAGGTGTCCGTGCCCCGCACCACAGTGGGGCACCCCCGAACCCGGCCTGACCACGTCCTGGCCGACAGGCCTACACCTCTCGAAGAAACCGCCGCTACCTGCGACGACGTGGCATCCGGCACACCATTCCCGAACGGGTCGACCAGCGCAGACACCGCCTCAACCGAGGCTCCCGAGGCGGCCGGCCCACCGGCTTCGACGCAGAGCGCTACAAGAAACACAACACCGTCGAACGCGCCATCAACCGCCTGAAAGGCTTCCGCGGTGTCGCCACCCGCTACGAGAAACGCGCCTACATCTGCCTCGGCACCGTCACCCTCGCAGCCCTCATCATCTGGCTCCGCACATGATCCGAGAAACAGTGCCTAGCTGTGCTAAATCCCCTGCCTCGTGTTGCTCGGTAGGCGTGAGCATGTGATCTCACACCCCTGGACCACATGCCTCTCACTGAGCGTTTCGGACAGGAGGCGGGCCCCGAGGGGGGTGGTGACGTGCCGGACGGTGTTGCGTTGGCGGTAGCTGTTGATCAGTCGTGCCTGCCGGAGAGTGGTGGTGTGTTCCGACACCGAGGCCATGGACAGGTGGAGCCGGTTGGCCAGTTGGGCGGTGGTCGTGTGGGCGTTGTCCGCCACCGCGCTCAGTACGTGCGCGCGGGTGCGTCCCAGTACGGCGGAGAGCGCGACCAATGAAGTGGTGGGATCCACGGGCGCGCCCGGGATGTGCTGGCGGGCGAGGTCGACCGAGGCGGGGCAGACCAGCACCGGGGTGTCGTAGTCGTTGAGCAGGGCCCGCGGCTGCGTACCACAGAAGAAGTGGCTGCTGATCAGGATGCCCCGGCCTTGCAACTCGAAATCCGTGTCGCGGGGGTAGGGGAGCGTCAGGACCGGTGCGTCCCAGTGCAGGGACGGATGCAGCTGGCCGAGCAGTGCCTCCGTTCCCTTAGAGGTCATGATGTCCGCCAGCCTGGAGCGGTCGGCCGACAGTATGGATCCGATGGCGGCCGCGTGCGGGGCTATGGCGTGGTCGTAGTAGGACTGCAATTCGTCGACCAGAGCGTTCATGATGCCGGCATCGCCCCGCGCCAGTCCGGTCAGCCTGGCGGGGATGCGCTGCTGTTGGTCCAGGCGCCGTAGCTCGGACGCGATGCGACGCGGGGATGTCGTCTTGATGGTCTCGAAGACGCCGCTCGCCGGTGAGTGCCTGTCCACGGGGGTGAGGAAGTCCGGGACCCAGCCGCTTGCCGGTATCAGTGCGGAGAGCATGGTCGTGGAGAGGCGGAATGAGGCCTCGGCCTCTTGCCGCCAGGCACGGAAATGGACGCTGTTGTCCCGTCTGCGCAGGACCTGCAGGCTCATGACGGCCTCGCTGACCGGCAGTTCCAGGGTGCGGCTGATGGTGATGCGTGCCAGGTCCTGTGAGGTGAAGTGGATTCTCAGGGGCACCGGTCGGCCTCCTTCATCGTCATGGCCCACCCTGCGCACGATGCCTGGTTACTGAGCGGTTTCGGGTAGGGGCGAACGTCGTTGTCTCAATCGCCTCCCCTCTCTATCTTCGGGAAGGGCAGCGGTCACGGGGGCCGCCGCACCGACGCACAGCGAACGGGGCCGGCCGTGCCCCGGTCGGTTCTTGCCGCCGGCCCTGCCCGGCAGTCCACGCGGAATCGGTCATCCACCATCCCCGGCGGAAACGATCTGGAGGCAACTCCGCCGCGCCGCACGGCAGTGCGGCGCGGCGCGGGTGCCGGCGTCCCGATGCTCGCGCCGGTCGGCGGGCGAAAGGCGGTCGGTGACCGGGTGGTTCGTACGAAAGGCCGGCTCAGGGCTTGTACGGTCCGGGCTTTGTTCGGGGTCTGACTGTTCGGACCGCTCGGCCCGACGCCGAACACCGAAGACGGCTATATCTCCGAAGGCGGCTATATCTCTTGGCTGTTGGGCACCGAGCGTGCCCGGGCCGAGGAGGAGGTGGGGTGATCGTGACAAGGCGGAGGGTGAGACAGGGGGTGCTCCTCGCGGTGGCCGTCGGATGTGTGGCCGCGGGTGTCGGGGTCGTCGTGGCGGAGCAACGACCGCCGCAGACCGGCCGGGCCGCCGGCGCCGTGGTACGGGACCTCACGGCTCAGGAGAAGAGCCGGCTGTACCGGGCGGAACAGCTCCTGTTGCGTGCTTGCATGCGCGAACAGGGTTTCGAGTACCGCCCCGTTCCGCAGAATCCCGTTCCGCAGGCCCGGGAGTTCCCCTACGTTCTGGACGATGTCGCCTGGGCGCGGAAACACGGTTACGGCAGTGACATCCAGCGCGAGCTGACCCGGGTCCGCGAGGAGGACGTCAACCAGCGGTACTTCCGCTCCCTGCCCGCGGACCGCAGGGCTCAGGCGTTGCGGGCGGCCAACGGGCGGGACCCGAACGGCGTCACCGCTCACGCCCCGGACGGGACGGTGCTGCAGCGCAGCGCCGAAGGCTGCCAGTCACATGCCGAGCGGGTCCTCTACGGTGATCTGGCCGCCTGGTTCCAGGCCAGGGTGACCCTGGATTCGCTTCCCGGGATACGGCAGGGACAGGTCATGGGCGATCCGGCCTTCGGGCGGGCCGTCGAGCCGTGGGCACGCTGCATGCGCGCCGCCGGCCATCCCTATGCCAGCCCCGCGCAGCTGCGGGAGGACGCGCTGCCGGGCGCGGGTGAACCCGCACTCGCAAAGCGCAAGGAGATCCGCCTCGCCGTCGCCGAGGCTCGTTGTGCCGCTGACAGCGGCCTGGCCCGCACGGCACACGCGCTGGACCGGACGTACACGGTCCGGCTCAACCACCAGTACCGCTCCGCGCTGGACACCGCACGGCGGCTTCAGCGGGGAGCCCTGCCCCGTGCCGACGAGGTCATCGACGACACGCGCTGACACGTCGGGATACGGCAGCAGAAGACGCACCATCCGCACAGAGAACCGGAAGCGGCCGTTCACCACCGGCCGGTCACCTCACTACGAAAGGTATTGGCATGCGCATGTCACGCTCACTGGTCCTGGGGGCGACCCTCGCCACCCTGGGTACCGGGCTCCTCCCGGTCGCCGCCCAGGCGGCCCCCGGCACCAGCCGGACCACGTCCGCGTCAGCCACCCTCGCCGCCCCCACGGGCGCCCAGGCCGACGGCAAGCTCCACCTGTACCGCGACACCGACTACAGAAACTTCTGCGCCGCCTACGTCGGTAACTCCACGAACTGGGGTGCCTGCCGCAACCAGATCTCCTCCCTGTGGAACAACGGCTATCCCGGCAACCTGGACGATGTCTGGCTGTACTACGGCCCGAACTACTCGGGAGCGCGCCGGGGCGTCTACAACGGTGTCAGTATCCCCGACCTCACGCCCTATCCGTTCGACGCGGGAACGGGCACCGGCGCCGGTCAGTCGATCAACGACAACGTCGCCTCGCACAAGTGGACGAACCTGTAACCAGCCCGGTGGTGACGAGCTTTGCGGGCCGCGTGCGAGGAGCGGCCCGCAGAGCTTCATCCGTCCTGCTCCCCATCTCCTCTCCCGCGGCCAGGAGTTCCCTGTCCTAGGGAGGCCAACTCCTGCCCCGCACCTGGGTCTCTTCCCGGCACGGCGGCCGGTAGGGCGTCTCAGGGAGGTGCTGGTGCCACTGGCTGCGGGCGAGGCGAGGCCGGGCGGTCCGGCACACACGGTCGGCGACCCGTCCGGGGCCGGGGAACCGCAGCCGTACGGTGTGGTCGTTGGAGGCGGTGGCCACGGTGCAGGCGGGCTCTCGTGAGCCACGAGATGGCCCGCTCCGCCCGCCACCGTTCTAAGGCCACACGACCTTGCGGAAGGCGTACGAGCCGTCCGGCCGCAGTTCGACCAGCGCGAGCGGCTTGCCCTCCGGGTCGCCGCGGTCGTCGAAGCGGACCGGCCCGCTCACTCCGTACACCGGCTTGCTGCCGCTGATCTGCAACAGCATCTGGCGGGTGCTGCCGGTGGTGACCGGGCCGCTGCCCTGCCGGCCGGCGCCGTCGCGGATGGCCACGCCCAGGGTGAGCAGCGCGTCGTGGCCCATCATGGCCTGTCCGTCGGCCAGTTCGGCGTCCGTGCGGCGGATGTCTTGCCGGTAGGCGTCGCGGAACTGCGGCAGCGGGTTGTCGGCGCCGGGGTAGGCGTTCGTCCACTGGTCGGGGTGGGCCAGCACGGTGTGGTGCACGGTGAGGCGGCTGCGTTCCCACACCTTGCGGAACGCCTGGCGGGCCTCGTCGCTCTCGGGCACGTCGAAGACGCCGATCACGTCGTCGCCGGTGACCACCGTGGTCGGGCAGCGCCGCCCGGCGGCGGCCATCGCCTCGATGAAGACGCGCAGCGCCCGGCCCCGCCCCGCGAAGTACACGGCGTCCGGCGGGTCGGCGCACACCCGGTCGGCGAGCGAGGAGAACGCGTTGGCGGTGGCGGGGTCGGTCGAGCTGTAGGCCAGTCCGAGGTCGGTGACCTGGAGGCCGTGGCGCTTGGCGGCCTCGGTGAAGCTGCGGTACAGGGAGGTGCTGTAGGTGTCCTGTTCGCTGCGGTCCCTGATGGTCGTCACGCGGTACGGGTGCTGCTGCCCGGGGCGCTTCTGCAAGGCCCGCAGGTGGCGCACCGCGGCCGACGCCTGGTCCGAGTTGGTCGCCGCCACCCGCCAGAAGCCGGTCTGGCCCGGCCGGTTGATGGCGTCCGCGGTCACGGTGGAGCCCATCATGGGAATCCGCGCCTCCCGCAGGGCGTCGATCGCCTGCTGCGTGGTCCGGCGGCTCTGCCCGAGTCCCGCCACGGCGACCAGGTGCCGGTCCCCGTCCTTCATCTCCTTGAGCTGGTCCACCAGCGGCCGCCACTGCCGGGAGCCCGCCCCGCTGTTCGCCAGCAGCAGCTTGATCTGCGGCGAGTCGCCGCGCCCGCCGCGCCGCGGGTCGTTCAGCTCGCGCTGGGCCAGGTAGGCGCCCTCCAGCTCCCGGCGTATGCTGTCGCGGCCCCGGTCGCCGGCGCCCGTCGTCATCGGCTGGAGGTAGGCCACCGAGACCCAGGGCTTGCCGGACTTCGCCACCCGCCGGTTCTCGGCGAGGATCTGCCCCGAGATGTCCCGCAGCGAGGCGTCGAACACGTACGAGCCGTCGGTGACGCCCACGCACTCGTCGAGCGGCCCCTGTTCGCGCACCCCGTCGGCGCACCGGACGAACACCGCGTCGTACGCCCGGTACCCGCCCACGCCCAGGGCGGCAGCGGCGGTCACGGCGACGGCGGCCCGCAGCCAGGTGCGGGGGCG
This sequence comes from Streptomyces sp. NPDC017056, assembly GCF_044332485.1. Taxonomy (NCBI): domain Bacteria; kingdom Bacillati; phylum Actinomycetota; class Actinomycetes; order Kitasatosporales; family Streptomycetaceae; genus Streptomyces; species Streptomyces sp. NPDC017056. The sequence continues at coordinate 72,207 of NZ_JBIRPD010000005.1, read as the reverse complement.
CGGCCGCGGCGGTACGAGCTGGTCGTCGTCACTCATCCGGCGGTCACCACGGCTTCCTCTCGTAGGCGGCCGCCCGCTGCCACAGGACGTCGTGGTCCGTCTCGTCGCTCAGCCGGCCGCTCAGGGTCTGCAGTGCATCGGCGATCTTGGGGTACAGCTCGGCCGCCGGGTCGCCCAGCGGGTCGGACCACAGCGACGCGTAGGGGTCGGACGCCGGGTGGGTGGTGATCCAGCCCGCGACCAGCAGCCGGGTGACCATCAGCCGGTCGGGCGGGCTCGGCGCCAGGGCGATCCGGTGCCGGAACTCGGCGCCCGCCGTGCGTTCCAGCGCGTCCGCCTCCCAGCGGCGCGGCGCGCGCTGGATCCAGGACAGCTCCTCGCACCACGCCTGCGCCGACCCGTCGCCCGTGCACACTTCGAGGAAGCGGTCGTGCAGGTAGGCCGCGGCGCCGGCGACGTCGCCGCCCGCCAACCGGTGGTAGGCGGCCGCGCGTCCCCCCTCCGCCGCGCCGGCCAGGGTTTCGTGCGCGGCGTCCCACGGCGGGGCGGCGCCGGCTTCCTCCGGAGCCACTGCCAGCCGGTCCAGCAGCAGCCTTCGGACGATGTCCGGCAGCGCGCTGTGCCGGTGCCCGTCGACGGTGATGCGTACGGCATGCCGGTCGTCGTGGGCGAGCCCGCGCAGCAGCCGGGGCGGGGCGTCGGACTGCCGCCACAGGCCGGCGGCGTTCGCGGCCTGCCCGAGGGTGACGGCGGCGGCCGCGCGCGGCATCGCCCCCTCCAGCTCCGGCGGCAGGTCCTGGAGCAGCAGCTCCAGCAGTACGCCCGCGACGGAGTGCGGCCCCTCGGGGGCCATCGCCAGGCGCAGCCGCCGCCCGCAGGGCACCTCGGGCGCGAAGTCCTCCAGCGCCTCCAGCACCGCAGTGGTCGCCGCCGGGTGACCGCGCGTCAGCTCGTGGACCGTACGGCCGAGCCACGCCACCGGGTGCGTGAGGCCCGCCGTCGCCGCCTGCGGCATCCGCCGCGCGTACGGTCCTGCCTGCTCCTGCACCTCGGCGCGGTCCAGCGGGCGCAGCTGCGCGACCTCCAGCCGGGCGCCGCCGCCGGGGCGGCTCACCACGCGCGGCACGAAGAGTTCCGGCTTGCCGTCGCGCTCCGGCGGCTGCCAGCACGACAGGTAGCTGCCGAGCTGCCGGGGCCCCTGTTCCAGCTGCCGCAGCACCTCCGGCGTCCGGCCGGCGCAGGCGACGACCACCAGCGGGTCGGGGCGCTCCGGTCCGCGCGCCTCGGCCAGGGCCTGGAGGAACGCGTCGCCCAGCTCGCTGTCGGCGTTGTCGAGGACCACCAGGCAGCGGAGCGTGCGGGCGCGGTCGCCGCCGTGCCGGGTGTACGCGCCTTGGAGGTCGGCGAGGAAGGCTTGCAGCAGCACCGACTCGGCGCGTTCCCGCTGGGCGGCCGTGCCGTGCCGGAAGTGCTGGTTGAGCTCGACGAGGACGTCCGCCGGCACCTGGGGCCGTGCCCCTCCCCGCGGCACCCGGCCCAGCCGCCGGTGCACGCCCCACCACACCCGGGCCCGCTGCCACCCCTGTATCAGCGGCACGACCGCGGCGGACCAGCCGGGCAGTCCCATCGGCACGCCGACCGTCGAGACCAGTTCCCGCAGCACCGCCAGGGAGTGGTCCTCCGCGCGGCCGGTCCGCAGGGCCTCGCGCATCTGGCCCAGGGCGGCGTCCCGGCTCTCCGGGTCGGCCTCGGCGGAGAGTGCCATCAGCAGGACGGCGAAGGACGGCAGGGCCAGCGGCGGGAAGTCGCGCCGCCGGGCGTTGAGCTGGAAGGCGATCCTGGCCAGTACGTCGACGGGGTGGTGGGCCCCGTCGTCGAGCGCCGCGAGGTCGAGGGCGGCCAGCGGCGCCCGGCGGCCCCAGGTCTCCAGGCGGCCCGACAGCGCGGTCTTGCCGCTGCCGCGCGGCCCCAGCAGGAGCAGGACGGGGTGGCCGGCGTGCTCGCCACCGGTGCGGACGAGCCGCTGCCCGACGTACTCCCGGATCAGCAGGTCACGTCGGGACCTCACCGGCGCCCCCTCGTCGTCACCGTCGCGAGTGACCAGGATGCAGTAATTCCCCTGCTGTGCAAGGAGGTTCGGCGGCAGTCGTGACTGGCGTGAAGCACGGGAACTCTGAGGTGGGACGGGAGCGGCTGGGTGTGCGGGGTACGTGTGGCGGCAGTGCTCAGTAGCGGCTCCCCGGAATGCCGGCGTCACGCGGGCCGTACGGCGCCGAGTCCAGCCAGCGGCCGGCGCGCCGGGAGCGGGGCGCAGCGGCGGCGGCCAGGCGCTGGGCGGCGCGGTGCCACGGGCCGGTGGCGGTGAGGTGGGCCAGCGCCCGCCCGGCCGCCCGGCGGTTGAGGACGGCGGCCCGGTGGCGGGCCGCCGCGTAACCGGACACGTCACCGGTGGCCGCCGCCGCCGCGGCCGCCGCGGCGTCGGCGATCCCCGAGTTCAGGCCGCGCGCCCCGAAGGGCGCGAAGAGGTGCCCCGCCTCGCCGGCCAGCAGCACGCGGCCGTGCGCGTCGGTGAGGGCGTCGGCGACGACCTGCTGGAAGCGGTAGTGCGAGGACCAGGTGACGGTGCGGGCGTGCCCGGCGGGCAGCAGGCCGGGGAGCCAGTCGTCCGCCGCCGCGCCGAGCGCGTCGGGGTCGTCGTCCGGACGGCACTGCACGTCGACGCGGAGCCCGCCGCGGAACGGCACCGTGAGCACGTTGCGGGCGTCCATGCGCGGGTCGCGGTAGTGGAAGGCCCGATCCAGGGGCAGCGGATGCGCGGGGTCGTCCGCGACGTCGAGGACGAGGAACGCGTACGGGGAGCGGGGCCCGCGCAGCCCGACGCCGACGGCCCGGCGCACGGCCGACCGCGCCCCGTCGCAGCCGACGGCGTACGCGGCGCGGTATACGGCGTCCGGGGTGCGCACCAGCACGCCGTCGGGCGCCGGTTCCACGCCGGTGACCGGGGCGTTCCAGCGGATGCCGGCTCCCGCGCGGCGGCAGGCGGCCCGCAGAAGTTCTTCCATGACCGGTTGCGGCAGGCTGGAGAAGGGCGCGCGGTCGGCCGGGGCCGGGGTGTACGTACGGCGGTGGACCTCGCGGCCCGCGAAGTACGTGCATCTCGCGCCCCAGACCAGTCCGTTGCGTACGAGTTCCGCTCCCAGCGCGGGGTCGGCCGCGGCGAGGGTGGCCAGTGACTGCCGGTGCAGGAAGATCGCCCGGCTGCCGGGCCGCGGCGCCCGCTCCGCCGCCGCTTCCAGGACGGTCACGGGCAGGCCGCGGGCCCGCAGCAGCAGGGCGGTGGCGAGCCCGACCGGCCCGGCGCCGGCGACCAGGACGTTCGTTGGGGTGGTGGACATGGCGGGTCTCCTAGCGGGGCAGCCGGCCGCGGGCGACCTTGCCGCCCGCGGTGGTGGGGAGTTCGGGCAGGAACGTCGTACGGCGGGGGATCTTGTACGGGGCCAGGTGCGCCCGGCAGTGGGTGAGGATCGCGGCCTCGTCGGCGGTCGCGCCGGGGACGGTGGCGATCCAGGCGCGGGGGGACTCGCCGCGTACCGCGTCCGGCATGGCGGTGACGGCGACCGCGGCCACGGACGGGTGATCGGCGATCACCCGCTCCACCTCGGCCGGGTAGACCGTGTAACCCCCGCACAGGATCACGTCCTTGACGCGGTCCAGGACGGTGACACCGCCGTCGGCCGATACCCGTCCGACGTCCCCGGTGCGCAGCTCGCCGCCGGGCGTCAGGGCCCGCGCGGTCGCCTCCGGCGCGTGCAGGTAGCCGGGGGTGACGAGGGGGCCGCGCACCAGCAGTTCACCGCCCTCGCCGGTGCGGACGCCGGTGTCCGCCACGGGCGGCCCCGAGGTGCCGGGGTGGCCGGGGTCGTCGGCGGGGGTGAGGGCGGCCAGGCCGGCCAGTTCGGTCATGCCCCAGCCCTCGGCGAAGACGGCGCCGGAGCGCTCCTGCCAGTCGGCGGCGAGCCGTTCCCCGGCGGGCTGGCCCGCGGACAGGGAGCAGCGGACCGACTCCAGCGGCAGGTCGGCGCAGGCCAGCAGCCTGCGGTACATCGTGGGCACCCCGGCCAGTACGGTCGGGCGGTACCGGCGCAGCGCCTCGGCGACGGCCTCTTCGGTGAACCGGGTCAGGACGACGATGGCGGCTCCGGCGGACCGTGCGGCGTTCAGGACGTTGGTGCCGTACGTGTGGGCGAGCGGCAGGGGGCTGAGCACCGTGTCGGCGGGCCCGAGCGCCAGGCGCCGCGCGATGTTCTCGCCGCCGAGCCGGACGGCGCGCCGCGTCTGGAGCGCTCCTTTGGGCCGTCCCGTGGTCCCGGAGGTGTAGGCGACGGTCGCGATGCCGGAGAAGCCGGTGGCGGGGGAGCGGTCCGGGGGCCCGGGCGGCGGAGGCCCCGGCCCCTCCGCGCCGAGGACGAGTGCGGCGGCGCTGTCGCGGGCCGCGTGGCGGATCTCGTCCGGCGCCGAGGCGGCGTTCAGCGGGACGCTCACGGCGCCCAGCTCCGCCAGCGCGAGGTAGTCGAGGACCCAGTGGCGGCCGTTCGGGCGGCAGAGCACGGCGCGGTCGCCGGGGCGCAGTCCGGCGGCGGCCAGCCGGGCGGCGCGGGCGGCGGTCGCGGCGCGCAGTTCGCGGTGGGTGAGGGGGCCCTGTTCGTCGATCAGGGCGATGCCGGTGTGGGGCGTGCGGTACATGAGATGCTCGCTTTCCTTGCGTGCGGTGGTGGTTGGGAGGCGTACGGGTCCGGTCAGGGCACCGGGCGCCAGGCGCTCGCGGCGGCGTGCACCGTCCGCAGCACCTCGGCGGGGGTGCGCCCGGTCTCGTCGAGCAGCAGGCCGCCCGGGCGGCTGCCCACCGAGTAGTGGGTGTCGAAGAACGTCTCGGCCTCGGCCGCCGCCGTGCTCCCGCCGGGCCGGGGCGCGCACACCCACGTCACGGGGGTGCCGGTGGAGGCGACCGCCTCGATCAGGGCGGGCAGTTCGGCCAGGATCCGGTCGGGGGCGAGCCGTACGGCCAGGACGAGCCGTCCCGGCACCCGCGCGGGGTTGAGCGCCGTACACCGGGCGGCGACCTCGCGCGGGTGGTGGCCCGGCCGGGGGCGGAACCCCACCACGGCGCCGGGCCGCGGCACGCGGTCGCCTTCCGCCGTCCAGTGGACCTGGCCCGCGATGGCGGGCGGGCAGGCGTCGAGGAAGGTCATCAGCTGCGGGAAGTCGTCCAGCCAGGCGGGGGAGCGGGCCGCGGCCCGGTACTCCTCGGCGACCCACCGCGCCTCGCGCGGCAGGATGCCCGGCGGAGGGTGCCCGCCGGTGACGACGGTGACGGGGGTGCCGGCCGCGTAGTGCACCAGTCCGGCGGCCACCGTCGTGAGCGCTCCCGTGGCGTGCCGGCCGAGCTGTAGCAGGAACGTTTCCCCGCCCACCGTCGGCGCCAGCGCCGCATGCGGGTCCGGCACCGCTGAGCCGGCGTGGCCGGCCGTACCGATCTCCTCCGTGAGCGGACGCGGACGGCCCAGCAGGCGCTGCTTCGGCGGCGCCGGGACGACGACCGGCTGCGGCCGGGCCGCCCCCGGCACCCGGCCCCCGCCGTCGTGCACGCCGCCGTCGCCCACGCCGTCTTCGGGACCGGCCTGCCCGGCGGGAACCAGCCGCGGGTTGAACAGCTCCCGGATGAACAGCCAGGGCTGCTCGCCGTCGAGCACCACATAGGACTTGAACACCGCGGGACGCACCCGGCCCCCGTGTTCCCACCCGGCCACGCCCACCTCCACCAGCCGCCGGGTGCGCATGGCACCCGCGGCCCGCAGGCCGTAACCGATCGGGGTGCGCGGGCTGGTGACGCACGCGGCCAGCGCCGGGTCGTCCGGGACCAGCCCGACGACGGTGTTGAGCGAGACGGGCGTCAGCGCGTCGTCGGCCAGTGCGGAGCGGCGCACCAGGACGCGTTCGTCCCGGCCCAGGCTCAGGCAGCGGCGGGTCAGCGCGTCCTGCTCGGCGGCGGGCGCCGTGCCCTGGTGCAGGACGCGCAGCCGCAGGGGCGTGGACAGTGCGGACTCCAGCAGGGTGGTGGTCAGGCCGTCGCTGGCGAGCAGCATGCGGGTCAGCGGGCTGGCGAACCGGGCGACGTCACCGAGGTCGAAGGGGCGTGGCGCGGGCCGGTCGGTGGACCGGTCGCCGGTGGCGGCCCAGCCGTCCGGCGTGTGGCGGTCGGTACTCGGATACCGCAGGGGGGTGAACACGGTTCAGGTCCTCTCCGTGAAGGGGGTGGCGCCGAGGGCGGCGGAATCCCGTTCCGCCGCCTCCCGGCGGGGGCCGGGGCAGGAGGCGCGGCGGCGGGCGCGTGCCGCCCCCGCCAGCTCCCGCAGCAGCTGGGCGGTTTCGCCCCAGCCGATGCACGCGTCGGTGACGCTCTGCCCGAAGACCAGCGGGCGGCCGCCGGGTTCCTGCCGCCCCGGCGCGAGGAAGCTCTCCAGGAGCACACCGCGCACCGTGGTGTCGCCGTCGGCGACCCGTACCGCGAGGTCGTCGGCCACCGCGTGCTGCCGCTCGTGCTGCTTGCCGCTGTTGCCGTGGCTGGCGTCCACGACGACCCTGGCCGGCAGCCCGGCGCCGGCGAGCAGCCGTGCGGCCCGGCGGACGTGCGCCGCGCCGTAGTTGGGGCCTTCGGCGCCGCCGCGCAGGACGACGTGGCAGTGCGGGTTGCCGCTGGTGCGCAGCAGCGCCACCGGTCCGGCGCCGGAAGCGCCGAGGAAGCTGTGCGGCGCGGCGGCGGCCCGTACGGCGTCGACGGCGGCCTGGACCGAACCGTCGGTGCCGTTCTTGACGCCGACGGGCATCGGCAGGCCGCTGGCCAGGTCCCGGTGCACCTGGCTCGCCGCCGTGCGGGCCCCGATGGAGCCCCAGGCGACGGTGTCCGACAGGTACGCCGTGGTGACCGGGTTGACCCATTCGCAGCCCACCGGGAGGCCGGACTCGGAGATGTCGAGCATCAGGGACCTGGCCTCGGCCAGGCCGCGCCCGACGTCCGCGCCACCGTCCAGGCCGGGGTCGCCGACCAGGCCGGGCCAGCCGAGGCAGGAGCGCGGCTTCTCCACGTAGACGCGCATCACCACGAGCAGGTCGTCGGCCAGCCCGGCCGCCGCTTCCCGGAGCCGGGACGCGTAGTCGAGGGCGGCCGCCCTGTCGTGTACGGAGCACGGCCCGACGATGGCCAGCAGCCGGTCGTCCCGGCCGTCCAGGACCCGCACGATGTCGTGCCGGGCGGTCATCACGGTGTGCGCCGCGTGGTAGGTGAGGGGCAGCCGCTCGGCCAGTTCGGCCGGGCTCTCCACGGGCAGGACGCGGGTCTGGCCGCCGGTGGCGCGTACCCGGCGTCCGTCGCGGTGCCGGAGCTGCGGGGTGTCGGTCGGTGTGTTCATGGTGGTTCGCTCCTTCGGGGTGGGGCGCGGGCCGTACGGGCGGTCGGGGGAGGTCGTCACTGGTGTCCTCCGTGGCCGGTGCCGTGGCCGCCGCCGTGCATGCCGGGCTGCATGTCCATCACCACGCCGGGCATGACGGTGAACGGGCGCATCATCGACTCGTCCTCGTGTTCGAGGATGTGGCAGTGGTACATGTAGCGGCCGGACCCGCCGTCGAACTGCCCCAGCACGGAGACCAGTTGTCCCGACCCGGCGGGCGCGGGCCGGGTGTCGCCGACCCGTACGGTGTCCTTCCAGCCGAGGTCGGCGCCGGTGACGGGCAGCTCCCCCGTGAAGGTGACGGGCGTGACGGTGCCGTAGCCGCGCACCGTGCCGTCGCCGTTGGACAGCCGCTGGAAACCGCGGGCGTCGTAGTTCTGCCGCCGGGTCTCCTGGAAGCGGATCAGGTGGATGTGGAAGGGGTGCACGGGCCCGCCCAGGTTCAGCACGTTCCACTGCTCCCAGCCGCCCTCGCGGACCATGAAGTTCGTGGTGTCGTTGAACATCGCGGCGACCCTCCGCAGGGTCAGCAGGGGCCGCCCGGGGCGCTGCACCTGCACGATGCCGTCGCTGGGGATCTGCACCGAGGAGGCGTCCTCGACGGTCTCCATCTCCCACATCATCGGCATCCCGGTCGCGGCGGGCGGGGTCAGCACGACCCAGCGGTGCTCGTGGTCGGGTGCGGTGGCGTGGCTCAGCCGTACGTAGGACGGGCTCAGGCGGCCGGGCAGCGTGAACGGGTCGTCCGCCGCCTCGTCCGCGACGCGGAACTGCATCACCTCGGGCGAGGGCGCGGGCCCCGGCGGGTTGGTGGCGGCGTCGGCCCAGTGGACGCGCATGCCCTTGAGGACGGAGAAGTCGGCCAGGACGTCGGCGCGTTCGCCGGGCGCCAGGGTCAGGCCCTGCTCCGGCAGCGCCTGCGGCTCGGGCAGCAGTCCGCTGTCCGTGCCGATCTGGTGGAAGGCCCGGTCGACCAGCTCCCGGTCCACCGGCGTGCCGTCCTCGTGGCACAGCCGCAGCGTGTAGAAGCGGGCGTTGGAGCCGTTGACCATCCGGAAGCGGTACCAGCGCGCGGCCACCTCCAGGTGCGGCTGGACGACGCCGTTGACGACGTTGTACGGGCCGAAGAACGGCCGGGGCACGTCCTCGTCGTCCCGCAGGACCTTGTGCATCAGCACACCGGTCGGCCGTCCCTTCCAGTCGGTGTCCACGTTGCGGTCGCACAGGATGACCGGGATCTCGCGGGCGCCGTCCGGCAGCCCGAGCGCCTCTTCCTCGTCGTCCCTGATCCAGTACATGCCGGCCAGCCCGGTCATCACGTTGAGCGCGGTGATGTTCATGGCGTGGTCGTGGTACCAGAGGGTGCAGGCCGCCTGGTCGTTGAGGTACTCGGACAGCTGGGTCTCGCCGGGCGGTACGGCGTTGTCGGTCCAGCCGTCGTTGACGCCGCTGGTCCGCGCGCCGTGCAGGTGCACCACCGTCCAGGGCGGCAGCCCCGGCACCCGGCGGTCGAAGGTGTCGGCCTCCGGGTCGTAGCCGGGGCGCATGATGTTCGCCGGAACCCGCGTCTCCACCTTGATCAGGGGGTACGGGCCGCTCAGCCCGTTGGCCCAGGACACCCGCAGCCGGGTGCCGCGCCGCACCTCGACGGTGGGGCCGGGGACCTGGCCCTCGTACGCCCACATCAGCGACGGGGGAAGTTGCGAGTGCAAGGGGACGCGGACGGGCCGCGTCCGTACGGTCAGCTCGGCGCGGCCGCTCTCCGGGTCGGTCTCGGGCCGCAGGACCGGCGGGACGCGCAACGGGTCCAGGAACGGTTCGAGGGCCGGGACCGCCGGGTCCTGCGGGGCGGTGACCGCCGGGGCGGCGGCCGGGGGTGCGGTTTCGGTCAGGAGAGCCGGCTCGGCCGGTGCGGCGGCCGGTTCGGTGCCGGTTTCGATGAGCTCGGGCATGTCGGGGGCTCTTTTCCGGGCGGTGCTTGGATTGACTCCTTCACCGTGCGCCTCGGCGGACCCCCGCCACATCGGGGAAAACACCTGCCCCACTACTGAACCGGTACGGAGCCGGCGGCCCCCGCTACCGAGCCCCGGCGGCCCACCGGCCTCAGGCCCCCGGCCCCCCGGCGTCCGCCAGCCGCCCCGCCACCGCCGCCCGCGACGACACCCCCAGCTTCGCGAAGACGTGCGCCACGTGCGTCTCGACCGTCCGCGGGCTCAGAAACAGCCGCTCCGCGATCGCCTGATTGCTGAACCCCTGCCGGACCAGCTCGGCGACCTCCGCCTCGCGCCGCGACAGCCGCCCCTCCGACCGCGCCGCCGGCCGCCTGGTCCGCACGCCCAGCCGCCGCTGCTCCCGCACGGTCCGCGCGTGCAGCCCCAGCGCCCCGCACGTGCCGAACACCTCCGCAGCCCGCGCCAGCTCCGTACGCGCCGCCGGCTGCTGCCCGCAGCGGGCGTGCGCGGTACCGGCCCGCAGCCACGCCCGCGCGGCGAACAGCCGCTCGCCCGCCGCCTCGAACAGCTCCGCCGCCCGGACGGCGCCGCGCGCCGCAGCGGCCGGGTCGCCCTCCTGCTCCGCGTGGGCACGCGCCAGCGCCCCGTGCCCCGAGTCCGCGCCGCCGCCCGGGACCGCCGCGGCCCGGTCCGCCCAGCGCGCCGCCGCCTCGGGGCGCCCGCGCTCGGCCTCCGCGTCGGCCATGGCCTCGCAGCACACCAGCAGGCAGCTGCGCTCCAGCAGCGGCGAGACGAACTCGTCGCACGCGGCCAGCACCTCCGTACCGCCCGCGTCCACCTCCCGCAGCCCCACCAGGGCCAGCCCGCGGCCGACGACGCCCAGCCGCGCCCACCACTCCCGGCGGCCGTCCGCGTGCCGGATCGCCTCGTCGGCCAGGGCCAGCGCCGCACCGTTCTCGCCCGTCCAGCGGACCATCAGGGACTTCACGGCGAGCGCCAGGGCCACGCACTCGTCCGAGCCGAGCAGCCGCGCGGCGTCCACCGCGTCCTCGGCCCGGTCCACGGCGTCCGCGAGCCGGCCCGTACGGCCGTACGTGAACGCCTGCGCGGTCAGGATCCAGGGCGACAGATAGCTCTGGCCGGTGGCGTTGGCGATGGCCAGGCTCCGCTCGACCATGCGGGCGGCCTGCGGCAGCCGGCCCATCATCGCGTCGATCCAGCACAGGAAGGACAGCGACTCCAGCCACGGGGCCAGTTCGGCGTCGGTGGCCTCCCCGGTCAGCCGTTCGGCCCGCGCCGCCAGGTCGTACGCGGCCGCCAGCTCGCCGGCGCCGTACGCGCAGCCGAGCCGGAGCGTCACGAGCGGCACCCAGTCGTCGGGCGCGCCGCCGGCCGCCCCGGCACCGCCGCCCGCCCGCGACAGGACGGCGGTCAGCCGGTCCAGCTGTACGGCCGCGGCGCGGAAGTCGGCACGGATCAGGCTGTCGCCGATCAGCTGGAGGTGCAGCGGCACCGCGTCCGCCGCGTGCTCAGGCGGCACCCGGCCCAGCTCGGCGCGGAGCAGGGCCCGCCCCTCCTCCTGCCGGTTCAGCAGCCGCTCCAGGATCGCGCAGAACCGGGCGGCGCGGGCCCGCTGCGCCCAGGCGTCCGGCGGGAGCAGCCGCAGCACTTCCAGTGCGGTGTCCCGGCCCTGTACGAGCCGGCCGCCCACGCCTTGGAGGCGGGCGAGCTCCACGAGCAGGGACAGCCGGTCGGCGCCGGGCCCGCCCGCGGTCGCGCCGGGCTTCTCGGGGAGCAGGTCCAGTGCCGTCCGCAGCCACTGCGCGGCGGTGGCGGGGGACTGGTACGCGGTCGCGCGGGCGGCCTCGACGAGCACGCCGACGGCCAGCCGGTCGCCGAACCGGGCGGAGCGGGCGATGTGGCGGGCGCGGGTGACGGTGGGCGCGTCGCGCTCGTCCAGGGCGGCGGCCACCCGGGCGTGCGCGGCGACCCGCCAGCCCGCGCCGGACGACGCGTACGCGAGGTGCCGGACGACCGGGTGGCGGAAGCGGAACCGCCCCGGTGCCGGGGCGCACCGCACCACGTCGCGCACCACCAGCTCGTCGAGGGCCGCCAGCGCTTCGGCCTCGGTCGTCAGGGCGGCCACCGCCACCATGCCGGGCTCGAACTCGTCCCCGAGCGTGGCGGCGGCCTGGGCGGTCAGCCGCGCGTCCTCCGGGAGCGCGGCCAGCTCGGCGGCCAGGGCCTCGCGCACCGCGCCCGGCAGCAGGGTGCCGTCCCCGTCGGCCGGCGCGGCGGCCTCCACGGGGGACGTGAGGGCGGCCGGCGCGGACCGGGCCAGCGCCTCCAGGTAGAGCGGGTTGCCGCCGCTGGCCTCGTACAGGGCGCGGCGGCGCCGGGCGCCGACGGACGGCCCGAGGAACTCCCCGGCCTCTTGGAGGGTGAGCGGCGCGACCTGGATGCGGGTCCGCAGGCCGGGCGCGGCGTCGGCGAGGGCCGCGGTGAGCCGGGGGCCCGCCTGCCGGGTGCGGTAGGTGACGGCGAGCAGGAAGGGGCCGCGCGGCGCGTGCCGCGCGAGGTGGGAGAGCAGCTCCACCGAGCCTTCGTCCGCCCAGTGGACGTCGTCCAGGAGGACCGCCAGGCCGCCGGGCTCGGCCAGGGTTTCCAGGAGGAGGCGTACGGCGCGGTGCACGCGGTAGCGGTTGAGGCCGGTGCTGGGGGCCGCCGCCGGGTCCGGCGCCATCTTGCCCGCCGACAGCGCGGGGAAGACGTCGGCGAGCAGCCGCGCGCTTTCCGGATCCAGCGCCTTGCGCACCTGTTCCGACCGGCTCTCGACCTCGTCGTCCAGGGCGTCGACGGCGAGGGATAGGGGGACGTCGTTCTCGTACTCGGTGCCCCGGCCGCGCAGCACGGTCAGCCCGTGCGCGAGCGCGGCGGCGGCCGTCTCGCCGAGCAGCCTGGTCTTGCCTGCGCCCGGGTCTCCGGTCAGTTCCACGAGCCGGAACTCGCCCTTGGCGGCCCGCCCGGCCTCCGTGCCGAGGAGCCTGACGACCTCGTCCCGGCCGACGAGCGCGCGGTTGCCGTTGGGCGGTGCGGAGCTGTCGGGCATCGGGCGGGCCGGTTTCGGTCGAGTGGGCGGGCGGGTGAACGGCGGAGGGCGCCCCAATAGAATATTTTGGTCTATACGGACTATACGGGCAATTCACCGAGCAGCGGGGGCCGAGGAGGCTGGTGCCGATGCAGCGCCGCATCCCCCTGTTCACCAGCGAAGGCGTCCACGACGCCGAGGTCACCGTGCATCCCTTCGCGACCGGCGACGGACTGGGCCTGACCCTGACCCGCTACCGCCGCGCACCGGCCGGCGGCGCGGCGCCCGCGGACGCGGTGCTGCTCGTGCACGGCCTCACCACGTCGAGCGACATGTTCGTCATGCCCGAGCACGACAACCTCACCGCCCACCTGCTCGACCACGGCTTCACCGACGTCTGGGCCCTCGACCACCGGATGAGCAACCGCTTCCCGTACGACCTGGCCTGCCACCGCTTCACCCTCGACGACGTCGCCCTGTACGACTTCCCCGCCGCGTTCGCCGAGGTCAGGGCGCACCTCGGCGCGGCGCCCCGGCTGCACGTGATCGCGCACTGCCTGGGCGCGGTGACCTTCGCGATGAGCCTGGCCGCCGGCCTCGTCACGGACGTCGCCAGCGCGGTGGTCAACAGCTCCGCGCTGGTCCTGCGGCCGCCCCTGTGGTCCCGCTGCAAGCTGCGGGTCGTGCCCGGCCTGACCGAGTACGTGCTCGGCCTGCCCTACCTCAACCCCGCCTGGCCGCAGGACGCCCCGTTCACCCGCGGCCGCATGATCGCCCGTCTGGTCTCGCTGTTCCACCCCGAGTGCCGCGCCCCGTCCTGCCACATGGTGAGCGCCATGTGGGGCTCCGGGCGGCCCGCCCTGTACGACCACGCGCGGATGTCGCCGGTGACGCACGACCGCATCCCGGACCTGTTCGGCGCGACCGGCGTGCACTACTACCGGCACATCCGGGCGATGGTGCGGGCCGGCCGGGCCGTCAAGTACCGGCCCGGCGACCCGGCCTACCGCGACCTCCCGGACGACTACCTGGAGGCGGCGTCCGGCATCACCACTCCACTGCTGCTGACCACCGGCGACCGCAACCGCGTCATGGCCGCCTCCAACCCCGCCTGCCAGCGTGAACTGGCGGCCCGCGCCCCCGGCCTGTCCCGGCTGCGCCTCTTCCCCGGCTACGGCCACCAGGACGTCTTCATGGGCAAGGACAGCGCGCGGGACGTCTTCCCCCACCTGACGGACTTCCTCGCGGAGCACACGGGGTGAGCGGCCGCGCCCCGCGGTTCAGCGGAGCCGGTCGATGTCGCCCAGCGATTCCAGCAGGGTGCGCAGGTCCCTGGCCACGCGGTCGCGCTGGGCGCGGGTGAGCCCGGCGAGCAGCCGGTCCTGGGTCGCCACGTTGTCGAGCAGCGCCCGGTCGACGAGGGCGAGGCCCTCCTCGGTGAGGGTGACGTCGAAGCTGCGCGCGTCGTGGGCCCTGCGGGCCCGGGTGATCAGGCCGCGCTCCTCAAGGCGGTCCAGGCGCTGGGAGACGGCGCCCGAGGTGACCATCGACGCGTGCATCAGCTCGGCGGGGGTCAGGCGGTGCGGCGGGGGGCTGCGGCGGAGGGTGGCGAGGACGTCGAAGGCCGCGGCGTCGAGGTCGTGCTTCTTGTAGGCGGCGCGCAGCTCCGTCTCGATGATGTGCGCGAGCCGTTTGACGCGGCCGACGACGGCCATGGGGGACGCGTCGAGTCCTGGGGCCTGTTCGGCCCACTGCGCCAGCACGCGGTCTACGTGGTCGGTCATGCCGACACCCTACCGATTGCCTTAGCGGTGAGATAGCTATTGCCTTAGCGCTAAGATAATGCTTAGGTTGATCTCATGATCGAGGAAACCGCTCACCTCTCCGTGCCGCAGGCCATACGCGCCCGCCGCAGCATCCGCCACTACCTGCCCGACCCCCTCCCCGCCGAGCAGCTGACCGAGCTGCTCGCCCTGACGCTGGAGGCCCCCTCCAGCTGGAACGTCCAGGCGCGTTCCGTCGTGGTCGTCTCCGACCCGGAGGGCAGGGACGGCCTCACCCGTGCCACCGGCGGCCAGCCGCACCCGCGGGAAGCACCGGTGACCCTGGTCTTCGTGGCCTCCGCCGGGGCCTGGCGCGAGGACCTGGGCGACATCTACGAGCAGGCACGCGGCAACGGCGCCTGGAACGCGGCGTACGCCGCCGGGTTCGCGCAGGCGAGCCTCGACTTCCACCGGGACCTGGAAGCGCGGGGCCTGCTGCGCGAGTACGCGGTCAAGGACGCCATGATCGCCGCCACCCACGCGATGCTCGCCGCCGCCTCCATGGGACTGGCCACCTCGCCGATGAACGGCTGGGACGAAACCGAGGTCAAGAAGGTCATCGGCATCGCGGACCGCGACGACCTGCACATCGCGTTGCTGCTGCCGGTGGGCAGACCGGCGGAGGAACGCCGCCACCCCGGCCGGAGACCGCTCGCGCGCCAGGTCTTCGACGGCCGGTACGGACGCGGCTACGGCCCCACCGCCGCGGGAAACCACGGTGCCGCCGTGCCGGCCGGTGCGGACGCGGTCCGGTGAAGGCGAACCGGGTCGCCCTCGACTCCGCCCTCACCGCCCTCGCCCCCGCGGTCTGGGGGTCCACCTACCTCGTCACCACCGAACTCCTGCCCCCTGGCAGGCCGCTGCTCGCGGCGACCGTCCGCGCCCTGCCCGCCGGACTGATCCTCCTGGCGATCGGCCGCGCACTGCCCCGCGGGGTGTGGTGGTGGCGGGCCCTGGCCCTCGGCGTGCTGAACATCGGCGCGTTCTTCTTCCTGCTGTTCGTCGCCGCCTACCACCTGCCCGGTGGCGTCGCGGCTCTGGTGATGGCCGTACAGCCGATGGTGGTGCTGGTCCTGTCGGCGCTGGTCCTCAAGGAATCGGTCGGGCCGCTCCACATGGCCGCTTGCGTGCTGGGCGTCACCGGCGTCGGCCTGCTGGTCCTGCGGCCGCACGCCGGGCTGGACGCGGTGGGCGTCGCCGCGGGACTCCTGGGCGCGGTGAGCATGGCGGCCGGCATCGTCCTCACCAAGCGCTGGGGACGGCCCGCCGGCACCGGGCTGCTGACCTTCACCGGCTGGCAGCTGACGGTCGGCGGCCTCGTCCTCGCGCCGGTCACGCTGCTCGGCGAAGGTCTGCCCGGCACCGTCACGGGCGCCAACCTCGCGGGCTTCGCCTACCTCGGCCTGATCGGCGCGCTCCTCGCCTACGCGGTCTGGTTCCGGGGCGTGGAGCGGCTGCCCGCACTCGCCGTCTCGTTCCTGGGATTCGCCTCTCCACTGGCGGCGACCGCCCTCGGCTACCTCGTCCTGGACCAGGCGCTGACACCCCTCCAGCTCGCCGGCGCGTCGGCCGTGGTCGCCTCGGTCGTCCTGGCCCAGTACGGCGGCCGCCGCGCGCCGGGCCGCCGCGGAACGGCCACCGGCCGCCCGGCCGCTACCGCCCCGGCCCGTACACGTCCCACAGCTCCCCCGCGAAGAAGCGGCCGAACCGGGACAGGGCGGTGAACGGCGCGGGGCCCGTCGCGTGCATCGAGGCGAGCTGCCGGACGAAGTCCAGGCGGCCCACCCGCACCACGCCGGAGCACAGCGGCGCCTGTACGGGCTCCTCGCCGGGGCCGAGCCGGCCGTGCCGGATCTCCACGGCCAGCGTGGTCGTGTCCGCCCACAGATCGGCCCCCGGGTCGTCACCCACCTCCTTGCGGCCGGTCAGCGTCAGCGCCCGCCCCTGCGGACCGTCCAGATGCAGGTGGTACAGCATGCGCCGGCGCCCCGGCAGCCCGCTCGGCACGAACAGGTTGAACCAGCCCTCCCGTACGGGCAGCCGGCCGCCCAGCGGCTCGCACACCACCTCGCCCCGCGCGGACGCCCGGTGGTCCGGCGCGTCGACGAAGGCGTCGACGTCGTCGACGGCGATGGTCAGGCGCAGCGTCAGCTTCGGCCCGTCGGCCAGCGCCCCGCGCATGACCTCGGCGAACGACAGGGCCGTCGCGGGCGCGGGAACCGGCCAGTGCGCCCGCCGGGGCGGCCGGTTCTCCAGCAGCCGGGTGCACATCCGGTCCGCCAGCGCCGCGATCGTCAGCGACGGGTTGACACCGACCGGGCCAGGCAGCGCCGCCGCGTCCGCCACGTACAGGCGCGGGTGCCCGAACACCTCGCCGTACGGGTCGCACACCGCCTCCTCCGGCCGGTCGCCGATGGGCGCGCCGCCCACCGGGTGGACGGTGACGACCCGCCGCCACCACCAGATCGGGTTGTCCAGGTACCCCGCCCCCATCCCGGCGGCGAGCTGCCGCATCGTGGTGCGGACCCCTTCGTAGTACGCCCGGCTGGTGGCCGTGGTCCACCGGATGTCCAGCCGGCCGTCGCGCAGCCCCATCACCCCGTCGGGCACGTCCCGGCCCACTCCCAGCAGCGGCAGCACCCCGGGGAAGCCCCCGCCGGGACCGAGGAGCGCGGCGATCTCGCCGGACATGTTGCCGTCCGGCGAACCGAGGGCACGGTCCAGCGCGAGGCCGGCGGCGAACGCGGCCAGCCGGCCGGCGCCCCCGGCGAGCCGTACGCCCTCCGCCAGCCAGTTCAGGAAGCCCGGGTAGCCGCCGTCCTGGACGATGTGCCCCCGGCCCGTACCGCCGTCCGCCGCACCCGGCACACCGACCACACCGGTGATCACCGGCCCCAGGTCGGGCCGCGGCACGGGCGCTTCCCTGCGGCCGTACAGGAACGTCAGCAGGTCACCGTTGCCGCAGAACCGGGTGCCCAGCGCCGGACCGAGGCCCGGCAGCCGCGCCCGGTTGCTCAGCAACAGGTGCGCGGTGCCGTACGTGCCGGCCGCCAGCACCAGGCGGTCGCAGTCGATGTGACGCCGCGGCAGGTCGGCGGTCCGCACCGCGCCGCCGTCCAGGTCGTGCACGACATACCCCACGCGGTAACCGCCGCCCTCCAGCGGCTCCACCGTCACGGCCTGGTGCCCGGTCCGCAGATCGGCGCCGTGATGGCGGGCGGCGGACAGGTAGGTGTGGTCGAGGGTGTTCTTCGCGCCGTTGTTGCAGCCGAAGTCGCAGGCGCCGGTGAGCCCGCAGGTGCTGCGCGGCACGCCGTGCAGATTGCCGTACGGGGCGTCCGCCAGCGGCAGCCCCGGGCCGGGCGGCGCGCCGGGGCCGGGCGAGAAGCTGACGGCGAGCGGGGCCGGGGACCACGGCAGCCCGGCCCGCTCGGCCGCCTCCCGCATCGCCAGGGTCTTCGGGGTCCTGGCGTACGGTTCGGCGTCCACCGGGTACGGGACCGGGCGCAGCACCGCCTCCACCGCGTCGTAGTGCGGGTCGAGGTCCGCCCGCGTCAGCGGCCAGGACTCGTGCCCGCCGCCGGGCAGTTCCTCCCGCACGAACCAGTGCGCTTCCTTGCGGAGCAGCACGTTGGCGTAGATCAGCGAACCGCCGCCCAGCCCGCTGGAGACGAGGGAGTCGCAGCCACGGAAGCGCCAGACGTCGAACAGCCCGTACAGCCCCTCGCCCGGGTCCCACAGGGCGCGCCCCAGCTCCGCCGGCGTACGGGGGAAGCTCCCCGGCGGGTAGGCCCGGCCGCGTTCCATGACGACGACGGACAGCCCCGCTTCCGCCAGCCTGTACGCCGCCACGGACCCGCCGAAACCGGAACCGACGACCAGCACGCCGACCCGCTCGGGCGGCCCCGTCCCGCTCGCTGCCGACGCCTTGCCCACGGCCCGTCCTCCCAGCTCGGCGGCGGCCGCCGCACCGTGCGGCGGCCGGCCTTCCCAGTAGGTCCCGCACGGCGTCACTCCGCCTGCGGCACCCGGCATCCGGCCCAATCCCGGCGGCTCCACGTTAGGGATCCCGCCAGACGGGAACGCGGATGCCGGCCCCGGAGCCGGGCCGTCCGTATCCACGGACCGCGGCTTCGCGGGCACGGCACACACGCGCACGACCACCGACAAGGAAGGCGGAACCCCATGCCTGCCGCACGCGACATCATGACCCCCGGCGCGGAATGCGTCGGCGCCGAGGAGAGCGTCCTCGACGCGGCCCGCAAGCTCACCGACCTCGGCGTCGGAGCGGTACCGATCTGCGGTACCGACGACCGGCTCAAGGGCGTCCTGACGGACCGCGACATCGTCGTCAAGGTCCTGGGCCAGGGCAAGGACCCCGCGCAGACCAAGGCCGGCGAACTGGCCCAGGGCGAAGCCGTGACCATCGGCGCGGACGACGGCGCCGACGAGATCCTCGCGACCATGACCCGGCACAAGGTCCGGCGCCTGCCGGTGATCGACGGCCACCGCCTCGTCGGCATGGTCGCCCTGGCCGACGTCGCCCGCGCCCTGCCCGACTCGAAGGCGGGCGACCTCCTCGAAGCGCTCTCCACCGACTGAGAGAGCGCCGCCCGGCTGCTCAGACGCCGCCCTGCCACGGGAACCCGAGCTCCTCGGCACGCTCGCGACTGCCGCCGCACACCCGTCCGTAGGTCTTCGGATCCTCGCCGGCCAGCCGGCGCAGGGCGGCGGCGGCCTGTTCCGCGGGCGGGGCGCCGTCGTCCGGCACGACCCAGAGGAACTGGAGGGGGATGCCGTCCGGTTTCCCGGCGGCGGGGCCCGGCTCGTACCAGAAGGTCACCACAACGCTGTCCGGGTCGTCGTGGCCGCTGCTGATCCAGCCGCGGCGCAAGTCCCACCGCCGCAACAGCTCCGGCCGTGCCACCAGCCCCGCCTTGACCAGGCGGGCCACGGTGCGGGCCGGCCAGGACCAGGAGAAGTCGGTCTCCGCCCGCGCGATCTCCGCGTCGTAGGCGGCGGCGTCGAACCGGTGGACGGGCGGCTCGGGCGCCGGCTTCCCCGTCCCCGGCAGGGCCGGCCGCCGCCAGTTCTCCCACACGACCTGGTCCCCGTCGCGCCGGATGGTGACGTAGAGCGCGCCACAGCACCCTTCGGTGCAACACGCCTCCGCGAGCTGCACCTCGCGGGGCTCAGGCCCGGCCCGGAGGCGGCCGTCGTCCAGGAGGTATTCGGGGCTGTGGGCGGGCCCACGCGCGAAGACCGCCGGGACCACGGGCCGCCCGTCGACCAGAACGCGGGTCTCCACGGGGGCCCGGTCCACGGGGTCGCCCGCCACGACCTCGACGCGCAGCCCGCCAGGCGCCGAACCCGGGAGGGCGAAGGGGCGCCGCCCAGTACGCCGGACCCACCCCGCCCGCAGCCGCTGGTCCGGCTCGCCCACGCCGGTGTCCGCCGGCGGCGCCCACCGGGGTTCGGCCAGCAGCCGCCCCAGCGACTCCAGCAGCATCGCGCGTCGCCCGGAAGGCCAGTCCAGCAGCACACCCGGGCCACTGTTCAGGTCCCAGGCGAGGGAGAGCAGGGTGGCGTGGTGGTCGAGAGCAGGCGGCAGGAGCCCGGCCCGGGTGACGACCCGTTCGTACAGAGCGAGCGCGTCACGGTACTCGAGGACGTCGGTCGCCCGGTCCTGCGCACACACCATCCTGGCCAGGATTCTGCCCGCCCGGGCGAGCAATGCCGTGTCGGAGGGGTGCCGGTCGAGCAGCTCGGTCAGCCGGGTGGCTTCCGCGATCCGGCGGGCACCCGTACTGCCGAGACACCGGGGCAGTGCGGGAAACGCCTCCAGCTCCGCACGCACGGCCTGCCGGTCGCCCGCCCACAAGGCGCCTACGAGCGGCCGCAGTTCGCTACGGGAACAGACGGTGAGCCAGACGACGGCGGCGGCCTGGCGGTCGATGGCGTCGAGAGCGTCGACCACCGCGGAAGTGAACTCCCGGAACAGGCCGAGAGCGGACAGACACGGGATGTCTTCGGCCTCGCCGAGACGGGCGAGCAGGGCGATACCGGTGGCGACGGCGGGCACGGTGGTGCCCGTACGGGTCAGCCGCCGGCCCAGCGACCGGGCCGCGTCGTCGGACAGCCGACCGAGCGCTTCCCGGGACGGTGGGGCAGCGTCGGGCGTGGACGTGTCGGGGAGGCGGTAACCGCGCCGGACCGGAACCCCGTCGGGGGACTCGCGGAGCAGGCGCAGGGCGTGGCCGTACAGGGCGGGCGGAAGGGCGAGCGCGTCGCGCTCTTCCCGGGCGCTCACCAGGCGGGGTGGAACTCGATTCCGTAGATCATGGACGCAGCCTGCCATCCCGACAGCGGTTTGTCGAAGAGAAAGCGGCCCGACGGGAGCCGGGGACGTGTCTGTGTCCCAGCCGGCTCATCTGCCGTGGGGTGCGCCTTGCCCGGGGTTCATGTCGGGGGGATGCGGTAGACGCGGCGTCGACATACCGCAGCACCACCACCCTCCGACCGCCACACCATCTTCCCCGGCTGCCCGAGAGACCGGAAGACACCGACGCCCTCCGCCCGCGACCCGCACACGTCAAGATCGGCACGCAGGCCGTGCGACGATGCGTTGGCCAATAGAGCCACGAGCGGGGACGAAGGACGATGAAGTACATCAATCTGGACGCACAGGTCGGCAACCTGTCAGGAGTCCTGTCCCCTGCTCGTTACCTGGAGCAGCTGCCCTCGCTGTCTGAGGACCTGCCGGCCGGAGCGCGGCGCTTCGCCACTGCCCCGGACCACTACGACTTCACCGGCAAGCGGTGTGTGAAGGACCTGGAACTCCAGCACGTCCGGGGTGTCGGAGCTGACGACCGGCAAGTGGAGATGCAGTTCCGGCACAACTGCTGGAAACACGACGAAGACCTGGTTATCCACTACACAGGCGTCTCCAGCTTCGATGCCGGGAGCAGCGAGGGCACCGAGGACGACGGCTGGGCGGGCCTCGGGACCGTGATCCTCGACGAAATCCTGCCCCACCAGAACGGCTGCAGCCACGAGATCGCATTCTGGAACGGCTCGCTCACCGTCGTCTGCCGAGACCTCACCGCGACCTGGACCAAGACCGACTGCCCCAGCAATCAATAACAACGCCGACTGCCCCAGCAATCAATAACAAGGCCGACTGCCCCTCCGGTTCTCCGGCAGCACGGCCGTCGTAGCCGACGCGGAGCCGGCCCGCGGCCTGGTGGCGGAGAGTCGGACCTGTTGGACCCAACAGGTCCAACAGGTCCGACTCCTCCGGACGGGTCCGGTCGGAGCAGCGGCTCAATCGGCGAGCGGAGGCTCGCCAAGGCTGCCCCACGGACTGCCCCACGGACTGCCCAACGGGCTGCCCAACGGACTGGGCTTCTCCGGCGCCTTCGGCGCGGCCTGCGTCTGGGGGTGGGACTTGAACCAGGCCAGGGAACCGTTGTCCAGGTGATGGCGGGCCCGGGTGACGGCGACGTAGGCCAGCCGCGCCTCGCCGCGGGGGATGGGGCCGGGGCGTCCGAGGGCGTCGGGTTCGGGCTCGGTGAAGTCCTCGCCGATCCGTACGGAGGACCACTCACGGCCCTTGGCCTTGTGCACGGTGGAAACCGTCACCTCGCACGCCCCCTCGTCGCCCAACCGGTCGACCGCCTCCAGTACGGTCTCGGTCCCGAGGTCGTCGATGAGGTCCACCCAGGGCAGCAGGTCGGCGCCGGCCGGGTCGTTCTCGGCGTAGTCCTGGAGCTCGCCCCACGACGTGAACAAGAACAGCTCGTGGTGGCGCGTTCCCTTCCCGGCTTTCAGGTCGCGGGCCGCCACGGCCAGGCTGCGCAGCGTGGCGCCGCCGCCGGCCATTGCCACCCGGCGTCCGGAGTCCAGCTGGTGGAGCGCCTCGGCCATCGCCCCGACGTTGGTGCGGCACAAGACCGCTTCCGGATTGTCGGCCCGCGCGATGCGGGTGGCGGTGGCCTGGTGTCCCGCCAGGCGAAGAGGGGAGCCGGTGAAGGCGAGCCACTGGTTGGCTTCTTCGGCAAGGGCGGGGCCGAAGCGGAAGGACTGCGTGAGGGTGAGCTGCGTTCCGTCGAAGCCGGTCATGATGTCGCGGGCGCCGCGCCACGAGTAGATCTGCTGGGCGGAGTCGCCGACCAGGACGAGCTGGGCGTGGTCCCGTTGCAGCATCAGGACGTATTCCAGCGCCGGGTTGGTGTCCTGGGCTTCGTCCAGGAGGATGTAGTCGCCCGGGATGTACGGATCGCTGAGCTGCCAGACCTTCAGGTAGTGATCGTGGTCGACGCGCAGCTTGTCGCCGCGCGGGTTGCGTACGTCGTCCCAGGCCCGCTGGGCGTAGGGCAGTACGGTACTGACCAGGACGCGGTGAACGTGCGGGTCTTCCGCGCCGCGCTGCCGGGGAACGTGGTGCTCGGCGAGGTGCGGGTCGGCGGACTGGCAGAACCGCAGTACGGTCTCCTTGGTGATGTAGGCCAGGTTCCGCGCCTCGAAGACGACCTTGCCCACTGTCAGGCTGTGGCGCAGCCCGAGCAGTTCGGCGGTCTTCCACGCGGGAACGCGGGCCCCGCCGAAGCGGTGCTTGTAGCGGAAGCCGACGGCGCCGAAGGCCAGTCCGTGGCCGGTGCGGCAGGTGACCCGCGGTGGGAAGCGATGGGCGGCCTCCTCTTTCACGGCCCGGTTGAACGCGAGGTAGACGCCGCGCCGGTCCGTGTCCGCCGCTGCCATCAACTCCAGTGTGGAGGTTTTGCCGGTGCCCGCGCCGGCCTGCAATACCAAGTCCCGGCCGACGGCGAATGCGCCACGCGCCGCCGCTTGCTCCTTTGTCGGCTCCAGCCTCGTCAATGTCCCAACCCCTCGTACGCAATCTGGCGGCACAGCCGCGGCCACGGCAGATGCCGGGCCGACCGGAGCGTGACAGACCTCACTGACAAAGCGTGAGGAAGAAATCGCACAGGCAAACAGGGGTGCGAGAATTGATATTCACATAGGCACTTTTAGTGCTTTTATGTCGAACGGCTCCGCCTCCTGTACGGCGCCCACCGGGAAAGGTGACCCGCCGCGGGCTTGAGGTTGCCGTAGCGGAAGCCTCTACCGTCTTGGGCAGGGCGGGAGATTCCGGCCCGGTGGAGCGCGCGGGGGAGGCGGCGATGGCCTGGCCGATCGCGGAGGTCGCCCGGATGTCTGGGGTGACGGCCCGGACCCTGCGGCACTACGACGCTATCGGCTTGCTGCCGCCGGCCTGGGTCGGGGGCAACGGTCACCGTTATTACGAGGAGCGCCAACTGCTGCGGCTTCAGCAGGTTCTGGTGCTGCGGGCGCTGGGCCTGGGGCTGCCCGAGATCGGCCGGGTCCTGGCGGCGCAAGTCGACGAGCTGGAGGCCCTGCGGGGCCACCGCCGCCGGCTGCTCGCCGAGCGCGACCGGCTGGATGTCCTGGCGGGCACCGTGGCCCGCACGATCGCCGAACTGGAGCAGTCCGGGAAGGACGGTACGAACATGATCAGCATTAGCCGGCCGGAGAACCTGTTCGAGGGAATCCGGTCCGCCCAGTGCATGAAGGCCCTGCACGGTTTCCCGGAGCTGGCCGGGGCCGTCGAGCGGCATACCGCGGCGTTGGGCAGGGCCGAGCGCGAGGCCGACGAGCGCGAGCGTACGGCGCAGATGATCCGGCTGGCGGAGCTGTGGGCCGCCGGCCTGCCCGCTGACGCCGATGCGGTGCAGGCCGAGATCGACACCCAGTACCGGACGCTGGCCCGGATCCGGGCCGCCACCGCCGAGGAGTACCGCGCGATCGGTCGTTGCTGCGTGGAGAATGAGCACTGGCGCGCGGCGTACGAGTCGATAGCGCCGGGCCTGGCCGCGTACCAGCGGGCCGCCATCGATGCGTACGCCGCAACTCGGCTGCGCTGAGCCGGGGCCGGGCCGCCGCCACGGGGGTGCGGCGGCCCGCCCGGGGGCACCGGCGGCCTTCCCCACCCGATTGGCGGTGCGTTTGATGGCAATCCGGGCCTAACGGGTAATCAGCCCCCATGTCTCTCGATGCGCCCCTGCCGGTCGAACCGCCCACGGCCGCCTCCCACCTGGTCATCGGCGTCGGCCCGCTGATCGCGGGCATCGTTGTCGTGCTCCTGCTGATCGGGGCCGTGGTATACGGATACCGGCGCCGCGCGACGCGCAAGGATCGTCCGCCGCGTGCCCACACCGGGCCCCGGCACGCGAGAAGAGGGGGCCGGAGCGGCACCTCGGCACGGGCGGCGGACGGAGTGTCCCGGGAGAGCCACGAGGACAAGCCGTCCGGTGTGCGGGACATGGGCGAGTACGGGACCCGCCCAGGGAGCGCGGACGAGCCGCCGCCGTGGGACGAGGGGAAGAGCGGCTCGTTCGGCAACGGCTGAGACCGGCGGCCCGTCGTGTTCCGCCGCCGAAAAGCCCGGGTGCGGACCCGTACCGCGGCACGCGCGCTCACCGGCTTCGACGTACTCGACCGGCGCCTGCCCGCGGCCGAGGGGGCGAAAGCCCTGCTGCGCAAGGCGTTTCCCGACCACTGGTCCTTCCTGCTCGGCGAACTCGCGCTCTACGCCTTTCTCGTCCTCGTCCTCACCGGTACGTACCTGACCCTCTTCTTCGACCCGGTGACGGCGCAGACCGTCTACCACGGGCGGTACGCCCCGCTGTCCGGGCTGCCCATGTCCCAGGCGTACTCCTCCACGCTGCGCATCAGTTTCGACGTGCGGGGCGGCCTGCTGATCCGGCAGATCCACCACTGGGCGGCCCTCGTCTTCGTCGCCGCGCTCTGCACCCACCTGCTCCGGATCTTCTTCACCGGCGCGTTCCGCAGGCCGAGGGAAGTCAACTGGGTCATCGGCGTGACGCTCTTCATGCTGGCGATGCTGGAGGGATTCGCGGGGTATTCGCTGCCCGACGACGGGCTTTCCGGTACGGGCCTGCGCACCGCGAACACGATCGTGCTGTCCATTCCCCTCGTCGGCACCTATCTGGGTTTCTTCCTGTGGGGCGGCGAATTCCCCGGCACGGATCTCGTCAACCGCCTGTACGGGCTGCACATCCTGCTCGTGCCGGGAATCCTGGTCGCACTGATCACGGCCCATCTGATCCTCGTCGTCCACCTCAAGCACACGCAGTGGACCGCCCGCGGCAGGACCAACCGCAACGTCGTCGGCCGGCCCATGTACCCGCACTTCACCGCGAAATCCGCGGGTCTTTTCTTCACGGTCTCCGGCGTGCTCGCCCTCCTCGGCGCACTGGCCCAGATCAACCCCGTGTGGGAGTACGGCCCGTACCGGGCGGACCAGGTCGCCACCGGCGCCCAGCCCGACTGGTACGTCGGATTCCTGGAAGGCGCCCTGCGCCTGATGCCGCCGTGGGAGACCGGCCTGTGGGGCCACACGCTCATGTGGAGCGTCCTCGTCCCGGCGGTGATCCTGCCCGGCCTGTTCTTCCTCGTCCTGTACCTCTATCCGTTCTGCGAGCAGTGGGTGACCGGCGACCGCGGGGAGCACCACCTGTGCGACCGGCCGCGCAACCGCCCGACGCGTACGGGCCTCGGCGTCGCCGGAATCGTCTTCTACGCCGTGCTCCTCGCCGCCGGCGGCAACGACGTGACCGCCTACGGTTTCCGCGTCTCCGTCAACGCCCTCACCTGGCTCTTCCGCATCGCCCTCGTGGCGGGGCCGGTGCTCGCCTTCATGCTCACCAAACGGATCTGCCTCGCGCTGCAGGGCGAGGACCGGGACGCGCTGACGGAGGGGGAGGAGACGGGCGAGGTCACCCAGGACGTGTGCGGCGGCCTCGGCAAGGGACGGCGCGCCCTCAACGCCGACCATCGCCACCGGCTGCTCGTCCGCGACATGCCCGAACCGCTGCCACGCCCCGCCGACGCGGCGCACCTGGCGCGGCGGCAGCGGCTGCGCCTGGCCCTGAGCAACTGGTACTACCGTGACCGCGTCGAGCTGCCGGCCACTCCCGAACAGCGGGCCCGGACCGACGAGCGCGCGACGGGGAACGAGCGCACGACGGAACACGAGCGCGCGGCGGGGCCGGACCGCCGGAGCACCCGTGGGTGATCCGGCCCGCGGTCACCAGTCGGTGAGGTCGACCACGCGGGAACAGTGCGGGTCGCCGGCGTCGGCGACCGTGAGCCGCTCTTCGTCGAGCAGCGACGGCAAGGCCGCCAGCAGTGCCGTGAGGGCACCACCTGGGCGTACGTCGGCGGCTGTCGTCCCGGTAAGCGCTTCCTCGCTGCCGAGGTAGAGGCGGAGCCGGTCCGGGGCCAGGAACAGGAAGCCGCACAGGCGCGTCTGCGGGGGTTCCTCGGTGGAGGGGAAGGCGAGGCAGCGCAGGAGCGTGAGGGCCCAGTCGTCGTGGGTGAAGGGGGCCGGAGTCACGGTCGCGGGGTCCACGGTGAACAGGGTCATCCCCATGACGGTGCCGACCCTGTCGCGAGGGTAGATGTGGGTGCCCGTGTGGACCGTGCGCAAGAGGGCCGCGACGTCGTGCGGCGTGCGCAGTTCGTCGCCCGCGCGCAGGGGGATCTCGTAGGCGGTGAGCCGGTCGGCGGCGTACTCGTCCTTGTCGCCGAGGACGACGCGCACGGCCTCTGCCGTGGGGGGCACCGGCAGGACACCCCGTACGTGCTGGTCCTCGACGAGGGGTGCGTAGACGTGGTGGAGCAGCAGGCCCGTGATGTCGGCCTGCTGCTCCACCATCTCTTCGTGCTCGTACGTCACTGATTTACCCAGTTAGGGCACTTCTGCATGCCCTTGCAGTATGCGGTGATCACGCCGATCGTATTCCCCTTTCCGGCGTCGTAACGCTTGTCGTCCGTCTTTCGTGCATAACGGGCCTTGACGATGAGGGTCACCCGTCCGTACTGGCGGTTCGAGGCGACGCCCTCGTACTGGAGGTTGGCCCCGTCCTTCTTGTCGACCTTGCCGCCGATGGGGATGTTCAGCAGATCGCACTTGCGGATGTTGTGCCGGCCGGTGAAGTGGTTCCAGCCGAACTCGGCGTTGCCGATGCGCGTCGGTATCTGCCGGCCGTCGGGGTCGACCCCGCTGCACCTTTCCTTCTTGCTCCAATACGGTGCCGCGTTCGCGGGCGCGGCGGCTCCGGCGAGGAGGATCGTTGCTGCTGCGACGGGCGACATGAGCGCCGTGATCTTCTTCATGATCCGACTGTGACATGTGTATCTGCCGGCTGCCACGTGCTCCCTGTCGCCAAATACCCGGCATTCATGGGGCATTTCACGGGGGATTTCGTGGGGCGTTGTGTCGAGCGTCACGGACCGGGAACTCCAGCACCATGCCGACGACGCCCGCCACCAGCAGGCCCGCCCCGATGACGAACAGCCACAGCCCGAAGACGACCCCCAGCGCCGTCAGCGCCACCGCAAGGCCGGTCAGCGGGGGATAGCCGCTGCGGGGCGGGAAGAAGCCCAGCCCGCCGCAGCGGTCCCGCACCTCGGCGTCCTTGCGGTCCTCCGGCCGGTCCCCTCTTTTGCGGTGGTTCACCGTGCAATAGCCGCTCACCAGGAGGGACATCAGAAAGGAGACGGCCAGCGCCGCCGTCCCGGCCGGTTCCTCCGACAACACCGCGTAAACCAGACCGGCCACGAAGAAGAAGCCCGCCACACCCGCGAAGAGCAGTGCCTCGATCCTCATGCGCCACGCTCCCCGTGCGGATCGGGCGTCGGCCGGGTCCTGCCACGATCCTGGGCCGGCAGCCGCCGTGCCTCCGGATGGTGCAGGTCGAAGGCGGGGGAGTCGGAACGTACGCGGGGCAGCGCGTGGAAATTGTGCCGGGGCGGCGGACAGGAGGTCGCCCACTCCAAGGACCTGCCGTACCCCCACGGATCGTCCACCGGCACCTTCGGCGCCCACCGCGCCGTCCGCCACACGTTGTAGAGAAACGGCAGCGTGGAAATCCCCAGCAGGAACGCGCCGATGGACGAGAGCGTGTTCAATACGGTGAACCCGTCGGCGGCCAAATAGTCGGCGTAACGCCGCGGCATCCCGCTCGAACCCAGCCAGTGCTGCACCAGGAACGTCAACTGGAAACCGGCGAACAGCGACCAGAAGTGGATTTTCCCCAGCCGTTCGTCGAGCATCCGCCCCGTCAGCTTCGGCCACCAGAAGTAGAAGCCGCCGAACATCGCGAAGACCACCGTCCCGAACAGCACGTAGTGCAGATGCGCCACGATGAAGTACGAGTCGGTGACGTGGAAGTCCAGCGGCGGTGACGCGATCAGCACACCGCTCAGGCCGCCGAGCAGAAAGGTGACCAGGAAGCCGCCCGCCCACAGCATCGGCGTCTCGAACGACAGGCTGCCCCGCCACATGGTGCCGATCCAGTTGAAGAACTTCACCCCCGTCGGCGCGGCGATGAGAAAGGACATCAGGGAGAAGAACGGCAGCAGCACCGCCCCGGTGGCGAACATGTGATGGGCCCACACGGTCGCCGACAGCATGGTGATGGCGATGGTCGCCGCCACCATCCCGACGTACCCGAACACCGGTTTGCGGCTGAACACCGGGATGATCTCCGTGATCACGCCGAAGAACGGCAGCGCGACGATATAGACCTCCGGATGCCCGAAGAACCAGAACAGGTGCTGCCAGAGAACCGCGCCGCCGTTGGCGGGATCGTAGACGTGCGCCCCGAATTTCCGGTCCGCCTCCAGGGCGAGGAGCGCGGCGGTCAGCACGGGGAAGGCGAGCAGCGCCAGGATCGACGTGAACAGCACGTTCCAGGTGAAGATCGGCATCCGGAACATGGTCATGCCCGGGGCGCGCAGGCACATGATCGTGGAGATGAAGTTCACCGCGCCCAGCGTGGTGCTCAGGCCGGACACCACCAGTCCCATGGCCCACAGGTCGCCGCCGGCGCCCGGGGTGCGCAGGGCGCTGTTGAGCGGGGCGTAGGCGAACCAGCCGAAGGACGCGGCGCCCTGCGGGGTGAGGAACCCCGACACCACCATCAGGCCGCCGCAGAGGAACAGCCAGTACGTCAGCGCGTTGAGCCGGGGGAAGGCCACGTCGGGCGCGCCGATCTGCAACGGCATCACCGCGTTGGCGAAGCCGGCGAACATCGGCGTCGCGAAGAGCAGCATCATGATCGTGCCGTGGATGGTGAAGAGCTGGTTGTACTGCTCGTTGCTGACGATCTGCAGGCCGGGCCTGGCCAGTTCGGCGCGCATCACCATCGCCAGCGCGCCCGCCAGCAGGAAGAAGCCGAACGCGGTGACGAGGTAGAGGTTCCCGATCACCTTGTGGTCCGTCGTCGTCAGCCAGCGGCGCACCGCGCGGCCCACCGTGTCGCGGGGCGCCGCGGCGGCCTCCGTACGCGTGCTCTGCTGAACCTGGACCACCGTGACCTCCGCCCGGCCGGGGTTGTGACGCCGGCCCTCAGCCTGGCATCAGCCCGGCCGGAATCCCGGGGCCCACGGGGCAGGGCGGGCCGCCGCCACCCGGAAGGGTGCACCGGTGTCCCACAGCACCGGTGCGGCGGCGGGCGCCCGGCCGTCGCGGGGGCGCCCGCCGCGACTCAGGCCCGGCGGGTCTCCTCGGCGGTCGCCGGAGCGCGGCGCAGGGACAGCAGCCGCAGCAGAATGCCGGGCCCGCTCCTCGCGGCGGGCGCGGGCGCCGGCGCGGAGGCAGGAGCGGGCACGGAGCGCTCAGGCTCCGCGGTCCCGGGCTCGGGCCCGGAACCGGGCTGTGGTGTGCCGACAGGGCCGGCGGCGGGCTCGTGTTCCGGCCCGAGGTCGTGCGAGGAATAGCTCAGGGCGCGCACGTAGCCTTCCAGCGCGCGTTGGGGATCGATGGGCATGACGCACCTCTCCTGCTGGTCGTTGCTGCCTGTGGCGGGAGCGCCCGCGCCGGTGCGGGGCGCGGTCCCGGTCAGCAGCGCAGGACGGTGTGGTGCGCGCGGGAGTTGGCGGCGTTGCGTACACCCGGCCGCAGCGCGGCAGGGCGGCCGGGAGAACCGGCAGCACGAGCGGTGTGGCGGGGAGGCGACGGCGTGAGGGGCCGGGCCGCGGGGGAGCGGTCGGTAAGGGCCGCCCGGTTGGTCCGGGGCCCGGTCGCCTGGGCGAAGGTGTCGTCGGCGGTGAGCTCGGCCGGCATGGATACGGAACTCTCGGGCCCGGTGGCGGGTTCGAGGGCCACGGGCAGTGAACCGCACAGGGCGACCAAGGCGGCGATCAGCGCCAGGACGCAGGCGCGCGCCATCGGCCGCCGCAGCCCGCATCCCCCTTGGTTCATGCACAAAGGGTAACGATTCGACTACTGTGCGCGCATGTCGTCGAACGGGTGAGTTTCCCGCCCGGAACGCGTCACCACACAGCACCACGCCCACGGAAGGGTCCCTGTCATGGCCGGCAGCAAGCGCATCCTCATCACCGGAGCGGGGTCCGGCTTCGGCCGCGACGCCGCCCTGCGGCTCGCCGGGCGCGGGCACCACGTCATCGCGGCCGCCGAGAACCGGCCCCAGATGACCGGGCTGATCGCCGAGGCGGACCGGCGCGGTGTCCGCCTTCAGGTGGAGAACCTGGACGTCACCAACGCGCTCCACCGCGACCAGGCCCACGCCTGGGACGTGGACGTGCTGTTCAACAACGCCGCCATCGGCGAGATGGGCCCGCTGGCCGACATCCCGATGGCACTGTTCCGGCAGGTCTTCGAGGTCAACGTCTTCGGCAACCTCGCGCTGGCCCAGGGCTTCGCCCGGCAGATGGTGCGGCGCGGCAGCGGCCGCATCGTCTGGCTGTCGTCCATCGCGGGCCTGACGACCAACCCGTACCTGGGCCCGTACTGCGCGTCCAAGTACGCCATCGAGTCGATCGCCCAGGCCATGCACGACGAACTCAAGCCGCTGGGCGTCAGCGTCTGCACCATCAACCCGGGCCCGTACCAGACCGGGTTCAACGACCGGATGGGTGATTCGCTGCGGGTCTGGTTCGACCCGGAGAAGTCCGCCGCCGCGCGGCACTTCACCACGGACCTCGGCGTCGAGGTCACGCTGGCCGACGACTACGGCCGGATGACCGGGGAGAGCCAGAAGGACCCCGAGGAGATCGTCGAGCTGTTCGTGCGGGTCGCCGAGGAGGACTCCGGCCTCTTCCGCAACTTCCTCCCTGCGGACCGTATCGAGGGAGCGAAGCAGCAGCAGGCCGCCATCTGGGACCTTCGTCAATAGACCGGGCGCCCGGTACCGGACGTCCCGACACCTGGAGGAACCATGCAGGCGCCGACCGTTCCGCTCCGCCCCGTGCCCGGCCCGCGAGGTCTGCCGTGGCTCGGAAACCTGCCCGCCTTCGGCAGGGACCCGCTGGCCTTCCTGACCCGCATGCGGGACGAGTACGGGGACGCCGTGACGTGGTT
The DNA here is from genome assembly GCF_044332485.1 of Streptomyces sp. NPDC017056. Lineage (NCBI taxonomy): Bacteria > Bacillati > Actinomycetota > Actinomycetes > Kitasatosporales > Streptomycetaceae > Streptomyces > Streptomyces sp. NPDC017056. The sequence continues at coordinate 40,408 of NZ_JBIRPD010000005.1, read as the reverse complement.
CCTGGGCCCGCGGCGTGCCCTGTTCCTCTCCCACCCGCAGCACATCGCCGAACTGCTCGGCGCCCGGGACCGGACGTTCGGCCTCCTGGAGATCGGCTGGTCGTTCAAGCAGATCGTCGGCGGGAGCGTCATGCTCAGCAAGGGCGCCGACTGGCGCCGCAAGCGCGGCCTGGTCCAGCCGGCCGTCCGCCCGCGCCAGGTGCGCGCCCACGCCCGCACCATGATCGACAGTGCGCTCGCGGCGGCCGCCCGCTGGCGCGACGGCGAGCGGATCGACGTCCACGGCGAGATGGCGACGATCACCCAGCGCATCGTCCTCCGCGCGCTGTTCGGCAACGACCTCGGCGACCGGGCCCGCGCGCTCGCCGGCGCGATGGCGGTCGCCGAACGGGAGATCGCCGCCGAACTGCGCGGCGTCGCCCTCTTCCTGCCCGACTGGGTGCGCACGCCGTCCAGGCGGCGCCTGCTCGACGCCGTCGCGATCATCGACGCGGAGATGCACCGGCTGATCAGCGCCCGGCAGAAGAGGCCGGAGGGTACCGGCGGCGGTACGCACGTACCGGACGACGACCTGCTGACCCGCCTCCTCGAAGCCAGGGACGAGGAGGGGCGCCCCCTCACCGCCAAAGAGGTACGCGACGAAGCGGTGACGCTCTGGGCGGCCGGCCACGAGACGACCTCCACCGCGCTGACGTGGACCTGGTACCTGCTCTCGCGGTCACCGGAAGCGCGGGCCGGACTGGACGACGAACTGGACCGGGTCCTGGACGGCCGGCCGCCCACCGCGGACGACTACGAACGGCTGCCCTGGGCCCGGCAGATCGTCAAGGAGGCCCTGCGGGTGTACCCGCCGGCCTGGGTGATCCCCGCCGTGGCCGAGGAGGGCGCCACCCTGGGCGGGAGCGCCGTCGCGGCCGGTACGACGGTGTGGTGCAGCCCGTGGACGACCCACCGGGACCCCCGCTGGTTCCCCGACCCCACGGCCTTCCGCCCCGAACGCTGGGGCGCCGATGCCCCGGACGTGATCCCCGACCACGCCTGGTTCCCGTTCGGCGGCGGCCCGCGCGGCTGCCTCGGCGCCCGGTTCGCCCAGGTGGAGGCGGTCCTCCTGCTGGCCACCCTGGCGCAGCGTTTCCATCTGGACGTCACACCGGAGGAAGCGCCCCACAAGGCCGGCCTCCTGGTCCAGCCGGCCGTGCCGCTGATCGCGACCCTGCGCGCGCGCCCGCGGCCGTAGCGGACGCACCGCTACGAGCGCGACCGGGCCGTGGCGGGCCCGCACCGCTCAGCCGAGAATCCCCAGCTCGGTGTCCGGACGGCAGCCGTAGCACGCCTCCACCCCCCGGCCGAGGGCGTCGACCGCCTGCTCACGGCTGATGGCCCGGCCGCGGGCAGCCTGTCCGCACCCGCCGACGTGCACGCGGACGGCGCGCCCGTCGCGGCCGCCGAGACGTTCGGTCTCCAGCAGCCAGTCGGGCCGGGGCGGCCGGACCGGGGCGGGCCGGTCGCGCTCCTGCTGTTCGAGGTGCTGGATACGGGCGCGAACGTTCGCGAGCTGCAGGCGCAGCCACGTCTCCAGGGTGCGGAGGCGCGTCAGATCCGGAGGCAATTCGCTCACGCGTTCGAGTCTAGTCGTTCGTCCCACCGGGAGCGCCGGGCCCGCCCCGCCGGACTCAGCCGTCGCGTCCCACGGAGGCCGGCGCCGGGGACGGGGCGGCGGCGCGGGCGGGGGAACGGCACGCCACCGCGGCGAACAGGAGCGCGGCGGCGATGCCGCCCAGGTGGGCACGGCTGGAGAGCGTCGAGGTCACGACGCTCTCCAGGGAGAAGGCCAGCACCGTACCCACGAGCAGTACGGGCGCGCGGCAGGTCCAGCCGAGACAGATGAGCAGCCCCACCACGGCGGCGGACGGACCGGTGTCGGCCAGCAGCGATTCGGTGGGGGAGACCGCCAGCGGATGGTGCGGCGCGAGGGTGAGGACGAACCGGGCGAACAGCGTCGCCGCGGCCGTGACCACCAGGGATACGGCCGCCGTGCGCACCGTCCCGAGGACGCACTCGGCCACCCCGAAGATCACCACCACCTGGGCGAGCGCACCCCACCACGGAAGCCCCGGCGCCGGGGCGAACAGCGACAGCGGCAGGCGCAGCAACACCAGCCACAGCGGTACGTCGGCCCGCACGCCGCCGAGCGCCCACACCAGGCGCGAACCGGCGTCCGTCGTGGCCAGGGCGTGGCAGACGACGACCAGGACCGTGGACACCACCGTCAGCGGTACCGCGGCCGAACGGCGGCGGCACAGCGCGGCCCAGGTCGGACCGGCGACCCGGTGCCACTGCGCGAGGAGGGCCCGGCCCGTACGGAGCGGCAGTCCCGGCGTATGTCCCGGAGCGGTGGCCGCGCGGTCCGGGCCCGGCAGGCACCGGGGGCGGCCCGGCAGCCTCCGCTCCCGGCGCGGCAGGGGCCACCATGCGCCGGTCATGAGCCGGTCCTGATCTTCATCGAGCCTCCGACGGGAGCCGGCGACGGCGTCGCGGCCGCGGCGATCGTGGTCAGTCGTCCCTCACTCGTACCTCACGCGTTCCCCATCCGGCCCCCGTGGCCCGTAGGCGTCCACCAGTTCACTCCTTCGCCACGAGTGCCCCGACGAGGTGAGGGCATGTCAGCAGCCCGAGCGGAAGCCGAAGGCAGGGCGGCCTGCGGGCGACGCCCGGTCGACGGACTGACGGGCCTACTGGCCGCCGGACCGCTCCCTTCCGTGCCGCGGAACGGGGACGTCGGATACGGAACGGAGATGTCAAATTACGACGTCCCTCGTACAATGGAGTTCCCAGGCTGGGAACCGACCGTCCGGCGCCGACTTCCAGGAGCTGCCATGCCGCCCACCACGACGACAGCGACCGACCGGCCCGGCGCCCGGGTCCTGGACCACCCGGACCGCGCGGCGATCCGCCTCGAAGACGTCCTGCACGCGCTGGCCGACCCGATGCGGATGCGCATCGTGCGCTGTCTCGCCGCGGCCCAGGGTGAACTGTCCTGCGCGGACGTCCACCTGCCCGTCAGCAAGTCGACCTGCACCCACCACTACCGGGTGCTGCGCGAACACGGCGTCATCAGCCAGATCTACCGCGGTACGGCCAAGATGAACGTGCTGCGCCGCGCGGACCTCGACGAACTCTTCCCCGGCCTGCTCGAACGGGTCCTGGAAGCGGCGCAGCTCCAGGAAGAGCGCGGCGAGACCTGACCGACGCCCGGCACCGGCGCCTGCTCCCGACGCCCGGCCCCGGCACTGCCCGGCACCGGCTCTGGCACTTGGCCCGACCCCGGCACTCGGCCCGGCTCTGGCACTCGGCTCCCGGTCAGCGCTGCCCGCGCGCGGCCGCCACCAGCAGCCCGGACCAGTCCGCGATCTTCACGGCGGCCGTCCGCCCCAGCTCCCGGCCGAGCGCCGCCTCCGCCGCCTCGATGCCCAGCCAGCCCGGCCAGGAAACGGGCCGCTGACCCGCCCGCCGCAGCGCGACCAGCGGATCGTCCGGCACGGGCCCGCGCGCCAGCTCGCCCGCGTCCGCCAGCAGGGCGGCCGCGGTCTGCTTGGCGCACGGCCGGTTCGTACCGATCACACCGGTCGGCCCCCGCTTGATCCACCCCGCCACGTACTCGCCGGGGGACGGCACGCCGTCCCGCAGCACCCGCCCCTCGGCGTGCGGCACCGTCCCGGTCGCCGCGTCGAACGGCAGACCGGGCTGCGGCGTCCCCTTGTACCCGACCGACCGCAAAACGAGCTGCGCCGGGATCTCCTCGTACTGCCCGCTGCCCGTGACGCCGCCCAGCCCGTCCGGCACCGTCCGCTCGAACCGCACCGCGCGCACTCCCGACCCCGCGTCCCCGACCAGTTCGACAGGCCGCAGGAAGAACCGCAGGTGTATCCGGCGCGGCCGCTCACGGCCGCCGGCGGCCCCTGCCGCCGCGCCGCGCTCGGCCCAGCCGCGCAGCACCTCCACGTTGCGCCGGTTCACCGCGGGCAGCCCGGCCGGATCGCCGTACGCGGGGTCCAGCGCCAGCTCCTCGGGCCGTACGGCCACGTCGGCGCCGGGCAGCGCGCCCAGTTCGCGCAGTTCCTTGGTGGTGAACTTCGCCTGCGACGGCCCCCGCCGCCCCACCATCCACACGTCCTCGACGCGGCTTTCCGCCAGTGCGCCGAGCGCCCCTTGCGGCACGTCCGTACCGGCCAGCTCGTCGGCCCGCCGGGCGAGGACGCGCGCCACGTCCAGGGCGACGTTGCCCACCCCGATCACCACTGCCGACCGCGCGTCCGGCCGGAAGCAGCGGCCCGCCGCGTCCGGGTGCGCGCTGTACCAGGAGACGAAGTCGGTGGCGGAGTGGCTGCCGGGCAGGTCCTCGCCCGGGATGCCCAGACGACGGTCCTTGGCGGCCCCCACGCAGTACACGACGGCATGGAAGACACGCCGCAGCTCCCGCGGCCCCAGCCCGTCGGCCCCCACGTCGACATTGCCCAGGAAGTGCACACGCGGATGCTCCAGCACCGAACGGAGATTGTGCTGCAGCGACTTGATCTTCTCGTGGTCGGGCGCGACACCGTAGCGGACCAGTCCGTACGGGCACGGCAGCCGGTCCAGGACGTACACCTCCACGTCCGGCACCGCCTCCTGCCCGACCAGCGCCTGAGCGGTGTAGACACCACTCGGTCCCGAACCGATCACTGCGACACGAAGCACGAGAGGCCCCTTCCCGCGGAGTACTACCAGAGTCGCACTGGTGTAGGGGAAACGGGAGGTGTGCTACCGGAGTTGCCCCCAGGAGTGAACCTTGCAAACCGCACGGCCTTCACTCGCCAGAGTGATTGTTTTCGCCCTCGGCCCCAGGCCAATCACCCTGGCAACACGGCCCCGTCCCCCAACGAGGACGCCCCGGGAGGCTCCTCCTGCAACGAGGAAGGTTCCTCGTCCTGCAACGAGTGCGGCACTTGCCGCAACGGAGACGGCCCTTCCCGCAACGGAGGCGGACCCTCCGGCAACGGAGACGGCCCTTCCCGCAACGGAGGCGGACCTTCCAGCGGGGGTTCCGGCCCCTCACTCGGCGGGACGCCCAGCTCCCAGTCCAGCCCGTACCGCTGGAACAGCTCCGCCCGCAGCCGCGCGGCCGGCATCGGCGCGCCGGGTAGCAACACCGCCACCACCGACCCCATCAGCAACGCCCGCAACAGCCGGTAATCCGTGTCCGCGTCCTCGGTGCCGTACCTCTCCACCGTGTCACGCAGCAAAAACGCCAGCCGCTGCTGCTCGGGACACTGGATGAAACCTTCCGCCGTCAGGATCCCGGCCATATGCGTACGCATCAGCAGCGGACGTTCCTGCGCCAGCCCCAGAATCGCGTCGATGGCCCGCGCCAGCCGCTCCCGGCCCGCGTCCTCACCGGCCGGCACGGGCTCGCGTTCGAGCGCAGCCTGCAACGAGTGGTGCATCAGCCGATGCACGGCGGACTGCAGCAGCTGCCGCTTGCCCGGAAAGTAGTACGAGATCAGCCCGCGCGCCGAACCGGCGCGGCAGGCGATGTCCCCAAGCGTCGTCGCCTCGTACCCGCGCTCGTCCACCAGCTCGACGGTCGCCTGCAACAAGCGCTCCCGGGAACGCCGCCGCAACTCTTCATTGACCGAGGGGCTGCGGGGGGACATGCTGTTAACTCCTGCGTTGACTGGCTGGGAGCCAATATACTCAGCAGGTCTCCGGATGTCCGCACCACCACGGCGCAGACTCCGGCCAAGCTGCCCGGGTCGGGCGACGCGGGGGATCGTCCGACCCGGGCGGGCGTGGTGTCGGCCACACCCCCGTGACCTGCTTCTTTGCAGGTCACAGGAGGTGCGGAGGGTCGGGGCGGGTGTGCAAGTTCGATCTCCTCTGGCCACCTCTGGTCGTACTGATGCTGTCTCAATGCCGACTTTCCTGATGGGGCGTCAGGCCCTAAGTGGTCACGCTGCGTGTTGACTGCGACGGGGTCCCTCTGGGGCCGGGGGCGTAGGGCGAAAGCGGCTCACGAGAGAGAGCCACGTCCCGTCGCGAACCGATGAAGGCGACTGCCGACCGCGCACGAGTTTCTCGGACTTCGTCTACCGCATCGGGGGTAGGGCGCTTTTTTTGGCGTCCACCTTGCGGACGCGGGCGCCCATCCACTCGCCGATGTAAAGGTTGCCGTCGGCGTCGGCCGCCACGCCCGTGGGAAAGTTGAGCTGGGCAGCGGCGGCTGGTCCGCCGTCGGGCGTGGACCCCGCAGTGCCGGTGCCGGCGACCGTGGTGATCAAACCCTGGGGGCTCACCTTGTAGACCCGGTGCCGGGGCCGGTCGGCGAAATACAGGTTCCCGCCCTTGTCCACCGCCAGGTGCTGCGGACCATCGATCAGCGACTGTGCGGCGGACCAGTCGTCCCAGGCGTATCCGACCTGCCCGGTGCCCGTCACCGTGGCGATGGTGCCCTGCTCAAGGCCCGCGAACCACGGGCCGGTCCCGGACGTACTCGCGTCTCCCATGGTCCGCGTCCTCCCCAAAGCCGTACTGCCGGCAACTTCGTACGCCCGCGGGCTGGAACAGGAGCAGGTGCCCTCCGCCACCCTGGGGCGCCGGTCGGGTCAGGGTCGTGCCCAAACGTTCCGCACTTTCGGTCGCTCCCGCGTCGGAGTGGACCTGAGTCTCCCGGCTTGTGCGGCGGGCCGAAGGGGAGTGATTCCGGGCCGGTGGTGACACCGGTCCGGGCGAATCCCGTCGGCCACGGCGCGCTGTCAGGGGTCGGGGTCGAGGTGGAGGCGGCCGGTGATGAGGGCTCGGGCGACGTGGAGCAGGGGCAGGTCATAACGCCAGGCGTGGGCGCGCAGGCGCAGCAGTGCTTCGTCGATGCTGACGTCGAGGTGGACGCTGAGGATGCCGGCGGCCTGGTGGACCGGGGCCCGGTGCAGGTCGGGGCCGTCGCTTCCGGTCGTCAGGCTCAGGGGTGGGGTGTGCAGCAGCAGGTCCAGGGCGATGCGGGCGAAGCGGGTGAAGTCCTGGCGCTGACCGGTCGGGAAGGGGCCGGGGGTGGTGCGGTAGCCGGTCAGGATGCCGGCGGTGGCGACGCCCAGGCGCAGGGGTTCGGCGATGACGGCGCGGGCCGTCAGGTCGCAGGCGGCGGGGGTGAACAGCGGCCAGCGGCCGGCGGGGGCGGCGCTCAGGTCGGTTTCGGTGACGGTGCCTCCGGTTGTGGCGGCGTCCAGGGTGGGGCCTTCGCCGAGGGTGTATTGCAGATCGTCCAGCACCGGGCCGAGCGGGTCGGCGGGGTCGGCCCACAGCAGTTCGAGTGCGCCGCGCCTGGAGCGCAGGGCCAGGGTCAGGGCGTCCAGACGCAGCAGGCGGGCGGCGTCGGCCGCGGGGGCGGCGCTCAGGTCGCTGCCGGTGCGGGCGGCCTGACGCAGGCCGTCCAAGAGGTCGGTGAGCTCGCCGTTGCTCATCACTGGTCACCCCCGGGGCCGGTCTCGGGAGACTGCCGTGCGGCCCGTGGGGACGGGCGCGGCCTCACGGGGTGGGGTCGAGTAGCTCGGCGGGCACTTGGCCCCGGGCGACCTGGGCCGATAGTTCGGTGAGTTGGCGCTGATGGGAGCGGGCGTGGGCGCGCAGGCGCTGGAACGCCTCGTCCAGGCTGACGTTGAGGCGCACGGACAGGGCGCCTTTGGCCTGTTCGATGACCAGGCGGCTGTCCAGCGCGGTCTGCAGCTGGCCGAGCACCTGTTCCATCTCGGCTATCTCCTGCCGGAAGGCCAGGGCCGTGCTGGTGGCGTCGGCCAGCACCTGGGCCAGGCGCAGGTCCCTGCTGCTGGGATAGGGAGGCTCAGCCATCAGCAGGTTGAGGGCGCCCAGGGGAACCTGCGGCAGGCGCAGGGGCACCGCGGCGACCGCCATGATCCCGGCCCGGCGGGCGCGGGGTGCGAAGCGCGGCCAGCGGAGGCTGCCCGGCGGACCGGTCAGCGAGAGCACCGGCAACGGCCGCTGGGTACGGGCGCTGTCGAGGCAGGGCCCCTCGTTCAGCTCGCCCTGGTCCTCCTCCAGGGCCAGGCACAGATCGTCGGAGGCGGTGACGTAGACAGCGTCGTTGCCCTCACGGTCCAAGACGGTGATGCCGGCGCACCGCACCGGCAGTAGGGCGACCGCCTGGGCGGTCAGATCGTGCAGCAGTTCCAGCGGGTCGAAGTCCGCACGGCGGTGGGTGAGCTCGAGGACGGCGTGGGCGATACGGATTTCTCGGTCGGTGGTGGACATACGGCGCCTGCCATCGGCTGGCTTCCGTCCCCGACAGCGGCAAGGTCAAGGCTGCGTTGGGCGGCGGGAAATGGGGCGGCTCCGCAGGGAGCCAGGTCATGCCCGCTGACAGGGACTTCGCTGCTCGCCTCGCATCCTTGGCCAGCCTGTCCAAGGCCGTCACACCGGCCGGTTCCACCCGGTCCGGACGGCCCTACGGTACGCCTCCACGCTACTCGCCCCGCGGAACTCGAAACAGAGGCCGAGCCCCCGCTTGTGTCCGTGTCGGTCCGCGCTCGCGCGGCGTTTCCCCTCGCGTTCGCCTCTCCGACTGCGTGACGGCCCGTACTCGTAGCACTCTGCGCTCCCGGCGCATCGCCCTCCGGCAGGCTGCTCACCCGCCCGTACCGCTGACAGTGACGGCACGGACGCTTCCCTGAGCCAGCCTTTCGGGGACCGAAAACGACCTCTCAGGTGTGGGGGGCGAGGCGCAGGCGGCCGGTGATGACGGCGCGGGCGACGTCGGGCAGGGCCTGGTCGTGGTGCCAGGCGTGGGCGCGCAGGCGCAGCAGGGCGTCGTCGATGCTGATGTCCAGGTGGACGGTGAGGACGCCGGCGGCCTGGTGGACTTCGGCGCGGTGCAGGTCGGAGCCGCCGGCTCCGGTGGCCAGGGCGTGGGGTGGGGTGTGCAGCAGCAGGTCCAGGGCGATGCGGGCGAAGCGGGCGATGTCCTGGCGCTGGCGGGTGGGCAGGGGGCCGGGGGTGGTGCGGTAGCCGGTCAGGACGCCGGCGGTGGCGACACCCAGGAGCAGGGGGTGGGCGATGACGGCGCGGGCTGGGGTGTCGCAGGCGGCGGGGGTGAACAGGGGCCAGCGGTCGGCGGGCGCGGCGGACAGGTCGGTTGCGGTGACGGTCTGGCCGGTGCGGGCGGCGTCCAGGGTGGGGCCTTCGCCGAGGGTGTACTGCAGGTCCTCCAGGGTGCGGCCGAGGTCGTTGGCGGGGTCGGACCACAGCAGTTCCGGTGGCCCGCGGGTGGGCAGCAGGCTCAGCGTGACGGCGTCCAGGTGCAGCAGGCGGGCGGCGTCGGCGGCCTGGGCGGCGGACAGGTCGGCGCCGGTGCGGGCGGCCTGGCGCAGGCGCTGCAGAAGACGGGGGAAGCTATCGCCGGCCATCACTCATCTCCTCCCCCCCCCGACTCGGGTCGGGTGGGAGGCTGTGGTGAAGTGCCCGGTGGCGGGCACCGGGTCACCGGCTGGGATCGAGTAGCTCAGCGGGCGTGTCGCCCCGGGCGATCCGGGCTGAGAGCTCGGTGAGTTTCTGCTGCCGGGAGCGGGCGTGGGCGCGCAGCCGCTGGAAGGCGTCGTCCATGCTCAGGTGGAGACGGGCGGAGAGCACGCCCTTGGCCTGTTCGATGACCAGGCGGCTGTCCAGGGCCCGCTGCAGCTGGTCGAGGACCGTGTCCTTGTCGATCATGTCCTGGCGGTGGGCCAGGGCCACGGCGGTGGCGTCGGCCAGTGTCCTGGCCAGCCGCAGGTCCTGGTCGCCGACGTCGGCCGGGTGGGTCATCATCAGGTTCATGCCGCCCAGGGCCATCTGGGGCAGGCGCAGGCTCACCGCGGCGACCGCGGTGATCCCCGCCTGGCGGGCGTGGGGTGCGAAGCGCGGCCAGCGGACGGTGCCGGGCGGGCCGGTCAGTGAGACCACTGGCAGCGGCCGCCGGGCGCGGGCGCTGTCGATGCAGGGGCCCTCCCCGAGAGCGGACTGCTCCTGTTCCAGATCCAGGCACAGTTCGTCGGAGGCGGTGACGTGGACGGGCTCGTGAGTGTCCCGGTCCAGGACCGTGATGCCGGCGCAGCGCACCGGCAGAAGCGCGACCGCCTGGCCGGTCAGGTCGTGCAGCAGTTCCAGCGGGTCAAAGTCCGCCCTGCGGTGGACGAGGTCGAGGACGGCGTCGGCGATGCGTGCTTCGTGGTCGGTGGTGGGCATACGGCGCCTGCCGGTCGGCTGGCTTCCGCCCCGGTGCCAACGGGGTCCGGGTCTGCTTAACGGTGGCGAAAGGGGGACGGTCTCTTCGGGAGGCCCGGTCATGCCTGCAGACAGGCAGTGCTCCGGCTCGCCTCGCTTCCTGGTACGCCTGCCAAGGCCGCCGCGCCGGCCGGTCCCACCGGCAGGCAAAGCGGCCCCACAGCACATGGTGCGCCTACCCGCGCAGCGGACCGCGAAACAACAGATTCCCTTCCATGGGGTGTCCGCGGCGGCCTTGCCGTGCTGCCCGGCCGCGCACGACGACTGGCACCACCGTCACGGAGGGCTGTCCGGGTGCTGCGAAGGCCGGGCGAGCAGGGAACGGGCCAGATCGACGACGGACACCCGCTGCGCCCGCGCCCTGGCGCGCAGCCACTGGAGGGCCTCGCCCGTGCCGATGCCCCGGGTCGCGGCGACGATTCCGACGGCGACATTGAGGTCGTCCTGGTCGGCGGTGGTCCTGACCTTCTCGATGATCTCGCTGTCCATGTCGGCCAGCAGCACCGTCGTGGTGATCTGGGCGAACGTCTCCGCCTCCGCGGGCGGCCCTTGACCGGGGGTGCCCCGGCGCCTTCGGTACAGGGTGAGAGTGCCGAGGGTGGCGGTGGCGGTGCGCAGGGGGTAGGCGAAGGCGGCGCCGACGCCCAGGCCGCCCGCGGCCTCGGCGAACAGCGGCCACGCGGTGTCGGGCCGGTCGAGATCGGGCACCAGCACGCGCTCCCCGGTGCCGAACGCGGCCAACGACGGGCCCTCGCCGGTGACGTACTGCACCTCCTCGACGCGGCGGGCCCACGAGGAACTGACGGCCAGCTGGTCGGGCATCCGCCCGCCGCCGTGCAAGGTGATCGCGGCGGCGTCGGTGGCGGGCAGGTCCCGCACCGCGGCGGCGCACACCGCGGCGGCGCAGCCGCCGGAGGGAGCCCGGCGGGCAGCGTGCACCACGGCGTGCCACAACGCGTCGCGCCGGGCGATGTCCGCGTACGGCACGGTACCGGCCCGCACCACATCCCCGGGGGTCGCCTGCCCGGCGGCCACCGCCCGGGCGGCGCGCTCGTACCGGGTGACAGCCAGCATCGCGCGGCGTACCAGCGTGGCCGGCTGCCGTATCCCCGTCCCGGCCGCGCCGTTGCAGGCGTCGCGCAGCGCTTCATGCACCGCGGTCACGTCCTCAACGTGATGCAGGGCACCCACCACACGGCCGTCGGCATCGGCCAGGGGCGAGTTGACCGGACTCCAGACCCTGCGGCGGAAGACACCGCAAGTCCGTGGGACGGGGATGTTGTAGCGCTGGATGCCCATGTCGTCGGATGCGCCGCGGCGCAGCACCCGCTCCAGGGAAGCGGACAGATCGCGCACACCGGTCGCGGTGGCATCCCCGGGATCGTCCGGGAACGCCTCGAACATGAACGCGCCGATCAGTTCGTCGCGCGACCGCTCGGTGGCACGCAGGTAGGCCGCGTTGACGCCCCGGATGTGCCACTGCGTGTCGAGCACCACATACGGAGCCGTGGTCACCTCGAACAACCGGCTCCCGGACGTTGCCCTCAGCACCTCATGCACCGGCACTCACCCCCAGCCGTACTCGGCCCTACACGGGTGCCTGTTCGCAGAGTAACGCCCCCACCGAGCGGCTGACAGTGGATGTCTGGCCGCCGCACGCCCGGCACGCCTCTCACCAACAACGGCCCTTCACACGAATACGATCGGCACCGGTCCCCGCCGGTTCCGGGCCGCCGGGCCCCTGGGCCGCCAGCCCCCGCCGGTCCCGGATCCGTCCGCAGAACCCGCTCTCGCTCAACAGCGGGACGGCCCCCCTCCCCAGACTCGCCTGGTGCGAAGTTGCAGGCCCATGACGGGCCCGCAACAGGTCTCGCCGCCCGACCGGTCGGGCGCGGACGACATCGAGCAGCTCGCCTGTCCGAAGTGTGATGCACAGCCGGGCTCGCCGTGCCGCTGGCGCGGAGGCGCGGTCGCCTCCGGATTGACCGCGGTCGGGTCGGTCACCACTGTCAGCAGTGGGCCGTCTCCGTCGAAGAGGTTCGGCTCCATCACCTTCCCGCACCGGTCGCCGTCGATCAGTCAAGGAAGGCCGTCGTCCTCCTCGTCCCACTCGTCATCCGGTGATCCGGGCTCCATACTCGGCCCCTGTCCCGCATCCGAGATCGACAGCGGTGCACCACCTGCGGCCTGCCGGCGGCGGCCCCCACGGCCGCCGTTCCGAACCAGCGGGAGCTGCCCTGCCGAGACGGCGGCCCAGCCGAGCGGGCCCCCGCCCAGCCACCGTCCAGCGAAGGGCATGCTTGCGCAGCACGACAGATCACAGCAAGCAGACATTCCGCCGCCGGGCATGACCGCATCGTGCGTTCGCGGCATCAACTCCCGCAGGGACCAGGCGGAATCAACCCTCCCTACGAAGATGCCCAAACGAACAAGGCCAAGCAGCGGTTTCGCTCTTCCGCGACACGAAGCCGACCAAGCGCCGACTGAGAGACCGCCCTCCGGGGCGACGGCCGTCACAGGGTTGAGACACAGGCTCTTGCCTTGTTCCTTAACCTCCGACCCGGCCGAATCGTCACTCTTAGACGTTGTCCTATGTGGTGAGGCGGAGTAGTTGCTTGTAGCAGCACAGGGTGGCTGCCCGTCCGAGGAAGGCCAGGTAGTTGGAGGGGTGGCGTTCGTAGCGGGGGTGAGGCGGCGGTAGCCGGTCAGCCATGACAAGGTCCGCTCGATCACCCACCTGCGCCGCCCGAGTCGTTCGCTGGATTCGATGCCCTTGCGTGCGACACGGACGCCGATGTGTTTGCCCCAGAGCCATCGCCGCAGGATGGGGACGTCGTATGCCTTGTCCGCAGGGAGGCGTTGGGGCTTGAAGTAGCGGCCGCGGTGCGGGTCGTGTTGCGTGTGGAGTCCCGCCACCGTCGGCTTCAGTCCGTCGCTGTCGTGGATGTTCGCCGCACAGATCCCGACGGCCAGGGGCAGTTTGTTCGCGTCCGACATGAGGTGCATCTTGGTACCCGGCTTGCGCCGGTCCACAGGGCTCGGACCTGTGTGTTCGCCCCCCCCTTGTAGCGCGGACGTGGGCGGTGTCGAGCACCACGCGGGTGACGTCGATAAGGCCGGCGTCATCGAGTTGGTGGGGCACGGCCTCGTGCAGCCGGCCCCGGACGCCGGCTTTGGACCAGATCAGGAACCGCCGATGAGCAGTCGACTTCGAGATTCCGAAGCAGGCCGGCAGGTGCCACCAGGCGCATCCGGTGACAAGCACATAAACGATGGCGGCGAACAGCGTCTCATCAGGTGCATCCGAGGTCCCGCCGCCCTGCGGCCGCACTCTCGGCGGCGGGAGCAACGGCTTCGCGATCTCCCACAGCCCGTCCGGAACGATCCAACTCCACGTTCCCTGCCCCATGTTGAAGTACTACTCCGCCTCACCACAATCATCGGACAGCCCTACGCAGCATCTCTGCGCGAGGACGAGCTTGACGTCCTGATTCGCCCCATCCGAGACGCCCTTGATGTGTACGACCTGGGGCCGGACCCGGACATAGCGGTCCGCCCACGCGGTCCGCAGCCGGGAGGGGTGGTTGACGCTCGCGAGTTTCTACGACGTTGCTGCCAAGCTCGGGTATCAGTACCTTCGCGCGTTGTCGTACCTGCAAGAAGGCAACTTCCGTACCGGCAGACGCCTCGTCACCATAAGGCTCGCCACGCTGGAGCAAGCGGAGGTGTCCTACGAACGGGGAGGTTGTTATCGGACAGCTCCACCTCGGGACCGCCGTGATGGCTGGACGAGCCCACGACGCGGAGCGGGCCACCTTCGTCTCCTGGTCAGTGCTGGAGCGTTCACCGGTGGCTGGTGCGAACCTGCTGCTGATGCGCTGCAATGAGGCCGGCTGGCCGCGACGCCCGTATCTCGGGAAGGCTCCGCCCGCATGCTAGGGCTCGGGGCAGGTCAGGGCGGGTCGGCAGGACCGATCACCTCCGGCCGTCTCCGGCCGCACTGAAGCTGACTCGATGCCGACTCCCTGCAGCGATCCCCGCCGGCCGACGCGGGGTGGCGGTTCGCCTGGCCGCATGATGTCGCGCTGATCAGGATCCCCCGTCTTGCGTGGAACCGCTCGAATATGCGCATGGGCAGCGATGCGGAGTCTGCGTTGTGGGAGTAGCCCGACGGATTGTGGAACCGCACCATCCGGCCATGGACCGCATGAACCAGCACAAGGTGCCCTCCCCGTCGCGGTTCGTAGGTTCTCGGGTCGCGGATCTCAGGGGAGACCGAAGCGATCAGGACGTGCCCGGGGCGCACTGCCTGGGCGGATTCTTGAATCGGTGTGTTCTCGACCAGTTGGCAGGTGAATCCGAATTGAGAGCTGACCCATGCCATGAACGGTCGGTAGATCAGTCCTTGGACCTTGCCCCGGGGTTCCAGCACGTAGCAGCCCCAGTCGAGGGCCAGCGCAAGGAGTTCACGCATCGGCAGCCGGACGTCCGTCCAGCCGTGGAGCAGGGACTGCAGGCACGCCAAACCGCAGACTTTGCGGGACCAGAACAGGTACTCCTCGCGCGAGTGGTATCCGTCGGAGGCCCAGTCGTGCAGTTGCGATGGATCGGTGCGCCTCAGGAAGACGTCGAGACCCGATGGGGCGGCACGCCGCATGACGACCTCGTCGTTCCGGTCCAGGCTCCCCCACTGTGAGACGTAAGGAAGGCTTCCATCATGCGATGGGAAAGTCGAAATAGACATCTGCATAAGGCTCGCTTTTCAGCGTGTAGTGCCACCACTCGCAGGCGTAGCGGGCAAATCCGCAGTTCTCCATGATGGAGCAAAGGTGCTCGCGGTTTCCGGCTTCGGTGGGCGTCAGTCCGCTTGCTCCGTGATGTGAGATCGGGTCCATGAGGTCGTGGCCGCCGCCCATGCGGGCGTTTTCTCCGGTGGCAAGGCTGTAGAGCGTCAAGTCGACGGTGCTGCCGCGGCTGTGGCCCGACTTGGCGGCCACGTACCCCTTGCCGACAAGCTCGGGCCTGTCGATATTGGGGTAGTGGCGCTGTTTCGTCCGACCGTCCTCCGGCTGTTCCGACCAGTGCAGGAAGCAGTCGACGGCGCGTTGCGGACGGTAGCCGTCCCAAACAAGCAAGCCGAAGCCGAGGGACGCGGCTTCTTCTTGCGCCCGCCCAAGGGCTGCACACAAAGCTCTGGTGCCGACTATCCGGTTGGCCAGGTATCCGTCTACCGGCTCTCCGGTGAAGTTGTCCCGGGTGGCGTACTTGGCATCCCAACGGATGCCGGGCACCAGCTGGTCCAGGTACACGAAGTCGTCGTTCATCGCTTTTTCCGGTGCAGTGCCATGGACACGAGCCGGTCGATCACGTCGGGAAGCGGCAGTCCTGCGGCGGCCATCATCCGGGGGTAGCGGCTGTAGGAGGTCAGGCCGGGCAGGGTGTTGACTTCGTTGAGTACCACTTGGCCGTCCTCCGTGAGGAACATGTCCACGCGGGCAAGCCCCTGGCACCCCAAGGCGCGGTAGATGGTCTTGGCGCTCTCTTGGACGAGCCGACGCGATGCTTCGGAGATGTCGGCGGGAACGATGAACGTCGAGTTCTCCGAGCCGGTCTCGGGTGAGTCCTCCTGATGGATCCTGAAGAATCCGTGTGAAAGGGCTACGCGGTCCACCTCGCCCACGATGGGGGAGGAGGGGTCCCCCAGGATTGCGCAGCCGACCTCGCTCCCGGCCACGGCCTCTTCGATCAGGATCTTCGAGTCGTACTGTCGTGCCGCGTCCAGCGCACTCGGCAGGTCCTCTTCTCCGGCGACTTTGCTGACGCCGAAGGACGAGCCCGAACGGGCCGGCTTCACGAAGACGGGGTAAGGAAGCCGGCCGGCGTCGACCTGCCCGTTCCCCGTGACCACCCGGAATTTCGGCGTGGCGATTCCCGCGCTCTTGGCGACGGTGTAGGTCAGGGATTTGTCCATGCAGATGGCGGAGCTCTGGATGTCGCAGCCGGCATAGGGGACGCCGGAGAGCTCCAGCAGGCCCTGGATCGCGCCGTCTTCGCCGAGTGTGCCGTGCAGAACGGGCAGCACGAGGTCCAGGCGGATCACTTCGAATCGTTTCTGCGCCAGGACGAGCAGTCCGTGGACGCTTCGGTCGGGCGACAGCATGACCGGGCGGGCGCCGTCGTTTTCCCAGTCCGCGCCGGGGAAGGCACAGAGCTTCCAGGCGCCGGACTGCGTAATGCCGATCCAGTACGGTTCGTATGTATCGGTGTTGAGGTTCTTTGCGACCTCTTGGGCGGACTTTACGGATACGGGGTGTTCTTCGGAAGAGCCCCCGAAGATGATGCCGATCTTCAACCTGTGCATGTTTTTCCGCTTTCAAAGTCGAGGCAGTTGATGATGCTGTTCCTGATGGTGTCGCGCAGCGCGTGGTCGGTGTAATAGGCCGTGTGCGGGCTGATGAACACATTCGGCAGCTCTTGCAGGCGCAACAGCGAGCGGTTCGCGATGGGTTTGTTTCGGCAGTCGGTGTAGAAGATGCCTTCCTCGCCGTCGAGAACGTCCAGCGCCGCGCCGCCCAACTTGCCGCTCTCCAACGCCGGAAGAAGGGCTTCGGTGTCGATGAGCGGCCCGCGTCCGGTGTTGACGACGAACGCGCCGCGTTTCAGCTGCTCGATACGCCGGCGATCGAGGAGATGGCGGGTTTCTGCGGTGAGCGGGGTGTGCAGCGTGACCATGTCGCTGTGCCGGAGCAGCTCGTCGATCGGCGCGTAATCGGCGGCGGTTCCGGGGCGGTTGTCGTAGGCCAGTACGCGGCAGCCGAAGCCGCGCAGCCGGTCGATGACTGCCGTGCCGATACGCCCCGTGCCGATCACTCCGACCGTCAGGTCGCGCAGCTCTCTGCCGCGTATCTCACTCAGCCGGTAGTCATGGGCATCGGCGCGACGGAGGGTGGCCTTCGCGTGGCGCACCGCCATCAGCATCAGCATCAGCGTGTAGTCGGCAACGCTGTCGGGAGAATACGTCACGTTGCCGACGGAGATACCGACGCTCTCCGCGTAGCTCACGTCGATGTGGTCGCATCCGACGCTTCGTGTGGAGAGATACTCCACACCGGCGCGGCTCAGTGCGGTGAGCGTGGCGCGGGTGACGTGCGTCTTGTGGCCGACGCTGATGCATCGGTTTCCGGCGGCCAGGCCGATATTGGCTTCAGAGACCGCTTCCTTCGTGATGGTTGGCACCACGCCGAAGCGAGGGGCCATTTCCCGGAAGAGAAGGGCCTCATCCTGCTCGCACCCATAGACCGTTATTCCTGTTGTCGATACAGCCCGTGAGGAAGGCGCCGGCGCTCGGGTTCGGCACATCGCCGCTCGTGGGGTTCCGCTGGAACTCATGCGGGCCAGTCAAGGGAGCGTGGTGTTGCCGGCACGTATGCACTTCTTGATACGCGGACGATATGTTGACGGCCGCTGCACGCGCAGGACGATGCTCGTCTTGACCGTCAAGGACGAAGCCCCGACCGCGCTCGGGCGGGCCGGCGACGCTGCTGCCGGCTGCCACATTCATGCTCTCGCGGGATGTTGGCCGGCCACATATCGTCGACGTATCGAAAACCGCATACGCGCCGGCAACATCATCCCCTCTTGACTGGACGGCATGAATTCCAGCAAACCAACCTCTGCCGCCCTCTACATCGCCGGCCCGACCCCGTCCGCCCTCGCCGCGCTGGGCGGGTTGTCGATGCGCTGCGCCGATCCTTGCGCGGTCGAAGCGTGATCCCGCTCAGCCTCGGCGAGATCGCCGCAGTGGTCGGCGGGAGGGTCGAGGGCGACGGCGGCGTGACGGTGACCGCGCCGGCCGTGCTCGACGGCCGGCAGGCCGAGCCGGGCGGCTTCTTCGTCGCCTTCGCCGGCGAGCACGTCGACGGCCACGACTACGCCGTCCAGGCCGGCCGGGCCGGCGCGGTGGCCGCGCTCGGCTCCCGACCCACGGCGCTGCCGACCGTCGTCGTCGAGGACGTCACAGCCGCGTTGCAGGCGCTCGCCGCTCACGTCGTGGCACGGTTGCGCGAGGGCCTGACCGTCGTCGGGGTGACCGGGTCCCGCGGCAAGACCAGCACCAAGGACCTGCTGGCGGCCGTGCTGTCGAGCGCCGCGCCGACGATCGCCACGACCGGTTCGCTCAACAACGAGCTCGGCGTGCCGCTCACCATGTTGCGTTCCCATGCGGCCACCCGGTTCCTCGTCCTGGAGATGGGCATCCGCCGCATCGGCGACATCGCCAGGCTCACCGGCCTGGTCGCACCCGACATCGGTGTCGTCCTCAACGTCGGCCAGGCCCACCTCGGCCATCTGAAGTCGCGCGCGGCGATCGCCCGGGCCAAGGGCGAGCTGGTGCAGGGCCTGGCGCCCGGCGGCACCGCGGTCCTGGGCGCCGACGATCCTCGGGTAGCCGCGATGCGCTCGCTCACCGACCGCCCGGTGCTGACCTTCGGCCGGTCGGAACACGCCGACGTACGCGTACTCGACGTGGTGCTGGACCGGCTCGCCCGGCCGTCCTTCACCCTGCGGACCGCCGCCGCCCGCGCTCCGGTCGCGCTGCCGCTCGTGGGCGCGCACCAGGCGCTCAACGCGGCCGCTGCCGCGGCGGCGGGGCTGGCGGCCGGCGTCTCCCTCGATGCGGCCGCGGCGGCGCTGCCCTCGGTCTCGCTGTCGAAGTGGCGCTTGGAGCTGCGTGCCCTCGCCGGCGGCGCGACGCTGCTCGACGACTCCTTCAACGCCGACCCCGACTCGACCCGTGCCGCCCTGGACGCGCTGGCGGCAATCGAGGGCAAGCGCCGCATCGCCGTCCTCGGCGAGATGCTCGAACTCGGCGACGGCAGCGAGGCCGAGCACCGCGCCATCGGGGAGTACGCCGCCGCCCGGGCCGATGTGGTGGTCGCGGTCGGCAGCCGGCCGCTCGCCGACGGCGCCGGAGAGCGGGCGGTGGCGCCGGCCGACAACGCCGCGGCCGTGCAGTGGCTGCGCGGTCGGCTCACTGCCGGCGATGTGGTGCTCGTCAAAGCCTCCCGCGGGGCGCGCCTCGACGAGGTCGCCGCCGCGCTCGTCTCCGGGCCCCACGGTGTGCTGGTAGATCGCCTCATGGACGACAGGTAGGAGCGGCTGTGGCTTTTCGGGTACGGACCATCACGGCGGGCGATCACGTCGCGTTCAACGCGTCCCGACCTGCGGTGAGTTTCCTGCAGACCCCGGCCTGGGCGTCGGTGAAGAGCGCGTGGGGGTCGGAGTCGCTGGGCTGGTTCGACGACCGCGACCAACTGGTCGGTGCGGGCCTGGTGCTGTACCGACGGCTGCCGGGGGTCAAGACATCGCTGGCGTACTTGCCCGAAGGGCCGGTGATCGACTGGTCCTCGGACGATCTGGCCGGCTGGCTCGGCCCGTTGGTGGACCACCTGAAGCGCTCCGGCGCCTTCGCCGTACGCATCGGGACGACGGCGGTGGCCCGCACCTGGAGTGCTGCGACGATCAAGGCCGCGATCGCCGACCCGGAGATCACCAGGCTCGGAAACGTGCCGCCGGACACGGTCAACGACGCCGCCGCCCGGGCACGTATCCAGCTCCGGCGTCTGGGCTGGCGCCCGCCGAAAGAAGACGGAGGATTCTCCGCCGGGCAGCCGCGCTGGGTTTTCCAGGTCCCGCTGGCCGGCAAGAACGAAGCGCAACTCCTTGCGGGGATGAACCAGCTCTGGCGGCGCAATATCAAGAAGGCCGGCAAGGCGGGCGTCATCGTGACCCAGGGCGGTGTCGAGGACCTGTCCGACTTCTATCGGATCTATCTCGAAACCGCGAAACGTGACCACTTCATCCCGCGGCCGTTCGGCTACTTCCCGGCCATGTTCGAGGCGCTGCTGGCCGAGGACAAGGACCGGATCCGGCTCTACCTCGCCCACCACGAAGGCGATCTCGTGGCCGCCGCCATCTGGGTCCGGGTCGGAGAACACGCCTGGTACAGCTACGGCGCCTCCGCCACGGCCAAACGGGAGGTACGCGGGTCGAACGCCGTGCAATGGAAGATGATCACCGACGCTCTAGCTGCCGGATACACGGTCTACAACCTGCGCGGCATCACCGACACCGTGGACGGGAACGACCCGCACCTGGGCCTGATCCAGTTCAAGGTCGGCACCGGTGGCGAAGCCGTGGAGTACCTCGGCGAATGGGATCTGCCGCTGAACCGTCTGCTTTACAAGGCGTTCGACGTCTACATGTCCCGTCGAGGCTGAGGCCGACGGTCGGTGGCGGAACGCGGCGGGCCGGGCAACTCGTTCGCGTCACACCTGGCGCCCGTGCGCTGACGCGGCGGGCAGTTGCACCGTGACGCGGAGCCCGCCGGCGGGGCGGGGGGTGAGGGTGAGAGTTCCGTCGTGTGCTTGGGCGATGCTTTTGACGATGGCCAGCCCGAGGCCGACACCTGCGTGGCCGGTGTGCAAGCGTTCGTTGCCGCGCTGGAATGGCTCGGTGAGTGTCGAGACCAGCTGAGAGGTGAGCTTCTCGCCGGTGTTCTCGACAGTGAGCACAACAGAGTTGGGGCGGACGCTGGTATGCACCCATACGATGCCCTGTTCGGGCAGGTTGTGGCCGATCGCATTGTGCAGAAGGTTCGTGGTCATTTGCAGCAGGAGCGCCCGTGAGCCGATGGTGGCGCTCGTGTCTCCGGAGGTTTCGATGGTGACGTCATGCCTCTCCGCCAAGGGGAAGAGCGTTTCAGTGGCTTCTTCTGCCATGAGGGACAGGTCGACGTGTTCCCTGGTGAACGACCGCTGGTTGGCGCGGCTGAGGAGAAGCAAAGCCTCGGTGAGGTCGATGGCCCGGGTGTTGACCACGCGGAGGCGCTCGACGAGCTCGCAGGCGTCGTGATTCGGATCGTTGCGGGCCACGTCGAGAAGCGCCTGCGTGACCGCCAGCGGGGTGCGCAGTTCATGGGAGGCATTGGCCGCGAATCGCTGCTGTTCGACGACGTGGGCTTCGAGCTGCGCGAGCATGGTGTCGAAGGAGTCGGCGAGTTCGCGGAACTCGTCCCGGCGGCCCGGCAGGCGAATCCGGTGGGACAGCGGTCCGTTCGCCACCCTGCGTGTGGCGTCGGTGATGCGAATCAGCGGGGCGAGCATCCGGCCGGCCAGAATCCACCCGCCCACGAGACCGAACACCAGCAGGAACGCCAGCACCATAATTCCCGCCGGGACGAAGACGACCGGGCCGAAATTGCTGGGGTCGAAGACGCGCAAAAAGTCGGCCGGGTCGGAGACGTTCAGGCTTTGCGACCGTCCTCGCAGGAGAAACACCCACACGGCGGCGAGCAGCAAGGCGCCCGCGATCATAAGGAACCCGGCGTAGCTGAGGGTGAGTTTGAGGCGGACGCTCAACCCCTGGCGCCTATCCACGCTCCGCTCCCCGGTCATCGGCGTCCGGTCCCGTGTCGATGCGATAACCGACCCCGGGCACGGTGGCGATCAGCCAGGGCTCGCCGAGGCGTTTGCGCAAGGCCGAGACCGTGATGCGCACGGCGTTGGTGAACGGGTCCGCGTTCTCGTCCCACGCTCGCTCCAGCAACTCTTCTGCGCTGACGACACCGCCTTCGGCAGCGACGAGGACTTCGAGCACGGCGAACTGCTTCCTGGTGAGCGCGATGTAGCGGCCTTCGCGGTAGACCTCGCGGCGGAACGGATCCACCCGCAGGCCCGCGATCTCCCGCACCGGCGGCCTGCTGTGGGCGCGCCTGCGGTCGAGTGCTCTGAGCCTGAGCACGAGTTCTCGCATCTCGAAGGGCTTGGTGAGGTAGTCGTCGGCGCCGAGTTCGAACCCGCTGGCCTTGTCGTCGAGCCGGTCGGCCGCGGTCAGCATGAGGATCGGCATGCCGCCGCCGGAGGTGACGATGCGCCGGGCGATCTCGTCACCGGTCGGTCCGGGGATGTCCCGGTCCAGGACGGCGATGGCGTATGCGTTGGTGCTCAGCAGCTCCAGAGCGGTGTCACCGTCACCGGCGATGTCGGCCGCGATCGCCTCCAGGCGCAGCCCATCGCGGATGGCCTCTGCCATATAGGGCTCGTCCTCGACAACTAACACACGCATGGCCAGATGCTACGAGCCGGTGCATATCGCCGGCATATCGAAAACCGGATACGGGCCGGCAACACCACGCCCCCTTGGCTGGAGGCATGAGCGAACCCCACGTCATCCCACCCCGGCCCCGTGACCGGCTGTTCGCCGTTCTTGCGGTCGCGCTCGCCGTGCTACTGCTGCCCGTCGCGTTCGTCCGCCGTCCCGGCCGCGCCCGCGAACTGGCCTGCAGCTGGGCGCTGGGGTTCCGGTTTCCTGCCGAGGAGCTCACCGGGCTCACCGACAGTGCCAGGGCGGCGTTCACCGCTGCACGCGCTGAGGCGCTCTGGCGCCATGGCCAGCTCATCGGTCTCACCTCGGGATACCGCGATCCCCTCGTCCAGCAACGGCTGTTCGACAAGGAGGTGCGCCGCGCCGGCTCACCGGCCGCGGCCCGGATGCTCGTGCTGCCACCGGCGGAATCCCAGCACGTCAAGGGCATCGCGCTGGATGTGCGCCCGTTCGAAGGCGCGCGTTGGCTGGAGGAACACGGTGCCCGCTACGGCCTCTATCGCATCTACGACAACGAGTGGTGGCACTTCGAATACCACTCGGACGCCGGCCTGCCGCCAACGGCCCAGGAGATTCGCAATGCTCTGCAAACTCGTTGACGAGGAGCAGCATGCCGGGCGCCTGGAAGGGCGTCTCCAGGCCGCGAGGCAACGTGCCTTCGACGCGGGGCGTGCCTCTCTTCGCACCGCTTCCCGGCTGACGCTGTCTGCCTCACCGGCCACCTGCGCGCAACGCGTGCGAGAGCGCGTCAACGGTCACGCCCACTACGGCCAGGAGCTGCGCCGGGCTCGCCCCGGCTCTGCTCATGACGGCGAGCGACTGGTTCACGGCCGCCGCGTGTTCAGCGAAGGCATCGGCGTCCCGGTCGGTCAGTCGCCCGGCCTTCAGTGCGGTGCGCAGGCGCAAACGCTGGAAGCCGAGTGCCTCCTTGGCGTGTGCCGCGACGGCCGGGCTCAGCACCGGAATCGCCATGGCCGACTGGGCAATCAGGCACCCATCGGGCAGTTCGGGGTCGGCGATGCGCTCAAGGGTGACATCGAAGAACGCGCGAACAGCTGCAAGGGGTTCCGAGGCTGCGCACGACAGGGCGGCGTCGTACTTGTCGCCGTAGCGCGCGGCGTAGAGATCCAGGCAGCGCAGGAAGAGCGTGTCCTTGTCGCCGAGCGAGGAGTAGATGGAGCTGCGGTTCAGGCCGGTTGCCCGTGACAGGTCGTCCAACGAGGTGTCGGCGTAGCCGGCGCGCCAGAACTGGTGCATCGCGGCGTCGAGTGCCGTGTCCATGTCGAACTGCTTCTTGCCTGCCACGTGGCGCTTCCTTGCCGATGTGTCGCTGTCCATTGGGCCGTGCGGCACACCATTCCATCTTGAACTGAATAGTTCAAGATGTGTTACGTTGCAGACGTGACCATGACCGTGGGCGCCCCGCAATCCTGGGAAGCGCCACGGGCATGCCGCCTGGACCAGGCGGCCGCCGCCGTCCTCATCTTTGAGCCCGTCACCACAGCGAGTTCTCGCGACCGCCACCGCCACCGCCGCCGCGCTCGCGGGCCCGGCCCTGGGGCGTAGCGCCGAACCAGCACACCCCGTACCCACGGAGGATTCCCATGACCGACCCTGCAACCACCACTCAGCATGTCTCCGAAGCCAACCCCGTCCGCGACCTGCCCCTGCACGACCTGGACGGCTTCACCCACCGCTGGGTCGACGCAGACGGCATCCGCCTGCACGCCGTCGAAGGCGGCCAGTCGGCCGGCCCGGCTGTCGTCCTGCTCGCCGGGTTCCCGCAAACCTGGTGGGCCTGGCGAAAGGTCATGCCCGGTCTCGCCGACCGGTACCGCGTCATCGCGATCGACCTGCCGGGCCAGGGCCACTCCGAGCGCCCGGAGCGCAGCTACGACACCCACACGGTCGCCGCCCACGTCCACGCCGCCGTGCAGGCACTCGGAGTGTCGGCGTACTGGTTGGCCGCCCACGACATCGGCGCCTGGGTAGCCTTCTCCCTCGCCCTGAACCACGAGAGCCGGCTGCGTGGGATCGTCCTGCTCGACGCCGGAATCCCCGGCATCACCCTCCCGGAATCGATTCCCACCGACCCGGCCCGGGCGTGGAAGACCTGGCATTTCGCGTTCCACCTCGTGCCCGACCTGCCCGAGACCCTGCTCGCCGGCCGCGAACGGGACTATGTCGGCTGGTTCTTGGAGACGAAGGCCCTTTCGCCCGGCGCGTTCGACGATGCCGACCTCGACTACTACGCAGCGGCCCTCGCCGCCGACGGCGGCCTCCGCGCCTCCCTCGCCTACTACCGAGACGCCGCCGAGTCCGCGCGCAAGAACCACCAGGCGCTCAACCGGCAGCACTTGACCGTGCCCATCCTCGGAATCTCCAGCAGCCACGGCTCCATCCCGGACATGGCGGCCTCCATCAGCCCATGGGCCGACAACATCACCGGAGTCGTCGTGCCCGACGCCGGGCACTTCATCCCCGATGAGCAGCCCGAAGCCGTCGCGGCCGCCATAGCCGGCTTCATCGCCGACGGCGACTGACGTACGGGCTGCGTCATCCTCGGCGGGCTACGGCACCACTGCTGCGGTCGTGGGCACGCTCTGCCTCGCCGAACCCCTCGCGGCGTCCTTCCTCGGTGTTCTCGCCCTGCACGAGCACCTCGCCGCAACCTGCCTCCGCGCCGCGTCCGCGCCCCGCCCCCGGTCACCCTTGTCACTCGCCGGGCCGCCCGCCACAGCACTTCGCGATTCTCTGGAAGAGCATCATGCGCGACATGACATGCGGTAATTGCAGAGGGTGTGCTTACGTACGTGGAAATACGCCTTCCGGGAAACTCCCGCGTATCGTGTGGAATCGCTAAGGTTGAGCGATACTTCATCGGCTCAGCTTTCGGGGGACGACATGCCGATGTCCATCAAAGTTATCATTTTCGCTTTAGGCGGCCTGATGATCTTGGCCGCTCTCCTGGGGAGCGGTTTCTCCGTCCGGGAGATCTCCTTTCCGAGGATCAGCCCGGTGATACGGGCCGCGACCGTTGTGCTCGGCGTCGGCCTCATCATCACCAGCATCATCCTCTTGGCCACGGAATCCAAGACGCCTGTCGCGCAGCCGCAACCGCAGCCGTCACCTTCGACCAACTCCCCTTCGTCAGCCGCTCCGACCACTCCGGCACCGGAAACCACGCCGCCGTCCACCGACGCGTCCACGCCGACGCGGGGCTCGGAGGCGGCGGCCAACGAGTTGCTGACGCATGTTCCCTCGGCGGTGCGCGGGGGGTGCCTTGCCATCGACGCCTCGGATCTCCCCGATACGGCGACCGCCGGGCTGCGGTGCTCAAGCGACGACGGCTTCAATACCGACTACTGGCAATTCTCCGACTCCGGCAGCATGCAGAGTGAGTATGCGAAGGCCCTCAAGGGTTACGAGTTCACCAGCAAGTCGTGTGCGAGTTCGTCCGACCTCAACGGGCAGAGTGATTTCACGTACAGCGGCGAGACCGCCGGGTCCATGTCGTGCTTCCTGGACAGCGACGGTTACGCGAACATCATGTGGACGTACGACGAACTGGCCATCGTCTCGCTGACCTATTCCCCTGAGGCGAACTACGGGGCGCTCAGGCAGTGGTGGGCGCAGGCCGGACCGGTACCCGGTTCCACTGTGTAAATTCCACTGCGTAAAGGGGTATGAGCTCGTGAAAGTGCTGGAAATACCACTGGAGCCGGGTGGCAGCATGGCGGTCGAAAGCGTCGATACGCCCTACGGGGACGTGGTGACGCGCGGCATGTCCGTACAGGCGGCAGCCGAGCGTGCCCAGCAGACCTTCGAAGCCTCCCTGGACGCGATCCGCACCGTAGCCGAGACGGTGGTCGCCCAGCTGAGCGGACTGCGCGCGCGGCCGGACAGCGCGACCGTGGAATTCGGTGTCGCGCTGACCGCCAAAGCGGGAGCGGTGGTGACGGCCGGCGCCGCCACCCACCTCCAGGTGACCCTCACGTGGCAGGCGGTGGGCGGCAGCCCGGACGCCGCGGCAGGACGCGGGTAACGCCGGCATGCGGGACACCAGCGACTTCGTCCTGGAGATCAGCGGCCAAGCCGGGCGCTACATGGTGGACGTGTCCTCCCGCGCCGGTGAGGGCAGCGTGCCGGTCGACCTCGACGCCCAAGCGATCAGCTCCCGCCTTGAGGAACTGCAGGCCGTGGTGCTCGCTTCGTCGGCGACACCCCGTGCGGTGGCGCTGGGCCTGGAGCGCCCGGTACGGGATGTGGGCGCCCACCTGTTCGAAACCATCTTCCCCGGCCAGATCCGCGGCCTGTACCTGTCGAGCCGGCAACGTGCCGTGGAGAACGACGAGATGCACCGGCTGGTGCTGCGTATCCGCGCTCCCGAACTCGCCGCCCTGCCGTGGGAACTGCTCAACAACGCCGAATTGGGCGGCTACCTCTGTATGCGGGAACCGGTGGTCCGTTACGTCGACATGCCGGAACCCGTGGTGGCGTTGCCCATTGATCCGCCGTTGCACGTTCTCGGCGTGATTTCTCTCCCGGGAAACCGTGCGGCACTGGACGCGGACAGCGAACGGGCGGGGCTGGAGATCGCGTTGCGCCCCCTGATACGCAAAGGGCTGGTCCGACTGGACTGGGTGGACGGGCAGACCGCCGACGACCTGTCCCGAAGGCTCCTGGAGGGCTGTCACGTCCTGCATTTCATCGGCCACGGGGCCTACGATCCGGCGCGCCAGGAAGGCATGATCGCGCTGGCCGACGGCAACGGCCACGAGCACCTGCTGCACGCGACCGCGCTGTCCGACCTGATCAGCCTGGCCCGGCCGAAACCGCAGCTCATCGTGCTCAACAGCTGCCAGAGCGGCATGGGCAATTCCGACGACCTGTTCTCCAGCACGGCGGCGGTCCTGGTGCGCAACGTGCCCGCTGTCGTCGCCATGCAGTTCGCCATCACCGACAAGGCCGCCCTGCGGTTCGCCGCTTCTTTCTACGAAGCGCTCACGTTCGGCAGGCCGGTCGACGAGGCTGTGCGCGTCGGGCGCGTAGCTCTCGTGGTGGGCAAGGACGACAGTCTCGAATGGGCGACCCCCGTGCTGTATCTCCGCGGAGGCAATACCCACCTCTTCGACATTTCCGCAGCCGTGACCGAAGACGTCCTTTCCGCTTCCGATGCGACGGACGGCACGCACGGCACGCACGGCAGGAACGGGACGCACGGCTCGGACCATACGGATCGTACGGACGGCAATGGGAATTCCTCGACCGGTGCGGCTCGTTTCGTGTCCGGGCCCTTGCCGCCCAAACCCGACTTCCTCCCGCACGCGACGGGTCATCCCACCGCGCCCGCCCGGGTGATCCGTACCGGCCAGTGGGTCCATTCGGTGGCCTTCCATCCCGACGGCAGGCGGCTGGTCACCGGTTCGCGCAAGTGGGTGCGCGTCTGGGACGCGCAGACCGGGAACCGCATCTGGGAACAGGCGATCGGCTGGGTCTCCACCGTGTTCGCGACGGCGTTCAGCGCCGACGGGTACCGTCTGGCCACCGGCGGTGCCGACAACTCCGCGCGCATCTGGGCCTCCTCCGACGGTGAGCAGCTCTTGTGCGTCCGTCACGACCACGTCGTCTTCGGGATCGATTTCAGTCCGGACGGCCGGTACCTGGCCACCGCCTCCGCCGACCGGACCGTACGCCTGTGGGACACCGCCAGCGGGGAACCGCTGCTGAGCATCCCCCACGACCAGGTGGTCCGAGGCGTGGCTTTCAGCCCGGACGGCTGGTGCCTGGCCACCGCCTCCACCGACCGTTCCGCGCGGGTGTGGTCCACCAACGGCGCCCTGTTGACGCGTATGCGGCATCCTCACGCGGTCCGGGCCGTGTCCTTCGCCCCGGACGGCAACACCTTGGCAACCGCAGGCGAGGACGGCACGGCCCGCCTGTGGAACACCCGCACTGGTCATCAACTGCTGCTGATCCGGCACGGCGGCGCCGTCAAGAACATCACGTTCAGTCCGAACGGCAAGTGGATCGCCACCGCGAGCGCGGACCGCACCGCGGGCATCTGGAGCGTGGCCGACGGCAGCCGGGCCCTACGCGTCCAGCATGACCATGTGGTCTTCGGCATCGCGTTCAGCCCGGACAGCCAGTGGCTCGCCAGCTGCGGGGAGGACAAGCTCGTCAAGCTGACGCCCGTGCCGCTCTCCACTCTCCCGCACGGCAACGGAGGGACCGACACGGTCATGGAATGACGGCACATTCGTGAGTACGGCGACGGCGTTGTGGCCGCCGAATCCGAACGAGTTGCTGACGGCTGTGGACAGGGGCAGCTTCCGCGGGGTGCGGTGGACAACGTCCAAGTCGATGGCGGGGTCCAGGCAGTCCAGGTTGGCCGTGGGCGGGATGAGGCCGTGTTGGAGGCTGAGGACGGTGCAGGCCGCCTCGACGGCGCCGGTCGCTCCCAGTGAGTGGCCGAGGGTGCCTTTCAGGGACGTGACGGGAGGCACGCGGGGGAAGACCTCGTGGAGCGCGCGGGATTCCGTCAGGTCGTTCTCGTGGGTGGCGGTGCCGTGGGCGTTGACGAAGTCGATGTCCCGGGGGGACAGTCCGGCGTCGTCGAGTGCGGTGCGCAGGGCCTGGACGGCGCCCCGGCCTTGTGGGTGGGGGATGGCGATGTGGTGGGCGTCGCAGGAAGCCCCGTAGCCGGCGAAACGGGCGCGGGGGGAGGCGCGCCTGGCGCGGGCGTGGGACGCGCGTTCCAGGACCATGAGGCCGGCGCCCTCGCCCAGGACGAAGCCGTCCCGGTCCCGGTCGAAGGGCCGCGATGCGGCCGCGGGGGCGTGGCAGCGGCGCGAGAGGGCTCTCATCTGGGAGAAGCACACCGCGGGAATGCGTGTGCAGTTGGCTTCGGCGCCACCGGCGATGGCGATGTCACAGCTGCCCGCGCGCAGCAGGTCGCGCGCGATGCCCAGGGCAGTCGTACCCGACGCGCACGCTGTGGAGACCGCCAGGCTCGGACCGCGCGTCTGCAGGTCCAGGGCGACTTCCCCCACGGTCATGCTCGATACGCTGCGGACGATCAGCAGCGGTGAGACGCAATCGAGCCGGTCTTCGGCGAGCTTGGCGAACTCGCTCTCGTACCGGTCGAAACTGCATGACCCGATGCCGATGACCACGGCCACCCGCGCCGGGTCCCATGCGCCGCCCGCCAGGCCAGCGTCCGTGACGGCCTCCCGGGCGGCGACGAGGGCCAGCTTCGTCACGCGGTCGAGACGCAGGTCCAGGCGGCGGCCCAGGAGAGCGGCGGCGTCGAAGCCGGGCACGCGGCAGGAGATGTCGACGGGCAGGCCGGCCAGCTGCGGATCGGTGGCGGCCGTCGACTCCGCCACGAGGAGACGTTCCCACGTCGCCTGTGTGCCGACACCGGCGGGCGTCACCAGGCCCAGTCCGGTGATCACGATGTCGTCGGGTGTCACGGGAGCTTACGAGCCGTGTCGGGCGTGAGCCGGGCGGCCATCGCCTCGGCCGTCTGGGCCAGGGTGTGGTCGGCTGTGAGGTCGTCCAGACGGCATCCCGTCACCTCTGCGACGGTGACGGCGAGCTCCGCCAGAGCGAGGGAGTCGAGCCCGAGTTCGTAGAACGTGGCCTCCGGACGCAGCTCGTCTTCCGGCAGGTCGAAGGTGCTGGACAGGGTGGCGGTGATCAGCTGGTATGCCGCAGGTCGCTCTGACATGGTGCCTCCTGGTTCGGTGGACGCGGCGGGTGGGCGGCAGTCGTCGGGCGGAGGGCCTGGCGCAGGTAGGCCATGTCCAGGCCGGAGGGCGGGGGCACGGCCGAGGGGAGGGCCCGGTGCAGCAGGGTCCGGTCGTAGCGTCGGTGCACCCGGCTGTACGCGGTGACGCCTCCGGTGATGTCGGCCAGGGCGCGCTGGGCCGGCCCCAGGTGTGTGCAGGCGGGATCGAGACGGACGTCCAGCCGGGGCCACAGCTGCCGGGCGGCGGCCAGGACCCACTGCACGGGGGTGTCCTGGGGGTGGGTGAGGTGGAAGGTGTCGGTGTACGTGAGCGGGGCGCGGCCGAGCAGGCGGCTCATCACCTCGGCGGCGTACTCGACCGGCAGCAGGTTCACGGTGGCATCCGGGCGGCCGGGGAAGCGAAGAGTGCCTGATGCCGCGGTGACCGTGGGCCAGAACGTCCGGCTGCGGCTCAGCAGGGACAGGCGCGCCCCGATCTCGGAGAGCGGGTGCCGGGGAGCGGCGCACGGGCGGCGACGGGACGTGACCAGGACGGCCGGGCGCAGGACGGTGACCGGCCGGTCGTGGCGGTGCGCCCAGGCCCGGACGAACTCCTCGGCGAGGTACTTGGTGTGCTCGTACGGTGTCAGGAAGCCGTGCCGGTCGCTGAAGTCGGTCTCCTTGACCAGCCCTTCGAGCCGCCCGCCGGCGACGAAGGCGGTGCTGACGTGCACCACGCGCCCCCGCGCGCCCGAACGGTGCAGGAAGTCCAGAAGGCGGCGGGTGCCCTCGACATTGACCGGGTGGAGCGACCGGAGGTCCGCGGCCAGATCGATCACTGCGGCGCTGTGCCACCATTCGTCGACCGTCGCGGCCAGTTCCCGGCGGACCGGCGCGCTCAGGCCCAGCCCGGCCCTGGCCAGGTCCACGGTACGCAGCCGGACGCGACGCTCCCGGTCCGCCGGCAGCGGGATGCCGGTGGCGTCGAGGGCACGCCACAGGCGGCGCCGCCCGCAAGGCCCGTCGTCACGGACGAGCGCGACGACGTCGGCTCCCCGGGCCAGGAAGCGGGCCACCAGGTGGGAGCCGAGGAATCCGGTGGCACCGGTCAGGGCGATGAGCATACGCCGGACCCTTCGTGTGGTTCCGGTGCCGTCACTGCGGCCTCGGGCGGAGTGCGGCCCGCTCCGCACCGCCCAGCGTGACGGCGCGCGTGCCGGCTGCTGCTCGTGACGTTGGCATCATGGAGTGGCGCGTCCTCCTTCCGGTACGTCCGCCGGGCTGTCGGCAGGGGGCCTGGGGGCGGGCGGAGACGGTGACGCCGCCTCCCACAGCCGTGCCGCTTCCTGCTGCCACAGCACCGGGATACGGTCGGCGCCGGGCACCGCCACGTCGCTGACCACGGCGATCTGGGCGGTCGAGCCGTACGTCGTCAGACCGGCGTTGAACGGATGCCCGGGAGGCAGCAGGGTCATCGGCAACAGGCCGGTCAGCGACGGCGGTACCGCCGCCGCGTCGTCCCCGCACGGTACGTACTACGAGAGGACCGGGGCGTAGCGGGGGTCCAGCGCCCGGCGGAGCGCGAATTCCACGAGCCGGGCCGGCGAGCCGTACAGCAGGTCCTGCGCGGTCTGCCGCACCCGTGCCGACTTGAGGCCGGTGGTTGCCTTCACGGTCCGCGACAGCCGAAGCCGCGCGTCACTCTCCTGGCACGGCAGCCACACCCGACGCATAAAACACCGGTTGCCCCAGGACGACGACTCCTCGGGGCGCCTGACGTTGAGCGGGACGGCGACCGCCAGCGGCGCGGGAGACCTGCCCGCCTCCAGGCACCAGGTGCGCACCGCTCCCGCCAAGGCGGCCAGGTGGACGTCGTGGACCGTCGCCCCGGCAGCGCGGGCCACCGTACGCAACCGGGGCAGCGACGCCGTGGCGGTCGA
This sequence comes from Streptomyces sp. NPDC017056, assembly GCF_044332485.1. Lineage (NCBI taxonomy): Bacteria > Bacillati > Actinomycetota > Actinomycetes > Kitasatosporales > Streptomycetaceae > Streptomyces > Streptomyces sp. NPDC017056. The sequence goes on along the minus strand of NZ_JBIRPD010000005.1, from coordinate 8,272 downwards.
CACCCGGCGCCGGCCGGAAAGCTGCCACGGCCCGCCCAGCCCGGTCGGCGGAAAGCGCCGGTACGCGGCGTACATCGCCACCGCCGAGCCGACCGCCCGCAGGACCCGGCCCGTGCCGGAACCTTCACCGGCGGGCGGCCGCGGGGCAGGGCCCGGCCCCGCCGGAGCGAGGAGCGCCTGCAGCGTCCGCGCGATCGCCACGCCGTCCTGCCGGGCGTGGTGCACGCGGTACGAGAGAGCCCAACCGTCCCCCGAGGAGGGCCGTACCAGACGCATTTCCCAGCCGAGTTCCAGCGGGGAGGTCCCGGCCCACGCCTGCTCGGCCTCCTCCGCCACACACGTACCCGCCTCGTCCGGCACGATCGTTTCCACCACATGCCGGGCCACGTCGACATCGGCAACCGGCGCCCAGGCCGCGGCCGATCCGCGCAGTTCGTATGACAGCACCGGCAACTCGCGCAGCGCCCCGCGGACCAAGCGCCGCAGATCCTCCAACGCCGGCGCCTCGCCGCCCAGATAGACGATCGCTCCCACATCCAGGCAGGCATGCGGAGTGCTGCTCCCGAATGCGTGAAAAGCCCGGTCCAAGGCCGAATCCCGAGGGGAAGGCGGCGAGCCGGATCCCCGCACGCCATTCACCGGTGGCCTCGCCGGTGTACGGGGTGGTTCGTTCGCATCGTGGCACCTCCCGGTACGAAGGGACTCTGCTCAGCGGCCGCACCGGCACGGCACGGGCCACCCGTGATCTGCCCCTCGTACACGCCTTTTGCGCCCCTGAAAGGCATAAACCACCTGGCACAGTGAACCCACGGCTTCGTGGAGTTCAGGGCAGAGGTCCGGCCCTGTCGCTCGTTGGTTGGGTATCGGCGGCCGAAGAGCGTGGGGTGGCGAGGCCGGGGTATGGCGCTGGCGAATCCGACGCCTACGGAAGGAACAGCATGCCGAAGCAGCACCCCCGCCCCTTGTTGATCGGCCTGATCGCAGGAGCCGTCCTGGCCGCCGGAGGTGCATTCGCCACACCGGCCGCGGCAGCACCCTCGGTCAACGTCCAAGCCAACGGCTCGACGGTGACCGTCACCACGCCGAAAAGCGCCCGGGGCTGCATGAAAGGCGCGGTCGCCGAATGGCACAGCAAAGCCGGTAAACCCGGGAGCCGGGGCAGCGCCAAGATGACGCGGAAGCGCAGGTCCTGGATCGCCACTTTCACCGGCCTCAAGTCGGGAAAGTACACCGCCTACGTGCGGTGCGAGGGGGGCGGTTCAGCCGACCCGGGGTCGAGGGAGTTCACCGTCTTCGACTGAGGCCGTGGGACGGGGGCCGTGGGGCTGGGGCCGTACGACGCCCCGCCGGCCGATCCGGGAGCCGACGCGCACAAAGGCCGACTCCCGGATCGCGCTGGGGGGCGGGAGGGTGGCCTCTTGAGCGGTTCGTTAGGGGAAAGTGAGCGCTTCGGTACGGCAGTGCGCTTCTGTGGAGATGCAACACGAAACCTCTGGCACACGGAAGGGGTGGGGGCTTTAGCGCATGACGCCCCGGTCCCTTGTCAGCGCATGGGTGTGTGCGGAGCACAGCAAGAGGAGGAAACGTGTCCGTCATCTCTGATCCCATGGTGCATGCGCCGGGAGATCTCCGGATCGATGCCTATGGCCTCTCCTACGCCGGGGTGCACATCACCTTGGACCTGTGGGGCGCATCGTCGCTCGACGACGAGCAGGTGGTCGGAAACGCCTTGCGAAAGGCCGTCGCGGCCTGCGGGGCGCACTTGCTGGAGTTGAAGATGCACCGCTTCGCTCCCCAAGGTCTCACCGGTGTCGCCATCCTGAGCGAGTCGCACATGTCGATTCATTGTTGGCCGGAGAACAACTACGCCGCCATCGACGTCTTCACCTGCGGTGAAGCCGACCCGCGCAAAGCCATCCCGATTCTGCGGGACGCATTCAGCCCGGAGCATCTGCAGGTGACGGAGCTGAAAAGGGGGATCAAGCCGGAGTGATGAGTGGGTAAGGCGCGGGCCGGAAGGTGACAGCAGGTACGTTCATCGGAAGGGGAGTACTGCCATGGCAGAGAAGAGTGTTTCCATCATCAAGGAGACCCGGGCCGGCGAGAAGCGCGTCATCGTCCTTCCGGAGCAGGCCGCGGAATTCGCCCGCGCCGGCTTCGAAGTCCTGGTGGAAACCGGTGCGGGCGTCGGCACGAAGGCTTCGGACGACGACTACATACGTGCCGGTGCCCGCATCGTAAGCACCGAAGAGGCTTGGCGAGGCAGTGACTTCGTACTCAAGTACAAGGCCCCCGGGCCCCATGAGTTCACCTATATGCGGCCGGGTCTCCGTCTCGGCGCCTTCTTCCACGCGGAAGGGAACCCGGAACTGACGCGCGCCCTCCTGAACTCCGGCACGCAAGCCTATGCCTACGAGTTCTTCAAGACGCCGGACGGCGCTTACCCGCTGGCCGTACCGGACAGTGAGATATCGGGCAAGCTGGCCGTTCTGTATGCGGCGTACCACCTGCAGAGCCATCTGAACGGTTCGGGTGTCCTGCTGGCGGACATGCCCTACGTGACGCCCCCGAAGGTCGTCGTCATCGGCTACGGGAACGCCGGTGCCGCGGCCGCCCGCACGGCCCGTGCCCTCGGTGCCGACGTCACCGTCCTGGGGACGGACCGGCACCGCCTGCGCCGGTTCGCCGCCTCGGCCCCGGGCGTCTCCTGCCGTATCAACACTCCCGAGGTGCTGGAGCACGAGGTGCGGGAAGCCGACGTGGTGGTCGGAGCGATCCTCATATCGACCTACGACACTCCGCCGATGATCGGCGAAGACCTGGTGCGCCGGATGAAGCCCGGCTCCGTGATCGTCGATGTCACGGTCGGCTACGGCAGCGGCTATCTGCCGACCTTCGACCGGCAGACCGTCCACACGGAGCCGGTGTACGAGCGCTTCGGTGTGCTGCACTGCAAGATCGACGCCATGCCCGGGTCGGTGCCCTACACGGCGTCACGGGCGGTCAGCCCGCTCATCACGCCGTATCTGATCGAGTTCGGCAACAGCCTGCAGTACGGCCGGCCGGCTCCCACGGCCGCCAACGGCATGATCACCGACGGGGGCCGGATGGCGCACCACGAGATCGAACGCCATATGGACCGCGCGTTCGGCGCCGAGCCGGCCCGGGTGCACTGACGTGGCGGGCTCCACGGCGAGCGGACTCGGGACACCGGACGCGGGGTACCGGCGCCGCGCGCGCTTCTACGACGTCGAGTACCGGACCACCGAGGACCACGGCTACCTCCGTAGCCTGGTCACCGACCGGGTGCGTTCGATCCTGGAGATCCCCAGCGGATCCGGCCGCAACGCGGACTGGCTCATCGCCAGTGGCCGGCGGGTGGTCTGCGCCGATCTTGAACCCGGCATGGTCGACCAGGTCCGCGCGCGGATCGAGAAGGCCGGGGCACCGGAGCGCGTCACGGCTGTCCAGGCCGACATGCGGGAACTGGACCTGCCCGAGCGCTTCGATCTGATCCTCGTGCCCCAGGAGGCCTTCCAACTGCTCCACGAGCCGGGGGACGCCGAACGGGCCCTGCCCCGGCTGGCGAACCACCTGCGGCCCGGCGGAACGATCCTGCTCGACCTCTACACCTTCGACAGCGACGGCAGCCAGGAAGGTAAGCGGACAGGAGACGCCTCGCCGCCGCCGGACTACTTCGACCCACGGCTGGCGGAGGGCCGGGTCGTCACCGAATGGCGGCGACCGGTGCCTCCGACGGGCTGGCTCGAACGGGCACGGAGCCAGCACGGCGAAGGAAACCGGATGCGCATCGTCTACGACTACCGGTTCGGCGAGGGAGACCGCGAACTCGACCGGTGGACCTCGTCCATCAGAATGCGGCGCTACACAGCGGACGGGATCGCCGGCCTGGCCGCCCGCAGCGGATTGCGTATCCGGCGCATCGCGCACGACTACGACGGCACACCGTGGGTTCCCGGTGCGGCACGAATGGTCACACACCTGTGCGCCGCGTCGGAAGAGGAGGAACGATGACGACCCGGCCGCCGCACCTCGATGAAGACCGGCTGGCCTATTACCGGCAGTACTTCGCCGACTTCTTCGACGGCGACTTCAAGCCCGGTATGGGCACCGAAGACATCCTGGACACCCTGTACGCCTCGGAGGCCGGTGGCGACTGGCTGGACCTCGGATGCGGGCCGTGCACACTGTTCTGGTCCATCGCCCTTCCGGAAACAATCCGCTCGATCCGCAGCGTCGATGCTGCGGAGGAAGCCTTGGCCGTGCTGCGCGAAGCCAACAACGGGCCCGGCGTTCCTCGCGCTTACCAGCAGGTGTTGCGGCGCTACGGACGTGATGCCGGCCACCTGCACGAGATGAAGTCCCGCATGGCGGGCTTCCACGCCTTCGACGCCATGGCGCCCTGGCCGGCGGAATTCGACGGACAACGGTTCGACCTCATCACGGAATTCGGCCTCTTCGGTCTGTCGCCCGATGCCGAACGCTACCGCCGGTGCTTCCCGTCCGTGCACGATCACCTTCGCCCCGGGGGAGTCGCTGTCGGAGCGGACTGGATTCGCAGCGCCGAGTACGTCGCCGAGGAAGGCCACGACAACACCTACCTGACCGAGGCCCTCGTCTCCTCCGCCATCAAGGAAGCCGGCCTCACGCCCACCCGGCACCGGCTGTGTCCCATCGAGGGGGACACGCTGTACGACGCGCTGATCGTCTGGTCGGCCGAACGCACGCCCTGAATGCGGCGAGCGACGTGCGCGCCGACCGGCCCCGGCGATCCCGGATTGCAGAAAGGAATGGTCATGTCGACCCCGAGCCTTCCCCCGAGCTTCCTGGCCACCCTCCCCGGGCGCTATTACCATGCCCCCGACATCTTCGAACTCGAACAGGACCGGCTGTTCCAGCAGTACTGGTACGCGTTCACACACGTCTCGGACGTACCACAGCCGGGAAAGTACCGCACGGCACAAGTAGGCAAGGAGAACGTGCTCGTCGTGCGCGGCAACGACGGTGAGCTGCGGGCTTTTCTGAACGTCTGCCGGCACCGTGGGACCCGCCTGTGCACGGACGAGTACGGCGAGACGAAGAAGAACTTCCGGTGCACCTACCACGCGTGGACGTACGGCCTGGACGGCGGACTCGTGGCCGCCCCGCACCTCGCCAAGATGCCGGACGTGGACCGGGCGGAGTGGGGCCTCAAACAGGTGCATCTGCGCGAGTACCTCGGCTATGTCTGGGTGTGTTTGGCGGAGGAGCCTCCGTCGTTCGAAGACACGGTGATCAGCCCCGTTTCCGAGCGGTTCGGCGACGCGCAGGCAGTGGACAACTGGGCGATGCCGGAACTCAAGGTCGGGCGGCGTATCACCTACGACGTCAAAGCCAACTGGAAAGTCATCGTGGAGAACTTCCTGGAGTGCTACCACTGCGCCACCATGCACCCCGAGTTCCTCGGCGTCATACCCGAATACGCCGAGGGGTACGCGGCCCAGTATTACGTGGGCCGTGGCGTGAAGTTCGGTGAGGACGTCGAAGGGTTCACCGTCGACGGGAAGGGCGGCTTCGGAAAGCTGCCCGGACTCACCGAAGAGCAGGACCGCCAGTACTGGGGCGTCCTCATCAATCCGCAGTTCTTCATCAGCCTCGTACCGGACCACGTGATCGCCCACCGGATGTTCCCGGTCTCGGCGCACCGGACGATCGTCGAGTGCGACTGGCTCTATGCCCAGGACGTCCCCGACGAAGGGCCCGAGCTGGACCGGTCCGTGGAACTGTTCCACCGCGTCAACCAGCAGGACTTCGCCGCCTGCGAACGGTGCCAGGTCAACATGGCATCCAAGCTCTACGAGCCCGGTGGCGTCCTGGTGCCGCACGAACACCAGATAGCCAGTGCATTCCACGACTGGTTCACGAAGGCGTTCGGAGAGCCGTGATGTCCGGGGGGCCGGCGCGCGGAGCGCCACGACACCACCGCCGGCAATGTGCCGGACCGGAAGGCGGCATGACCGCGGCTGTCGTCCTGGACGTCGAGGGAACCACGAGCGCGACCTCGCACGTCTACACCGAACTCTTCCCGTACGCGCGCAGCCGGATGGCCGAGTGGGTGAGCCGGCACGGTCACGAACCGCAGACCCGCGCCATACTCGACGAAGTCGGCCGTCGGTGTGGCCGCTCGGCACAGTGGGATGACCGAGCCGCAGTGCGCACGCTCATGGCGTGGTCCGACGAGGACGCGAAAATCGCGCCGTTGAAGTCCCTGCAAGGACTGATATGGCGCCAGGGATACGCCAGCGGTGAGCTGTCCGGCCACATATACGCCGACACTCTCCTCGCACTGCGCTCCTGGCTCGACCGCGGGACCAGCGTCTATCTGTACTCATCCGGCTCGGTTCAGGCGCAGCGCGACCTGTTCGCCCACACCCAGTTCGGCGACTTACGCGATCGGCTGAGCGGATACTTCGACACGACGTCGGCCGGTGGGAAGCACTGTCCCGACTCCTACCGAATCATCGCCCGAAGGGTCGGCGCAGTGGAAGGGCAAGTGCTGTTCGCCTCCGACTGCGTGAAGGAACTCGACTCGGCGCGGTCCGCCGGTTTGCGTACGGCTTGGGTGAAGCGCCCGGAGGAAACCTCCAGGGCTGCTTCCGCGCAAGGGACCCACCCGCACGCGCTCTACCGCAACCTCATCGCTGTGGCGGAGGCGCAACCCGGTTGATGCCTGTCCGCGCAAGTCGGTTCACCCGCCATGCCCCACCTGTTTCGCACGCACGTGCAGGAGCTTTTCATGGAACACACTCAGGCAGCTATCGGCATCATCGGGGGTACCGGCCTCTACTCGTTGTTCACAGACGGTACGGAGGAATGGCCCGACACCCCCTACGGCAAGGCCGGCGCACCGCTGACGGTCGGGAAGATGTCGGGCCGAACGGTTGCGTTCCTCCCGCGGCACGGTCGCCGTCACGAGTACGCGCCGCACAACGTGAACTACCGCGCCAACGTGTGGTCTCTCGAAAAGTGCGGTGTCACGCGTGTGATAAGCGTCGGCGCCGTCGGCAGCCTCACTCCGCGCATTCCTCCCGGGAGCCTCGTCGTCCCGGACCAACTGGTGGACCGGACAACCGGCCGTGCGCAGACGTACGTTGACGGCCCCGGTGTGGCCCATGCGCCGTTCGCCGATCCCTTTTGCCCGGCAGGGCGCCAGGCGGCGCTGCGCGCTGCCGAGCAGGCCCGCTGGCCGGCGGTGAACGGCGGCACGCAGGTCGTTGTCGAAGGGCCCCGGTTCTCGACGCGTGCCGAATCGCAGTGGTACGCCGGTCAGGGGTGGACCACGATCGGTATGACGGCCCATCCGGAGGCCGTACTCGCCCGGGAACTCGGCCTGTGTTACGTCCCTTTGTCCATGGTCACCGACTGGGACGCCGGTGTTCTGCCCGGCCATGGGGTCACTCAGGACGACGTCGTCGAGGCTTTCGCGGCCAACGTGGTCCGTATGCGGGACGTCCTCGCCGCATTGGTCGAGGCGTTGCCCACCGAAGACGAGTGCAACTGCAGGGAACTGAAGCCCAGCGTTTTATGAAGCGCTCTTTGAGAGGGGAGTAGAAGCCATGACGACAAGTCCGAAGGAACGCACGGCGGCCGAGGAGTTGGCCCGGCGGTGGGCGACCGATCCGCGGTGGCGGGGCACCATCCGTACGCACAGTGCCGCGGATGTGGTGCGGCTGGCGGGCAGTGTCCGCGAGGAGCACACCCTGGCGCGGCGGGGCGCCGAGCGGCTGTGGCGTCTGCTGCACGAGCGGGACTACGTCCACGCGCTGGGCGCGCTGACCGGTGGGCAGGCGGTGCAGCAGGTCAAGGCCGGGCTCCAGGCGGTCTACCTGTCGGGCTGGCAGGTCGCCGCGGACGCCAACCAGGCCGGGCACACCTACCCCGACCAGAGCCTGTACCCGGCCAACTCGGTGCCTCAGGTGGTGCGCCGCCTGAACAACGCCCTGCTGCGCGCCGACCAGATCGCCACCGCTGAGGAGGCCGGGGACAGCACCGACTGGCTGGTGCCCATCGTCGCCGACGCCGAGGCCGGCTTCGGCGGCCCGCTCAACGCCTTCGAGCTGACCAAGGCGATGATCGAGGCGGGCGCGGCCGGCATCCACTACGAGGACCAGCTCGCCTCCGAGAAGAAGTGCGGCCACCTGGGCGGCAAGGTGCTGGTGCCGACCGCCCAGCACATCCGCACCCTGGGCGCCGCCCGCCTGGCCGCCGACCT